>JACPQY010000031.1 GCA_016190245.1 Nitrospirota bacterium | reverse complement strand
CCACCACGCAGGGCTCGGGCTCCTCACGCCCGAGGACGTCCACCACGGCTGCGTCACCGAGCGCCTGGCAGCCCGCGCCACCGCGCTCGTCGCGGCCTACGCCGCACACCCGGAACGCTTCCCCGCCGGCGTGCCACAGCCCTCGGCCCCGCCCACCCAGGTGTGGATCAACCCACCCAAGACTCAGGCCCGTCGCCACGAGGAGGCACAACACTAAACTCGAACATGGGCTGTCTCATTTTCATTGACAGGCTCCGCTCGTCCACGACGCGCAGGATCTCGGTGATCTTGGTGTCGAGCGCCTTCTGGGTGCTGAAGAAGATGTTGCCGTTGGGGTGGGCGGTGTCATTGCGGTCGTCTACCAACTTGGCGTAAGTGCCGATCTTGTCGTTGTCGCAACCAATGAGCTTGAGGAAGCGCAGGATACTGCGCTCGTTCACGGAGCTGAAGACGAAGGGCGATGTCGCTTCAAGCAGGTTCTTCTCGATGTCCTTGCCGAAGCCGATGAGGCCCTTCGCGAAGTCCTTGGGTTCCGTCTGCCTGATCTGCCAGATGTTGAAGTAGACGAAGCTCATCGTGAGCATGTGATAGGCGAGGAAGGCAAACTGATACTTGCCGTGGGCGTAGTTCGTCTCGAAGGCATCCCACAGGAAGGCAATGTACTCCTGCTCCTTCGGGCTCTTACATGAGATCGGCAGGTAGTTGCCCAGTTGGGCGGCATTTTCCATGACTATCACTAGATTCCGAGCTTCTGGAAGAAAATCTGATTTCGCATCTTCGCGTCCTTCAGAACCTTGTCCCAACTGATGACCTCGACATACAGATTGATGTTGCCCATCCACTGAAACCAGCCCAGCCGGTCAGGCATTGGCTTGAAATCCTTTTCGCGCTCAAGCCACGATTCGACCTTGTGCGTCAGGTCGCAGACGACATATCCGTAGAACGGGGTGTTTTCGGCGACCAGCATCTTGCGCCCTTCGGGAGTCTTGTATTTCCCGTCGCGGATACTATTGACGTAACGCACGATCTGTTGGATCGGGTCTTCCTCAGAGGACGGATTGGCGAAGTCGTCCCGCTGCGGCTTCTTGAACTCGAAAATTGTGATTGGGTTGCTCGCTTCATTGTCCCCGCGAAAGAGAACGCGCTTGTTGTAAACCAGTAGGTCCGGGCGCTCGTTGTTCTTGCCGTCTAGCGGCCCGTCGGAGGAGACGTAGGTAGTGAAGTTCAGTCGCTCATCCACGATCCAAAGATTGTGGTTATCGAAGGAAGTAACCTCCGTGTCGCCCTTGCGCGGAAAGATGATGTCGTGAACCACGCCCTCGGATGCATACGCGCCCGTATCATTCACTTCAAGGCTCTTCCCGAAGATGTCGATGATTGTTCGCCGAAGCGCGATGTAGTGAATCAGGTCGTTCTTGCTGGTGCCCGAGATTTTGCTGACTATCTCCAGAACGCTCTCTTTCACGTTATCGAAATTGCTCTCTGCAAGCAGCTTGGCGACATCTCTCTTGATCTCGGTTTCCTGCGCGAACTTCTCCTTCTGCAACCGGGTTTCAATCTCTTCGTTCGTCGGGTTGTATGGCATCCCGCTCAGGTCGATCTTCTCCAGCATCGCCTTGTGCCACGGCGCTTCCTCGTCCACGTACGACTGGACGCGCTCCTTTTTCTTTTCCTGCCGGAGGGTGATGTCAGCACCCACTGCCTCTTTGGCGATCGCCGCGGCATCCCGCTCGATCTCGGCCTGGGCTATCCCCAGAATGAGGTCGCTTTCCATCTGGAACTCGAATCCGCCGCGCTCCAGTGACACGTTAAGGTCGAGGTACGGACCGAACACATAGGCTTTGATGATGTAGTTGCGCTCGCGGTCGATCTCGCCGTGGCTGTCCTTTTCATAGAACTCATCCTCGAACTCCGGGATGTACTTGTGGATCGCGGAGCCGGCAACTTCCCTCTTGTGCGCGACGAGACCGATCCTACTCTTGTGGCTCCTCGGGGCATAGAGCTTGAAGACTCGGACCAGAAACTCTTCTTCGGTGTCTAATGCCTTCAGGGTGAAGCGTTTTCTTTCAACCGCGATTTCCCGGATCGTGGCGGACAACTCATTGCTGACAAAGTCGTTCAGGCGGATGGCATCGCTCCCGTCATGTTCCGAGAGTACGATCTCCGGGCACACGTAGTCCTGCGTGATGAAATACGGAAGTAGCCGCTCGACTAGGTTTCTGCCAATCGTCTGAAGTGTCTTGTCAAAGGAGCGCCCCTTCTTCAAGACACTTAGGGTCACCACCGTGCCGGGTTCCTGTTTCTCACTCGCCGTCACCTTTTCACGGACGATGATGTCGTTGTCCTTGCCCATGGAAACACTGCGGGCCTTCAAGCCGCTCCCGTCCCGATAGACGCTTTTGACGTGAAGGTCCTCGAAGTACTTGAGGCCGGTTAACCGGCCAAAGCCTTTGCCGCCTTCCTTGATCCAGAGATCGGTATAGAGCGTGTCGAAGGAGTTGCGGTGTACGTCCGTGAACCCGATGCCGTTGTCCTCGACTTCAAAGCTACTGATCTCCGGAAGACTGTCATCCAGCTCGGTCTGGCTGCTCCGCTGTGCGCGGATCGAAACTCTTCCATCCGTCCTGCCGGATTCGTCAATGGCCTGGATAGCGTTGACGATCATTTCGACGACCGGCGTGTAAACCGTGGTATTGGCCCGGATGTTCTCGACTGCGCGTTTTATGTTGACGTTGCTCATCTGGACATTTCTCCGGTGCTGTCACTTTCTTTCGCGCCACTGATGGAAAGATGTACGTCTTCGCCCCAGACGCGGGCGAGGGTGGCCTGGATCTTCTTCTCGAAGCGGGCAATCAGTTCGCGGTTGGCGGCGACGAGCGCCTGCTCGGCCTCGATCTCGGCGACGATGGCTCGCTGCGTGGCGAGGGACGGGAGGGGGATCTTGAGGGCGGATAGGATGCCCTGATTCAGATTCTTCAGCGTGACACCAACGGCTTGCTCTTCGAGGTAGGCTTTCACCCGCGGAGACGCGATCTGAAAGCACGCGAATCGCACATCGCTTTCCTCCTTCAACCGAATTACGAAGGAGCCTGTGCCACAGAGCCAGCCGTTCATCTCTGTGGGGACAACGGCGCATCGCCCCATTTCGCCACGTCGACCGATGACGATGTCATTTTCGCGAACGATGAACTCCTTCAGGCGGTCTCTGGTAGCTGGGGAGACCATTTTCACGCCATCACATCTGATCGTTCCATCGACGATGTTCTGTGGATTGATGACGGGGATGCCGTCTTCGACGTAATCGCTCTGGTGAAGTGCGTTGCCGAATGGGCCGGTCATTATTGCCTCACAGACTTCGCCCAACTCCACCATCGGCCAGTCGGGGTGGATGGGGATGTGGGGGCGGTAGTGGTCGAGGATGGCGCGGGCGCCGTCGATGACTTTCTGGTAGCCATTGATCTCCGCCACGATCTCCTTCTGCACGTCGAGGGGTGGCAGGGGGATGTGAATGTCCCCCACCGCCGCCGGATTTGCGCGAGAGAGTGAACCGCCAACGCCAGTAATCGTCTGCATGAACGACGCATGGAAGAAGTCCGAGACGAGAACTTACCGGAGGAATCCGGGCAGAACTTCATCGCTTGAAAAGACAATCCACTCCGTCGAAGCAACTTGTCTCCGACCATCTGCATTCTGCCTAACGATCCATGCACGGCGAATGTGAGGGATGATGCGGGACAGGAGGACGTCGCCAGGAGCGACCACTTTCTTTTGAGAGCCGACTGCTCCGCCGCGAAGCAACTCTGGCTTGCCGGCGTCGAACGCAGGGATGCTCCAAAGTTCGAACATCTCGTCGGGAGTGGCCCGAGGATCAACGGTCTTCACACTATCCTTCATGAATCGCCCAACTGGCACAAGCGGGTATACGGTCTCTGATACCGCTCCCTCCCGATACCGCTCTCCGCTCAGGTTGTAATCGCCATTCGCGGCGATCTTCTCTTTCGGCACCACGAGGAAATGGGACGAATCTGGCGGATCCGACGGATCGCCCGCGGCCCCTTGGAGCCAACGCTTGAGGGCGAGGGCGGATGACGGCAATTGGCTCCCGATTACGGGCCGGCGCTGGGCGCCCAAGCCGAAGCCGTCGTTCTCGATCTTGAAGAATGCGATGGTGTTGGTCTTCTTAGCCAGCGACTTGTCGAGGATGAGGATCGAAGTCTTGACGCCCGAATACGGATTGAACACACCGGCGGGCAGCGACACGACCGCGACGAGGTACTCCTCCACCAGCATTTTGCGCAGTTGGGTGTAGGCGGTCTGGCTCTGGAAGATGATGCCCTCGGGCACGATGATGCCGGCACGGCCACCGGGCGTCAGGTGCTCAGCCATGTAGTCCACGAACAGCACTTCGCTGCGCTTGCTCTGCACCGAGAAGCGGTTGTGCGGCTTGATGCCGCCCTTCGGCGACATGAACGGCGGGTTCGCCAGAATCACGTCGGCGTATTCGTTCCATTTGTCCTGCGAGGTGAGCGTATCGTACTCGAAGATATGCGGGTCGGTGAAGCCGTGCAGATACAGGTTCACCAGCGAAAGGCGCACCATGTCGGGGGAGATGTCGTAGCCCTTGAAGTTGGCGGCCAGCCGTCCGCGTTCATCAGGGGTAAGCGGCTTCACGGACGGATTCGACAGATCCGACGGATCGTGGGCACGCAGGATGTGTTTGTAGCTTGAAATCAAGAACCCCGCGGTGCCGCAAGCAGGATCGAGCACGGTCTCGTGCTTCTTCGGGTCGATGATGGCGACGATGAAGTCGATGATGTGGCGTGGCGTGCGGAACTGTCCGGCATCGCCCTGCGAGCCGAGCACGGAGAGCAGGTATTCGAAGGCGTCGCCCAGGCGTTCGGAGTGGTCGTACTCGAACTCGTCGATGATCTTCAGGAAGGCGCGCAGGGTCTCCGGGTCGCGATACGGCAAGTAGGCGTTTTTGAAGATGTCGCGGAAGAGCGGCGGGATTCCGGGGTTCTCCGGCATCTTGGCGATGGCCTCTGCGTAGAGGTTCAGGGTCTCGTGCCCGCCCAGGCCCGATCGCATCAGCTTGGCCCATCCGTAGCGGGCGAAGCCGTCGGCGAAGAACTTGCGGTGGCCACCCAGCTCTTCGGACTCGGCGTCCATGTCGTCCATGAACTTGTAGATGAGGGCAATGGTGATCTGTTCGACCTGGCTCTTGGGGTCTGGCACCTTCCCCACGAGGATGTCGCGGGCGGTGTCTATGCGGCGTTTGGTATCGGTGTCGAGCATGGTTTTTTCCTATGTGATCCGACGGATCAGTCGGATCTGAAGGATCATCTAGAAATCCACGATTCCCTTGCACTCGGGGTAGCCGGAGCAGCCCCAGAACCGCTTGCCTGCGCTTTTGCCCTTTTGAGCGGTGCGCAGGGCCATGGGTTTGCCGCATTTGGGGCATGGGGGAATGAGATCATTCGGATCGGTCGGATCCGACGGATCGGACGGATCATCAGCCTTCTTCCGCCGCCGCCGCTCCTCCAAGCGCGCGGTGGCCAATTGCTCGCTGTATCCGCCCTCCTGAATGAACTGCGCTTCCAGTGCCACAATTTGCTTGTCCAGCAGGTAGTTTGCCTGGTGGATGAGGCAGAGCAAGGCATTCGCGCGAATGGCCGGGTCTTCGTGATCAAGCCAGGGGGCGTAGAGCGCGTAGCGCTGCTCATCCGTCAGACCAGACGGATCCGTCGGATGCTGTTGGCCAATCTTCCGCACCGCCGTAGCCTCCGCTGAATCCGGCGCCCATATTCGCAGCCGCCGGTGCCGCAGAAAATCCTCGTAGTCCAGGAGGAGTTCTTCCAGGCTGGAGCGGGCGACGTTCATCAGCCGGAGTTCGGTTTGGGACGAGGTGGCGGATGCGCGGCTGCCTTCGGCGATATTCTGCCGTCCGCTGCGCGCCGCCTGCACCATTTGGTCGCTCATCCGAGACCGCGGTTCCAGGATGCGCTCGCAGAACCAGTAGGTGGCGTCGTAGATAATGGTCGCAATCTGAAAACTGCGCAGGTCGCGGTAGCCTCCACTGGGTCTGATCTTCGCCATCTCGTCTTCTACGCTGCAAACTGGTTCAGCGAGACGTAGTCCTTGACGTATTCCGGGACGAGCGAGCGGTACTTCTTCGGCACCGCCTTGAAATCGCGCGTGGAAAACACGGGGTTGGTAGCCAGTTCCGTGAATTGCCGGCTCTCGATGATGTGGCGCACCCGGTCGCTGGTGATGTAGGCCTTGAAGTAGGTCTTGATGGCTGGGATGGCGGTGGCCTCGTCCGGCTTGTAATCGGCGACGAATTTGGCGAACTCCTCTTCGAGCAGTTCGTCCTTGGACTTGAAGCGCGGAATCAGGCCGAAGATCTTTGCCAGGATCTCCCGCAGGGTTAGACGGCGGTCTACGACGGCGGCTTTGCGCAGTTTGTCGAGGGTGTAGTATTCCTCGGGTTTGTCGAAAACTTCACGGTTTACATAGTCGATCACGCGATCCCACTGCCCGGTCTCGACGGCCTTGGCGATGAAGTCGTTCTTGCGCACGGTGTCTTCGAATTTCTCGAAGAACATGCGGTCGATCTTCATACCCTCAAGCCCAATGGGCTCTTCCCTGATTTCGGAAAGGATGTCGGCGCCCAGGTGCTCGTAAGTGCCGCCCACAACCACGGGGCCTCCACCTCCACCGCCGCCAGTTCCTTTGGGCGGGGGGAGCTCGATGACCTCGTCGTAGTTGTACTTCTCCTCGAAGTATTCGCAGTTCGCAAAGAAGTCGAAGAGCTTGAATGCCGTCTTGTCGGGGTTCCGGACGCTGTCCTTGAGATTGTCGTCGAACAGTTGCTCCAGGAAGTTGTGCTTGCGGGTGCCACGCCCTTTGATCTGAATAAAATCCGTCGGCGAGAAGATGGGACGGAAGAGGCCGAGGTTCAGGATATCCGTGCAATCATACCCGGTGGTCATCATGCCAACGGTCACACACACCCGCGCCTTACTGGTCTTGTAAGCGGGCAGGAAGTTGGCCGAGCCAAGCAGGTTGTTGTTGGCGAAGTTGATGGTGAACTGCTGGGCATCGGGAATCTGTGAAGTGACTTGGACAGCGAAGTCCGACTGATACTTGCCGGGAAACATGCGGTCGGCCATCTGATTGAGGATCTGCGCCAGCTTGGCAGCGTGGTTCTGGCTGACGGCGAAGATGATCGACTTGCCGATCTCGCCGCTAATGGGATCGCGCAGCGCATTTTCGAGGAACGTCTTGCAGAAGAGCTGGTTCGTGGCATCGGAGAAGAATCGTTTTTCGAACTCGCGCTGCTTGAAGGCTTCCTGTTGATCATCGCCTTGGTCATCGGTGAATGTGACCACGAAACCCTCTTCAGAGAGCAGCTCAGTGGTGACCTCGGTGCGGGCATCCACAACCGTGGGATTGATCAGATAACCGTCCTTTACGCCATCCAGCAGCGAGTATCGGTAGGTCGGCTGGCTGTTATTGCAACCGAAGGTGCGGTAGGTATCCAGCAGTAGGCGGCGTTCGGCTTCGCGCGGATCGCGGGTGGACGGATTGCTCTTATCGAACCGCTTGAGGTAGTCACGCGGCGTGGCGGTGAGCCCCAGCTTGTAGCCGATGAAATAATCGAAGACCGCACGGGCGTTGCCGCCGATGGACCGGTGTGCTTCGTCCGAGATGACCAGGTCGAAGTCGGTCGGGGAGAACAGCCGCTGGTACTTGTTGTTGAAGAGAAGGGATTGGACGGTGGTGACGACGATTTCCGCGCGGCGCCAGTCGTCCCGGTTCTCCTTGTAGATCACCGTTTTGAAATCGGCGGCCAACAGCAGCAGAGGGGAGTCGGCCTTCTTGCCGGCCTGATCCTCCAGTTCGAGGCGGTCCACCAGAAAGAGCACGCGGTGGGCGTTTCCAGATCGGAGGAAGAGCCTGATGACGGCTCCCGCGGTGAGGGTCTTGCCGGTGCCGGTGGCCATCTCGAACAGAAAGCGATCCTTCCCCTCTCGGACCGCGCGTTGCAGGGCGTGGATCGCTTTGAGTTGGTACGGACGCAGAAAGCGCAGCTTGTTCGCCTGGATGTAGCCGGGGCGCTCCGCCTCATTGCCCCAGGCTGCCTCTGATTGGTAATTCGGCCGTTGCGTCAGAACGATGTAGTCCTCGCCGACCAGTTCATCGATCAGGCGTTGCGGGTTGGGCGTTACCTTGCGGTAGCCGATGACCGAGTCAGGCGATGGGAATGACGTAATGATGTACGGGTTGCCGCGTTCTAAATCCCAGAAGTAGTGGAGGTTGCCATTTGAGAGGATGACGAATCGACAGTTCTGGGAACGGGCGTACTTGCGTGTCTGCTCCTTGCCGACGAGCGGGCTCTTGCTCTCTGCTTTGGCTTCCAGAACCAGGAGCGGGAAGCCCTTGGCGTCGAGAAGGAGGAAGTCGATGAAGCCCTTCCCGGTTTTCTCGAAATCGTTCCCGAGCGCATCCAGTTCGGTCGAGTTGACGGTGACACTCGGCTCCAAACGGATGTTGGCCGGTGCGCTGCCTTCCGGAAAGAATCGCCAGCCCGCGGCTTCAAGGAGCCGGTTGATCTTGATTCGGGCTGCGGCCTCTTTCACTGATGTGACTCCACTACCCATTCCTCAGGTGGGAGTTTTTCGGTCCCGCTAAATGCCACCCTGTTATCATTGCTTTCCCGCACCGGTGGTCGTATCCTATTCTCGTGAAACGGAAAACGGAAGCCGTGGATTTCAGGAAATATATCACCATCGAGCCTGAGAAGAGGGGGGGCAAGCCCTGCATACGGGGCCTGCGGATCACGGTTTATGACATCCTCGATTACCTTGCCTCCGGCATGACGGAAGATCAGATTCTCAAAGACTTTCCGGACCTGACGGCGCAAGACATCCGAGCCGTGCTTGCTTTCGCCGCCGACCGCGAACGGAAGCTGACAAGCCTACCCGCCTGAAGCTCCTGTTCGATCAGAATCTGTCACCGGGACTTGTTGAGAAGCTACGGGACACATTCCGGGATTCCAAACACGTGAGGGATGTTCGGCTGGAACGGGCCACGGACGAAGAGGTTTGGAATTTTGCCAGGAGAGAACGTTACGTGATCGTGTCCAAAGACTCCGACTTCTACGCGAGGTCCATTCTCACCGGCGCCCCACCCAAAGTGATCTGGATTCAGCGAGGGAACTGTTCCACGCAGAACATTGAGCGAATCTTGAGACGTCGATTCGATGACATCCGACGCTTCGGCGACGACACCGTGGCGGCGTTTCTCGTCCTGACATAGAAAAGTCCCGTCCCCTCCTGGCGCCGCCCCGCAGGGTGCTGTTGAGAACTGCCATTCTCGTCATCTCGTCAGGGATGCAGGTTCACGGCGGTACGAGATTCGTGGTGGCGCATGCCAGGTTCGGGCCCTCGTCGAGCCGATGGAGCGGACGATCCGCAGTGGCGCGATGTTCACACGGCGAGCGTGAGGGGACCAACCGTGCCGGTCCTCCACGCGCCCGCGAATGACGTGCGGCACCGACCGATGCGGGTGCGCCGTGGCGTCAGCGCTTCAGGGAGTCGCGCTGAAAAGGGGGAACGAGGCGAGCGTTTCGGGCCGGCCGCCCTCGGAAGAGGCGCGCACCTCGACGCGAAAATCCGGTCCGGCCTGCTCCTTGGGGATGCCACGGGGGCACAGGAGATCGAGGGCCCAACTCCCGTCCGCGCCGGGCTGTCCCCCGAGGCTCAGATCGACCGATTCCCAAGGCTCCGAGCCGCGCATGAACACCGCCTGGAATCGGAAATCCTCGAGGGTGACATGGAGCAGTGGGCGGATGAGCACGTTGAGCGAAGGGTAGTAGTGACCACCCTGTTCGAACGCCTGGGGCGGGACGGGTCCCGTGGCTGCGGCGAGCACGGCCTTGTCCGAGAGGTTCGGTGTCCACATGTATCCCTCGCGGCCGTCTTCCGATCGGACGCGAGCCCACTCATCCTCCTCCAATTGTTTCTGCAAGAGGGTTCCGGCGGGGAGGCGGGCGGTGCGGGGAGTGTGGATGCCCGGCCCTTCCCGGAGGTTGCTTGCCCTGACGGTGATGACGAGTCCTTCGGGCAGTCCGAGCGGGCTTGATTGAGGTCTTTGGGCCCATGGCGTGGCCGGTGCCTCGCTGGGGGAGGGCGTGGTGGCGGGGACATCGGGAGGCTCCACGGGGGCCGGTTCCAAGGTTGGCTCGGCCGCCGGCGGGGGCGATTCGGGCGGCGTGGGAGCTGCTGCCGTGGTCTGCATCAATTCCTTGATACGGCGGGCCGCGGCATCGGCTTCCCGCTCGCGTTGGTGGGCAACCGCGCCGAAATAGGCGGCCCCAAGAATCGAGAGAAGAGAGATGCCTGCGACGAGCGGGAAGAGGCGGTGGCGGAGGGAAGGCGCCGGCACGGGCGGCACTGCATACGCTTCGGTCGTTTCGGCCTCGGGGGGGGGCGGGGCAGACATACCCTCCACTGGCTGCGAGTGCAATGCTGCCGCCCGCAAGGATTCGACCTCTGCCCTGAGATGGTCCCGCTCATTGAGAAGCGGTTCGAGTTCCAGAACGCGCTCGCGCAATCGCTCGGTCTCATGGCGGCGGTCTTCCAATTCCTGCTGGAGCTCGACCATGTCCGGAGGAGGGGGTGGGGTCGGCTCGGTCTCCGCCTGCCGCGGGGCCGACGGGGACGAGACGGGGACTTCGGGCGGCCGGATCTCCCGGAGCCGGGGGGGGGGAGGGGGTTCGGGTTCCGCAGGGCTCTCATCCATGCGCTGGAGTTGCCGGGGAGGCGCCGGTGGAGGCTCGGGGGCGGGCTCGGACAGGCTGGGACCTCGTCCTGCCGTCGGGGCGGGTGTCAAGTCCTCATTCTCTTTCCACCAGAAGGTGAGCTTCCTGTCTTCCCGGTCGAAACTGAACGGTGCGGGCTGCGCCGGGGACGGCCGCCCCGCACTCCCCCTCGGGGATGGCCGGTCGGTCTCCGCCGGCGTCGAGGGGCCGGCCGCATTCGGGGGGGGGGGCTCCCGGAAATTGACTCGCAGGTTGCGGTGCATGAGCGCCTTGCGCGCCACATCGCGTATCTGGAATTCCTCGATCGGCGTGGTCAGGTAGTCGTAGGCCCCCAGCTTCAGGGCCTCCCACTTTGGATCCGGCGAGGGGGAATCGGTGAGGACGATCAATTCGGAGAGGGGCGCGGCCTCTTTGATCTGCCGCAGGACGTCCAGCCCGGAGCGGTCGCGGAAACTGAGGCCGGTGATGACGATGTCGAAATCCTCTTTTCGCAGATTGTCGAGGGCGTCGGTCAGCGTGGTCGCGCTGCGCAGGGAAAAGCCGTCCTTTTGGAGGGCGCGCCGCATGTTGGTCCACATCGGGCCCCCTTCTTCGACGAGAAGAACGGCTCCCTGGGTGTTGGCTTGCTCGGTCATGATTGCGGATGCGCCGGCACGTGCGGCCCGATTATGACAGGCTTCGGCCCGGGGTCAAACCCGGGCGCATCGCACGAGCTGAAGTGCCGCCCATGGGTGCCTCTCCCGCCGGGGGTGGACTTTGACTTGCCCCCGCATCTTGGCTAGCGTGAATTCCGATGGCCGGCAGACAGGTGGGATCGTGGGATGAAAACCCCGTCCTCTTCGGGGCCGACCCGACCCCTGGCATCGTAGCCGCCGAGATCGAGCCCGGCGGCGAGCGCGTCGAGATCTTCCGCCGCGAAGGAGATCGGGTGGAGACGGAGGTCGTCGCCTTCGAGCCCTTCGTCCTCCTCGCAGACCGGGACCTGCTTCGCGGATTCCGGGAGGATGTGGCCGTGGACGAGTTCGCGGGGGATCACGCCCTGCGCTGGCGAGTCCGTCTCAAAAGCGCCCTCAGTCTCGAGAACCTCAAGAAGCACCTGCAGCGCAAGTCGGCCCGTTCGCCGGCGGCCCTCGACGCGCCCTATCTCTACGTCTCGGATCTCGTACAGCAGTACCTCATGGCCACAGGGCGCACGCAGTTCAAGAAGCTCAAGTTCGAGGACCTGCTGCGCCTCCAGATCGACATCGAGACGTACTGCGAAGCGGGCTTCGAGTTCCCGAATCCCCAGCGCGAAGGCGATCGGATCATCTCCATCGCCCTCTCCACGACCGGCGGCTGGGAGCACGTCATCTTCGGGGACAAGCCCGAAGCCGAGATGCTCGAGGAACTGAACGAGTGCATCCGCACCCAGGATCCGGATGTGATCGAGGGGCACAACCTCTTCAAGTTCGATCTCGCGTACGTCCAGGCGAGGGCGAAGCGGTACGGCGTTCAGCTCATGTGGGGGCGCGGCGGCCGGCCGCTCGAAAGCCACCCCTCGCGCATGCAGATCGGGGAGCGCGCGATCAGCTACACGCGCTTCGACGTGCATGGCCGGCACATCGTGGATACGTTCATCTTGGTTCAGCACTACGACATCGCCACACGCGACCTGGAGAGCTTCGGCCTCAAGGAAGTGGCGGTGCATTTCGGCGTGGCGGCAGAGGACCGCGTGTACCTTGCCCCGGAGGATATCGGGAGGGCCTACAAGGAAGACCCCGACCGGCTCCGCCGGTACAACCTGGACGACGTTCGGGAGACGCGCAAGATCAGCGACATTCTGCTCCCGGGCTACTTCGTGCAGGCGCAGATCTTTCCGCTCAGCTTCCAAAACACCATGCTGAGGGGCAACGCGACGAAGATCGACACGCTCTTTCTCAGGGCCTACCTTCAGGCCCGGTACTCCGTTCCGCTGCCGGAGCCGGCAAAGCCCATCCAGGGCGGGTACACGGACATCCTGTTCCATGGAGTGGCGCGCGGCGTGTTGCATTGCGACATCACGTCCCTGTACCCCTCGCTCATGCTCGTGTTCGAGTGCTCGCCGCGGAGGGACCAGTTGGGCGTCTTCCCCCGCCTCCTTGGCGACCTGCGCGAGTTCCGCGTCCAGGCCAAGCGCCGGGAACAGGAGGCCCGCGATCCGGCCGACCGCCGGCACGCCCACGCCCTTCAAGCTACGTTCAAGATTCTCATCAATTCGTTCTACGGCTACCTCGGGTTCGAGATGGCCCACTTCAACGATTTCGAGCAGGCGAACCGCGTCACGGAACGGGGCCGCGAGACCATCACGGGCATCATGGCCCGGCTCCAGGAGGCGGGCTGCCGGTTGATCGAGGTGGACACGGATGGGATCTACTTCGTGCCGCCTGAAAAGATGCCGGTCGCGGAGCAGGAGGCGCTTCTTCGCGGCATCGAGGCGGCCCTGCCGGAGGGGATTCGTCTCGAACTCGACGGTCGGTACCCGGCGATGCTGAGCTACAAGATCAAGAACTACGCCCTCCTCAACGAGAAGAAAGAGCTCTTGGTGAAAGGCTCGGGCCTCCGTTCGCGCGGGATCGAACTCTTCCAGCGCCAGTGGATGGAGGAGATGTTTCTCCTGCTCCTTCACGGCCGGCGGGACGCGGTGGCCCAACTCACGGAGGATTTCAGGACCCGTTTCAAGGAACACCGGGTGCCGGTACGGCTGTTCATGAAGACGGAGACGCTCCAGGAGGCCCCCCAGAACTACCAGGAGAAGGTGCGGGCCAAGAAGCGCAACATTGCGGCCGCGTACGAGCTGGCCCTCAGCGCGGGGCGGCACTACCAGGCCGGGGATCAGATCTCCTACTACGTGACGGGGTCGGGCCGGAACGTCAAGGTCCATCAGGCGTGCAAGCTCGCGAGCACATGGGACCCTCGCCGCCCGGACGAAAACACCGAGTACTACCTGGGCAAGCTGGGAGAGCTCTACGAGAAGTTTGAGCCGTTCATCCGCACACCGGACGGAGAGCCCGTTGCGGTAGAGGAATAGGCGGTGTCCATTGTTAACAAGAAGGACCCCGGAGCCATGAGATGGCTTCTCCGCCAGTCGGCGGATCGCAATGACATCCCCTTGCCGAGGACGGTATGGGGCCATGAGGTGTCGCCGTGCCACGGATGGCACGGCATGTAGCATGGCCTTCCTCGTCATGGCGAGGAGGCTCGGCGACGAAGCCATCTCGCACCGGAGTGATTCCGTTGCTTCTCTCAACCTGAATAGACGAGGCGTCCTCATGCCGATACGAATAGAAGACATCGATCGCGTGAAGAGCGATCTGCGCGCCGCAGTCGCAGAGTTTGCGCGACGCCACACCGGCACGGTGCATGCCGACGTTCGGATCGAAGTCGAGGAGTCGCAGTGGGCCTCGGCCGAGTGCGGAGAGGCGCGGATGGCGGAGAAGGACTCGGAGTCCAACCTGGGCGTGAGGGTGTTGGCGAGAGGCGCGGGCTCCTTCCGCGGGACCGTGGCGGCGGGGTACTACGGAGTTAGACTGGGGCCGGCGGACTGGACCGACGCGTGCGGCGTGGTCCGGCGGGCGCTGGGCCGCGCGTGGCGGCGGGCGAGAGAGAATGCGGGGCGGAAGGCCGAGGCGCGCGCGTCGTTCGGTGCGGCGGGGCTGTCACTGTCGTCCACCGAGCTCGCGCCTGCGCCGGTCTCGGAGGCGAACATCCCTGCGACCTACCGCCGTGACCCTCGCGAGGTGCGCCTTGCTGAGGTGACGGAGTTGGCGGTGGCCGCTTCTCGCGAGGCTCAAGGAACGGATCCGGCGGTGCGGTACACTCATGCCGCCGCGGCCACGGCGCTCCGCCGTCAGTTGTTCCTCTCGGCGGCCGGGGCGTGTATCGACCAGGCTTGGGCCCTCACCGAAGGGAACGCCTACGTGGTCGCCGAAGAGAAGGAGGTGACGCAGGAAATCTACGACACGCTCGGCTCCAATCTGGGATGGGAAGTGATAGGGGAGGGCGTGGACAACGGCATCGAGAAGCTCCCAGATTTCCTGGCCTTCGTCCGTGGCCTCGCGCGGGACGCGGTGGAGTTGTGCCGTGCCCCCAAGGTCCCCGCGTCCGAAAAGCCGGTCGTTGTCCTGACGGACCCGCACTACAACACCCTCCTCGTTCACGAGATCGTGGGACACCCCGTGGAGCTCGACCGCGCGCTCAAGATGGAGACGGCCTACGCGGGGCGCACCTGGCTTTTCGGCTCGCCGAAGGCGCATCACCTGGGCGACCGCATCGCCTCGGAAAAGCTCTCGGCCTACTCCGATCCGTCGCTGCCCGGCTATGGGCACTATGCCTACGATGACGAAGGTGTGCCTGCGGCCCGGGTTGTGCACATCGATCGCGGGATCTTCAGCGGCTTCATGAACAGCCGTCAGACCTCCGCCATGCTCGGGGCGGCGGGCATCGCGTCGCCTCCGAACGGTCACTACAAGGCCACGGCAGCCACGATGGTGCCTCTGATCCGGATGTCCACGACGGTCTTCGCGGCGGGGACCGACGATCCGGCCGCGATGCTTTCGGAGGTCGAGCGGGGGTTCTACTTGGTGGGTCACAAGATCCCGAGCATTTCCGAGTCGAGGGAAAACTTCCGGATTTCCGCGCGCAAGGTGTACGAGATCCGCGACGGAAAGCTGGGGCAACTCTATCGCGACGGCGGTCTCACGGCCGACAGCCGCGAGTTCTTCATGAACGTGGACGCCGTGGGGTCCGACTTCCGAGTCTTCCCGATCCCCAACTGCGGCAAGGGCCAACCCATGCAGACCAAACGCCTGGGAAACGGCGGCCCCACGCTGCGGTCCCGGGCGCGGATCCTCTGACGATCCCGGCGGGCTGCCCCCGTGCAACCGTTCGCCCCGGCACGCCGGCATCGGCTCCCGATCCTCAGCCGGGACGATCACTTCGACCACGTGTCGGGTGTCGAAAGGATGTCCTGGTAGCGAGTCCGCCGCGACGTTTTCGAGGTTGACAAGAAAAAGGGCGGAGACTATGAAGGGGCCACACAAGCCCGCCACACGGCGGGCAAGTCCGCCAGAGGCGGACAAGGGGGTCAGGAATATGCTCAAAGCAAGCCTACGCAGGATCGGATCACTGATCGCGGGCGGGCTAGTCCCCGCGGTTTTCGCCTCACCGGTGCTCGCAGGAGAGGCGGATATTCACCTCCCGAGGCTGGACACGGTGACGTTCGAGATGTTCGGTTGGTACGTCTCCGGCCTCGGCCTGATGTACGCGGGGCTTGCGATCTGCGTGATCGGCGCGGTATTCGGGATCATCCAGTACTCTCAGACGAAGGCCCTCCCGGTCCACCCGGCCATGCAGGAGGTCTCGAACACAATCTGGGAGACCTGCAAGACCTATCTCACACAGCAGGGGAAGTTCCTCGCCGGCCTCTGGGCCTTGATCGCGGTTTGCATGACGTACTACTTTGCCGGCCTTCAGGGCGCGTCGCTTCACAACGTTCTCGTGATCCTCGCCTGTTCGATTCTGGGCATCCTCGGTTCCTACGGCGTGGCGTGGTTCGGTATCCGGATCAACACCGTGGCCAATTCGCGAACGGCGTTTGCCTCCCTCTATAAGAACCCTCTCGATATCCTCGCCATTCCCCTTCGTTCCGGGATGAGTGTGGGGCTGCTCTTGGTCAGCGTGGAGCTGTTCTTCATGATCTGCATCCTGACATTCCTGCCGCAAGACCTGGCGGGGCCGTGCTTCATCGGATTCGCAATCGGTGAGTCGCTGGGCGCAAGCGTGCTCAGGATCTGCGGCGGGATCTTCACGAAGATCGCCGACATCGGCTCCGACCTCATGAAGATCGTCTTTCACCTGCCGGAGGACGATCCCAAGAACCCCGGCGTGATCGCGGATTGCACGGGGGACAACGCGGGCGACAGCGTGGGGCCGACGGCCGACGGTTTCGAGACCTACGGTGTGACGGGCGTGGCGCTGATCGCCTTCCTGGCGCTGGCCCTCGCTGCCAAGCCCGAGATGTGCGGCGCGCTCATCATTTGGATCTTCGTGATGAGGATCCTCATGATCCTGACGTCGCTCGTTTCCTACTTCATCAACTCCGCAGCGACCCGGCAGTGGGCGCGGGGGAAGACGAAGATCAACTTCGAGACGCCGCTCACGAGACTTGTCTGGCTCACGTCGGCGATTTCCATCGGCGTCACGTTCGTGGCGAGCTACCTTCTCATTTCCGGCTTCGGACCCCTGTGGTGGGTGCTGGCGGTCATCATCAGTTGCGGCACCGCGGCGGGTGCCCTGATCCCCGAGTTCACGAAGATCTTCACGAGCACCAACTCGCGACACGTGCGTGAGGTCGTCACGTCCGCGCGCCAGGGCGGCGCCTCTCTCAACATCCTCTCGGGCTTCGTGGCCGGGAATTTCTCGGCCTTCTGGGAGGGGCTCGTGATCCTCCTGCTCATGTTCATCGCCTACACGGCCTCACAGCATCCCGCCCTCGTCGAGCTCATGCCGGCCGAATACGGCTTCGCCGCGCCGATCTTTGCGTTCGGCCTCGTGGCGTTCGGGTTCCTCGGGATGGGGCCCGTGACGATCGCCGTGGACAGCTTCGGCCCGGTCACGGATAACGCCCAGTCGGTCTACGAGCTCTCGCTGATCGAGAAGCTGCCCAACGTGGCCCAGGAGGTGAAGAAGGAGTTCGGGGTCGAAGTTAACTTCGAGAGGTCCAAGGAGTATCTCGAGGAAGGGGACGGCGCCGGCAACACGTTCAAGGCGACCGCGAAGCCGGTCTTGATCGGGACGGCCGTTGTGGGCGCAACCACGATGGTCTTCGGCATCATCCTGCTGCTGGAGCACCTGTTCGGCGACGTCGTGGCGAGGCTCAGTCTGGTCCAAGGGGAGGTTATCCTCGGCTTGATCATGGGCGGTGCGGTTGTCTACTGGTTCACGGGTGCGTCCATGCAGGCCGTCGTCACGGGGGCCTACCGCGCGGTGGTGTACATCAAGGAGAACATCAAGCTGGAGGGCGCGAGCACGGCCTCGATCAAGGACAGCAAGCGGGTCGTCGAGATCTGCACGATCTATGCGCAGAAGGGGATGATCAACATCTTCATTGTGATTTTCTGCCTCGCTCTCGCGCTCGCGTTCTTCAACCCCTATTTCTTCATTGGCTACCTCGTGGCGCTCGCTTTCTTCGGCCTGTTCCAGGCGATCTTCATGGCGAACGCCGGCGGGGCGTGGGACAACGCGAAGAAAGTTGTGGAAGTGGATTTGAGGCAGAAGAACACGCCGTTGCACGAGGCCACGGTGGTGGGCGATACGGTGGGCGATCCGTTCAAGGACACGTCGTCCGTGGCGCTGAACCCCGTGATTAAGTTCACGACGCTCTTCGGTCTTCTCGCCGTCGAGATCGCCGTCACCATGCCCTCCGGCGGGCTCAAGACGGCGATTGCGGTCGGTTTCTTCCTCGTGGCTCTTTTCTTCGTGTACCGGTCCTTCTACGGGATGCGGATTCCCGAGGACAGAGGGACGCGCGGCTGAGGCTGCCCTCGACTCTCTGCGGGCGCCCAGCTTTCAGCGGCCGGTTCTCAGGTCCCGGCGGTTGACAAGGCTCGCCGGATTGTAGGACGGTTCGAGAACGGATGGTGGGGTATGCTTGGCTCACGGCGGCCTCGGGGGTCTTCGCCCTCGGCTACGCCCTTGTCCTGCTGCTTGTCTTGGAGCTGCCCGGACGCGATCGCGCGTCGGTTGGGGGGCATTCCGCAGCGGGTCGCGCGGCCGTGTCGGTCTGGCTCCGCCGTGCGCAACTGATTCTGGCGCTGGTCGGGCTTGTGGGGGGGGGTGTGCTGTTGGGGGCCGTTCTCTCCAGCCGGGGGGGGGGTGTCGGCCATCCCCTCATGGCCTTCGCTTTTGCGGTGGGAGTCGCCGGCTCGGCTCTGGCGGAACGGTTGGGAGCGAGGGCGGCGGTGGGTGCGCTGGGGCGGGGCGCTGCCTCCGGGGGCGACGTTTCCCTGGCCGCGAGAACGGCGTGGATCGGAGGCGGAGTTGCCGGCATGACCTGGGGGGGGATGGCCTTGCTCGGTCTGAGTGTCTTGTTCGGCTTGTGCGTGATGGTTTTCAGGGTGGGCGGGCAGCCCGAATTGGGCAGGATCGCTGAGGTTCTCGTGGGGTTCGGTCTGGGGTCCTCCTGCGCGGCGTTCTTGGTCTGTCTGGGCGGCGGACTTTGGGCGCACGGCCTTTCCGCGCGAGCCCAATGGCCGCACGGGGAGGAAGTGGCGGCGCGGGATGCCCTGACCATGGGTGCCGCTGACCTTTCGGAACGAGTCGCGCGCGGGGTCATGAACACGCTGGCCGCGGGGGCCGACCTGTTCCAGTCAGAGGCCGTCGCCGTCTTGGCCTGCATGCTCATCGGCACGGCCGGGCTGAAGCTCCCGGAGAGGACGAGCTTCGTGCCGGAGCTCGTGTTCCTGCCGCTCGTCCTGGCGGGCGCCGGCATTGTGGCCTCCGTGGTGGGGCACCTCCTCACGGGGATCGGACGGGTTGAAGCGACCCGCACCGCGGCAGGGACGGGGCGGGGAGTGTCGGTGGTTCTGATGGTTGCTTTCGGATTCACCCTCACGCGGTGGGTGATGCCGGCTCAATACGAGAGCCCAGGGGGCGAATTCGGACCAGGCCGGGTGTTCGCCTCGATGCTCCTGGGCCTCGCGGCAGCGGGGCTGATCAGCACGATCGCATCGAGGCATGCATCGCGGGTCTCACAATATCCTCGAGTGGCGAACGGCGGATCTGCGGGACCGTGGGAGCTGCCCCGGTTCGGGCCCATAGCGGCCTCGGTGCGACCGACGTTCTGGTCCGCGGCGGTGGTCTGCGCGGCCGTGGCCCTTGCGCATGGTTTGGCGGGGCCGTACGGTGTCGCTGTCCTCGCGATTGGATTTCTTTCCATGAGCGGGTTGAGGTTTGCCGAGAGCGCTGCGGCAGCGATTCGAACGCTCGCCCAGACCGCCGCGCCGCTCGGGGCCGGGGATGACCTCCCCCAGGAGGGAAAGAGGCGGGCCGTGGCCGCGGCTGGTGGAACGCGCGAGGACGCCGGTGGGAACGCCTTGGCAGGAGCCGTCCTGTCGGCCGTCTCGGTGGTCCTTGCGTACTGTAGCAGCGTCTCCGTGACGGTGATCGATCCCTCCCGCCCAGGCAGCCTCGCGGCATTGGTTGCTGGGGGGCTGCTGCCCATCCTGGTAGTTTCTTCCCTGTTCAGGAGGGCAGGCTTGCTGGCACAGGGGACACCGGGGAGGGTCGCCGTTCAGCCTCCCCAAGGCGCGCGCGAAGGGGAGGTTCCAGCCAACGGGGCTGATGACGGACGAGCCGACTCGTTGGCCAGTTCTGCGCTGAGAGGGGTCAGATTCCCTGCTTTTCTTGCGGTTGCAGCACCGATCGCGTTCGGACTGGCCAACTCAGAGATGTTGAACGCCTTGCTGATGGGTTCCATCGCCTCCGCTCTGATCCTTGGGTTCCTTCTCAGCCATCTGGTCGGCTGTGAGGAGACCGGAGCCTTTGTGAGAGAGGTCGCGGCTCCCTCGGTGGGTGTCCTCGTCAAGCTCATGGCGATCCTGAGCTTGGGGTGCGCCGTGTTGTTGCGGTGAGGATCGCGTACTTGGAAACCACCACACCCATACACTTCGACCCCGCTTGCCGGGAACCGCACAGAATGCAAAATCAAGCCTGACCCCGGACCATGATCCCGGCTGCCAACCGACCCATTTTCCCCGCCCTCCGCTGGATCAGTTTCGATTGCTACGGGACGCTGATCGACTGGGAGAGCGGGATTCGGGAAGCGCTGGCCGGGGCGATGCGGAAGAGGCGCCTCCGGGCTGACGCCGGCCGGCTCTTCCGGCGCTGGGAGAAGATCCAGTACGACCTCCTCGATCCGTACCGGTCCTATCGCGAGGTGTTGAAGGAAAGCTTCCGCCGCCTCCTGCGCGAGAAAGGAATGGCGGTGACCCCGCGCGAATCGCTTGCGCTGGTGAAGGGGTTGCGCGACTGGCGGCCGTTCGAAGACGTCCGACCCTCGCTGGAAAAGCTCCGGGAGCGCTATCTGTTGGCCGTGGTCTCGAACATGGACAGGGATCTGCTCGAACGTACGCTCGGGTCCATCGGCGTTTTCTTCAACGCCGTTGTGGCGGCGCAGGACGTGAGGGCCTACAAGCCCTCCGACAGGCCCTTTCTCCGGCTGCTGGAGGTGGCCGCGGCGCGCCCGGAGGAGGTGCTGCACTGCGCCTTCGGGGTGAAGTACGATCTCGGTGTGGCCCACCGTCTCGGCCTCAGAACCGCGCTCATCCAGCGGGGCCCCGTGGGTCGCGTGCGCCCCGCTCCCGACTTCGTATTTCGAAACCTGCGTGAGTTGGCGGATCTGCTTCCTCGCCAGCACAGGCCGTAGCCTGCCCCGCCGCCCCTCACCTGCGGTTCCGGCCTTCTCCCTCGCGCTGTTTGATCGCCGACCAGAGGAGGCGGTTCTGCGGTGTGGGGAGGCCGTGGCGGCGGGCACGACGCACGATCTCGCCGCACAAGGCGTCGATCTCCGTCCGCCTTCCCGAAACCAAGTCTTCGTACATGGACGCCCGGTGGGCTGCAGTGGGGGGCAGCATCCGGCTCAGGAAGTAGCGGACGAAGGAGTCGGCCGACCGGAACGGAAGCCGTGCCCCCTCCGCCTCGGCCACGGCGAAGCCTTCGCGCAGGGTGTCCAGGCAGATCGCGCGGGTGACCGGGTGCTCGCAGACCTCGCCGTAGGTCCGGCCGAAGAGGGCGCTGAGCGGATTGAGGGCGCCGTTGTACAGCACTTTCATCCACAGAACCCTCCACGCGGCCGGGTTGTACACGGTGGGCAGGCCTGCGCGCGCCAGCGATCGGGCCAAGGCGATCAGCAGTGGCCGGCCTCGCGCCGAGAGGGGGCGGGACTGCCGGGGATCGGGACCGATCTCGACAGGTGCGCCGAACACGGTGATGCGAACACGCCCGGGCCGGACGATCTTTGCGCCGAAGATCACGCGCGCAAGCCCGACAGGCGTTCTCGGGAACGTCTTCCGAAGCACGTCGGCGTTTCCAAGGCCGTTCTGGAAGCTGCACACGAGGCGCGGAGTCGGGGACAGAGAGCGCAGTAGGTCGGCTGCCGCGCCTGTATCGAAAGATTTTGTCGTCACCAAGGCGGCGTCAAACGGCGTTCCGTGAGGCAGGGAATCCGCGGCCGCCAGCCGTCTCACTCGCCGCCGGCCGAGGATGCCTTCCAACCGGAGGCCGTCGCGCCGGATGGCCGCCATGTGGGCCGGCCGGCCCACGAGCGTGACCTCGTTCTCCGGCGCGAGGTGAGCGCCGATCGCGGAGCCGATCGCTCCGGCGCCGAAAATCACGATCCGCATCCGAGAGAGGCACGTTACGGGATTCTTCCTGTATAATCCAGCCCCGTGTTTCCCGGTCCGTCGCGCGTGCCCGCCGTTTCTTTCTGTTGTCTCGCCATTCTGGGTCTTTCCGCGTGCGGCGGGGGCGGGGCCGCGCGGCCGAGCGCGTACCACGACGGCCCGTTCGGGTCCTGCGCGGAGGACGCCGCCTCGGTCGGTCAGGGCGTTCCGCTCCCGGCCGTGGCTTTTTCCGCCCTGGACAAGGCGACCGGGACCGTCTGGGATTTCTGGGGGAGGGCCGCTGAGGGACCGCCGGCCGATCAAGGCGCCCGGCTCAGGCCCTACGAACAGTCCATCACCTCCCACTGGTTCGCGTGGAACACCGTCTGGCCCACGGCCGACTTGTGGTCTCGATCGAGCGACGAAGAGAAGCGGCGTCGAAGCGCCGACTACTTCGACACTTGGGCGGAAGACGATTACGGCACGGGCCTGACGCTCCTCGTCGGCAAGGACCACGGCGGCGAGGGCGACGGGCGCGTTCCCGCGGACCCCGATGATCCCGCATCCGGTCCGCTCAACCCGATCTTCCTCGGCTGTTTCGAGGAACGGGACTGCCTCCCCTCGCTTGTGGCTCAGGACGAACGCGACTCGCTCTGGGTGGAATGCCGCCCGCGCGAGGAGTCCCGCCTCTGCCTGAAGGCGGAGGATCCCAAGTCCCCGGCCAAGTGCTGCGACGCCGAGCCCTGCTGCGATGCCGTCGATCTTGCCCCTCTGAAGGACGAGGCCACTCTCAGCACGGACCAGAGGGCTTCGATCGAATCCGACATGCTTCGGGTAAAGGGCTGGTATCTGCGGGATGCGGACGAGGTGATCGGTGCGGTGGTCAACGGAGAGCCCCGCGCCTATCCGCTCAAGATCCTCTGGTGGCACGAGGTGGTCAACGACTTC
The DNA here is from genome assembly GCA_016190245.1 of Nitrospirota bacterium. Taxonomy (GTDB): domain Bacteria; phylum JACPQY01; class JACPQY01; order JACPQY01; family JACPQY01; genus JACPQY01. The sequence continues at coordinate 46,542 of JACPQY010000031.1, read as the reverse complement.
TACATCGGTCAGGACGGCCTCCGGCGCCGCTTCGCGGTGACCTACAGCACGCTCGCCGATGCCCACACGCTGCTCGATTCAGCTCTCTCCGCGGAGGCCGCCCTGTCGTTCGGCGTGTCCGGCTACCTCCTCAACTCGACGCACATCCTCTACGACCGCCTCGAGGAGAACTGGTGGAGCCCCCTTCGATTCCAGGCGCTGCGGGGGCCGCGGCGTACGCCCGAGCCCGGTCTCGTCTCCGGTTGTGGGGTGCCTGCCGTTCGCACCACGTGGGGCAAGTGGAAGGAGTGGTTTCGCACGGGCGATCGGGAGACCCAGGCCCGTGTACTTTCCGCTCAGACGGGGTTTCGCCGCGCCTACACGCGGTACCCCTACCGGGCGGCCGACGGCGTCCAGGACTACCGCCAGACCGATCGCGACACCTTTCGGATCGGCAACCCCAGGCCCGAGCACTTCGCGGACAAGGAGGACGCGGAAGGGTACGTGAGGAACAAGGAACCCGTTCTCGGGATTGTTCACCCTCGCGGCCAGAAGGGTTATCTCCCGCGAGACGTGAGGGCGCAGAGGAAACTCCTCCTCGCAGAGCCCCCCCCGCCCGCGGAAGAAGGGCAGACCGCGAGCCCGCCGCCGGAGGTGGTGACGAAGGATGTGGACGGCCATCCCTTCAGCGTCCGGCGCTCCGCCGAAATGGTCGTCATCAACGACGAGGTGGGTGAAGACCGGATTCCTATCGTGATCTTCTGGATGCCGGACTCCGGATGGGTAAGAGTGTACAGGGCGGAGGTCAACGGGGCCGGCACGACGTTCGAAGTGAAGGCCCCGACGCAGCCGTAGTCACAGGCGCGGCGCGGGGTGGCACGTGCTTTGCGCTCTCTGAGCACGATGCCAGGTATTTCCGCTCTCGACATGCTCCTCGTAAAACTTGAGTCGAGTGGCGCCACACAGGCTGCTTCCCCATCTCAATCTTCTTCTGGTTTCGGGTCGTTCGACCAAGTTCTCGGAAAAATATTCAATGCTCTTCAGCTCAATCCGGAAGAGCTGACCGCCGTCGGCGGTTCGCCCCAAGGAGGGGAAAATTCTGCCGCTTCGGAGGGAGGAAACACCCTCCTGGCCCTTCTCGATCAACTGCTTGGCCAAAGTGTCGGGCAGGGACTCACGGATGAGGATCTCCAATCGCTTTTGGATCAGCTCGGCATCGAGGTGACGGACCAGGGGCTCATGGTCGCGGAAGACTCGCCTCGACTCGACGATGTCCAGGCGCTTGCGACCTTCCTCGGCCTCGATCTCCAGGCGACGGATGGGGGTTTTGTTCTGACCCAGGCGGGCGCTGCGATCTCCCAAGACGAGTTGGCCGCCCTCCTCAAACAGAAGCAGGCGGCGTTGATGGAACAGCAGGCGCTCGTTCGCCAAGCCTCCTACGGCGAGACCCAGCTTCAGGCCCCGCGGGCGGGAGCGGCCGGAGCGGGCGAGGAGCCTCCAGCGGGTGGAGCCAGTAGCTCCGCGCTGACGTCTACGGAAGATCTCGTTTCCGACTCGGACGATGCGGCCCTGGCCACTCTGATTGAGGACGACGCGGCGGAGGCAGCGGGCCAGGAAGACGATACAACGCCGGCGGAACTGGAACGGCTTCGCCGGCTGGCCTTGAACATGGCGCGGCAGGGTGGACCCAAGCCGGACGCCGAGGCGAGTACGCAGAAGGGGCTGCAAGCCAACCTTCAGAATCTCCGTCATGTTGCCGACCCGGGTGCAACCCAGCCCCAGGCGGCAGCCGCGTCCCCTGAGAATCTCAAAGCCGAACTCAGCGTGATGAGCAACGAGGCCTATCGCGAGGGCGGCTCAACGTTCCTCGCCGAGGGCAACAGGGATTCGGCCATGAAATCGGCGGCCGATCTTCGCCTCCTGCAGGCCAGCGGGCTCGCACCGGAACCGGCGGCGCTTCTCGGCTCCGCGCAGGGGTCGGCCGGTCAGGACGCGGGGACCCAGGGTCAGCCGTGGACGGCCTTCCACCAATCGGTGTTGCTCTCGCGCGGTGACGCCACAGCCGCGGCCGACGCGGAGGCGCCTGTTCCCCAGTCGCGCGGCGAGCTGGGCCGGGACCTGATCCATCAGATCGTTGACAAGGCGCGCCTGCAGAATGGCCGGCACGAATCGAAGCTCGAGATTCAACTCAAGCCGGAATTCCTGGGACGGGTGCGCATCGAAATCAGCTCCCGTGAGGGTCAGGTGAGCGTCAACATTCATACCGAGAACCAGTCGGTCAAGAATCTCCTCGACAGCAATCTCCCGGCCCTCCGGGACGCCTTCCAGGCGCAGGGGCTCAAGCTCGAAGGCTTGGAGGTCTCGGTGGATCAGAGGGATTGGAACCAGACCTCGGCATTCGCCCAGGACGCCGCGGGCGGCCATGGCGAAGGGCGGCGGCTGAGCGAGGGCCGTGGCGAGGCGGCCGGCGGGTGGAATGGAGAATCGGATGGGGCAGCAACCGAGGGCGCGGATACGGGCGTGACCGCATCCTCGGACCAGAAACTGGACTTGTTCGCGTGATGCGAAAGGGCTGATAGGAGGGAAAACATGTCGATCGAACTTCCGGATGGGATCCCGCAATTCGAACCCGATCCCGTCGTACCCGTCAAGGATGAGCAGGCGCAGAACGAGGAGCAGCGCACCCAGTTCCTTACACTCCTCCTCGCGCAGCTCCAAAACCAGGATCCCCTTCAGCCGATGACCGACACCGAGATGACAGGCCAACTCGCGCAGTTCAGCCAGCTCGAACAGCTCATCACCCTCAACGATAGTTTCTCGTCGGTCAGCGATCTCTTCACCTCGATGAACACCCTCCAGGCGGCCAGCCTGCTCGGCAAGACCGTGAAGGCCACGGGCGACACGATCGAGGTGGCAGAGGGCGTGCCGGAGACGATCACCTACGATCTGACGCAGGACGTCCATGAGCTCAAACTCTTCATCACCTCGGACACGGGCGAGACCGTCCGCGAGATGACGATCTCGGACCCCGAGGACATGACCACCGGCACCCACGACATCATCTGGGACGGGACGGATTCGGAGGGACAGCCCGTGGAGGACGGCACCTACACCATCCGATTCGAGGCGAACCTGCTGGATGGGACCCCGGCCCCGGTCCAGCAGTACATGGAAGGCACCGTCACATCCGTAAGGCTGGAGGACGGGACCATCATTCTCAGCGCCGGCGGGAAGGATCTGTATCTGGAGGACGTTGTTGAGATTCGTGAGCCAAGTTAAGGCTTTGCTCGAAATTTCCGAATAACAAGTGGGAGCAATGGAGCGGGGTAGATCTAGGGGTTACTAGGAGGTGACAGGCAAATGATCGGGATTCCAGCGTTTTTCATCGGCACCACCGCGCTCTCGACCTACAGCAGGGGCCTCTCGGTTGTCTCGAACAACATCGCCAACATCAACACGTCGGGGTTCAAGCGGTCCCAGGTCCTGTTCGAAGACCTCATGGCCGACTTCCGGTTCGACAACATCTTCGGCACTGGCCGCGGCGTCAACATCGCCCGCGTGGTCAACGAGTTCAGCCAGGGGAGCTTCGAGAACACGCAGACGGACACCGACCTGGCCATTTCCGGCAATGGATTCTTTATGGTGAAGAAGACCACCTCGGGCAACGGGACTTTCTACACTCGGGCCGGCCAGTTCAGGTTCGACAAAGACGGATACCTGATCGACACCAACAGCTACCGCCTCCAGGGCTTCAACGTGGATGCCACGACAAACAAGTCCATGGGTGTGTCCAAAGACGTTCAGATCACCCGCTTCGAGCTCCAGCCGAAGTCCACCACGGAGGTGGCAGTCGGCGTGAACCTCGACTCGACCTCGACCGTGGCGGGGTTCAACGTGGTGCAGGGCGAGAACGACGTTATCCAGCTCAACGTCGGCTATCCCTCGGATGTCTACAAGACCGTCACCGCGACGATCACACCCGGCGCCTACACCGGGGCCCAGCTCGCCTCGCAGATCGAGTCCGCGCTCGAGTCGGCGGCAGCCTCGACCGGAATCGTCCAGGACTACGCCGTGACGTTCGACGATGAGGCGGGGCGTTTCCAGATCGTCCTCAATTCCACGGATGCCAGCGGCTACACCTTCTCCGTTACGCCCGGCATCAACAACTATCTGAGTTTCGCCGTGGGGAGCACGACCACGGGCGCGGTTACGTCAAGCGGGATTCTCTCCCTCAACCCCGGCGGCGCGACGAACAGCTACACCTCTCAGACCCTGGCCTCCCACCTCGAGAGCCGGCTTGAAACCCAGGTTGGGGGCGCGTGGACAGTCGGTTTCGACAGCATCTCGGGCCGCTACAGCATGAAACTGGACAGCTTCGGCGCGGGCACGACGTTCGTCCGCCTCGGCTGGGCCGCGGCTCGAACGTCGGCCGAGGGCGTTTTCGGAATGACGGGAAACGACAGCCTCAACGTGGGGACCACCGTCAACAGCGATGTGGCTCCTTACAACAGTGTGGAGTACCAGACGTATCGCACGACGATCGAGCAATCGCTCAACAGCGGCCTCGTGATCCGCAGCGGTTCGACGTCCAAAAGGGTCGAGATCGCGACGGGAACCTACACGCCCACGGAGCTTGCGGCCGCGGCCCAGAGCGCGATCCGAGGCTCCGGCCTGACGGGGGCGAACCAGATCCAGGTCGTCTATGACGAGGGCGCGCGCGAGTTCGTGTTCAGGAATTCAGGCTCCAGCGCAGCCAGCATCGTGCTCGACTGGAACATCAACACCACGAGCGGTGCCGGGTCGGTCCTGAAGACCGATGAGATGGTGCCGGCCCTCTTCGGTTTCACGCGCAGCTCCACGGATCTCTCCCTGGCCCCGGGAGCCGTATCCCGCAGCCAGACGAGCGGCGTGATCTCGCCCGGCCGCGTCTACGAGTTCGCGAGGCTCATCGGTTTTGTGACCGATGACAACGCGGGGCCCCGTCCCGTCTCTCTGGCCGCGGGGCTGACGATCAACGGCATCAACGATGACTACGATCCGGGCTCGGCTCGCGTGAGCGACGAGGTGGCGGGACGATTCGACCCGAGGAACGCCTCCAACACGGCGAACTTCTCCACTTCGGTCGTCGTCTACGATTCCCTCGGCAACGGGCGCACCCTCGAGCTTCATTTCCGGAAGGATGCGATGGAGACGACCACCGACAGCACCACCGGCAAACAGGTCCAGGTGCGCCGGTGGGAATGGTTCGCCGGGCTTTCTCAGGGTGACGCGGAACGGTTCACGGTGACGGACAACAACAATACCCTCGTGTTCGCCGTCGAGAGCTCGGACGCCGGCGAGTCCTTCGCGAGCGGGGACACCTACCAATCCATGAACCTTACCGCCGGCAGCTACACGGGTGCTGAGCTGGCCAAGCATCTGGAGGACAAGCTCAGCGAGGCCAGCAGCCAGCTCAACGTGACGGTGAGCTACAGCTCGACCACGGGCAAGTTCACCCTCACCAACAACAGCACAACTCAACCGGTCGCACTCGACTTTGACGGTGTTCAGACGACCTCATCGGGCGTCCGTACGGACGTGGGGTTTGGCGATCTGTTCGGGTTCGACCGGACAGACTCGAACAACGACGACGGCCTGAGCAAGTCCACCAAGCTCCTGGCGGCCGGTAGTACCTCAGGGACGGCTTCCAACTCGCTGGCCAGTGAGTTTGCCGTCGGAATCGGTCTCGAAATCGAGGCGGCTGGGGTCATCAAGTTCGACGGCGACGGCAAGCTCTTCAGCTCCGTCACGCCCGAGAACCCGGAGTCCACCGGAGTGGGCATGTCGAAGTACGGTTTCCTGGACGGTCTGTTCTCCGACTACACGGATTTCGACTTCGCGAGCGGGTCCAACCCTGACCAGAGTGTCAAGTTCAACTTCGGCACCCCCACGCAGGAGGCAGGAACGGGGCTGGACGGGACGACGCAGTTCAATGCGGAGAGCATTGTCAACTCGATGAGCCAGGACGGGTATGCGCCGGGAACCCTCTTGCGGGTCGCGGTGGACCGGTCGGGAACCGTGAACGGGCTCTACACGAACGGCCAGACCTTCGCCTTGGCCCGCGTGGCGATCGCCAACTTCCGCAACCCGCACGGTTTGGGGACGTTGGGCAACAACCTCTGGGCCGAGACCTTCGAGTCGGGCCCCGCGATCATCAACGACCCGAACACCGGGATCGCCGGCTCGATCCAGTCCCGCGCCCTGGAGCTCAGCAACGTGGACCTTGCGACGGAGTTCGTGCAGCTCCTGAGAAATCAACGGGCCTTCCAGGCCAACTCGCGCGTCATCACGACCAGCGACACGCTGCTCGGAGACGTGCTCTCACTCGTAAGATAACAGGGGAGGTAACACCCTAGCAGGTCAGTAGGAGCGACAGGAAAACCGGGGCGGCGCTGAAACGCCGCCCCGGCGAATGGAGGAAGCATGAGCAGTCGGGGGAGAACAAGGGTATCCAGCGCGGCCGGGCTGGCCGGCCACTCTTCACGATTCACGATTCACGATTCACGGCGAAGGCCGGGAGGGCCTTCGCGATGAACATCCGCATCCCCAAGGAACCCGAGTTCATGGGCGAGATCAAGGGAGATCGCCTCTACAACGCCATGAGCATCGGCAATGTGAATTTCGTCTGCCGGGACTGGCGTTACTCGGAGGTGTCCCACCAGATCCATCCCCCCGCAGCCTGGAAGTCGACCTACCTCGACAAGCGGCGGGACAATGTCCGGCACAATCGCACCGTGAAACACACCCTACGTGAGTTGAAGGGCTCGTGCGCGGGTCGCTCGATGTACGTCATCCTGAGCGGGCCTTCCGTGTTCAAGAACCTTGCGGAACACCCCCCGCGTCCGGACGACGTCGTCGTGGGTGTGAACCGCGGCGCAGCATGGTGCCCCTATCCGCTCGATTTCATGCTGGTGGCGGACGGCGTCGTGTGCCGCGACTACATCGACGACTGGAAACGGCAGGCGCTGTCCCTGCCCGTCCCTCAACCGTGCGCGCAGGTCCCGCCGAAAGACACCCGTCTTCTCGTGGCCCAGTGGGCCGATCCGACCATGAATGAGATGTTCGATGAGGACCATCGGTTCTATTTCCGGCCCTCAGGGCTCGGCCACGAGGCGTCCTACACGGGTCTCGATCTGAGCCTTCCCGAGCTGGAATACGCCTTCAACACGGGGAGCATGGTGCTGCACTTGGGTGATTACCTGGGTTGCCGGGAGATCGTGCTTGTTGGCGCCGACATGGCCCTCACCGGCGGGCTCTTCTATCCCAACCAGCGTGCGCGCGTTCTTCCGAAGACTACCTACATGGTGCTCTCGGATGTAAACGGCAACCTGACGGTGACGAGCAATGACATGCTGGTGGTCTGCAAGAAGGTCGAGACCTGGGCCTGGCTCCTGAAGAAGTACGGCGTCACCTGTGTGAATCTGACGGGTGAGGGGATCATCGGTCGGTGGTTCGAGCGCAAGCGCCTGAGCGAACTGCAGGCCGAGGCTCAGGAAGCATCCGTCGCCCCCGAGGCCCGCGCGGCGGCCTGAGAGGGGAGTCTGCGAGCCCGATCATCCACGCCGCCGGGAACGGGCCAACTGAGCTGATCTCTCTGCGCTCGGGGCTGGGCCGAACGTCCGCCCCCGACACGGATCTCCGCCGACTCTACCCGCCCCTGAAGCCGTTCCGGGGCCGTCGCCGTCGCGTCTGGCTGGCCGACCTGAGCGGCTACATCTACAACAGCCAGCTTCCGGGCTACTTCGACCGGCGGACCATGACCTTCCGGCGGGGGGGGCTGGCGGACCTCCTCCACGAATTCAATCGCCTCCACACGCGCCGCTTCCGATTCGCCGCGCGCATGGGCGATGTGTTCCGGTGGGTGGAGCAGTGCGACGGCGAGTTTCGCCGAGGCCGTCCGGCCCTCGTCTATGAGAACATCCCTTCGACTTTTCCCGGACTTCAGGATCGTTTCGAGGACCTTGGCCCGCATCTCGAGCTGGAGAGCCCCTTCACGGGCAAACCTTGGCACACGAGTTTCCGTCCGGAGGCCCTCCGCTCGATGGGCCTGCCGGCCCCGGGCGTCCGACGTCGGCCGTCCGGCGCTGGACATCGGACGTCGCACATCGGACGCGCGTACGCCCTCGTGATCGACTACTCCGCCCCGGCCATCAACTACAACATGGACGTTCTCGAAGGTCTCGGCGTTCGGCTGCCTATCCGCACGTGGGCCGAGTTCGAGGACGCGTTGGACCGCTGCGCCCGAGCGGACTTCACGTGGCCGATCGCGCTCTTCAACGCCCCCCCCACGGAGGGCCTGAGCTATTTCGCGCGGGGCATCCAGGAGCAGGTGATGCAGGGGCTGTTCGAGGCGCTCGATGCTGACGGAGATGGGAATCTGAGCGGGGCGGACTGGCTCGAGGCCATCGAGAGAGGGAAGTTTCACGAGCGCATCGAGCCTTACGTGGAATCCCTTCGAATCCTGAAGCGATTGAGCCGCTACTTCCTCTGGTATGCGAACCGGTACGACAGCCTGCACGTCAAGCCCTTCTACTTCAGTCGCCGGCCCCAATCCCTCTTCCGCGTCGGTGATTTCCGCAGGGTCCGGGCGGACATGGAGCTCTACGCGACCGTCGTGAACGGGCGCCGCCTCTTCCCGTTTCGCGAGGGGGCCATGCACCTCCCTGAGATCACCCGAGAGACTTCCCCCTTCGCCTCCGGGCCGTACCCCTTGGTCGTCCGTCCGTCACTCTTTTTCAGCGTGGCCCGCGCGGGTCACTCACGCGCGGAAGTCGAGACGGCCGTCGGTCTCCTGCGTTTCTTGACAACCCCCGAGAGCCAGGCATTCTTCACGCGCTGGTCCTTCACTCTGTCCGCCGTTCGGGATGTGCCGCCACCTCCGATCTACGAGGGGCAGAGCGTGGTCTTCCGACTTGCGCGCGTGAGCTACGTGGGCGTCACGGAGGAGGGGGCAAAGATCTGGTCAGCCGCGGCCCGGCAGTTCATCGAGCCCGAGGGGAGGTTGAAGGACATGCTGCGAGCCACGCGCCGGGCCATCGAGACGGACCGCGTGGCGCTGCCGAAACTCAAAAGGCCGGCTCGATCCTCCGGCCGGTCCCGCGCTCAGGCGCGGACCGCGGCATCGGCGGCTCGGTAGGCCTCGCGGAGGGTTCAAGACCTCCCCCGCTGTGCCTGACGAACGGGTGGAGGTCTGTATCGCTGCTTGCTGCCTCAGGCGCCCACCCAGGTGACTTCGCCCCGCCTCGCGGTGGAGAGTGCCTTCAGAATCCGCGGGACCAAGGGCAGGAGGTCCTGAAGTCGGTTCGTGGGTGCTTGCACCACGATGACGGCGACATTGAATCGGGCCAGCGGCTGTTGGAATGACAAGTTTCTGTCCAAGGTCAAGAACACGTCGAATTTCTCCTGCGCGAGAGCAAGCAGTTCACCGTTGCGCAGGCCCGCCCAGCCCATTTGTGGAACCGTGCGGATCTCGTGTGCTGCCAGTTCCCCTGCGAGTCGTCGATCGACGCACTCATCGAGGAGAACCTTCACGCAGCGTCCGCCACCATCCGGTTCTTGGCCTCCTCAAGGAAGGCGATCACCTGCTCACGTGATACGGTCGGGAAGCCGGCGAGAAAGTTGTCCATCGTGTCTCCCGCTTCCAGGTAGTCCAGGAGGGTTTGCACCGGCACGCGTGTCCCGGAGAACACAGGCGTTCCCCCCATGATCTCGGGGTTCCGTGTGACTACGTGCGTGCCCACAGGTGGCAGCTTACGGCCGATGGGGGGCCGAATCAAGGCACGGTCACGGCAAAGTCATGCGACATCACACATCTCGTCGTTCCCGCGAAAGCGGGAACCCAGGGAAAAATCACGGGATTCAAGACTGGATTCCCGCCTGCGCGGGAATGACGGAGCGGGGGTCATGGAAGCAATCCTTTCAGTCGGTTACCTCGACTTCGACGTGGCCCTGCGAATCAAGGCTCTGCTCTTGCTTTGGTGTTTCTCCCGGGCTTGGGCGCCTGGCCCGATCAGGCCCCGGCGTCGGCGGCTCGGTAGGCCTCGCGGAGGATCTCGGCGACTTCCGGGCGGCTGAACTCCACGGGCAAATTCTCTCCCGCGGCGAGCATCTGGCGAACGCGCGTGCCGCTCAGGTTGAGGCGCGCGCTCTCGTCGTGCGGGCACGTCTTCTCGGACGCGCAGTTCCCGCAGATCCGACAGTAGAACGTGGCATCGAAATACAGCGGCTGGATTCCGAGATCCTCGGGCGGGAGGGAGCGCAGCAGGTGTTGGGCATCGAACGGCCCGTAGAATTTCCCCACGCCCGCGTGGTCGCGGCCGACAATGAAATGAGTGCAGCCGAAGTTCTTGCGCACGAGGGCGTGGAAGACCGCCTCGCGCGGACCGCCGTATCTCATGTAGGCCGGGTTGACGGCGAGGAGGACCCGCTGGGCCGGATAGTACTTCTCGAGCAAAACCTCGTAACACCGCATTCGGACCTCCGCGGGCACATCGTCGGACTTGGTTTCGCCGACAATCGGGTGCAGGAGGAGGCCGTCCACCACCTCGAGGGCGCACTTCTGGAGATATTCGTGGGCACGGTGGATGGGGTTGCGCGTCTGGAAGGCGACGATCGTATTCCATCCCTTCTCGCGGAAGATTTCGCGCGTCTGCGCGGGGGCGAGGCGTTGGGGCTGGAAGTCGTCGTGTGGGACCGGCTCGAAGAGGGTGACGGGGCCGGCCAGAACGTACTCGCTCGAATCGAGGAGGGCCTTCACGCCCGGGTGGGCGGGATCGGTCGTGGAAAATACCGCGGCCGCCTCCGCCTCGCGGTTCCGGACAAACTTCTCGCGGACGGCCATCACTCCGATCGTCCGCGCCCCCTGGGGCACGGCGAGGGCGATGGCGGTGTTCGGCTTGGTCTTCTCGAAAAACGCCTTCGGAACATCGAGGAGGATGGGCAGGCTCCACAACAGACCGCTCTCGATCTTCATCTGTTTGAGGACCGATCGGTAGTCCGCCTCGCCCATGAAACCCGTGAGCGGGCTGAAGCCGCCGCACGAGATGAGCTCGAGGTCAGACGCCTGGCGCGGGTTCAGGAGAAGGCTGGGAAGCCGCCCGCTGTGTCTTCGTACGCTCTCAGCTTCCCGGCCGGTGACGAGGCGCTGGACGAGGAGACCGCCGTGAGGGGTGCCCGGCGGCTTCGGCCCGCCTCGGGACGCCTTACGTGTCTTGCGGGGGTCAGACTTGGACGCCTTGTTCTTCACGGGAGAATCTGGTGCGAAGGGTGATTTCTATGCGAGCGAGGGGGGTTGAGATCCGGTCGTCACCTGATGAAATCCCGTCCCCTCACTCCACCACGTTCTGCTCGATCGGATCCACCTTGATCCCGAGGCCCTGGAGGTACTCGACGGCCTTCCCGATCTCGCCGTTTTCCCCCTCCAACTCCAGAGCGACCACGCCGATGCCGTTCGAGACCGTGGCCGACCCGAGATTGGTCACGACATGAAATCTACGCCCCACGTTGTAGATGATCGGTTCCCGAACGAGCTGGGGCGGGTAGGTGAGATAGACGCGTTTCTTGTCCGGCCCTCCACCCGCAATCGCGGGGAGGATGGAGATCTCGTCACCGTCTTTCACCGGCGTCTTGAGATTTTGGAGGAAGCGCACGTCCTCGTCATTCACGAAGACGTTGATGAACCGCCGGATCTCGCCGGCCTCGTCGAAAATCCTTTCTTTGAAACCCGGATAGGTCTTCTCCAGCGCCTGGAGCACTTCGCCCAGGTTCGCTCCGGTCGCCTGGACCTCCTCGAGGCCGCCCGTGAGCTTCCGCAGCGGGGTGGGGATACGTACCGTGGGCATCGCGAAATTCTCCGCTGCTACCTTCCCGCCGCCGCGGCCTTTGGGGCCTGATCCGGTGGCGTCAAGCCTTGCTTGAGGGCCTCGTCGAATTCTCTCAGACTGGGTGGGATCACGACCGGCTTGTCCACGGCCTCCGCGATCGCTTCTTGCGTCTTGAGCCCGTTGCCGGTGACGGAGATCACCACCACCTCGTCCTTCCCGATCTTCCCCGCCTTTGCAAGCCTGTGCGCACCCGCCACGGTGACACCGGCGGCCGTCTCGCCGAAAATGCCCTCGGTTTGGGCGAGAATCTTCATGCCCCACACGATCTCGTCATCCGTGGGGTTCTCGGCCCACGCATGGGACTCCCGGATGGTCTTCATCGCGTAGAACCCATCGGCCGGGTTTCCGATGGCGAGGGACTTCGCGATCGTCTCCGGCTTCTTGACCGGTTTGAACACGGTCGTTCCATCCTTGATAGCGGTGACGATGGGCGAGCATCCGGCCGCCTGGGAACCGTGGATGCGCACGGGATGTTTTCTCACGAGGCCGAGTTGGGTGAACTCCTTGAAGGCCTTTCCGATTTTCGTGATGAGTGAGCCGCCGGCCATCGGGACGACCACGTGGTCCGGCAGCCGCCAGTCGAGTTGCTCGGCAATCTCGAACCCAAAGGACTTCGAGCCCTCGGAGTAGTAGGGCCGGATGTTGATGTTCACGAAGGCCCATCCGTATTTTCCTGCAATCTCGCTGCACAGCCGGTTGACTTCGTCGTAGGCGCCCAGGATGCCCACCACGTGGGCCCCATACACGCTCGTGCCCAGCACCTTGCCTCGTTCGAGATCCGCGGGGATGAAGACGTAGCACTCGAGGCGGGCGGCAGACGCGTTGGCCGCCACGGAGTTGGCCAGATTGCCGGTGGACGCGCAGGCGACGACCTTGAAACCGAACTCGATCGCCTTGGAGTGGGCCACGGAGACCACCCGGTCTTTGAATGAGAGGGTTGGTGAGCAAACGGCGTCGTTCTTGACGTAGACCTGGTTCAGGCCCAGCGCGTCGCCGAGGTTCTTGGCGCGGACGAGCGGTGTGAAACCGGTGGTGGTGCCGACGCGAGGCTCGCCCTGGAGCGGGAGCAGTTCATGGTATCTCCACATGGAATGGGGGCGGCGCTCGATGCTCCGCCGCGATAGGGTCTTGGCAGCCGCGGCGTAGTCGTAACTGACCTCGAGAGGGCCGAAACAAAACTCGCAGACGTGGACGGGGGCCTCCGGATACGCCTTGCCGCACTCCCGGCATTTGAGGCCGGACGTCACGGTGGAATGGGACGCCATACGCTGGTCATTTAAGGGGAAAAGCCACTCGAAGTCAATCAAGGTCCTTGCGCGCGCCCTTCGAGTGTGATGTAAGTAGGGTCAAGGAAAAGAGAGGTTGGCCATGAGCACGATGTTGTCTGTTCTGACCCATGCCCTGACCGCGCACTTGACGGGGGCGGAGGTCCCTTCGCTCCTCGTGTATTTTCTGGCGGGTGCGCTTGCGGTTGTGAGCGTGGGTTTGATTCGCGTCTGGCTGCGAAGATAGGCCGGGGCCTCTCGGTCGCCACCCGAGCGGCAGGCAGGGGGATCCCCGGAGATTCCTCGCGGGGATCCACACGCAGGGGGACAGGAGAATGAAGCGGAAGCTGGCCATCGGCGCCGGGTTGGTTCTTTTCACAATCGGGGCCCTGGCTGCGAAGGTCTACATCGAGGGGCGGGTGGAGTTTCGGAAGGCGAAGACGGCGGACGAAGCGGCCCAGGCCGTCGCTCGCGGAGAAGGCGCCGATGCAAGGGAAGCCTGGCTGGTGGCCTGGGAAGAGGCGGTCGCGCGTTACGAGCGGGCGGCCCGCTGGTATGTGCCCGGGGCGCGCCATGTGGGCGTGTCGCTCGGGCGTCTCTGGGAGATCGGCGAAATGCTGGAGGGTGCCGGCGAACCGAGAACCGCCCGTCAGGTCTACGAGCGGCTAAGGTCTTCCATCTATGCCATCCGCAGCACGTACACGCCCCATGCCGAGTGGTTGGACCGGTGCGACCGGAAGATCGCGGCCCTCATGGCCTCCGAGCCGCCCTTTGGCGAGGACGAGAGCCGGAAGAGTTTCGAGGAGCGCGAGCGCGAACACTACGAGCTTCTCAAACGCGACTACACGCCGGGTGTTTTCTGGAGCATCGTTATCGAGATCGGATTCTGGGGTTGGATCGGGTGTCTCGTCGGATTCTTCTGGCACGCGCTGGGTGAAGATGGGCGCTGGATTGGCCGACGCGCGTTGGCGTGGCTCGGAGGGATCGTCGTGAGCTACGGGGTGTGGGTCCTGGGCCTCATCAAGGCCTGACTCCCCTCTGTCCGAGAACTGTGTTTTGTCGAGAGGGGTGAAGCTCCCCTCGACGAAGGAGCTCAGCCTTTTCCCTTCCCGGCGGGCTTGGCGGCGGCCTTCTCGGCGGGTTTCTCGGCCCCCTTGGCCGGCGCCTTTTCCGGGCCTTTCCCGGCGGCTTTCCCCGCAGCCTTTCCGGTGGCTGCAGGCTTCGCCTCTGCGCCCGCCTTGGCTTCGCCCTCCGCCGGCGCCGCGGCCGCGCCCTCGGCCGGCGCCCCTTCTGCGGGTGCCGCTGCTGCCACTTCCTCCGGCTTCTTCTCCTCTTCCTTCGGCATGAGGACGGTCACGATGGTGACGTCCGTGCGCTCTACGCAGCGGACACCCTCGGGCAGTTTCACGTCCGACGCATGCAGCGAGTGGCCTTTACCGACCCCCGAGACGTCCACCTCGATCACCTCCGGAATCCGATCGGCGGAACACAACACTAGCAACCGGCGCGTGGGACATTGCATGACGCCGCCGTCGGCCACCCCTGCGGGGACACCCAGCAGCTTCAGCGGAATGCTCACCTGGAGGGGCCGCTTCGTCGGAATGAGATAGAAATCAATGTGCAGGAGATCGCCCCACACGGGGTGATACCTGGCCTCGCGGATCAGCACACGCTTGGTCGAGGCGCCGTTGCCCTCGATCTTGAGTTCGATGGGCGTGTGATAGGAAGCCCCCTTCTTGAGGAGGAGGGAGAGCTCGTGGGCCGGCACCGAGAGAGTGATGGGGGCCGTTTCCGGGCCGTAGAGGACCGCCGGCACGAACCCTTCCCGGCGGACCCGGCGCGCCCCGCGCTTCCCGTCTCCCTCGCGTGACTTCACAGCCAGTGAAAACGCTGCCATCACAAGACCTCGATTTGCCCGTAGCGAGATTGCCGCGGAGTCCCCGCCGACCGGCGGGGACTTCCCTCGCCATGACAGAATCGGCCCGTCATCGCGAGCCAATCTCGACGCGAGTCGAGAGTGCGAAGCGATCTCAGAACGCCGTAGGGAATCACGACGGGGAGCACATAGCACGAATCGGGTCAGTTGTACAGGTCGCTGAGGGATTCGTTGAGGTGCATGCGCTTGACGGCCGCGCCGATCAGGGGGGCCACGCTCAGCACCTTGACCTTCTTGGAGACGGTCGCCGAGTCCCGCAGCGGGATCGTATCCGTCACGATCACTTCGTGGAGGGCTGAGGCCTCGATGCGCTCCAGGGCGGGGTAGGAAAGGACCGGGTGGGTGGCGCAGGCGAACACGGCCTTGGCGCCGTTGTTCACCATGGCCTGGGCGGCCTGGGTGAGCGTGCCGGCGGTATCGATCATGTCGTCGAGGAGCAGCGCGATGCGGCCCGACACATCGCCCACGACGTGCATGACCTGGGATTCACCGGGCCGCTCGCGACGCTTATCCACGATGGCCAGCGGCGCTTCCAGTTGCTTGGCGTAGACGCGCGCCCGCTGCACGCCGCCCGCGTCCGGCGAGATGATGACGAGGTCGCGGGTCTCGAAGGTGCGGCGGATGTGGTCCAGGATGACGGGCGTGGCAAAGAGATTGTCGCAGGGGATGTCGAAGAAGCCTTGGATCTGCCCCGAATGGAGGTCGAGCGAGAGCACGTGCTGGATGCCCGCGGCCGTGAGCAGGTTCGCCACGAGCCGCGCGGAGATCGGCGCGCGTGGGGCCACGATACGGTCCTGGCGGGCGTATCCGAAGTACGGCATCACGGCGGTGATCCGGCCGGCGCTGGCCCGCTTGAGGGCATCGGCCATGACCATGAGTTCGAGCAGGTTCTCGTTGACGGGGGGACACGTGGATTGAACGATGTACGCATCCGTCCCCCGCACGCTCTCACGGATTTCAACCTGGATCTCGCCGTCAGGGAACCGTGTGACGTGGGAGTCGCCGAGGGGAACGCCGAGATAACGCGCGATCCGCTCCGCGAGAGCGGGTGTGGAACTGCCCGCGAACAGGACCAGGCGGTCCATCGGTTTCGTCATATCAGGCTCGCCGATCGGATGGAGTATAGTGCGAAATCCCCACGGGTCAACTGAACGCTCAACCTACCTCGTTGAATTCCCGCGCCCTGAAACGCACCCCCAATTCCTCTTCGGCGATGCGGCGACACGCCTCGACATCGACACCGGGCACCGTCACCGCGGTGGCTTGCACTTCGGGGATCCAGTTTTTCGCCTCGTCGATGAATGCTTTGACCGCCTCGTAGGCGGCGGCCCCGTGGTGGGAGGGGCACAGGCGCGCGTACTCGTCCCCGCTCGATGCGTTGAGGCTCACGGAAACGCAGTCGATCAGGCCTTGAAGCTCGGGCAGGATATTGCGGCCGTGGACGAGGCAGCCGAGACCGTCCGTGTTGAGCCGCACGCGGGTGCCGCGCCCCTTGAGGTGCCGGGCCACATCGCGAAGGACGTCCAGCCTCAGCGTGGGCTCGCCGTATCCGCAGAAGACGACCTCGCGCGTCCCCTCGAGATCCGCCACGGCCTCGAGGATCTCGGAAGCCTGCGGTTCGCGTGGGAGGCGCAGGAAATGACCCTTCACCATGTAGTCCTCGAACTTCGGGCAGAAGGTGCATGCGATGGTGCACTTATTGGTGATATTCAGGTAGAGGGAATCACGGATCCGGTAGGCGAGGCGCGGCTCGAGGCCGATCCGGCGGGCCCACTGGCGGTCCCCTGGGGCGAGATCGACCGCGGTGCCGTTCCCGAGGCGGAACGCCCGGCGGGTGTTGACGGTGGTGATGCGGGCCACGTCTTCGGCGGAGAGGCCCTTGAGACCCGCGAGGACCTCCGCCGTGTGCCTCACGAACGCGGGTTCGTTGGGTTTTCCGCGGTGCGGGACGGGCGCAAGATAGGGACTGTCGGATTCCACGAGGATTCGCTCGATGGGGATCTTGCGCGCCACCTCTCGCAACTCTCCGGCCTTCGGGAAGGTGAGGATTCCGGAGAAGGAAATGTCGAACCCAAGGTCCAGAAACGACCGGGCATCCTCGTAGGAGCCCGTGAAACTGTGGATCACTCCCCCGGCATCCTGGGCGGAGGCGTCCCGTAGGATTTCGGCGGCTTCCGGGAAGGCTTCTCGGATGTGGACGACGATGGGCAGCTTGAGACGGCGGGCCACGGCGATCTGGCGCGTGAAAACATCGTGCTGAACCGGCCGGGGAGAGTGATCGTAGTGATAGTCGAGGCCGATTTCCCCGATCGCTCGCACCTTCGGTTCTCCGGCGAGTTGATCGAGTTGGGTCTCGAAGTTGTCCGATGCGTCCTTCGCCTCGTGCGGATGGATCCCAACGGTCGCGAACAGGCCATCACCGGCTCGGGCGAGTGCGATGCCCTCGACGCTGTCGGCCAGTGTCGTGCCGGGGAGGATCAACAGCCCGACACCCGCGGCGTGGGCGCGTTCGAGGGCCGCCGCTCGTTCCCCGAGGGCCAGCATGGCGAGGTGGCAGTGCGAGTCCGCCAGGCCCTCACCCTCCACTCTCCCGCTCGCGGGACCTGCCCGTCCGTCCGCCGTGGCGGACTGGACAGGCGGGGAGGGTGTCCGAAGGGCGGGTGAGGAGAACCCATCACTCATCGGCTATTTCACTTTCCGGCCCGGACCCACATCCCGGTCGAACGAGAGGAGCGAAAGCGTGTCCCCGTCCGTGGCGGCGAGCACCATCCCCTGCGACTCGACGCCCATGATCTTGGCCGGCGCGAGGTTGGCCACTAGGACGACCTTCTTTCCCGGGAGCTCCGCCGGCGTGTAGACGTGGCGAATTCCCGCCACGACCTGCCTCGACTCGCCTCCGAGATCCACCTTCAGCTTCACGAGCCTTTTCGAGCCCGGGACCTCTTCTGCCTCCAGGATCGTGGCCGAGCGGAGGTCCATCTTCCTGAATTCGTCGATCGTGATCGTGCTTGTCGTAATCGTGTTTGATGTCGTCTCGGTCACCTTCGCCTCCTTTGTGGGAACTCCAGCTTGTTTGGGCAGCGTTCCACCCTGCTCCATCTTCGCCGCTGGGACGCCTCCCGACTCTCGACTCCCGACTGCCGATGCCAGGTCCAGCCTCTCCACCAAGTGCGCCCCTTTCACAATGCTACACCCTTTCGTGAAGGGGTAGGGTCGGTCGAGGTCGGCGGTTTCCGGTTCCGATGGCCGGCTCGAGGAACCGAAAATCTCCCGCCCAAGGATTTGGTGAAGGATTCGGTTTGAGATGCCGGGCATGAACGGCTGGAGAAGCACGCCCGCGAAGCGGAGCGATTCGAGAAGTTCGAGGAGGGACGCGGTCCCGCGCGGCGTCCCCCGATGCTCCCACGGCCGGGAACGGTCCACGTAGCCGTTGGCCTCGCGGACCAGATCCCAGACGGCCTCGAGGGCGGCCTGGAGCTCGATTCGGCCCAGCGCGTCGAGGTACGCCTTCTTGACCTGCTCCCGCCGAACGAGGAGGAGCGTGCCGTCCTGGCCGAGCGTGGATGGATCGTGCGTCGTGGAGGCGGGGATGCGGCTATCCAGGAAATGCTTGGAGGCCACTTGCACCACCCGGCTGAGGAGGTTGCCGAGGTCGTTCGCGAGGTCACCGTTGATCCGCGCTTCGAGGAGCCGGTTCGAGTAGTTGCCGTCCTGGCCGAAGGGCACCTCGCGGAAAAGGAAATAGCGGAAGGGATCGGTGCCGTACTTCTGCGCCACCTCGAAAGGGTCCACCACGTTACCGAGGGACTTGCTCATCTTCTGCCCATCCACCGTCCACCACCCGTGCGCGAAGACGCGTTCGGGGGGGGGGAAGCCGGCGGATTTCAGGAAGGCGAACCAGTAGACGGTGTGGAAGCGGAGGATGTCTTTCCCGACGAGATGGATGGAGGCGGGCCAGAAGTCCTCTCGACCGGGCGAGTAGTGTGTGGCCGTGAGGTAGTTCACGAGGGCGTCGAACCAGACGTAGATGACGTGCCGGGAGTCGTCCGGGACGGGGATGCCCCACTGGAAGTCGGTGCGGCTGATGCTCAGGTCTCGGAGATCTTCGCCGCGCAGAAAGGCCAAGATCTCGTTGCGACGCGATGATGGTTGGATCGCGTCGGGATGCTGCTCGAAGTGCTCGACGAGGTACTTCCAACGGCCGGAAAGGTTGAAGAAGTAGCTCGGCTGGCGGAGTTTTTCGGTGGGGCGGCGGCAGGTGGGGCAGCGCCAGATCGTCTCTTGTCGCTCGGGCAAGGAGATCTCTCCGGTGGGATCCACCGGACCCTCCATGAGCGTGCCGGCATTTTCCAACTCCGATGCCGGCCTACTTTCGGGAATCAGCTCCTTCTCCGTCCAGAACGTCTCGCAGGGGGTGCAGTACCAGCCCTCGTAATCGCCGAGGAAGATGTCCTTCGCGGCCTTGGCGCGGGACCAGAAGTCGTGGACGGTTCGGCGATGGCGATCCTCGGTGGTTCGGATGAAGTCGTCGTTCGAGATGTTGAGCGTCCGCCAGAGATCGCGGAAGCGGCCGTGGACGCTGTCCGCAAGGTCCCGAGGTGTCCGCCCCTGGGCGGCGGCGGCCTGCTCGACTTTCTTGCCGTGCTCGTCCGTTCCCGTGAGGAAGAAGACATCGTCGCCGAGCATGCGATGGTATCGGGCGAGGATGTCCGCGGCGATGGTGGTATAGGCGTGCCCGATGTGGGGCACGTCGTTGACGTAGTAGATGGGCGTGGTGATGCAGAATCGGGCCATGGCGCATGATGGTAGCGCACGCCTGCCGCGATGGGAAACCGAAGGCTCGCGCGCCGGTGGGACTTGACATGCTCGGGGGAGGCGCGCTAGCGTGCGCGCGTGAGGAATGGGCGACTGACTCTGAGTCGGCTCCGCGCGCAGATGCTTGGTCGCTTCGATGCGATGGACCGCCAGTTTGCGTCGATGAGGAGCCAGCTTGCATCACTCAGGGCTCACATGAGGGCTCTGAGGTCCGATGTCCGCATGCTTGTGGACGTTGTGGCCGAGATGGACCAGGAGATCAAGGACCACAAGCGGGACCGGCGCGTCCACGTCGCCGGTTGAAGCCGGCTCTAGCGGTTCAGCTCTTCTTGCAGAGACATATCCGAGACGAGTCGCCGGACGACGGAATAGATTCGGCGACCCAGTTCGCGGGGAGAGGCCTCCGTTCCCTTGTTCAGGTAGGCCGAGGGCCGGCACTGGTCCAGGATGGACTTGAACTTCGGGTCGATCATCTTGGAGGTGAAGAAGAGAATGGGCGTGGGTTTTGCGCTGACGAATTTCTTTTCGATTTCCCGCATCGCAAGCGCGGCCTGAATGCCGCTCAGGATCGGCATCTGGACGTCCAGAATGGCCAGATCGACGTGTTTCTTCTCTTTGAGTAGCTCGGTCATCTTCGCGATGAATTCCATCCCGTTCTCGCACGGGATGGCCTGGAGGGTGATCTTCGTGCCTTCGAGGACGGTGGCGATTACGCGGCGGACACCGGGCGAATCTTCGGCAAAGACGACGCAGGTCATCTGGTGCCCGGCATCCTGGGATTCATCGTGCTGGGTGGCGAGCACGAGGCCGCAGTTGCCGCAACGAGGAGTTTCAGTGCCCCGCCAGAGAATGGTCATCACGGGGACGTTTCCGCCGCAACTGGGGCAGTAAGCCGTCTGGGTCGGAAGGGGCACCATTACATATTACCGCGGCTCACCTTTTTTCGGAAGCGTGCCGCCACGTTCAGGTTCAGACCGGGTGGCGTGCTCGGGGAGGCATGGCGTCGCAGGGGGTGAGAACTCACGCCGTGCGCCCATCACCCCGCCGGGTGTAGTCGGGATGGATGGCGAGGAGGTGTCCGTTGTAGGGGGCTGCACGGGTCGGACGGCCGTTCTCCAAGTTCGTCATCCGATATCGAAGTGGACTCAGGATTGACCATACCAAAGCACCATCCGTGGCACTGTGGATCTCCACAATGAGGTCAGGCCGGTGCCGCCTGAGGGTGTGCCTCGATCCCGCCAGGGCCTGTCCGCCGACGCCTTCAATATCGATTTTGAGGAGCCGGGGAGGAGACGCGGGATTCCGAGCAAGCCAGTGATCGAGGGTGTCGGTTCTGACCCTTACCGCCCCGGCGGAGCTCCGGACCTTGCCGGCGGGCTGATCGGCACGCCGGATCGAGTTCTCGCGCGGGTCCATTCCCGGGGGCGAGGACATCCAAGCCGTGCCCTGGCGGTCTGAGAGGGCGAGACCGACGCTTCGGACGTGGCGTGTCTTGTTGGCGTGGATGTGCTCGTTCAAACGGCTGAGGGCGTCCGGATGTGCCTCGAAGGCGACCACGCGGCCTTCGGGCCCGACCAAGTGGGCCATGAGGAGCGCGAGGTAGCCGACATATGCTCCGACGTCGAACGCCGTATCGCCGGGACGGAGCCGATTCGTGAGCGCTGCCTCGACGCCCGGCTCGTAGGTGCCCAGCCAGTACGTCTTCTCGCGCCGGAGATCCAGGCGCAGCCGGAGGCCGGCGAGAGGCCCGTGGGAGACAGTCACCCAGCGGTATGGGTCGGCCGAGGGGGCGGGGGTAAGCAGCCGACGGGCGATGCGGGCCAAGGGTCCCATGGAATACACCCGACGAATCAGGCCTTCGGGCACAAACGGGAGGAGCCGGTCCAGGATGCTCATGATTCAGCCTACTGGGCCGCGAGCAGCGGATTCCTCATGCTCGGACCTGGGCGCGAGAGGATTTGAACCTCCACGGGTCGCCCCATACGGTCCTGAGCCGTACGCGTCTGCCATTCCGCCACGCGCCCCGCACCCATCCTTGGATGGATTGTGCAATGGGGGGGATTGTAGCCGAAGGCGGCTTCGCCTGTCACGCGCTCCCGAAGGGAGGCAGCCGGTGGGGATGGGTGCGGGACACGCCCGCGCCGAGCGCGCCGCCCGACCGGGCGGAGTGAATCGCGAATCGTAGGTGGTGAATCGTAAAGACCCTGGGCCAAGGTCAGGAGTTCACGACCTCATTGATCGGCTCCTGGTCCACCCAGCAACGCCACCACAGCTCGAGGTTCAGGAGGGTCCACAGGCGCGGCCAGTGGTCCGAGCCGCCGGAGACCAGCTCCACCATGAACCGTCGAGCGGGTTCGGCGGTCAAGTGGTCGGAGACCACGTGACCTCTCCCCCATCCTCTCTCCAGTAGCGGCCTTTCCCCTGTGGCATGCACGGCCCCTACTCGGGGTGTGCGATCAGGACATAGGGTGAGCCATCCCGGCTCACCTCGCACGCCTCGATTCGGTATCGCCGCGATTGCAGAGTTTGCACGGTCGATCCCTGCCGGCGCGGGCCTTCGATGAAGAGGCGGGGTCGGATGTCGTCCAGCAGGCGGGACATGCCCGCCACCACGAGATCGTCACACCCTTCCACGTCGATTTTCACGAGCGTCGGCGGAGGATTTCTCCGGGCATAGACAAAGTCGTCCAGGCTGATCGTGCGGACCCGGATGCGATCCGGCGGGCGCCGTGCCCAGAGATGGGCCAGCGAATTCTCGACTCCGCCGACGCGGAGTGTGCCGGTTGCGCCGGTGACCGAGTCGACGAGGAAATCCGTCTCGGCGGAGGTGTCTGCTACCGCCGCATCCACTGTCATGATCGGTCCCCCCGGCGCGGACCTCGCATTCCTGCGCAGGAGGTCGAGATTCTCGGGGTCCGGCTCGAAGGCGCAGACAGTCCCGGCCGGACCCACCCAGACCGAGAAGAGCATGGCATAGAAGCCCACTTGGGCACCCACGTCGTACACGACCGCGTCTCGGGCGACGAGAGATCGGAGCCGGGCGACGTTGGCCGGCTCGTACCGTTGGGCACCGCGCACCGCCAGCCCCAGTTGCCGCCGAAGGTTGATCCACATCCGGACCCCTTCCCGGTGGCGGACTTGGACGGCCCGGTTCGGAAGGAAACTACGCAGGGCCATCGCCAGGCGCGTGCGCATTCGGGAGGTCATGGATTTCCAGAGGGGTTGGTGGCCTCGATTCCCCGATGCGGTGCAGGGGCTTGGTCCATCAGGGTCTCGATCCGTTCCTGCTCCACCCATGTCCGCCACCAGAGTTCCAGGAACAGAAGCGTCCACAGTTTGGGCCAATGATCGGCACGACCCTCCACGTGTTCGCGAATGAGTCCGCACACCGGGGCACGGGCCAAGACCCCCCCTGCGATCAGGCGCCCCTCACCCAGCCGCCGTTCGAGGAGTGGCCTCAACTCGCCGCGAAACCACGCGCCGAGAGGGACCCCGAAGCCCATCTTGCTCCGGCGAAGGATCACGTCCGGCACAAGACCCCGGAGGGCCCGCTTGAGAACGTACTTGGTGGTGAGGCCGTGAAGCTTGAGGTTGTGGGGCATCCTGGCCAGGCGCTCGACCAGCACGTGGTCCAGAAGTGGCGAACGGGCCTCGAGGGAATGGGCCATGGATGCCCGATCCATCTTGACCATGAGCCCCCCGGGCAGACCGACGGTGAGATTCTGATGCAGGAGGCGATCCACGCCCCTCAGCGGGCGCGAGGCATCGGCGGCGGCTTCGAGGATCTCCCATGCGGGCTGCAGGGTGGAGTCGGGCCAGGCGGGACCGAGCAAGGCGGCGGCGTCCTCCGGCTGCATGGTGCCGGCGGAGTATCGCTCCAGCGTCATCCGATGGGCGTCGCCGGCCAGCTCAAGGACCCGTTTCACCCGGGACGGCAAACTCCCGCGGGGAGCATCCGGGACGAGGGGGGCTAGGTGCCCGAGCAGGGCCGATCCCGGTACCCGCCTCAGCCACTGGGCCGCATGAAAAACCTGATAGCCGCGGTAGCCGCCGAAGATCTCGTCGCCCCCATCGCCGTTCAAGACCACCGTCACCTCGGGGCGGGCGATCTTCGCCACGTAGAGCGTGGGGATCACAGAGGCATCTGCGATGGGATCCTCGTAGTGGTTCAGAACGGCGGGTAGGATCTCGAGGGGTTTGGGCTCCACAACGAGTTCGTGATGATCGGTGCCCAGGCGCTCGGCCACGATCCGCGCGTACCGCCTCTCGTCCCATTCCGTCTCCCGAAATCCCACGGTGAACGTTCGCAACCGGTTCGTCTGGTCGGCTGCGAGGGCGGCCACGGCGCTGGAATCGATGCCGCCGCTGAGGAACACCCCCAACGGCACGTCGCTGCGAAGCCGCAGTCGGACCGCCTCCCGGATCTCATGGCGGACGATCTCTTCCCACTCGTCCGTCGTGTGGGGCTCCTTTTCGTGGAAGTTGAGGCTCCAATAGGTGTGGACACCGCTCTCGCCGTTCGCTTCGATCGTCATCACGCCGGCGGGTGGAAGCTTCCGAATTTCCCGGAACCCCGTGCGCGGGGGCGCGGCAAAACCGAGCGTGAGGTACTGGGCCAGGCCCTCGAAATCGGGGGAGCGCCCGATTAGGCCGCTCGCCAGGATCGCCTTGGGTTCGGAGGCGAAAAGAAACGCATCTCCGCTTCGCGCGAAGTACAAGGGCTTCTTCCCGATCCGATCGCGGGCGAGGATCAATCTCGGACGGCGCGTGTCGAACAAGGCCATGGCGAACATGCCGCGCAGCCTGCCCAGGAAATCCATCCCATGCTCCCGGTATGCCGCAAGGATGACCTCTGTGTCCGACTGCGTCCGGAACACCTGGCCCTTTGCCCCGAGCTCCTCGCGGAGTTCGACGTAGTTGTAGATCTCTCCGTTGAAGACGATCCACAGTTCCCCCGCTGCATCGCACATGGGTTGATTGGCCTGCTCGGTGAGGTCAATGATCGAGAGTCGGCGGTGTCCGAGGCCGATGCCGAGCCGATCGTCGAAGTGAAAGCCTTCCGCATCCGGTCCGCGATGAGAGAGCGAATCGGTCATGCGACGCAACCGGGTGCGGTCCACCGGCTTCTTCCGGAAGTTCCAGACGCCTGCAATGCCGCACATGATTCAGCGAGAGGTCGGGAAGCCGGGAAGTCGGGAGGTCGATCGTGGGGCGGGCGTGCCGATCGGCCTCACGAGCCTTCCTTTTGGCGCTGGAGCCACCAGTCGCGGAAGGCCTTGAGCCGGGGCAGGACCTCCCGGTCGTGCACCCGGCCCGCGGCTTCCTTGCTGCGGATGACGTCGTCAATGATGAGGTAGCGAACGCCGTGTTTCCGGAAGGCGTCGGCGAGATGTCGAACTCGCCTGGAGTCAAACGCTTCGGCCATATCCGAGCCAGGAGGGCACGGCCGTCTCGCACCAGCGCCTGTAGGCCTCCACCGAGGTGAACGCGCGGAAGAAAACGTCATCCAAAACCGGCTTGTAGGTTCGGATGAACGCGTTGTCGAGCCGCCGGTCAAGTGACCACTGCCCGGCCGCCTCGAAATCCCGGATCCACTCCTCCCGCTCGGCCGCGGAGGGCTCGCACTCGGCGTGAGCCGCAGATGCCCCGGAGGCATCTCGAGTTTTCGCAGAGGATCCGGACATGCCGGCCGTCAACTTTCCAGGGTGGATTCTCTCATCGGTAGATCTCACGCCGATGGCCGATGTCGATGACCAGAACGAGCAACTTCGCTCGTCGGAGGACGTAGATGATTCGATAGGGTCCAACCCGATGGGAGTACCGGCCCGCGAGTCGTCCTTTCAGGGGTTTGCCCGCGTGCGGATCGTGTGCCAAGTCGTCCAGCGCCCCTGCCACGCGCCGGTAGAGCAATGGTTCTCGCCGGGCCATCCGACGGACGACACGCTCCGCCTGCCCGGACAGCTCGACCCTATACGCGGCCAATCGATGCCTTGATCTCTTTCCATGGGTGGGTCTTGCCTCGGCGGATGTCGGCCTCTCCTCGGCGGATTCCCACCCGGGCCTTGGGGTCCGCCAGGATGTCGAGCGTTTCCAGCAGCGCCTCGTAGTCGTCCACGCTCAGCATCACCGCGACGGGTTGCCCGCGGCGGGTGACGATGAAGCGCTCGAATCTCCTGTCAATACGCGCGAGGATCCGCGGCAGGGAGGGTCGCAACTGCTTGACGCTGACCATGTTCGTGTTGCGTGTTCCCCCCATTTGGTCATAGTGTACACGAAAGGGTACCTCTCGTCCACATCCGGGAACCCGACTTGGTTCTGCGATCCGAAAGAGAGCTTTCTGCCTGGGTTCTACCAGAGGGTGCGGACGGGGTATTGGCGGATCCGGCCGTCGGGCGTCAGGATCGTCAGGCCGTGAACGATCGCCTGGCAGATCAGCATGCGGTCGAAAGGATCCTTGTGGAGGAGGGGGAGGCGCTCGGCTTGCAGGGCGGATTCATCGTCCAAGGCCAGCGACACGATTCCGAGTCGTTTTCGTTCGGTGCTGATGATCTTGTCCGGAGCATCCGCCAGTCGTATCTTGCCCGATCCATGTTTCGTGACGATCTCCCAGACTGAAGCAGAACTCAGGAAGATGTCGTTCGCGGGGTCTTCGCAGGCGTCTCGTGCGGCAGGCGACAGATCCGGCGCGGCTGTGATCAGCCAGACGAACGAACAGGTGTCGAGCAGAAGTCTCACGAACCCTCACCGTACCACAAGGCAAGTTCTTCTTGCGGAAGTTCATCAAAGAATGAAGGGAGCAGTTCTATTTTCCCTCTGGCCGACCCCATGGGACGCTTTTTCTTGAGCGGCTTCGGGAGAGGCTTGATTTCGGCAATGGGGATGTTGCGCTTGCACAGCACGATCGTTTCACCCCTGGCGAGCCGTTTGAGGTAGCGCGAGAGGTGTGTCTTGGCCTCGTGGATGTTCAAGCGGATCATAGTTCACTTGTAAACTAACAAGTGAACTAAGTAAAGCCCCGATGTCACCTCCCCAGTACCTCCCGGGAGACATCGCGGGCCTGCTTCATCCCCGCGGGAAGGCCCGACTGCGTTGACACGGCGGGTCCCCTCGGGGGGTGGGTCTTCGACACGCACGCGAGGGCCGGGATAGAATGCGGCCTGTGAAACTCGGGACTCCCTCGGTCGTGGTCAGCACCCTCGGGAAGTTCAAGCTGTTTCAGTGGGCTCAAGCGCTTGCGGATCGAGGGTGGCTCGAGATGCTTGTCACGGACTACCATCGGCTGAAATACGGCTGGTTGCCATCTCTGCGGCAGGATGGCGAGGAACTCCCCGAGGATCGGATCCGTTGTTTTCTCTTGCCCGGCCTGATTGGCCGTGCGCCTCAGAGGATCTCCGGCCATCGCGTCCTATTCGCGGAGCGTTGCGCCTCGGGTCTTTTCGATCGGTGGGCGGCCGGCCAACTCGGCGAAGGGAATCTTCTCGTGGCCCGTTCCGGGGCTGCTCTCCATACGATTCGCTCGGCGCACGAACGCGGCATGAAGACGGTTCTCTACCGCGGCTCTACCCACATCCTGCACCAGAAACAGATCCTTGAAGAGGAGCGTGATCGCGTGGGACTACCCGGAGCGTCGGTCGCGCCTTGGGCGGTTGACAGGGAACTGAATGAGTACGCCGAGTCGGACCATGTGTATGCGAACTCACGGTTCTCCATGAGCACCTACCTGGAGCGGGGTCTGCCGCGGGACAAGCTGATCTGCTTTCCCCCGCGGATCGTGGTCCCACCTGCCATCGGCCGGTTGAACCGCAAGCACCGGAGGTTGACCGTTCTCTTCGCAGGTTCGATCGGCGTGCGGAAGGGGGTGCATGACGGCATCGAGGCGGTCCGATCGATCAGGAGCGGGCAGGTCAGGATGGTTCTCGCGGGCCCGGTCGAGCCCGAATTCCGGCCTCTTCTGCGGAAGTACTCCGGTTGCTACGAGCACGTCGGGATCGTGCCACCCGGGGAGATGGGGCGGCTCTACCGGGAGGCCGACGTCTACCTGTTCCCGTCCATCGAGGAAGGTTTCAGCAGCACGTTGCTGGAGGCGATGGCCTTCGGGTTGCCTGTTGTCGCCACGCCGAACAGCGGCGCGGAGGACGTTGTTCGTTCGGGCCGCGAAGGCTTCGTGGTGCCCATCCGTCGACCGGACATCCTCGCGGACAGGATTGAAACCTTGCTGGCGTCGCCACCGCTTCGGGGCCGGATGGGGCGGCGTGCCCGCGAGAGGGCCACGGAGTTCGGGTTGGCAACGCTGGGATCCGCCCTGGCGGCCGTGCTCGGGCGGATTGGTTTCTCGACCCGGCTCCCGCCCCATTAGGCACGTCACTCCCCCTGTGCCGGGATCGATCAAGAGTCCAGGCCGGGCTCGGTAGTTTGACAACGCTGCATCGTGGGGCTGGTTCGGATGGATTCGCCTGACGTCTGTCGTGGTTGCACCAAGCTCGTGTGTGTCGACCTCCCCTCAACCCTCCCTACCGAGGAGGGGAATTCCTCTCCTCCCCGTTGCAAGGGGAGGTGGAGTGGGGTAGAGCGAATTCAGCCCGCGAAAAAGGTGCGAATGTAGTGGGAGCGATCAGGGGGAGGCATGGCGCCGCGCCAGGGTGAGGTGTAGGAGGCTGGCGATCCCTCGCCATTCTCCCACCGCGTACCCCAGCCGGTACACGCCTTCGCATCCTGCGAAGCCGATTCCATCGGCCCACCGTTTGGGCGACACGAGCAGCAGGCGAGCGACCCGCAGGCCCCATGGAACGAGGGCCAAGCCCAAGGCGAGGATCATCGCTTGCTTCGCCAAGCTGCGCGTCAGCAGGGCCGGCATGGAGCGGCGGCGAAGGAAGTGGAAAAAGAGGATGCTGAAACGCCCGTCCCGCGTCTTCTGCGTGAAAAACTCCTTCAGCGTTGCCGGGGCCTTGTGGGGTACGTTGAAGGAGAGATCCACGACCTTGCGGTAGCCCCGCTCCTCGAGAATGCGCCCGAAAAACCAATCCCGGCAGAACGGCAAGGGAAAGGAGTCCGGGATCCCGCCGACTGCCAGAGCGGCCTCTCGACGGCAGGAAAAAGCCTCGGACCAGTACAGGAGATCGCCCTGTGCGGCATACATGCGCTCCGCCTGAGCTTGGATGAATCGGCCGACCAGGGTGTCTTGGTTGGAGACGAGGGACCGCAGGATAACCCAGTCGGCCCCCTGGGCATAGTGATGTTCCAGATGCGCGAGGAGATTCGGGGGGGGATGAACGTCCGCGTTCAACAAGACGACCACGTCACCCGTGGCGGCCTTGAGGCCGATGTTGCGGGCCTCGCAGCAGCCCCGCCTTTCGTCCGGCCGGATCACGCGCACGCCCCGCTCGCGGTACGAGTCCACGATCGCCCGGGTGCCGTCCGTGGAGTCGTCCACGACGATGACTTCCTTCTCCGGGTGGTTTTGCAGGAGGGAGCTTTCGAGGGCGAGCCGCACGTCTTCGCCCTCGTTGTAACAGGGGATGACAAAGGTAAACTTCATGGATTCCGGCGCAGGCCATCGTATCACGTGGCGGGGCCTCCTTCCTTCGATCCCCGCGGGTCGAGCTTGCGGCACGGTTCCGGATACGCTACCCTTTGCCGCGGCGGAGGGAAGGTGCCGGCATGGCCGAAACCGTGATTCATGCTCACAACCTGGGCAAGCAATACGTCATCGCGCCGCGGGAGCGGTACAAGGCGTTGCGCGACAGCTTGGCGGATCTCGTCGCCTTCCCCTTTCGTGCGGCCGGGCGCTGGCGACGCCCTCATCCTGGAGGAAACGGACACCTGACGGGTCCGCCGAGAATCTGGGCGCTGAGGGACGTCTCGTTCGACATTCGGTGTGGTGAGGCTGTCGGCATCATCGGCCGAAACGGGGCAGGCAAGACCACCCTGCTTCGAATCCTCTCGGGGATCACCATGCCGACGGAGGGGAGGGTCGAGATTCGGGGGCGCGTCGGCTCCTTGCTGGAGGTGGGCACCGGCTTCCACCCGGAGCTGTCGGGCCGGGAGAACATTTACATGAGCGGCGCGATCCTCGGAATGCGGCGCCGGGAGATCGGTGCCAAGTTGGAGGCGATCGCCGCGTTTGCCGAGGTCGAGAAGTTCATCGATACACCCGTGAAACGCTACTCGAGCGGCATGTACGTCCGCCTGGCCTTCGCGGTCGCGGCCCACCTGGAGCCGGATATCCTACTGGTGGACGAGGTGCTCGCCGTGGGGGACGCGGCCTTTCAGAAGAAGTGCCTGGGGAAGATGAACGATGTGGCCACGGAGGGCCGGACGGTTCTGTTCGTCAGCCATAACATGGCCGCCATCATGAATCTAACTCGAACCTGCATGTGGCTGGACGGCGGGCAGGTGGCGGACATGGGGAACACCGAGTCGGTGGTCAGGGCGTATCTCGCGAAGTTGACGGACTCCCAGGCCAACCCGGGCTGGTGCGCGTTGGACAGCGCTCCTCACACGGCAGGACGTCGCGATGCGGCCTCCCTCACTTGGGTGAAAACGCTGAACAAGGAGGGCCGGCCGACCGCCGTCTTCCTCGAGGGCGAGCCTATCCGGGTGGAAGTCGGCTTCAGGTGCCTGCACGCCCTGAGCAGCGTCGAGCTGGCATGCAACATCCGGACCGTCGATGGCGGAAGTTCTCTCTTCGTCTCGCCATCGGGGCAACGGAACCGGCCGCTTTCGATGGGAGAGTACGCCATCTCCACGGATCTTCATCCAAACCATCTGAAGGCAGGAGTCTACACGGTGGCCCTGTATCTTTTCGTCGGAGGCCAGAAGGAGGATGTGGTCAACCCTGCGATCCAGGTCCAGATTGAGCCCCATGTCGAGCCCGGTGACAACCCCTTCCACATGAGGTGGGGAACGGGCTTCTTCCGCTTCGACTACCCTTGGAGCGAGATCACGCCGTCTCCTTCCCGCCATGTCCATTCCTGAGTACCCGCCCGACATCCTGTTCGCGAGATCCGTCGATAGGCTTGTGCTCTCGCGCCGAGCCGGCCTCTCCCAAGCGATGGCCGTGATGGAGGGTGCCCGCCACCATGGTCTCCCGCCCGGCCTGTGCCTGGTGGTGGATGAGCAGCGGAGGCTCGAGGGTGTGATCACGGACGGCGACGTTCGCGACGCTCTCCTTCGAGGGCGGACGATGAGGTCGCCGGTAACGACTGTCATGACGCGCAGACCCGTCGCGATTCCTGCGAGCCTTCCCCCCAGCGGAGCGCTGGCCGAGATCCAGCGCCAGATCCGGGCGAGCGGCCGCCAGCGCACCATCAGACATGCCGTCCTCGTTGATGGGCGTCGGCGCGTCCTCGCCCTCCTGGATGTTGACCGTTTGATTCTGACGCACTCGTCGTATTGGGAAAAGATCGGCGTGATCGGGCTCGGCCATGTGGGCCTCTGCGTGGCCGTCGCGCTGGCCGAGTCCGGGCTCAACGTTGTCGGCTGGGAACGGGATCCCGGCGTCCGGAGGTCACTCGCCCTCGGGCGTCCGCACTTCCACGAGCAGGGCGTGGCCGCGCTCCTCCGCGCACAACTGGGCAGAAAGACGTTCCGCATCGCGCGCTCCGCCGGGGAGCTGGCCTCCTGCCGCATCTTCCTCGTCTGCGTCAACACGCCGGCCAGAAAGGGTCGCGCGGACCTGTCCCACCTGCGCTCCGCGCTCGCGAGTACAGCGAATCTTCTGAAGACCGGAGACCTCCTGATCGTGCGGTCTACCGTGCCCGTCGGCACGTGCCGGACCTTGGTGAAGAAGGAAGTGGAGCGGGCCACGGGTCTGCGGGTGGGCAAGGATATCGGCGTCGCTCACGCCCCGGAGCGCGTCATGATGGGGCGGGTCTTGGAGGAGCTCCACACGCTCCCGCAGGTCATCGGGGGGATCAACGACTGGAGCGTGGAGACCGCCTCGAGGGTTTTCTCGAAACTCAGCCCCAACATCGTCCGGATGAACTCACTCGAAGAAGCGGAATTCGTCAAACTTATCAACAACACCTTCAGGGACCTTTCGTTCGCCTTCGCGAATGAAGTTTCCGCCCTCTGCGAAACCCACAACTTGAACGCAGCGAGGATCATCCGGGCTGCGAACATCGGCTACCCGCGCAATCCCATCCCGCTGCCGAGCCCGGGCGTGGGCGGGACGTGTCTCACGAAGGACCCCTACCTTCTGGCGAACGGCGCGCGGCGAAACGGTCTGGCGAGCCTTCCCCGCCTCGGGCGGAAAATCAACGAAGGAACACCTGTTCTGGCGGCGCGGAGGCTCCTGAAGGCTCTTCGGGAGTGTGGGAAGAATCCCTCCACGTGCAAGGTATTCGTCCTCGGCTTTGCCTTCAAGGGGGAGCCGGAAACGACGGACATGCGGGGCTCGCCGACCCTCGATTTCATCCGGGCGCTGCGCCCGCGGGTCCGGGCGGTCTACGGGTACGACGCCCTGATCCCGAAAGAGGTCGTCGAGAGCACGGGTGCGCGGTACCGGAGGATCCCCGCAGGGTTCTCGGCGAGTGATGCCGTGGTCTTCATGAACAACCATCGCAGCTTCTCCACGATCGACATCTACGGACTTGCACGGAGCATGAGGCGGCCGGCCGTGATCTTCGATGGCTGGAGCTTCTTCGATCCCGAAGAGGTCGAGCGGATCCCCGGCGTGCGATACATGGGGTTGGGCTACATCACGCCCTGGAGCCGCCGCGCAGGGGCAAGGCCTGGATGAAGATTGCCGCCGTCGCCTGCGGCAACGGCCTCGGACACGTCAAGCGGCTCATCCGCGTACTCGGCCGGGTCCGGTCCCTGGAGCCGGCTGGACGCGTGCACCTCTTCTGCGAACGGTGGCAGACGGAGGCGCTGGCCGCCTGGGCGGAATATCGTGCCTTGTTGTCTTGGGACGGAGCGAGAGTGGAGTTCGTTCGACTGCCGGTCAGATGGGCAGCCGACGCGTCGTTCTATGGCGACTGGGTCCTCACTTGGCACCGCGAACTCGCCGGCCTGGGGCTCGACCGATTTGACCTCGTGGTGTCCGACAACTTGCACGAACCCCTCCTGTACTGCGAGCGAGTTGTTCTGTCGGGCTCGTTTCTCTGGCCGGACGTACTCCATCGGGCTTTTCCGGAGAGCCCCGTGCTCGCGAGATACCGTGAGTCGGCCGAGCACCTTCTCCTGGAGCGCCGGCCGGAGATGATCGTGAACCGGTATTTCGCCATGCCGGCCACAGGGGAGTGGGCACAAGCGGTTCCAGTGGGCTTCATCGGCTTCTGCGATGAGCGCATCCAGGCGCGCCGGGGTCCCCCTCGGCGGGTTCTGCTCGCAGTGGGGAAGGCGACGGCGGCCGAAGGGGTGCGCCCCCAGATTGTGAGGGCGCTTCGAAGCTGCCTGGGGAATGGGACACGTTTCCTGGCGTCTCCCGAATGGGCGCGGGGGCTGGAAAGGGATATGCCCGGCGTCCAGCCGTTCGATTTCGAACGGGGATCGCTCGAGGAGGCGGATTTCGCCATCGTCCGGCCGGGACTGGGCACCATCTCGGATTGCGTGCTCGCCCGCGTACCCATGGCGGTCCTTCCGGATGCCTGTCCTGAAGTCGCCCACAACGGCGGTCGCCTCATCGAGTTGGGCCTGGGCGTTTCGTTGGGCGACCTTGAGGAGGCGGAGCGATCGCCCTTGACGAATGCCGGCCCCTACTCGGACTTGGCGAAGGGTTTCGACGGTCTGGAGCGTCATGGGGAGGATGCCGCGGCGCGCCACCTGCTGTCTATTCTGGGAGGTTCATCATCGCGCTAGTCATCGCCGAGTTCTGCCAGAATCACAACGGCGACAAGGCCCTGCTCAAGGACATGATCTGGGCGGCGGCGGAGGCCGGAGCGGACTACGGCAAGATCCAGACGATGTTCGCCGACGATCTCACCTTCCGTCCGGAGTTCGAAGAGGGGCTGACGCGGAACGGAACGGTGGAGGCGATCCGCCGACCGTACCGGCCGGAATACGATCGGCTCAAGAAGCTCGAATTCCCAACCAGCGAGTATGCCTGGTACGTTGAGGAGTGCGGCCGCGCGGGCCTCCGACCTTTGACGACGGTGTTTGCGCGAGGACGTGTGGACGAGGTGGCGCGATTCCCCTGGCCGGCTGTGAAAGTGGCCAGCTACGACTGCGCGAGTTACCCCCTGCTTCGGGACTTGACGCGTCACTTCAGACGGCTCATCGTCTCGACCGGAGCAACAAGGGACGACGAAATCGAGGAGGCCGCGCGGGTTTTACAGGGCGCGGATTTCACCTTTCTGCATTGCGTGACGATCTACCCGACGCCGCTCGACCAGTTGCACCTCGCGCGAATGGAGTTTCTTCGCCGCCTCACCTCCTCCGTGGGGTTCAGTGATCACACCCTGGCCGAACGGGACGGCATCAAGGCTTCCGTCGTGGCGCTTCATCTCGGGGCGGATGTCATCGAGCGCCATTTCACCCTCCTGCCTCCGGACGGCACAAAGGACGGCCCCGTTTCGATCACGCCGGAACAGCTTCGGTCCCTCTGCCGCCTCGCCCACGGGGGCGAAGGCGATCGCGAAGCTTGGGTCCGCGAGCACGTAGGGGACTATCGCCCTATGATCGGTCAGGCCCGGCGGGAGCTGACCCACGCCGAGCTCTTGAACCGGGACTACTACCGAGGGCGATTCGCCGCCCGGCTCCCCACCGGGCAGGTTCTGTACAATTGGGAGACCGGCCCCCCGGCCTGATCCCATGCGTATCCTGGGCGTCATTCCGGCCCGTGGGGGATCGAAAGGCATCCCTCGGAAGAACCTTGTCCCGCTCGCCGGCAAACCCCTGATGGCCTACACCATCGAGGCGGCGAAAGGATCTCGACTCCTCGCGGATATTGTCGTCTCGACCGAAGACGAGGAGATCGCCAAGATCTCGCGGGACCTGGGCGTGCCCGTGCCCTTCCTGCGCCCCACCGAGCTGGCCACGGACGCGGCCCGCTCCCTGCCCGTGGTCCAACACGCCGTCCGCGAAATGGAGCGGCGGGCCGGAGCGCCCTACGAGATCATCGTCATGCTCCAACCCACCTCCCCGCTCCGCACAGCGGCGGATATCGACGCGGGGATTCAGTTGCTGATGGACTCCGGCGCCGATTCCGTCGTCAGCGTGGTGGATGTGGGGGGCTATCATCCATACAGAATGAAGAAGATCGTGGACGAGAACCGTCTCGTCAACTTCGTGGACCAGGGTATCGAGGACATGCGTCCCCGCCAGGAGCTGCCTCCCGTCTACATCCGCAGCGGAGCGCTCTACGTCTCCAAACGGACCGTTGTCATGGACCAAAACACCCTCGTGGGCGCCGACTGCCGCGCCCAGATCGTGTCCCCCGATCGTGCCATCAACATTGATTCCATCGAGGACCTCTATCTCGCAGAGTACTTCATCATCACCCGTCGAGGACACACTCGCGCGGAGCCTGCCTCATGACGTTGACGTCCATGCTGTTGCACCTCCCGGCTGAGCCGCCGGATCACTAGTACCATGTGGACTAATTCTTGGAACAGATCGGTGCCTCCAACATGGTACTTTCGGAACGATGTTTGCGGAAGCAAACATCGTTCCGATGGTCCCGCGTCGGTGACAATCTGCTCCAAGAATTCCTCAACGCGGGACTAGAGAGAAGCCGTGGGAAGCGCCCGGGTACTCTTTCTTTATCCCAACGAGAGGGGCATGAGCACGGTTCCCCCCTCGATTGCCGTCCTTTCTCAGATCCTAAAGGACGCAGGGCATCGGACCTCGCTCTTCGATACGACGTTCTACAAGTTCGATGATGAAATCGCCATTGATGACGTGGATGAGAAGAAGGCCAGGAGCCTCAATTTCAGGCCCTTCCGAGACGCGGATGATGACGACCTCCACTTCCGGAAGTCGACGCGATCGGCCGTTGAAGATCTTGTGTCCGCCGTAGATTCATTCAGTCCCGACTTGATCGCCGTCTCCTGCACCGAAACGACGTTTCGCCGCGGGATAGCTCTCGCCAGAGCCGTTAGACACCGCGGGATTCCGACGATTTTTGGCGGTGTCTTCCCCACCTTTGCGCCGCACCTGGCTCTCGGCTTTGAGGAAGTGGACATGGTGTGTGTGGGGGAGGGCGAGAACGCCATCGCTGACTTGGCCGATCGGCTTGCCTCCGGCCGCGACTACTCCGACGTCACCAATCTTTGGATCAAGCAGCGCGACGGGACGGTCCGGAAGAACCCCATCTCGAAGCCGGTCGACATCAACCGGCTGCCTCCCGTAACGGACATCGGACTGTTCGGAGAAAAGCGCTTTTATCGGCCGATGGGAGGGAAGATCCGGCGCCTGCTTCCCGTCGAGACCCACAGGGGATGCCCGTATCCATGCGCTTTCTGCAATTCCCCCTCGCAGAATGTTCTCTACGGAGGAAGGATCTCGTACTTCAGAAAGAAGCGAATGGACCTCGTGAAGCAGGAGATCGAAAGCCACGTGAGGCAGTGGAAGGTCGAGTACATCTACTTCTGGGCCGACACGTTTCTGGCTTGGAGCGACAGGGAATTCGATGAATTCTGCGACATGTACTCCGATATCAAGCTGCCCTTCTGGTGCCAGACCAGAATCGAGACCATCACCGAGCGCAGGTTGAAAAGACTGAAGGACGTTGGTCTGGATCGGATGACCTTCGGCCTGGAACATGGGAACGAGGCTTTCCGCCGCGAGATCGTCCGAAGACCCTACCGGAACGAGGACGCCATCCGAATCATGCAGATCCCCGCCGGCCTGGATATCACCTTCAGTGTCAACAACATGATCGGCTTTCCGGACGAGACCCGCGCCCTCGCTTTCGATACGATCGAGATGAACCGGCATTTCAAGACCGACAACCTGAGCTGTTCCGTTTTCGTTCCTTTCCACGGAACGGAGCTCCGACGGTACGCGGAGGAGAAAGGTCTCATTTCGCCCGACGTGGTCTGCACGGTGAGCAATGCCGACGACAGCCTTCTCAGGATGCCTCAGTGGAGCGTGGAGGACATCTCGCGGCTCCGCACGGTGTTTGCCATGTACGTGAAATTTCCAAGGGGCCGATGGCCGGAGATCTTTCGGGCCGAACTCGATCCGGATCTGCACGCCAAGTTGAGCGAAGAGTACGTTCGAACGTTCTGGTCCAGCCCCAAGGCCAAGATCGAGGACGACCTGGCCGAAGCCGCCAGGGGCATCCTCTGAGCCGACTCGCCAGGATGGTCCCGCTCCGCCGGTTCGCCTCCCTCGACCGACGGGGAACTTGACTTCATCGCCCTGCTGGTCCACACAGGGGACATTGCGCACGCTACGGATTCTGTGCCCCGAACCCGAGAACTTCAGCCGCGCAGGGCTGCAAATGGCCCGGCGTACCGGGCACCTGTTCGCCGAGAGCATGGAGCAGCGGCGGTTCGAGGCTGCGGCCCCCGCCTTCGATGCGGTCATGATTCGTTGGCAGCGAAGCGTGCCGCCCGGCCTGATCCTGTCCTCGCCCCGGTTGAGAGCCATCGTGTCACCCACCACGGGTGTGGACCACATCGGCGTGGACGCGGCCGCACACCGCGGCGTCAGGGTGTTCAGTCTGCACCACCATCCTCCCCTGCTCCGCAACGTCACAAGCACCGCGGAGCATGCGTTTGGTCTGCTCCTTTCCCTGGTGCGCAGGATCCCGCAAGCTTGTTCGTCCGTGAAACGGGCGGAGTGGCGACAGTCCCCCTTCTTCGGGCGCGAGCTGTCCGGTCTGGGGTTGGGTATCCTCGGCTTTGGAAGACTTGGCCGAATGATGGCTCGCTACGGTCGAGCATTTGGAATGCGCGTCGCGGCCTACGACCCCCATCCCGGTTCCGTGCCCGGCTACGTCCGACGCGCGCGCTCTCTGCGGAGCCTCCTCGCGCGGTCCGACGTGCTCACGCTTCATCTGCCGCTCAACGCGAGAACGGCCGGAGCGGTGGGGGAGGCGGAGTTCAGGCAGCTCCCGAAGGGATCCGTTCTCATCAACACGTCGCGGGGTGAGATCGTGGACGAACAGGCGCTTCTGAGATCGCTCCGATCGGGCCATCTCGCCGGCGCGGCGCTGGATGTGCTGATCGGCGAAAGAAAGGGCATCTCGGCGAATCACCCCCTCGTCCAGTATGCCCGATCGCACCCCAACCTCCTTGTCACGCCTCACCTTGGAGGAGCCACGGCGGAAGCGATGGAGAGGACCGATCTGTTCGTGATCGGCGAATTCAGACAGTGGGCGGAGCGTGGGTCGTGAAGGTTTCCGTGGGAAGCCCCGGCAAGGGAAATCGCGCGCTCAAGGAGCTATACGAGGGCGTCTACGAAAAGGGCGAAGAGAAGTTCTTCAGCAAGTTCGTACGCGGAAAGAACGTCAGCGAGACAAACGAGGTGGTGCTGGCCTCCACCCGGTGGAGGGGGAAGCGTGTCCTGGACGTGGGGTGCGGTACGGGTACGCTGGCCTTTCTCATCGCGCGCGCAGGCGCGAGGGACGTCGTGGGGATTGACTACGCCGAGTCCGCGATTAGGCAGGCGCAACTCTCACACCAGGCCCCCAATCTGAGCTTCCGGTGCATGGATCTCGCCAACTGGAAAGGTAGGGCCGACGTCATCGTGTCGTGCGGAACGCTCGAGCACACGGACGACCCCCGCGGAACGATCGCGGCGCTGGCGCGTCGGCTCTCGCCCGGGGGGAGCCTGATTCTAACCTGCCCCTGTTTCCTCAACATCCGCGGCTTCATCTGGATGGCCCTCAACATGCTGCTGCGTGTCCCCATGTCGCTCTCCGACCTGCATTTCATCTCGCCCTTCGATATCGAGCGATGGGTGGCAGGCACCTCGCTCCGGCTCGTGCGGGTGCGGACCTTTGACCACTCTCGGGGGAGCGGGCCTCTCATGCTGGCGGACCTTCGGAAGCGGCTGACGAACGCCCTGCGCGACGCGAAGCTGGACAACTCGCGGGTGGAGCCGTTCGTGGAGTGGCTGGACCACGTCGTGGCCTATTTCTCCGAACGGCCGCACCGTCTGGAGGGCGCCACAGCCCTGTACGTGTTGAAGCGGCGCGGGGCGAGGCGGAAGTGACACTCATGACGTCAATCCTCGCAGGTGGTTGCCCGACGGTGCCCACGAGACAGTCGGTTGGAAGATGCAGCCGGTCGGCCTACAATAGATGCGATGTCGGACAGCCTCACGATTGAAGGAATACTGGGGCGCCTCTCGGAACGGTACGGTCCTGATCCGCGGGTGACCGCAGTCTATCTGTACGGGTCTTGGGCGCGCGGCCGGGCAACGAAGAGGAGCGACGTGGATGTCGCGTTCCTTCTGGAGGGCTTGGAAGGGCTGGAGATCGACGACTTCATAGTGAAGGAAATGGGGGTCTTGTCCCGTCTCTTCCAGCGAGACGCTCAAGTGGTCGTTCTCAACCGCGCGCCCCACCTCCTCAGGATGCAGGTGTTCCGCAAGGGGAGGCTCGTCGTGGAGGGTGATGCGCTTGCCCACCGGCGCTTCCGTGCAGAGGCGGTGATCGAGGCCATGGACTACCTGCCGTTCTGGAGCAGGCATGTTACGCGCGGACTTCGGGAATGGGCCCGCATGCCCGATGGTCGATAAAGAGGTTCTCATCCGCAAGTGTCAATCCGTGCGGGAGCTCTTGTCACACATCGATCAGCTTGGGCAGGTGGGACTGAGCACGTTCAAGGAGGATTTCGGGACACAGGCCATCATTCTCTTCGGCCTCGAGAAGGTGGCGCAAGATTGTATCGACTTGGCTGCCCATGTCGTGTCCGACCAAGGTTGGGACATGGGCGAACGCTATCGAGACCTTTTCGCTCCGTTGGAGAGACATGGCGTGATAACGAGAGATCTTTCCGAGTTCATGCAGAGGGTGGCGGGATTCCGGAATGTCCTGGTTCATCGGTACGGCGTGCTCAGCCACGAAGACGCTTATTCGTACTACCAGCAGCGCGGACAGCTCAGGGAGTTCTGCACAAGTGTGCTTCGCCATTTCGGGCTGCTCGAGTAGGCGCGGCGTCGTCCGGGCAGCCGGCGGATCGCGGTCGTGAAGCTCAAGATCTACTCTGACCAGTCGTATCTCCCGCGAGGGTGCCCGCACGTCCAGATGCTTTACCCCTTTTGGGGCAAGACCCCGGAGGTTGGTCGCCCGACGGTGTTGAAGGCCACCGTTGACAACATCCGTGCCCATGGATAGTATCATGGATATGAAAATGGATGCTCGAAAGGACCTCCACGTAATCATTCCAATGCCCGTTCACCGCGCCCTTGAGAGGGAAGCCAGGCGCCAGGGCGCAAGAACGGCCCAGATCATGAGAAAGGCTGTTGAGGAATACCTGCGTAGGGCCGAGGCGGAAAGAATTGCCGAAGAGATGCGGGAGTACGTGGAGAGGATGGCCCCGCAGAGCCGGAAACTTGTCGGACAAACCACGGCGCACGCCGCGCGGAAACTTCTCGAAGAGACCGAGTGGTAAGAGGAGAAATCTACTTCCTCGATCTGGCCCCGAGGTCCGGCTCGGAGGAGAAGGGCCGCAGGCCTTGCATCCTCGTCTCGCACGACGCCTTCACCTCAAACCCTCGATGGGCCAGCGCTACAGTCGTCCCGCTGACGACGTCCCCTCGCTGGCAGGTGCCGTCTCCCACGGTCGTCCTATTCCAAGCCGGCGAGTGCGGTCTTCCCAAGTCCTGCGCAGCACTGGCGCACCAAGTGACGACGGTGGACAAGTCCAAGATGATCGGACCGCCCATCGGCAAACTTACACCTGCCAAACAATCCGAGTTGGAACAATCGCTGCGTAACTACCTCGTCCTGTAAGAGCCTGATTCGTCGGGGCGCTGGGAGATTGGGAGTGGCTTGAAACTCAAGATTTATTCGGATCGATCGTTCCTGCCGCCGGGGATGCCCCATGCGCACATGTTGTACCCCTTTTGGGGCAAGAACCCGGAGGATCCCGGCGACCCGGACAGTGGTCGCTTCGACAGGTACGCCCAGTCTGGAAAAGGGTCGCTCGACATGGTCGCCTTGAAGGAGTCCGTCGCGGCCGTGTATCCGGCTGACTGGATCCACACGATTGGGAACCCGGCCATGCGAGAGTCTGCGAAGAGGTTCGCGGCGCAAGCGGCGGACGCGGGAAGACCTGTGGTCGTCTTTTTCTGGGCGGACTCGAACCAAAGAATCCCGCTCGAGAACACCGTCGTGTTTCGCAGCACGCTCCATCGCTCCACACGCGACCCCAATGAGTTCATGATGCCGGAGTTCAGCCACGACTTTGCCCGACTGTACTGCGGAGGGAACCTCCCCCTCCGATCCAAGAGGCCGAAGCCGGTTGTCGGGTTTGCAGGCTTTCCTGGCCGAGTACGCCCGACGGTGCGCGAGTTGGTTCGGATTGTGGTCCGCACCGGCGGCGGGATTCCATGGGTCAGGAGACGTCTTCAACGCCGGTTGGCGGGCATCTCCGGCCATGTGGTGAGGGCTCGGGCTTTGAGGAACCTCTCCCGGAGCGCGGCCGTGGCCACGCAGTTCGTGCTGAGGGACTCCTTCCTGGCGGGGGCATTGCGCCCGGACGGCACCGTCGACCGCGCCCGGAGAGAAAAGACCAGGGCCGAATTCGCGCGGAATCTGGTGGAGAGCGACTATGTCCTGTGCACGCAGGGTTGCTACGCGGGGGGGGGTTCCTATCGTTTCT
This sequence comes from Nitrospirota bacterium, assembly GCA_016190245.1. Lineage (GTDB taxonomy): Bacteria > JACPQY01 > JACPQY01 > JACPQY01 > JACPQY01 > JACPQY01. Next base: position 4,907 of record JACPQY010000031.1, on the reverse strand, counting down.
CGGAAGCGCTCTCCTGCGGGAGAATACCGGTCATGGTAGACACGGACACGGTCCTCCCCTATGATTTTCATGTGGGCAGGGACGAATGGAACATCAGGGGCCGTGACCACGATGGTCGCCCCACCCCGCGCGAGGTGGAGGTCGCTGCGACCTCGCTGGACACATACTTTCCGTCCGGTTCCACCGTCAATCTGGTGAAGCTGGATGTCGAAGGGGCCGAAGCGCTTGTGCTGGCCGGCATGCGCCGCCTCCTGCGGGAGGCCCGACCGGTCGTCATCGTCGAGTTCCATGACCGGGAAGGGTGGGAGGGTCGCAAAGAACTCCTGGAAGCAGGATACGATCTGTATGACATGAACGGAGCGAAACTGGATCCCGTCCGGGATACGGAAAGGCTCTACCACGTCCTCGCGCTCCCGGGCTGTTTTCCGTCATGAGCAGACCGTTTCGGGAGAGCCTTCCGTGGCGGTGGTTGAAGATGGTCCGCCATCCTCGGCGGATCGCGCATGCCCTCGCCGTGGCGAAGGACTACCAGACGTTCAGGGGTCAACTGGGCCGATCATTCCGCAATGGTCAGGCCCGTGTCGGACCCAGCCGCAATGCACTGATCCTGTGTATCGGCGACTATGTGGCCGCGGTCAAGATGGCCGGCTTCCTGGGCAAAGCGCTCCAATTGCACGGTCTGACCCCGGTTGTCGTGACGGAGAGACCGTTCAGCAGGATCATGCGCTATTTCCGTCTCTTCGGGATCGAGCAGGTCGCTTTCTTCGACGATTTCGTTCGGGCCACGCCGTCGGCAGAGGCCCATCGGAAGACAGAGGAGTTCTTTCAACAGGACTTCGGTTTCCAGACCATCAAGAACTACTCCTATCGGGGGGTCAACGTGGGCCGTCATGCCCTCTCGGGTGTCACGCGCTCGCTCCTCAACGGCACGGTTGATCTCAAGGATCCCCAGGTGAGGGAACTGCTCCGCCGCCTTTTGAGACAGGTCATCCGGAATGTGGCCGCGGCCGAGGCACTCATGGATCGGTTCAGGCCCGATCTCGTTCTGGTGAACGAGACCGGTTACCCGGGGCAGGGGGAGATCTACGAGGTCGCGCTGAATCGGGGAATCAATACGACTTATTGGGAAAACGCGCAGAAGGACAATCACTGGAACTTCAAGCGCTACACAACCGAGACCCGTCACCTCCAGCCGTTCTCGCTTTCGGACGATACATGGTCCCAGGCGCGTTCGATGCCGTGGACGAATGGGCGCGAGGCCCGACTGATGGAGGACATCCGCGCGAGGTACGAGCCCCGATCTGCGGCAGACAGCCGCCAACTGCAGAAAGGGAAACTCGTGAAGAGCAGAGAAAAAGTGCGCGAGCAACTCCATCTGGATCCCGGCAAGAAGACGGCCGTGATCTTCTCCCATATCACGTGGGATGCCTCGTTCTTTCACGGGACGGATCTGTTCGATGGCTATGAGGAGTGGCTGGTCGAAGCCCTCAAGGCCGCGTGTGCGAATCGCTCCGTGAACTGGATCGTCAAGCTCCATCCCGCAAATCTGATGAAGCTCCAATCGGACGGAGTGAAGCGGATTCCGAGCGAGCTTGTGGCGATTGAGAAGCACGTGGGGACTCTCCCTCCCCACGTCAAGCTCCTTTTTTCGGATACGGATATCAACACTTTCTCGCTGTTCGACATGACAGACTACTGCCTGACCGTTCGCGGCACGATCGGGATCGAAATGGCCTGTTTCGGAATACCCGTCCTCACCGCCGGAACCGGCCGGTACTCCGGCCGCGGATTCACCATCGATTTCGGCAGCCGCGAGGACTACCTCGCCAAGCTTGCCCGCATACATGAGATTCCCCGCCTCGCTCCCGAACAAGTCGAACTCGCGAAGAAGCACGCCTACGGTCTTTTCCTTCGTAGGCAGGTCAACCTTCCCCTCGTGCACAGGGTCATCCACCCGGACATGGCGCTGCACAAAGGGCATCCCTTGGATTCCAACATCATCTTCGACATCTCGTCGCCCAACGATCTGAAAACCGATCCTACGATGAGACGCCTGATGGATTGGATGCTTCAAGGCGAGGCGAGCGACTTCTGCGCACCTGAGGGGTAGTTCGACAAGACCATTGGCCCTGAGGAATTCGCCGAGGCTGAAGGCTCCCCCAAGAATGACTCCCTGGGCTTCAGCGGGACCCCCAGGCGTACAGACGCCGACGGATGGTACGACCGTTTTCCTGCAAACGGTGGACGCCGGATGGGAAGGGATGCCTCTCGCGGCGCCTGCCTGCGCCTTCTGTGTCGCCTCCGCCAAGCCCCCGTTCCCGTGACCCGTATGGTTTCGAAGCCAGGACGATTCTCAACCCCCATGAAACGGAATCCGCCCCGATGAGATGGAGAGAGCGGTTGGCGCCGGTTCGGAAGGAATCCAAGATCGAACTTATCGTTCGGAAGTCAAGGGGGAAGCGAGTCTTGGACCTGGGGTGCGTCGATCATGATTGCAAGTATGCCAGGTCGGTCAACACTCCCGCTCCAACTGGCTGGTCCGCAGGATTGCAGATCGCTGCCGCCGGAGAATGGAGCACCGCGAGTGAAGGTTGAGATTATCAAGCTGTACATTCGGAACACCGTAGGGCCCCATCCCTTGATTTGATCAGACCGAAATACTTCCGAAACTCCTGACTGACCGTCGGACGGGACCGGATGCTCCGAAGGCGGGTGATCCAGGTTATGGTGGGAGGAGGTCTCGTCTTGATCGTCATGGAGATCGGGCTGCGCCAATTCCGCCCGTCGCTCTGGCCCTACCCCGTCCCCCCGGCCTACTACTTCCCCGACGCGGCGGTCGGCTACAAGCTCAAGCCCTCCCTCTCCGTCATGTCACCCCTGCCGGATGGCACGTCAGGCGTTGAAGTGGTCACGAATTCCCTTGGCTACCGTGACCGGGAGTATGCCCCCACCAAGTCCGATGATGTTTTCAGAATTCTGATCGTCGGTGACACTTTTGTGGAATCCCCGTCCATACCGCAGGAAAGGTCATTCCACGAAGTGCTCGAGGGGAAATATCACTCTCGGCGCGCCCGATCCACGGAGATAATCGCTTTGGGTGTTTCCGGGGCCAGTACGTCCCAGGAGTACGAAATGCTCCGAAACGACGGACTACCGCTCTCACCGGACCTGGTCATTCTGGCCGTCTACACGGGTGACGACGTGGATGGAACGTGCTTCCATTATGTGAGGCACGGAGAGGAAAACAAGGGCCTCGGTATCAAGCTCCCGTTTCACTCCATCAAAGGCGGTCAACTCGTCGACACTTGGGCCGAACGCCGGGCCATGGCCGTCAATTACTCTGGACCGCTGCCAAGGTATGCTTATCGCTATTACTTCACCTATCATCTCCTGTCAAGGGCCCTCCACACACTCATGAATCAAAATCAACCGGTGGGACACGCGCCCCTTTCGCAAGCCGATGCGGCCGATGGCCGAACCTTGTGGGGCGCATGGGAATGGGCCACCTATCGCCCGTCGTCCATGTCGAATACCGTTCGGATGTGCTGGGAAGCCGAATTTCGGCTCATCCAGGGAATCGGAGAATTGTGCGCCTCTCATGAAGCCGATCTGATGGTTCTCCTGATTCCCCATGCCAACGCATCTCGATGGCGTCACGTGCCCGATGAGTTGAGACACAGCGGGGTCTGCGGTCTCCGAACGACATCGACCACGTCGATGTAGAGCTGGCCTCCAGACTGGAAACGGCCGGAATGCGGACGCTCGTTCTGGCCAATCGGTTGGAAGCCGCCGTCGGGAATGATTTTCGAGGAATCTTCTATGACCCGCCGGATAGCCAGTTTTCAGCCCAAGGGCACTCGATTGTAGCCGGTATTCTCAGACACTACCTTGAGTTCGACTATCGGCGAAATTGACCGGTCGCTGGCCATATCCTCGTGGGTCGAGGTAATTTTTCCATCCCCTCAACTTGGACAGCGGTGCGGGTCCGGTGTGATTATGCGGCAGAGCTCCTCTGCGACAACCCGGTGCCCCGCAGCGGTAAGATGGCTGTCCTTGACCCAGTAGAGGCTCCGCCCCTCGGCCATTGCCTTCCAGAATGGATCCATCAAATCAAGATATTCGACCCCCGATTTTCTGCAAAACTCGCGCAGTAGATATCGAGCTTTTGTGCGGACGAGTCTTCCGCTGCCGGGGTACGCAGCTTCCAGTCGGCTCCAGTGCCAGTCCGAAACCGTCCATTTCGACGGTATGAGGACGATGATCGGGCGAGCGGCATCCTTCCGGACCTCCTCAATCAACAGGGCAAGTCCCCATTTCGCGTCGCTCCAGGCCCGCAAATACTCCGGGCGCCACGGCTCTTCAAAGATGTACGCATCGGTCGGAAACGTGGCGAACCCTTCCCACAATTGCATGCCGACCTTGGCCTTCCGGTAGAGATGATTCAGCCTTGCATATTCGAACTTGAGGCGCAGGCGGTCCCACCATCCTCGGGCCAAGTCTTGCGAGGGACGGGAGGGGGGCGAGAAGGGCAGTACGCCCACAATGCTCCCCTCCGGTCCAAGTTCATACCGGGGTCTGAGTTCCATTTGGGGTTCCAATTCCGGGGATGAATTGCGAATGTCGTTGGAATCCAAGACCGCTACTACCACGACCGCCGGTCGATGCTTCCGCGCGTAGGATCGGTACATTTGCAGGTAATGAACGATACCAAGGCTGCTTACCCCATAGTTTTGGATTTGCAGGACCCCTGAGCCCCTCAAAAAATCAGGTTCCTCTGCAGTTTGAGTACATGGGTTTTGGGGAGATCGGATGACCTCCTGTCCCATCCTGGACGCACCGCGCATCCGGCGCGGTGAACCCTCCGCCTCCTGCGTCGGGTCTTTCGGGGTTGACGGCTCCGACCGGTT
>JACPQY010000028.1 GCA_016190245.1 Nitrospirota bacterium | reverse complement strand
GCGCGATGAGGCGGCGGAAGCGCTTGCAGAGTCGCACCTGGGCCTTCCAGGCGATGTCCTGGATGGGTTTGGGGAGTTTTTCGAGGCGCTTCTGGAGGTGCACGGAGACCTTGGCGGGGAAGCGATAGGCCCAGGCGCCCTCGATGAGGGCGCGGCGGGCATGGCCGTTGCCGGCCTTGGTGATGGGGCCCTGGCGGTGGGAGTCGCCGGAGGAGTACTCGCCGGGGATGAGGCCGAGGAAGGCGGCGAGTTGTCTGGGGGAGTCGAAGCGAGTGAGGTCGCCGATTTCGGCGAGGGTGGTGACGGCGACGGTGTGCTGAACACCGCGCAGGCCCTGCAGGGCTTCGACGAGGGGGAAGAGGCGCCAGGAGGAGACGTGCTCGCGGAGCTCGGAGTTTAGGCGCAGCAGGCGGTCGACCTGTTCACCGACGGCGCGCAGGTATTCTTGGAAGACGATTTGCTGGGCGGGGGTGGGGCAGACGACCTTGGCGAGGTAGCGCAGGTGGGCGTCGTTCCAGCTGGCTTTGCCGGTGTAGTTGAAACCGAGTCGCAGGAGGAAGGATTTCAGGCGAAGCTTGGCAGCTTTGAGATTGCGCATGGCGTCGTCGCGGGCGCGCGTGAGGTCGCGGATGGCCTCATCCTCCACGGTGGGAACGTAGACCGCAGAGAGGTCGCCGGAGCGCAAGAGGCGCGCGAGCTGGATGGCGTCGCGGCGGTCGGTTTTGACGCGGTCCCCGGCCTTTCTCGGGATCAGAGAGGGAGCGACGACGAGGCAGGTGAGCCCCTTCTGAGTGAGGTAGCGGTGCAGGACGTAGCCGCAGGGGCCGGCCTCGTAGGCGAACACGAGACGGGGGGCTTTGCTGTGGAGTCTGCGGACGAGCTTGTCGATGTCGGCCTGGCGGGTGCCGATGGGGCCGAGGAAGGTGACCTCCGCCGAGCGTTCCTCGGGAGCGTAGGCGACAGCGATGGAGTCCTTGTGGACGTCGAGACCCACGTAGAGAGTTCTGCTAGACTTGTCCATGGCTGACCTCCGTGCTCGTGTGTGGAATGTGCCGAGAGCACAGTGCGGCTCTGGCCTCCCTAGGCTAACCCGCGGAGTGAGCCGGAGGTCAGCCTTTCACCGCGGAAGTCATACTGTCTGGGCAGACCTGTAGGCGCCGGAGCGGCTGGTGCTAGAGAATCAAGCATCTTCTTGGGGTTCGCGGTAAACTCTCCCCGTGAGGCAACGAATCTACGCGGATACGTCGGCGATAGCGGGTTGTCTCGACGAGGAGTTTTCGGACACCTCCTCGCGGCTCATGGCGTTGTTCGCCAGCGGCGAGTTCGTTCTGGTGCTATCGGACCTCACGCTTCGAGAGTTGGGCAAGGCGCCGGATGAAGTTCAGAGGCTGCTTGATCAGATTCCTGACAACAACGTCGAGATCGTCTCCCTGACGGAGGAAGCGGCGGAGCTTGCGCAGGAGTATCTGCGCGTGGGAGTCGTAGGGCCGAGGATGCGGGTCGACGCCGAACACATCGCAGTGGCCACAGTGGCTCGCGTGGACGTTCTGGTGAGTTGGAACTTTAAGCACATCGTGAACCTCCGCCGGATTCAGGCCTTCAATTCGGTCAACCTGCGGTCCGGCTATCCCCTTCTTGAGATCCGAGCACCGCGGGAGGTGTTGCCAGATGAGTAGCCAAAGACGAAAGACATTCGACGCGGTCGAGCTGATGCGGTCGATTCGGGATCACCTCGTTCGTGAAACCGAGGGAATGACGGTGGCGGAAGAGATCCGGTCACTAAGCCGCGCGCAGTTCGATCGACCCACGTTGCGCCGTCTAGCTGAGCGGGCTGCCCAACAACGGCATGCAGCCGGCGGCGCGTCGCGCCGCGGCTGATGCCGCGCGTTGGGCGTACAAGCCTGACCCGTTCTCCGAACTCATGTTCCTCCGGGAACCTCTAGCGATAGGAGGCTGCCGTGGACGACGCAGCGATAAGAGGTCTGACTCGGCGACTCGAACGTGTAGAGCGTCAGCACCTCCTGCTGAGGAGGGCCAGTGCCTCCATCCTGGTGGTTGTGGCAGTCGCTCTCTTGGCCTCCCAAGCTACATCCAGGCCAACCGCCCTCGAGGCCGAAAGGCTCTACATCAAAGACTGGAAGATCGTGATCTGGACTTGATTCTCGTTTCACCCCAATTCGCCCGGATGCCGTTCCTCGATCGCCCGGTGCGGGTGCCCGAGAGTCTCGACGACGCCGGTGGGCTCGAGCTCCTCTGTTACACCCCTGAGG
>JACPQY010000029.1 GCA_016190245.1 Nitrospirota bacterium | reverse complement strand
TCATCGCAGCCCTTCGTGGGCTGCCTTCCGCTCGTGGCACCAGGGCTTCCTGCCCAGGTGTGGCCCTGTCCGCCGCGGCGGAGATGGCAGGGCAATGACCGTGGTAGGGGCGGGTCCTTGGACCCGCCCGGATCAGGGAGCATCTGAAGATGCTCCCCTACGAGGAGTGGTTCCCCCAAAATCGCAAGTTGTGACCGCGCCGAGCATGCCTTCATCGTACCAAGCAGCGTGGGGAGGTACAAGGCAGGTCCCCGCGAGGAACGAGGGTCTCGAAAAAAAGGACGGTGATCCCGCCTGGAATGATGGTCTTGCCGGGCCGAAGGGCTCAGGGCACCAGCCGGAAGGTGAAACTGGCGACGTAGGTCCAGCCCGAGAAGTCGAGGCCTTCCTTCTTGCCGAAGTCGTCCACCGTGCCCTTGCGGCCTTCGAGGCCGATGTAGGTGTCGGCCACGCCCCACTCGTCCTCGAGTTTGTCCGCGTGATACTTGTCGAACACGTCCAGCAGGACCAGGAGGCCGCCGCCATAGTGCCAGCCGCGCTTCTCGAAGGAGAAGCGCTCCCGCTTCAGCTCGCGGTGGCGTGACTGGCCGAGGATTTCCTCCGCTCCCGCGCTGCCGAAGGGGACGACCCACTGGTTGCGCAGGAAGTCCAAGTAGAGGCGGAGATCGGCCTGGATGGGCGCGGTGCGCAGGGTGTAGAGGTCCTGAGTTCGCAGGCAGTTCCTTTGGCAGGTGAGGATGGACTGGCCGGGCTGTAGGCCGTAGCCCGCCGCGTAGAGATAGCCGCCGGAGAAGGAGACGGAGACGGTGCGGTGGAGGAACCAGCCCACGGTGAGCCTGGAGAGGGGAACTTGCTCGAGGTAGAAGTACTGGAACCGAGGGTCGCCTGCTCGGAAGACGCCGCCGCCGATCTCGGCGAGGGTGGGTTTGAGGGAGAAGGCCATGACGGCGGAAGGCGAGGTGCCAAGAAGAAGGAGCGCAAGCGCGCCCGCGCGTGCTGCCGATCCGGCGAGACGCATCACCGACCAACCTTCCCCGCGCGCTTTCGGACGGCGACGAATACGCCCGGCGCCATGAGGTAGACGAGTGCCGCCGGCGGGCCGGGGAGTCCCGGGACGGCGGCGCACCCCGGCTCCCCAAAAACCTCCTGGGGACCGGTGGCCGGGATGGGACGGCCGAACGCTTCCTCACCGACGAACGATGCGCTCTCATTGCCTGCCCGATCGACGGCCCGGACGACGACGAAGAAGAAACGGTTGTTTTGCAGCGGTTCACCTTCCAGTTCTGTGAGGGTGAGCTCGGTCTTGGAGCCGTCGACTTCCTTGGTGACAAGATACGACTGCGAGGCGTCCTCGTAGCAGGTGAGGGCCGCGTCCATCCGAGCCCGGTCGTCCGGGGTGACCTCGCCTTCCGTCAGATCGGACAACGCCTGCCGGGCGTCCGGTTGCTGCTCGTGGCAACGTGTGTCGAGATAAGCTCTGTACTGACCGATGTCGCTGGAGACGCTGGGCGCCCAGGAGATCAGGAGCGTGTGGTGCCTCCCGGATACTGTCGGACGCGGCGGCGCCTGGGGTTTCTCCTCGTCGAACCGGAGCGTCATGTCGATCTCGCTCTCGAACCGGCTTCCCGCCGGTTGCCCGGTTCCTCCGCTGGTGGTGGTGGTGCTGGAGGTAGTCGTGCCGGTGCTGTCTTCGTGGGATCGCACGCTGTAGCACAACCGAAGGGTGAAGAGGTCTCCGGGGAGATCGCGCGTCGCCTCGCGAACGTCCGCCGGATTGATCGTGAAGGAGGCCACGGCATCGGCATCCGAATAGGGCGTCGAGTCCGCGGACGTGCCGGGCAGCATCCGCGCCTTGTCCGTGCAGGAGCCCGTGAGGACGATGTGGTAGGCGGCTTCCACGTCCTTGCCGTGGTTGGCGGACCACCTCACGTCGATCGAGGGGCCGTCCGGCCTCGTGTAGATCGTGCAGCCGGTCAGATTGGCCGCGCACTCCGCGCGCTCGGGCGGGAGGATGCTCACGAGCCGCATCTCAATCGAGTGGGCGTGAGCGAGAGTGGCGGACAGAGAGAAGAGGGCCAGCGAGACGAGAAGCGAGCGCCTCACAGGCCGTCCTGGATCAGGCGCTCGGCGATCTGGACCGCGTTCAAGGCCGCGCCCTTACGGAGCTGATCTCCAACAACCCAGAGGCTCAGTCCATTTTCAACGCTTCCATCCTCCCGAATCCGGCCAGCGTACACGGGATCGCTGCCGGCCAGTTCCTTGGGCCGAGGGAAACGGCCGGCCCGTGGATCGTCGAGGAGTTCGACGCCGGGGGCGCCGGAAAGGACCCGGCGGACCTCCGCAACGGCCGCCTTGCGCCTTGTCTGAAGGTTCACGCTCTCGGAGTGGCAACGGAACACCGGCACGCGGACGCAGGTGACGGAGATCCGGAGGTTCGGCAGGCCGAGGATCTTCCGCGTTTCCTCCATGACCTTGGCTTCCTCCTCCGTGGTCCCGTCTTCCGCCACCTTCCAGTCCACCGCGAGCACGTTGAAGGCCATGTCGTAAGGCCAGACGTTGTGGGGCAGCGCCTGCCCCGCGGCCCACGCGCGGGTTTGAGCTTCCAGCTCCGCCACGGCGCGGGCCCCCTTTCCGCTCACCGCCTGATAGGTGGAGACGACGATCCGTTCCAGTCCGAAGGCATCGGAGATCGGCTTGAGAGGGACGCACAGGATAGCCGCGGTACAGTTCGGATTGGCAATGATCCCCTTGTGGCGGCGGATATCGGGAGCGTTCACCTCGGGGACGACGAGGGGGACGCCCGGGTCCATGCGCCAGGCGGAGGAATTGTCCACGACGACCGCTCCGGCCGAGACGGCCCGCGGCGCGTATTCCCGGCTGATCTTGGCGCCCGCGGACATAAGAACGATATCGAATCGGTCTCTCTCGAAGGCATCGGCTTTGAGCTCCCCAACGGGCAGCGTGGTCCCATTGAACGCGACGGTTCTTCCCGTGGAACGCGCCGAGGCAAAGGCGCGAACTTTCCCTGCCGGGAAGCGACGCTGCTCCAGGACGGAGAACATCTCCTGGCCGACGGCGCCCGTGGCCCCGACCACGGCCAGCGAAACCGCCCCGCTCGGGCTCACAGGTTCACCCCTTTGGATACATAGTCTGCAAGGCGGTCTCCGACCTCCGTGGTGGAGAGGCCCATCTTGCCCGCAGAGAGATCCTGGATGTCGTCACGCAGCGTTTTCATGACCGCGGTCTCCACCAAGCGGGCGGCCTTCCCCTCGTCCAGAAATTCCAGCAACATCTGGCCGGCGCAGATGCAGGCGAGGGGGTTGATCTTGTTGGTCCCCGTGTACTTGGGGGCAGAACCTCCGATCGGTTCGAACATGGAAACTTGGCCGGGATGGATGTTGCCGCCGGCGGCAATGCCCATGCCGCCCTGGATCATGGCGCCGAGGTCGGTGATGATGTCGCCGAACATATTGTCCGTGACGATCACGTCAAACCACTCCGGGTTCTTCACCATCCACATGCACGTGGCGTCCACGTGGGCGTAGTCCGCCCTCACATCCGGATACTCACGTGCCACCTCGTGGAAGGCACGCTCCCAGAGGTCGAACGCGAAAGTCAGCACGTTGGTCTTTCCACAGAGCGTGAGTTTCTTCCGCCGGTTTCGCCGCCGGGTCGCCTCGAAGGCGTAGCGGATGCACCGCTCCACGCCTCGCCTCGTGTTGATGGACTCCTGAACCGCCACCTCTTCGGGCGTCCCTTTGCGGTGGAAACCGCCCGCGCCGCAATACAGCCCCTCGGTGTTCTCGCGGACGACGAGGAAATCAATGTCCTCGGCCCGCTTGCCGGCCAGGGGTGTCTTCACGCCGGGATAGAGCTTCACGGGTCGCAAGTTGATGTATAGATCGAGATCGAAGCGCAGCCGGAGCAGGATCCCCTTCTCGAGGATGCCCGGCTTAACATCGGGATGGCCGATGGCGCCCAGGTAGATCGCGTCGTGGGCCCGCAACTCCGCAAGGGCGGAGTCCGGCAGCGTCTCGCCTGTGCGTTGGTAGCGTTCGCCGCCGAAGTCGTAGGAGTTGAATTCCAGGCGGAAACCGTTCGTGCCCGAGGCGGCCTCGAGGACCTTGATCCCCTCGCGCATGACTTCCGGGCCGGTCCCGTCTCCGGCGATCACGGCGATGCGATAGGTTTTCATCGTCCTGCCTTTGGTGAGGGAAACGTCATGTGCTTTCCGCCAGGAGACTATCCTAAGGCGGATCGAGATGCTGAAGCAATCCGCCCGTGGCGGACAGCTTGACGGACCAATGTGTCAGCCTGAACTTGGCTCAGGATCTCGAACTGCCAGTGAGTTGGTCCCATGTTCTCGGATACGCTCCAAGGGTGGCGCCACAGGTCTCAGGCCCGCCGGCGGCTCTCGATTTTCGTCTTGACCCAGGGCATCAGCCCGCCCATGGAGACAAGCTGCTGCATGAACTCCGGCAGCGGCTGCGCGCGGTAGACCCGCCCGTCCGCCTGGATCGCGCCCTCGATCGGATTGACCGTGACGATCGCTCCGGACGCGATCGCGTCGGCCGCCTCGGGGCACTCGAGCGCGCACATGCCGATGTTGAAGGCATTTCGGTAGAAGATTCGCGCGAAGGACTTGGCGATGATGCAGTGGATCCCGAGGCCCTTGATGGCCCAGGGGGCATGCTCGCGTGACGAGCCGCAGCCGAAGTTCTTCCCGGCCACCAGGATGTCCCCCGGTTGGGCCTTGCGCGAGAATTCGGGGTCGGGGATTTCCAGGCAGTGTTTGGCCAGCTCCGCGGGATCGGAGGTGACGAGGTACGCGGCAGGGATGATCTGATCGGTATCCACGTCGTCCCCGAAGCGCCACACGCGTCCCGTGTAGGTGAGGGTGGCGACAGCCGATCTGGCCATTTCAGTTCTCCGACCAGGGCGCGACATCCGCCGGGTGGGTGATCACGCCGGTCAGCGCTGTGGCGGCCACCACGGCGGGGTTCGCAAGGTAGACTTTGGCGTCCTTGTGTCCCATCCGGCCGGGGAAATTCCGGTTGGAGGAGGAGATGCAGACGTCCTCTGAGCCGAGTACGCCCATGTGGCCGCCGAGGCACGGCCCGCACGTGGCCGTCGAGATGCTCGCGCCGGCTTCGGCAAAGACCTCGATGAGGCCTTCGCGGAGGGCCTGCTTGTAGATGTTGACCGTGGCGGGGATCACCATCAGGCGCATGCCGCGCGCGATCTTTTTCCCGCGCAGGATTCGGGCGGCCAGACGGAGGTCCTCGATCCGCGCGTTGGTGCAGGAGCCGAGAAAGGCGTACGTGACGCGCTGCCCGCGAACCTCTCCCACAGAGCGGGCGCGCGAGGGAAGGCTCGGGCAGGAGACGATGGGCTCGAGGGTTGAGACATCCCATTCGTGGACCGAGACGTACTCGGCGTCAGGATCGCTTTCATAGATCTTGAACTTGCGATCCGTCCGGGGCTCGACATAGCGGATGGTCTGGGCGTCCGCCGCGATGATGCCCGATTTCCCGCCGGCCTCGATGGCCATGTTGCTCATGGTGAGTCGTCCCTCGATGGAAAGGGACCGGATGGCGGGGCCGGTGAACTCGAGCGCGCGGTAGCGCGCCCCGTCATCGCCGATCTTGCCGATGGTGTAGAGGATCAAGTCCTTCCCCATCACCCACGGGGGCAGGGAGCCGTTGTAGACGAATTTCATCGAGGCCGGCACCTTCATCCAGAACTCGCCCGTGGCCAGCACGGCCGCGAGGTCGGTGCTGCCGACGCCGGTGGAGAAGATGCCCAGCGCGCCGTACGTGCAGGAGTGCGAGTCCGCGCCGATCACGACGTCTCCGGGGACGACGAGGCCGAGTTCGGGCAGGAGGGAGTGCTCGATGCCGCCCTGGCCTTCGTCGAAAAAGAGCGGGAGGTCATGCGAACGGGCGAACGACCGTGTGATGTGGGCCTGTTCGGCGCTGGCGATGTCCTTCGCGGGCACGAAGTGGGACATGACGAGGGCGACCTTGGACCGGTCCCACACGCCGTCGAGGCCGTTCTTCTGGAGCGTGCGGATGGCGATGGGTGCTGTGATGTCGTTTCCCATGGCGAGGTCCACCCTCACCTCGATGAACTCGTCGGGGCGCACGGACTCCCGGCTGCAATGGGCAGAGAGGATCTTCTCCGTTACCGTCATCCCCATGCGCGTCATGGTAATGGATCGTCGGCGGGAGGGCAAGAGTGACGGAGGCGCGCCGCGGAATCGAGCCCGCGGGGGGGGGGATCAGCCCAGGACGGCTGAGATGGCGTCGCGTGTGGATGCAACGAGTTTCCTGATTTCGACCGGGGTCATGCTTAGGGGAGGCATGAGGACGATCACGTCCCCCAGAGGGCGGATGATGACACCGTAGTCGCGGGCCTTCATGCAGACGCGGTGGCCGATGCGGTCGCGAGCGGGAAACGGCTCGCGCGTGGTCCGATCTTTGACCAGCTCGATCCCGACCATCAGCCCGCGCTGGCGGATCTCGCCCACGAATTGTGAAGAGGAAAGGGTGAAGAGTGAAGAGTGGAGAAGCCGGATCTTGGCCGGGAGGGAGCGTAAGAGGCGGTTCTTTCGGAAGAGGCGGAGGTTGGCGAGGGCCGCGGCGCAGGCGATGGGGTTGCCGGTGTACGTATGCCCGTGGAAGAAGGTCCGGTATTCCTCGTACGGACCCACGAAAGCATTGTAGATCGTCTCCGTGGTGAGCGTGGCGGCCAGAGGCAGAACCCCGCCCGTGAGACCTTTCCCCAGGCACATCAGGTCCGGTGAAACCTCTTCGTGGCTGACGGCAAACATCCTTCCCGTCCGACCGAACCCGGTCGCCACCTCATCCACAATCAGGAGGACATCGTGCTCGGTGCACAGCTCCCGCAGGCGCCTGAGATACCCGGGAGGATGCACGAGGATGCCGGCAGCGCCTTGGACGAGGGGTTCGAGGAAGACCGCCGCAAGCTCTGCGTGGTGCGCGCGGATGAGATCATCGGCGGCCTGGAGGCAGGCGAACCGGCAGGGGAGATCGCGGCGGCCCTCGAACGCTTTGGACTTTCCGAAGAGTGCCGCGGAGAAGGCCTCGACGCTCATCCCCGCGTGCCCCACGGGGCAGCGGAAGCAATACGGCGCGGGCGCCTTCACCGTGGGAAACAGAAGCGGCCGGTAGGTGGCGTGGAAGAGGTCAATGCCGCCCAAGCTCACGGATCCGATCGTGTCGCCGTGGTAGCCCTCTCCAAGCGTGAGAAACTTCGTTTTCCGTTTCGGCTCGGGGACGCTCGCGGTCGCAGGAGTTTGCTGCCAATACTGATAGGCCATCTTGAGCGCGATTTCCGCGGCGGTGGAGCCGCTGTCCGAATAGAAGACCTTGGTCAGGCCCGGCGGGGCGAGGCGGACGAGTTCGCGGGAGAGTTCGATCGCCGCGGGGTGGGTGAGCCCGAGGAGGGTGGAGTGGTCGAGCCGCCCGACCTGGTCCCGCACCGCGCGGACGATCTCCGGCACGGCGTGGCCGTGAACGTTGCACCACAGGGAAGAGACCCCATCGAGGTAGCGGCGCCCCTGCGAATCAAAGAGGTAGTTGCCGCGTGCGCGCTCGATGAGCAACGGGTCCTGGGCATTCCATTCGGAATGTTGGGTGAAGGGGTGCCAGATGTGGAGGCGGTCCTGCGTGGCGAGGTGCCGGGTGCGCGCGGATTTTTTCATGCGCGGCATGATAGCAGAGTGCTGCCGGAGGGGTGTGCCGATCGTTTGGCCACGCGGGCCGGTCGTGGTATGAGCGAAGGCGATGCGGGAGCGATTTGAACGGGGGCCGAGAGCCGGGGTCCTGCTGCTTCGCGGGTCCCTCTACCGGCGGGTGTGAGATGGCACGGTATCCGTTCGGCGGAGGCTGGCAGATCGGAAAGCGGAGGCGGCGGAGCGCTGCACCCCTGGCCGCCACGGTTCTGCTCGGCGCGGCCGTCGCGGCGGTCGCGGCCGGCCTGTGGTGGTACGACCAGCCGAACGTCCAGGCCCCAGCGTGGCCGGCTGGCGTGGCGGCCGTCGTCAACGGGCGGGAGATTCCCACAGCGGATGTGGAGCGCCGTGCAGCCGATGAGCCCCGAAGCGCGGGATCGGCGGAGGAAGCCTCCAAGGCCGTCCTGGACACCCTGATCGAGGAGACCCTCCTCATCGAGCGAGCCGCCTCCATGGATCTCGTCCGTGGAGACCCCGTGGTCAAGGCTCGTCTCCTGGATCTCCTGGCGGAACGGCAAGCCACCGCGTCGGCACCGACGGAGGAAACTCTGCGCGCGTACTACGCGTCCCACCTCGACCGCTTCACCGGCCCCTTGCGGGTGGACGTGGACGAAGTCTACGTCCCCGTTTCTTCGCCGGAGTCCGCCGCGAGGGCCTTGGAGAAGGCCTCGGAGGCCGCCGCGCGCCTTAGGCAAGGGGAACCCTATTCGCAGGTCGTCCGGGCACTGGGCGATCGCCCGCCTCGCCCCCTGCCGCGCGGGGTGATCACGATCGAGGAGTTCACGAAGGCAAGAGGCCAGGCGGCGGCACGCAGCGCGGCGGCTCTGGCCAAAGGCCAAGTCGCGGACCCTCAGCTCGGGGGATCCGGCTATTCGGTCTACTTGCTGAGCGAGCGGCTCGAACCTGAGGCGCTTCCGTATGAGGAGGTCGTGGAGAGCGTGCGGCGGGCGTATGCAGCGAGCGTGAGGCGCGAGGCTCTGGAGCAACTGGCGGTCGAGCTTCGGAGGACCGCCGACGTTCGCCTCCCGCCTGGGGGTTCGGGGGAGGGGAGCGGCGAATCCAAATGAAAGGGGCTCGCAACCGGTCAGGCCGGCGGTTTCGGTGTGGTGCCGTGGCTTGCGCGATCCTTGCCGCAGGTGGGGGGGTCGCCTTCGCCGCCGAAGCCACCAAGTCGGCGCCTGGCTTGGACACCATCCCCTGCGTGGACCCCCAACACTTGGATGCTTTTCCCGAGGGGGCGGTTGTCTATCGGCGGCTGCGAAACGTTGTGTACCATCCCGAGAAAGGCCTGAAGGGTGACCTGTACATGCCTGACGGGGGTGGCCCTCATCCGGCGGTGCTCTTCATCCACGGTGGCGGGTGGGTCGCGGGCAGCCGACGCATGGCGAATGCTCCGCTATGGGGAGAACACTTGGCGTGTCGCGGCTACGCGATGTTCGACATCGACTACGAACTGGCGCCTCGGAACCACGCGCCCGGCCTGGTGCAGGACTGCAAGTGCGCCCTGCGCTGGCTGAAAGGAGAGGCCGATGTCTACGGGCTCGATCGGGAGAAGGTCTTCGTGACGGGCGGGAGCGCCGGGGGCCACCTCAGCGCGATGGTGGCTCTCACCGCGAAGGATTCGTACTTCGACCCCACCTGTTCGACGCACCCTGGGGAGGACCTCAGTGTGGCTGGGGGAATCCCGTTCTATGGCATTCACGACCTGAATCTCCTCGTCCAGCACGACTATCGTTCGATCCTGAAGGTGCTGCGCGAGGCGTACATCGGACGCGCCGATGCGAGCGCGGCGGATCTGGCTCGCGAATCGCCCGTGACCTACGCCGCCGCCGACAGTCCCCCTCTCCTCATCGTTCATGGGAAGGCGGATTCCGCGGCGCCGTACGGGCAGTCGGTTCGCCTTCACGAGGTCGTGCAGTCGAAAGGTGGACGCAGCGAGCTGCTCCTTCTTGACGGCGCGAACCATGCGTTCGATTTCGCGTTCGGCACGCCGTGGACGAATCAGGCGCTTGAGGCGGTGGACCGATTCCTGGACAAGTGGAGCGGGCGATGAGCAGGAAATCCGTCGGCAGAGGGGCGGCGATTCTCCTTGCCGCGGCACTTGGCCCGGCAATGGTGTCTTGTTCGTCCTCGACCTCCTCTCCCGCGTTGCCTACGGATCCTGCCAGGGAGTATCTCGCCAAGGGCTACCATCGCCAGGCCGCCGTCGAGTTTTCACGCGCGGCCGAGCAGTTGCCCGCCGGTGCGCAGCGCTGCGAGGCCCGCTATGGCCTCGGACTCTCCCTTCTCTTCAGCGTGGGGGCGGACCTCCTCACGTCCGTTGACGGCCTCCTGGCTGACGATGACGACGCCGACGAGCTGGCGGGCCTGTTCCTCGATGATGAGGAAGATTCGGACGCCCCGCGTCGGCGTGGCCGGGAGGCACCGCATCGGGTTGGCCTGCCCGCAGACCAGCGCGGCGACACGGATACCGTCGTGGCCAACATCCTCGACCCGTACATGGAGCAGGTGTTCCGGCCGGCCGAGGAAGCGCTGGAAGAGGCCGCGGCCGGTGGCTGTCGCTTCCGGACGGGTCAGGAGGGCATCCAGGTGGACACCGGATTGGAGTCGCGCGTTTGGATCGGCACGGATTTCGGCCCCACCGAGGCGAGTCTGTTGGCGGGAATGCTCAAAGCGATGCGCGGCGCCTACATGTTCGCCACGGCCTACGACGTCGGTTTCGATTTGTACGGAATGGAGGATCTTCTCTTCGATGCGGAGGAGACCACCGACTGGATCGGGGCGATGCGCCTGATGGGCCGGGTGATGACGGATGCCCCCGCGTTCCTGGGCTGGAGCTCCGCCCGGGCGGGGCGTTTCGGTGAAGCGGGCGCGCTGGTTTCGAAGGGGTTGGACTTGGTGGGGGACGGGACCGAGTCGCTCTACTCCGGCTCCGAAGGCGAGGCCGCGAGGGACAACGTGATCGGCTACGTGGATGCGAACGGAAACGGCAGAGCGGATTCCGGGGACGAGCTTTGGTTGGGTATTCTCAAGGCCGACCCGCCGCTCACGATCGGGGAGGAAACCCTCTCGCGCTATCCGATCCAGGTCTCCCGCGGCGACCTGGGATCCGTCGCCGCCCTCTTGGTGTGGTCTGTGGCAGGAGATCCGTACAATCGCGCAGCGGTCGGCATCCTTCGCCGCTTGGCGGGCGCGCTCCGGGGCCAGGGGGATCTCCTCAACCTGGCCGAGCTGAACGCAGCGGTGCCGTTTGGTTTCTCGCTCTTCCCGAAGACGCTGGTGCTGGACCTTGCGCGTGTTCTTCCGGCCGACCGCTCGCTCGCCAAGCCCCTGAGGGAGTTGTTGCCGGCGTGGGGGACGTACGATCCACCGGGTGGCGAGGGACGATACGCAGGCGATGCCCATTCGATCTTCTTGGTCGAAGGCGAGCTGCCGAAAGCGTCGCCTGTGTCAGACCTGGTTCAGGAGGTGGCCGCCAACGATGCGACGAAGTACTGCCACACGTGTGGGCCGGGACTGCGGTTCTCGGCCCCTTACTACACGCAGGAGGTCGCGAGTTTCTCGCTTGGCCCGGAGGTAGCGGCACGTCTCGGGGGGGGAGTGTCGGCCTTGCCCGATGATTGCGTCGAGCCGACCGTGGCGCCCGAGGATCCCGCGCTGGGCAAGAAACTCGCCGTGCCGTACCTGTACTGGCAGGATCCGACGTTCAACGGGTCGGTGTTCGTCAACTTGACGCCGATCACCGCTGAGGGGTGCGGTGCCACGGACGCGCCGTTTCTGGGCCCCGACCCCGGTGCCAATCCCGTTCCCCGCGCCTCCGCTGTCCCGGCAAGCCGGTATTCACTCGACAAGGCCCTGGCATCGTTCTTCAAGGATGCGGTCACGCTCTTCGGCGCAGTCCAGCAGACGCTGGGCGCCTCCATGGGGGAGAAGGGGCTGAGGGGATCGCGCTGAGGGCTGCAACGCGGCCGAAAAGGAGGTCCCACATGCACACGACGAAGATCCACTACGAACTGGCTGACGGCATCGCGACGCTGCGGCTCGATGACGGCAAGGCGAACACCATCGAGTCCACCTTCATCCGGGAGCTGAATGCCGCGCTCGACCGCGCCGAGAAAGATGCGGCGGCCGTTGTGATCGTGGGTCGGGCCGGGTTCTTCTCCGCTGGATTGGACCTCAAGGTGCTTCCCACGCTCCCCCCGGATGCCATGAAGGCCTTTGTGCGCAGCTTTGGGGCCGGCATGCTTCGGGTGTGGCAGCACCCGCGGCCCGTTGTGGCCGCGATCACGGGGCACGCGATTGCGGGTGGCGCCGTATTGGCGTTGGCGTGCGATCGCCGGATCGGTGCCGTCGGCACGTTCAAGATCGGGCTGAGCGAGGTGGCGATCGGGTTGCCCCTTCCGCCCTATGTCGTGGCCATGGCGCGGCAGGTCTTGCCGCCGCCCGCGTGGTCGGGTGCGATGCTGTTCGGCGAGCTCTACGATCCGCTCGGCGCCGTCGGCAAAGGGTATCTGGACAGGATGGTACCGGCGGACCAAGTGCTGAGGCAGGCCCTCGAGGAAGCGAAACGTCTTGCAGCCCTGCACGAACATGCGTTCGCGGTCACGAAGAAGTACTTGCGGTCCTCGGAGGCTCAGGCTGCGTGGGCCGACGAGGAGCGGCACCTCGACAACTTTCTCAAGTCGGGTCCGCTCGCGCCGCGCGCCTGATCAGGCCGTGCTTGGGTACGGGGGCGAGCCCCTCCTCACGGCGCCTGCGGGGTGAAATCGCACGAGGACGTCGCCAGGCAGGCGTCGTCCGGAAGCCGGCGGCCGTCGAAAAGGAAGTACGCTGCCGCTTGGTTCATGATGAAGTTCTCCACGTTGAATGGGCGGCTTGGGTTCGAGGGGCCGAAGCAGTGCTGCCCGGTATCCCGCATGTAGGGGATGCGCATCCCGGAAACACCGTTCGGTGTGGCTCGCATGACACGCAGCGGGGGGTAGCCTTCCGCGCGGAGGTCCGGGGCACGGTAGGAATCCGTGCCGTCATCGAGGTCGTCGAGATCGAACAAGATCGAGCGGTCGTCGCTCCATGGCGGCCCGGAGAATCGCCGGAGCCTCTCCGCGCCTTCCGCCACGAAGTGATCGAGGATGATCTCGTTCTCAGTTCGCCCACCGGTGTCGGCCTTCTCGGACGTGAGATCGATGACTCCGGCGGCGCGCGCGATCGAGATCCCCGAACTGATCGGCACGTTCATGTCGCCCACCGTATTGACCACGAGGACGGGCACCGGAACATCTTCGGGCTTGATGTCGGGGTCGTACGAGAAGTCGAGGGGGTCGGTGAAGTAGTGTGGCGCGTAGGCGACCGGATCGCCGGGATCGAGGGCGGTCTGGGCAATGGAGAGGAATCGGCGCAGGGGAGGCCGGTTCCTTTTGAACCCGAATCCCGGGTGGAGGGCCGTGAGGCGGCTGCCCTCGGCGTAGCGCGCCCCCTGATAGGTGAAGGCGATGTCGTGGCGACGGAACCTCACGCGCACGGGCGAACAAGGGGCGGTTGAGTAGCTCGGGCCGTCGCAGACACGGATTTCGAGGGCGTCCCCCGTGGCCAGCGTCTCGTCGCCCGTGAGATCGGGCGTGTGTGCGGGAGGCTTGGGCTTTCCGAGTTGCCCTAGGAGGTGGCGTTTCTCTGTCGCGGTGAGCGCGTCAGCCGCCACGGCGAGCCGGAATTTTTTGTCCGGTCCCACGACGGTCCAATCCCACTCGCCGTTCACGAGGTTGTGGAGCTCCACGCGATCGCCGGGGTTGATCTTGTCGCTGACCAGAAAGGGCAGGTGGGCCTGTTTGTACACGTCGAGCGCGAGGTACTTGACCTCGATACCACCCTCAACGGGATTCCCGACGATCATGGGTCCGAAGAGGGGCAGATAGACGGCCTCGACGGCGCGCGGTTGAACCGTTCGCATGGCCACGTCCGAGAGGCCGGCTGCACCCGCCATCGGCGCGGTGGCGGAAAGCGCCGGTTCGATCCCGCTGAGGAGCCCGGTCGTGATCCCGCCGAGCGAACAACCGGTCATGTAGTACTTGGCCCCCGCCGGCAGCGGCCCCCCGAAATCCACGAGTCCGTTGCCGTCAAAATCGCCCGCGAGGTCGGTTTGTCCGTCCCCGTCGAGGTCCTGCGTGCCGCGGCGAACGCCGTCCCACCCGCGCATCGCCCTCACGAGTTGCAGGTAGTCCACCATCGTCTGCCGGAGCGCGTCGCGCGTATGGTACAGATCGGGAGTGAAGAGATCGCCGGCGGATTCCGCGAAGCCGTCGTTGTTCAGGTCCCGCGCCCGACCCTTGAGGATGAGGTTATCCCAGAAGGGATCCATGCCGAACGGTTTGATGAGACTTCGGATGTCGTCGGCCGTGAGGGGCAGGTTCTCACCGAGGATGACGGCAAGGCCGCTGCTGAACGCATCCACACCGCAGCTCGCGAATCCGTACTGCGCGATGACGCCCATCTGGAGGACCGCCGCGAGACGCGAGCCGCCGTAGCCGTGAGGGAGGAAGGCGACCGGAAATGGCTGCGTGCGGCCGGAAACCTGTTTGGGAACGGCGCAGAAGAACATGCCCCGGCCCTCGCCAACCGTCGCCAGGCCGGATCTCGCATCGATCTTGAAGGTCTCGTCGTCGTCGGCGGGATACCCCGCCTCGGCGATCCCGTCCCGGTCCACCATGAAGTTGGGCGAGAGGTACGTCCCGGCCACGAAGTAATCAATGAAGGCCCAGGGCTTGAAGAACTCGTCCACGAACTGTCCGGCGTCGGCCGCATCCGTGAGGAGGGAGAGAAGGTCGGGCGCCACCTGCACGGCGAGGCGAAAAAGCTGCTCGAGGGTGCGGGCGGGGATTCGATACAGGCTCGTGATGCCGAAGTCGGGGTTCAGCTTGCTCGCAAGCGGATCGAGCTCCACGTCCGGGGGGAACCGATCCGCCAGCCACGCGTACGGCCCTCGACCATAGAGCCCCGCGCGGATCGCCTCCATCTCGCCGGTGGCATCCTGCGTGGTGAACGACCACGCGAACGCGATGCCGTCCCATCCCAGGTTGAGGCCGGCGACCGCCAGTGCGGCGGGCAGTTCCGAGAGGGCGGAGGTCTGGCTGAGGTGGTGAACGTAGGGAAAGGGGGAGCGGACGGCTTGGCCGTTCTCGCCGAGCAGCCTGCGCGTCAGGACCACCGCGTAGGTCGTGCGTTGATCGAGAGGGAGAACCGGCCGGGCGGTCAGCGTACGCGTCTCGCGCTCGTAGAAGGCGAGGAGATCCCGATCCTGGTCAATAGGCCGGTGCGAGGGGTCCCAGACGTTGGGATGATCGAGGACGCCGTCGAAATCGGCGTCTTCGCCCTCGTCGAGCGATCCGTTGCCGTTCGCGTCCTCCTCGGTCGTCTCGAACAGGATGTTGCTCGAGAAACGTTTCGGGTCGTTCTCGAAGATGCCGAAGGGATCGTCGGGATCGGATTTCTGATGGTCGATGAGGAGCGGAAAGTTGCCCTGGCCGAGCTCGAGCGGCACGAGAGACCCGAAGTGCGGTGAAGCGCGGTCAATGTTGATGAGGTAGAGGAGGTCGTCCTCGGCGCTGCGGTTGCCGAGGTGGTGGGTCTTGAAGAGGCCGACGTCGAGCGGCTCGGAGAACGAGACGGTGATCGGGCCGTAGAGACTGAAGCCCGTCAGCTCGTTGGCTTGGAGCCGGATCTGGCGCTCGAGGGCGGTGGGGGCAGCGAGCGAGAGCGAGACGCGGCGGCCCGTCGGGCTGGAAGAGTCGGGTCGTGTGGCAGAGTCGTTGGGGAAGGGGATGTCGGGGAGAGGCTTGTGCGTGAGATCGTAGATCACCGCCGGCCCGTCGCCGGCCGGTGTCGGATGGAGACCCACGAACGGATCGCCGCCGCACGCCGAGGCGAGAAGGGCGAGGAGAGCGAAGACGAGGAGGCGGATGGGAGTATCAGTGCGGGGCGGCGCCCTTGAGCTTGGCGCCCAGCCCCCAGACGTGGACACAGAAGTCCTGGTAGACGACGTAGTTCGACATCTCCAACTCCGTGCGAGGTTCGATGATGAAATCGGCGCCTCGCGTGGAGAGCGCGTGCTGATACGCCTCCATGGTGCTCGCCGGGTCAACTTGGAGGAAGTAGAGAACCGACCACCCGCACTCCGAGCCCTGGACGGGGCCCAGAAGCGTGTACGCGTCCGGCGTAAGCTGGTGTTGCTGCAGGCCGACGACCGTGTTGAGGGGGGAGGCGCGCATCACGCCACACGCAGGGAGGAGAAGGGCGGCGACGAGGAGGAGGAGGGTTGTGGGACGCACATGTCGCGCGATCATGCTCGTGAACCTATCACTGGGGGTCCGTGGTGGTCAATCGGAACGGGGAGCGCCGGCGAACGAGGGGTATTCGGGCACCGCGTCATGGGCACGGCGGTCGTGAGCGGGGATCACGACGGCCTCGAGCCGCGAAGCGAGCTGGCGCACGAGGGTCAGCTCGCGAGGAATGACCTCGGCCTCGACATCCGCTACCCACCGAACGAACCAGGGCCGCTTACGGGCCTCCTGGACCGCCCGCCGGATCCACGCCTCGTCGCCAATGAAAAGGAAGCGGCGGCCGTCGCAGGCGGAGGCAAGCATGAGGAGGCTGCCGGGAGTGTGGCCGTGGACAGGGATGAAGAGGACGGAGCCGTTCCCGAAGAAGTCGCCGGCCTCACCGAAGGGGTCAATGTCGGCCCTCGGCTCGGCGGCCATCGCCCGGAACCGCGCGGCTGCGGAGTCCACGAGGGCAGGCAGGATGCCGTGCCGGCCCGCCTTCTGCTCCCGTGCCCACGTGAGTTCCCGCTCGGGCGCGTAGACTGGAACATGGGGGAAATCCACCACGCCGCTCAAGTGGTCCCAGTGGGCGTGCGACAGAACGATGCCGCTGACGTTCTGGGCGGCCGGGCCGAGCTGCTCGATGGCAGGGCGGCCGGGCCGCACGTCTCTGAGCGCCAAGCGGAACCACCAGGGCGCCGCCTCGCGCTGCTCCTCAACCTGCGCCGCAAGCCCCGCGTCAAACAGCCAGAGGCCGCTGCTGCCGGGCTCGCGGAAGGCGATGGCGGACATCGTCATGTCCACCTTCTCCCCCCACCGCCCGCCTTCCATCGCCGCGTACTCGCGCTGAATCATCCCGCCGGTATGCAGAGCGGAAACCTCCACGCACGGGACTTCCCCCGCCTGGGCGATCGTCACCGCAGGCAGCCACATCAACAATGAGATGCCGTACACGGTATGCCGAGCCTACCAGCGCAACGGGATCGGTGTCCAATGCATGGCCACGGCTGACCCACGCCGAGGTTGTCAGGTCCTCACCGACCGGCGGGGAATCCGGAGCCTCTGGAGTTTCCTTGATTCCCGCCGGTGTCCTCATGAGGTCGGCGAACGTCTTGTTTACTGTACAGAAGACGGCCGTCTTCTGTACAGTAAGAGAAGAAAGGGGGTCAGGCTTCGTTGTGCCGTCTGCGGACGTGTCTCGCCTTGCCGTGCGATTCGGGGCGGTGGTTGAACGCCTGACGCCGCCGCGCTGGAAGAGGGTCGTTGTGTGGACTACCATGCGGGGTGTGAAGACCGGTGTGCCGTGGGTTGCGGCCGTCCTCGTGCTATGTGGGGCCTGTTCGCGCAAGCCGGAGAGTCCGCCACTCGCGGCCCGGGCCGGCGAGTGCGAAATCACGCAGAAGGATCTCCAGGATCGGCAGGAGGTGCTCAAGATCACCGAGGAGGGCCGGGTGGTGGAGCCGGGCATCGTCCTCAGCCACCTTCTCAAGGCCTGCGTGGGGGCCTCGATCATGAAGAAACACGGCAAGGCCGTTACGACGGAAGTGCTGGAAACGGAGGCCGGACGGATCGACCGCGAAACGCTCGCGCCCGAGGTGCTCGCAAGGATCAAGGCCGTGTTCGGGGGTCGGCGGAAGGCCTACCTCGCGAACTACATTCTGCCCGTGTACGTCGGCCGGGTTCTGCCCTACGATGTTGTGCGCTGGTCGCCCGAGATCCAGGGTGGGCGGCGCGCGGAGGCCGAGGCGTGGATGAGGAGCGTGCGGGAGAGGCCACGCGAGTTCGACCGGCGCGCGAAGGAGGCCCTTGGGAGGGAGGCGACCGGGTTGGATGTCACTTCAGAAGGTTGGCTCCCCGTGCATGAATCCCGCCCGGGAGGTCCCGCCCCCCAATCGGCCCTCTCCGGCGTGCCACCGAACGTGGCGGCGGCGGCCGGGTTGCCTTCAGGCGATGCGCAGCGCTCAGACGCGGAGTGGGCAAAACGGTTTCTTTCCGAAACCCTCAGCGGCGTTCGCCCGGGGGAGGTTGTGCCCGAGGTGGTGGAGATGCCGGACATGTTTCTCGTGCTGCGCTACGACCGAAAGGTCGGCGAGAGGCGTCTCCTACGCATGGCCGCGTTCCACAAGAGGTCCCACGACGAGGTGTATTGGGACGAGGCGAGAGATATCCCCGTGAGAGTGCTGGACTCAGCGCTTCAGACGGAGATGGTTCGGCTGGTCCCTTGGTCCGAGAAGTTCGCGCTCGGCCCGCCCACGCTCTGAGGCCCGCGAGGAAGTCTGCCGCGGGTTCAGTCGGGGCAGCCTTCCACGGGCGGTCCGAGTACGGCGACAAATGCGTCGTACACCCCTGCCAAGTCGTCCTGGTAGGGATGCCGCAGGGGAAAGTCGGATGACCCAGTGAAGCCGACCGCGTAGGTACGCCGACAAGGTGATGCCACTCCACCATGAACCCTGTCCCAGCCTGTTCCGCCCAGATATGTCGAATAGATGAGAGACTGGCCATCCGGCGAGAACACGGTGGCGAAACCGTCCTCGTCCCCCGCCAATTGCCACTGGGCGGCGCGATAGACGGGGAAGTTCCGGGAGAAGGTGCCGCCCATGATGTAGGCGCGCGCAGAGGTGTCGAGGGAGACGACCAGCGCCATATCAAAGTCCGCTCCCCCCAGATAAGTGGAATAGACGAGGTTTTCGCCACCCGGCGTGAACTTGCTCAGAAATGCGTCGTTCCAACCCGCTTTCTGGCCTTGGAAGGGATATCGCGTGGGAAAGTTATGGGAGCACGTTTCTCCTGTCACGTACGCGCTGCCCAGAGCATCCACTGCGATGTCATACCCGAT
Organism: Nitrospirota bacterium; assembly: GCA_016190245.1. Classification (GTDB taxonomy): domain Bacteria; phylum JACPQY01; class JACPQY01; order JACPQY01; family JACPQY01; genus JACPQY01. The sequence goes on along the minus strand of JACPQY010000029.1, from coordinate 2,770 downwards.
GTCCTCGAAGAACTGGCAATTGCTCTCCCCGCCCAGGTAGGTGGAATAGACGAGGGCGGCACCATCCGGACTCAGTTTCGTGAGGAAAACGTCCCCGATTCCGCGGAACGTGCCTTGGAAGGGCTTTTCGAGGGGAAAGTCGCGGGAGTAGGTGTCCCCCGTGACGTAGACGGCACCGGATTGATCGACGGCGATCCCGAGACCGTTTTCGGCCATGCTTCCGCCCAGGAAGGTTGAGAAGTCGAGGCCCGAACCGTGGGGTCGGAAGACGGTGATGAAGACATCGTGGTTCCCCGCGTATCGAGGCTGAAAGCTGCCAGGTGTTGTTGGGTAGTCGGCCGAGTCGGTGTGGCCGACCAGGGCGATTCTGCGCTCTGAGTCAAGGTCGAGGGCGTCGGCCGTGTCATAGAGCGCGCCTCCAGCGTACGTGGAGAAGAGGAGGGCTGACCCGTCCGGCGCAAGTTCAGCAACGAAAGCATCGGCACTCCCGCCCAAGCGGTCTTGGAGCGGTCGCACGGTCGGGAAATCCTCCGAAGAGGTGTTCCCTGTCACGTAGGCGCGCCCCCCCCCGTCCACAGCGATATCCAATCCGGCCTCGAAGCTGGATCCGCCCAAGTACGTCGAGAAGACGAGGGTCTGGCCATCGGGACTGAACTTCGTGATGAACGCATCGGTGTAACCAGCCAGAGCGCCTTGGAAGGGGTTTTGGGTAGGAAAGTCGGCGGCCGCTGTGTTTCCTGTGATGAAGATGTTTCCGGCGGAGTCCAGTGCAATGGATTCCCCATAGTCGTCACCCCAGCCGGGTGTGCTCCCGCCCAGATAGGTGGAGTAGAGCAGTGTGACGCGGGGATCGATCACGAGAGCCCGCCGGTTGTCGTAGGAGGCGACCTGGAAGCCGATGCGGTTCTTGCCGCGGGCCACGAAGCGCCCGCTCACGGTGCGACGTTCCCCATCGGTGGTCTGGTAGACATTTGGCGCAGAGTGGTGAATAGGGCGCACCGTGGTTTCCAAGATCAGACCGCCTGCTTCCTCCAGCTTGAGAGCCTGGATTCCCACAACGGCCAATTCGATGACATTGGGGTCCGCCCCCGGCGACACCTCGAAGTCGTACTCCAACTGCTGATCCGATCCGTGAAAAACGAGGTCAACGCCGTCATAGATGCCCTCATAGCGTACCCTCGAAAATAGGGGGACATTTCCGACCCATTTGGCCGGATCGTTTCCGATGAGATGGTGGCTGCGTCCGGGGAGGAGTTGCTCACCGCTCAAGACAGGCTCGGGTTTCCCTCCCACCCACTTGATTCGCACGACCGCAGGGGTCGGTGCGGGGGGCGGGGAGGCAACGTGGACGTCGCGGTTCGAGGGTGGAGGGGACTGCGCGGAGCGAAGAGCGAGAACGGCCTCCTGAGGCGTGAGGAAGAGTGAGTGGGATGAGGTGACGGACAAGAAACGCACATCAGGATGGGTCTGCCCGCGGTTGGCCTCGAACACGATGGGGCGCGGCTTGAAGGATTCCCGTCGAGTCGTCTCGCTTGTGAGGTTCGGGGATTCGTGAGCGGAGGCGAGGGTTCTGGAATCGTCCGCGGGCCGTTGCCCCCGATCGTAGGAAAGCCTCAGGCCGTAGCAGGCGAGTGCGAGGGCGACTCCTGTTGCCCCGCACGCAACCAGGCCACGGCGAAGAGAGCCTCCTCGGCGCGGCAATACGGTGGTTCCAGCATTTCCATTCATGTTGGATCCACCATCGGACACCTCGATTCGAGATCGCACAAGAAGTCACTTTGGTGGCGCGGACGCTCTCCGTTTGGCGCCGCGCACTTGGTTGCCGGGAGCCAGGCGTGCCCTGTTGAACTCGGACGTCACGGCGATCGTCGTTTCCGCGCCGGACATCGTAACGGTGCAGACTTCTCCATTTTGGCCTGAAACGGCACAGTTCTCGCTCCACCCGGAAAAGATCGAGCTGCTGTCCGGCGCGGCCGTGAGAAGAACCGCCTCGCCTTCGCCGTACGTTCCCTGATCGGACAGGCAGCCGCGCCCGCAGTTGATCTTCAGGCCCGGGTCATTGCTCGTCACGGTCCCGCGCCCCGTTCCCGCCTTGGTGAGCGTGAGTGTGTAGATGAGCTTGAATGTGGCCTCCACGGATTCATTCACCTCCATCGTCACCCAGCAGGTGCGCCCCGTGCCTGAGCAGGCCCCCGCCCAGCCGGAGAAGAGCGAGCTGAGGTCCGGAACGGCCTCCACTTTGGCGGTGAGACCATAGGGGTAGCTGACCGAGCATGAGGGTGAGATGGAGAGACATTCGAGGATCACGTTCTGCCCGGTCTCGTCGTAGGCCAGGACCTGTCCGCTGCCGTTCCAGCCGAATGTTTGGGGCGTGATGGTGAGGGTGAGAAGGGGCCTGAATGCGGCAACGGCCTCGATGTCCGAGGCCATCTCGAGTGAGCAGACGTCGGTCGTAACCCCAAGACATGCTCCTCCCCAGGCATAGAAGATCGAGCCCGGGGCCGGCTCGGCTTTGAGATGAACCAAGGTCTGATCCCTGAAAAGCTCCTCGCAGTCCGGCCCCGAGCCCGAACAGTCTATGCCGGGGATCCTGTTGCCTGTTGTCGGGTCGTCAATGGTGTGAACAGACCCTGCTCCACCGTAGGGTGTTTCCACGGAGACCGTAAGGTGCCATTGGGGAATGAACGAGGCCGTGACGGTGGTGTCGCCCTCCAGATTGAAAGAGCACTGTGGATCCGTCAGGCTTCCGCCACAGGGGCCCGTCCACGTA
>JACPQY010000027.1 GCA_016190245.1 Nitrospirota bacterium | reverse complement strand
GTGTGGAACAATCTGGACCACGCCCTCTCGAACGGTCGGCCCGCCCACCTCGCCGGCCTGCGTGAGAACCTGCGCCGGTCGGTCCGCCGCCTTCAGCAGTCCCAACGTCTTCTCCGGGCCTGCATCAACGCCTCCGATCTCCCGCTGCGACTATGAGGGATGCCTCCATTACTTATCTAGAGGTCAATAATGACGGGTGCCAGGCCGAGCCAAGCCGTCGCGCTCCGGCGGTGCCATTTGGATCTTGAACGGGGAGCGATGGAAATCCAGGAATCGCGGTACCTCGGGGAGACCAACACCTGCAAAACAAAGAAGAGCCGGAGAACGATCATCCTGCGTCAGGAGATCATAAAGGAACTCCGGCGCGTCATCCCACCTAGCGGCGATGCAACCGGCTGCCTGTTCAAAAACCGAAAGAATCTCCCGATCAACCAGGCGGAATTCGGCCGGGAGCACTGGGCACCGTGCTTCGCGGCCATCGACATTCGGGCACGCGGGCTGTACTGCACCCGAGATACCTTCATCTCACTGGCCTTGAGCTCGGGGCTCAAAATCAAGCTGCTGGCCGAACGTTGTGGCACCTCGGTCGCCATGATTGAGACACGGTATGGGAAGTACATTCTGCCTGATGAAGTCGATCAGATGTCCAAGGTTCCATGGATAGGGAAGGTGGACGGGAAAAGTGAAACAGACGGTGAAACGGTGGCCCCACAATCCCGCAAGCGCCCGAAACCACGGGTGGAGATGCTGCGTCCCCAACGAGATTTGAACTCGTGCTCCAGCCTTGAAAGGGCTGTGTCCTAGGCCAGGCTAGACGATGGGGACCTCACTCGAGTTCCTCGCGGGCCCGAGGGCGAGGAACTTTGACAGGAACGCGGCGTCTTTTCAACCGCACCCTGGCGACGGAGTGGCATCCTTCGTGAGGCTGGCGAGAATCGAACTCGCGGCCACCTGCTTAAAAGGCAGATGCTCTACCGACTGAGCTACAGCCTCAACTCAAACTTCCGAGAGCGTCATTGTATCAGGGAACACAGCCCCATCCACCGCATCCTGCTCAGGCCAGTCGATACCGCGCCATCCCGGCTGGTATCCGCCCGTGGCGGACTGAGCTACAGCCTCGTTGGACGTGAATCGTAAACCCCGCACCTTGCCTGTGCAAGATGAGCCCTCCGGTGGCAGGACCTTGGAACCCACACACACCCAAAGACGCCTCCATCACCGTTCATGCCTCCTACCCCAAGGTGCGGGGTAAATCGCGAATCGTGAGTTGTAAACGCCCGACCCGGCCGCGCCGGCCTTCAGCCGGGGATGAGATTCTTCACTTTCGAAAAAATCGACACCCGGTCCCGGCCCGTGTTCTTTGCGTAGTACAGCGCCTTATCCGCATGGTCAACGAGTTCCTTCCCGCTGCGGCCGTCCTGGGGATACGTTGCGAGGCCGAGGCTGGCCGTCAGCTTCACGAGCTCCTTCCCCGTCACCCCAAGCTCCGCAACGGGGAACGAAAGATCTGCGACATCGCGCCGGACCCGCTCGGCGAACTTGAGCCCCTCCTTCTCCCCCGTATTGACCAGGATCGCCCCGAACTCCTCCCCGCCATAGCGCGCCACCGTGTCGATGCGGCGCGATATCCTCTTGAGTTGCCGGGCCACTTTCCTGAGCACGAGGTCTCCCGCGGGATGCCCGTAGGTGTCGTTGATCTTCTTGAAGTGATCGAGATCCATGATGAGAACGGTGAAGTCCTGCGGGAACCGCTCCACGCGGTCGATCTCCCGGTCCAACGCCTCCATGAAGAACCGGCGGTTGTAGAGATTGGTCAACCCGTCGGTGAGCGACTGGCGCTCCTTCTCCCTGTACGCCATGGCGTGGGATACCGCCAGCGCCGCCTGGTGCACGATCGTTCGGAGCAGGTGAAGCTCGCGGGCGCCGAAATGATCCGCTTCGTACGAACCCACCAGCATGGCGCCATGGCACGCCTCCTTGAGGCTCAGCGGCAGGCACACGAAGGATTGGACCTCGCGCAGAAGCTTGTGGTCTCCCAGGAGCGGCATCGTCTCCTCCACCGTCAGCTTGGGGAAAGGCTCCTTGTGATCGATCGTCCATCCGATCGGCCCTTCGCCCGGCCTCAGGATGATCGGGTCCTCCTCTACGCCGCTCGCCGTCCGCGTGCGCGCTCGAACCACCCGGAGGCCCAGAGGTTCGTAGATCGCGATCTGTTCGGGCATCGTCTCGCAGATAGCGAGGGCGACCACGTCGCATTCCAGGATCTGGCGGACCACCTCCCCGACGGCCTTCGAGATCTCACGGAGGTTGAGGCTGGAGGAGATCTCGCGCGAGGCGCGGTTGAACGCCGCAAACACGATCCCTTCCTGGTGGATCCGCTGGAGCGTCTTCATGCTGGAGATCGCCTGTCCGGTCGCGGCCACCGCCATCTCGAGCAGGGACTCGGAACTCCCCGTGAGCCCCTCCTCCCGGAGGAAATCGATGAGCAGAAAACCCTCGACCCACTCGCCGTGGGTGATGGGGAAGCACACGAGCGACTTCACGTCGGGCGGCTCGGTGTAGTACTGAAGAACCTCGGGGGACTTGACCTGGGGAATGTAGAACTTTTTCTTCTGGCTGAAGGGCCAGGCGAAAAGGCTGTCCCTGACGGCAATGGGATGACAGACGTCGAGCGCCTCGCCGTGGCTTCGACTGGAACGGAGCCAGGCGGACCGGCCGCCGTTGTCCACGAGGTAGACGGCGACCGTGTGAGCCTTGAGGCGCTCGAAAAGCAGCGCGGTGATCTCGTCCAGCGGCGGGCGGGTATGATGAAGGATGGAGACGAGGTCCCGCTCCAGTTGCGACCTCGATAGTTCGCGCGTGGAGACCCGGCCGTCCACCATGTCCGCGTAGCGGGCGAAGTCGAAGTATGCCGCGTCCTTCTCGTAGCTCCGCAACTGGATCAGCGCGCGCATGCGCTCCCGCCGTTCGTGGTTCAGGAAGAAACCCGGCAGAAACGCGAACGCGCCCAGAAGCACCTGGTTGAGCAGTTCGGGCGGGAACCGCGTGGTCCACACGCCGTGCAGCCAGGCATGGAGGTGCTCGGAGACCACGACCAGACCGGCCACGGCCAGGGCCACGCGAACGCTGAATAGCGCGGAGGCGAACGCCATGGCCAGGTACAGGACCGGATAGAATGGACTCTGGAAGCCTCCCAACGTTTCGATCATCAACCGCATGCTCACCCCGACACCCACGGCCTGATCGAGCTGTTTGATCCAGCTCGGGTGCGGGTCCCGGAGATAGGTGAAGAGCTGGTAGAACGCGAGGAACGTCACGAGGATCAGGAAGAAGAGCGTGGGGTAGGTCAGACGGCGGCCCGGATCGTACAGCCCCGCGATCCACATCGCGCACCCACCCACACCGAAAACCATGAGGTAGTGCCGCAGGAAAAGGCGCCCGAGGCGTCCCATGAATTCAGTTCCTGCCCACCCTCACGATCCCACCCGGACGGCCTCTCTCCCTCTACCCAGGATTACTCACGCGCTCTTGGATGGGTGAGCTCCCCGCAAGGGTCCAGACCCCATGTCATTCTGAAGGTGGCGAGTGAGTAATCCGCCGCAAGCGGCCGCACCATCGCGTAGCGCGAGGGTACGGGGGTGCCCGCGCGCCTTGGCCCCTTGCCAAGGAGGGCATGGGGCCATGAGATGTCGCCGCGTCCGCCGCGGCGGAGATGGCGCGGCATGGGACATGGCCTCGCAGAGTTGATGAGCAAGGCGGGCTACCTCCTGAGCACGGGGCCGAGCATCCCCACGAGCGCGAACGCGCCCAAGGCCGCCGCTCCCAGGGCCGAGACTGTAAAGAGGATCGGGACGCCGTGGAATCGGATGTCCGCTCCCGCGGCCAGCAGCAGCCCCCCCCCTGCAAGGAGCGTGGCGCTCAGGATCGAAAGGGCCACGCGATTGACGGCCCGCTCCTGGCGGCGCACGGCCCCCTCGAGCCCCGGGTGATTCACCTCGATACGGATTCCGTCGGTGACCGCCCGCGCGGCGAAGGCCCTCGCCTGGTAGGGAAGCTGGGACGCGACCCGAAGGTAGGTCCGCCCGAGCACCAGCGCTTCTTTGCGCAGCGTCTCCGGATCCAACTGCTTCGCCGCCAGGTCTTTCGTGTAGGTGGAGCCGACGGCGAGGACGTCGAACTTCGGATCCAGCGTGCGACCAATGCTTTCGATGGTAACCAGTGATCGGGCCAGAAGGAAAAGGTCCTGCGGGACCTTCAGCCTGTACTTGAACGCGAGGCCGAAAGTCTCCAGGAGGACCAAGCCCACGTTCAGTTGCGCCAACTCCAGCCCGAAGTAAGGCAAAACCGCGTTGCGGACGTCGCGTTCGAACTGCGTGATGTCCACGTACGAACGGGGCTGGCACAGGTCAATGATCTCCTCGGCGATCAGGCCGAACTCCTGTTCCATCAGACCCACGAAAATGGTCGCGATGCCGCGGATGAGTTTCTTGTCCATGTGCCCCAGAACGCCGAAATCGAGGAGGCCCACTTCGCCTTTCGGCGTCACAAGGATGTTGCCCGCGTGGAGGTCGCCATGGAAAACGCCGTCCTTGAGCACCTGTTTGATGACGATGTCGGCGCCGCGGCGGGCCAGCGCAACGGGGTCGTGACCCATCCGCCGGATGGCCTCGATGTCGGTCACCTTCACCCCCTCGATCTTCTCCATGACGAGCACGCGCTCTCCGGTCAGCTCCGTGTGGACGCGGGGGATCCGCACGCCCTCGTAGGTCTCGAAATTCCGGCGGATCACCTCGATATTGTGGGCCTCGATCCGGAAGTCGAGCTCGCGGCGGATCGTTCTTCCGAATTCCTCCACCACGCCCACCGGGTTGAGAACTTCCAGCTCCGGGAAGGCCTTGACCATGAACTGCGCGAGGAGACCGAGGATGTCGAGGTCTTCTTCCACGGTCGGCCCGATGCCGGGCCGCTGGAGTTTGACGACGATGACCTCGCCCGACCGGAGCCGCGCCTCGTGAACTTGCGCGATGCTGGCCGAGGCCATGGGCCGCTCGTTGATCGCCGCGAACACCTCGTGCGGCTCGCCTCCCAGCCGTTCCTTCAAGAGAGGTCGAACTGCGTCCCAGGGGAGCGGATTCACGGCATCCTGGAGATGCTGGAACTCCGCAACGTAGTCGGGCGGCACGAGATCAGGCCGCATGGAGAGCATCTGCCCCAGCTTCACGAAGGTGGGACCCAACTCCTCCATCGCCCAGCGAATGCGACGAGGCAGGGGCGCATCTTCCAGGCCCCCCTTGGCCCCCCTTCGCCACCGCGACACCCCCGGGATGCGCCCGATCAGCGGCGTCGCCTGCGAGAACTGGGAAAGGCCGTGCCTCGAAAGGATGGTCACAATCTCCCGGAGCCGGCCGAAGCTCTTGTAAGTTCGGTGGACGGTGAGGAATTGCTGGAGATCCATTCCTTGGAAATGCTCTATGTGCGATCCTTGATGAGGGCGAGAAACATTTTACGCGGCAGGGTACTATGAATCAACCGCGTGTGGAAGTCGCCGAAGGGCGGCCTCGACGTGCGGTCTCGCCGCCCCGCGCTATAATGCCGAACTTGGCGGAGAACACTCCCCCCCAACCCGGCATCCTGTACGTCGTCGCCACGCCGATCGGCAACCTCGAAGACATCACGCTGAGGGCGATCCGGATCCTCGGGGAGGCCGATTTCATCTTGGCGGAGGACACGCGCACCACGCGCGCGCTCCTCTCGCACCACGCCATCCACCGCCCACTGGTCAGCCTGCACGCGCACAACGAGAGCCGGCGGGCCCGGCAGGTGCTGGAATGGCTCGGGGAGGGGAGACGCTTGGCGCTCGTGTCGGAGGCCGGAACACCCGGGGTTTCGGACCCCGGGGCCACCATCGTCTCTGCCGTTCTCGATGCCGGCCTTCCCGTCTCGCCGGTTCCCGGCGCGTCTGCCCTCACGGCCGCCGTGTCCGTCTCCGGGTTCCCCACCCTCCCCATTGTGTTCGGCGGGTTCTTTCCGCGGAAACCCGGCCACCAACGGCGCATCTGCGAACGCATGCGGAGGGACAGCGGCACGTACGTCTTCTTCGAATCACCCTACCGGGTCAAGGACACGCTCGACGCGCTCTCCGCACAAACGCCCGACGCAACCGTTTGTCTCATCCGGGAAGCCACGAAGGTCCACGAAACGATCCTCCAAGGCCGCCCCGCCGATCTGGCGGCGCGCCTCAGCGAAGGCGAACCCCGCGGAGAGTTCGTCCTTATCCTCCACCGCCCCCGACGACCGGCCCGGCCGGAGTGAGGCGGATTGCCGGTCAAGAGACTACTCGGAAACCCTCATCCCCCCCTCTCCCCCTTGCCGAGGACGGCATGGGGCCATGCAATGCCACGCTATTCGCAGGCCTTCCTGGCCTGCCTTCCTTTCGTGGCACCAGGACTCGTTGTCCAGGTGTCGCCGCGCCCAGGACGGCGCGGCATGGACCAAGGCCTTTCAATGAGAGGGAGCGCTCCTTCTCCTCGAAGAGGACCTGCCCGTCCGCCGAGGCGGACAGGCGGGGAGGGTCGGGGTGGGGAGTTCCAGAGCCGTCAGCATCGGCGCTAGGCTGGGCACTCAGCCCGCGGCCTCTCGGAACCGCTCGACCGCGATCACCGACGGGACCTTCTCGATCGCCCGCATCACCGAGTGGAGCTGATCCGCATCCGACACCACGAGCTCGAAAATCTGCACGGCCTTCTGGTCGTGCGTGGTGTAGACACGCGCCGAGATGATGTTCGTCTTGGTCTTCGAGATGACGCGGCTGATCTTGGCCAGGAGGCCCATCGTGTCGGCGGAGAACACGCGGATCTTCACCGGCAGGGTGTTGCCCTCCTTCAGGTCCCATTTCACGTCCACCCGCCGCTCGGGATCGTGGCGCATGGCGTTCGGACACGACGCGGCGTGGACGCTGACGCCCTTCCCGTACACCATGTACCCCACGATGCTCTCGCCCGGTAGCGGGTCGCAACACCGGCCAAAGTGGACGAGCACATCCGATTTCCCCTCCACCTTCACCACCCCCGGCGTGCGCCCCATGGCGCGCATGAAGATCTGCTGGATGGGCGTGATGATCCGCTGCGTCAGGTCCTTCTTGGGCTCCCCACCCGGCAACAGTTTCTCCGCCACGTCACCCACCGCCAACTTGCCGTACCCGATCTTCTGAAAGAGCTTCTCGACCTCCGTGAGCTGGAATCCCTCCAGCACGCCCGCCAACGCGCCGTTCTGCAGCACCACTTCGAGGTTCACGCCATGCTTGATCAATTCCTTTTCAAGAAGCTCGCGCCCGAGGCGGCGGCTCTTCTCACGCTCCTCCCTCTTTACCCACCTCCGTACGCTGGCCCGGGCCTTGGCCGTCTTCACGAGATCGGACCACTCCTTCTTGGGCGTCTGGGTAGGCGACGTGACGATCTCGACGGTGTCGCCGTCCGTTAGGACATAGCCCAGCTCAACCAGTCGGCCGTTGACCTTCGCCGCCACGCAGTGGTGCCCGAGCCCGGAATGGATGCTGTACGCGAAGTCGAGCGGCGTGGCGCTCTTGGGGAACCTGCGAATGTCGCCCTTGGGCGTGAATACGAAAATGTCGTCGGCATACAGGTCCAGCCGGAGGGAATCGAGGAATTCGTTGGGATCGCGGATGGATTTCTGCCATTCGATCATGCGGCGCAACCAGGCGAAGGTCTCATCTTCTTTGCTCGTCCCGGAGCGCCCTTCGCGGTACCGCCAGTGGGCGGCGATCCCCTCCTCCGCAACCCAGTGCATGTCCCTCGTACGGATCTGGACCTCCATCCGGAAACCCGCCGGCCCGATCACGCAGGTGTGGAGCGACTGGTACATGTTGGCCTTGGGCAAGGCGACGTAGTCCTTGAAGCGTCCAGGAACGGGCGTGTAGACGGCGTGCACGGCGCCGAGGGCGGCGTAGCAGTCATTCGTCGTCTCGGCGATGATGCGGAAGCCCAGGATGTCGTTGATCTGGTCGAACTCGAGCCCCTCCATTTCCATCTTGCGGTGGATGCTGAAGACGTTCTTCAACCGTGCCTCCACCTCGTGCTGGATCCCCATCTCTTTCAGTTTGGCGCTCACCGTCTCGGTCACTTCCTTCACGAGATCCTCGCGCGCGGTGCGCAGCTTCTTGAGCTGCGTCTCGATGTTGCGATAGAGGACGGGCTTCAGAGCTCGGAATGCCAGGTCCTCGAGCTCGCGCCGGATCCAGTCCACGCCGAGCCGATGCGCCAGGCGGCCGTAGATCTGCATCGTCTCCTCCGCCACCTTCTCCCGGCGCTCCGGCGGCAGGTACTCGATCGTTCGCATGTTGTGGAGGCGATCGGCCAGCTTCACGAGCAGGACGCGGTAGTCGCCGGCCAGGTGAAGAACCATTTTCCGGAAGTTCTCCGCCTGCTTCTCCTCGCGGCTCTTGAAATCGATCCGGCTGATCTTGGTGAGGCTCTCCACCATGTCCCGGATGCGGTTGCCGAAAGCCTCCTCGACCTGTTCGAGGCTCGTGCCCGTGTCCTCCACCGTGTCGTGCAGGAGGGCCGCCGCCACGGACTCCGGGTCCATCTTCATCTGGGTGACGACGTAGGCCACCTCGATGAGGTGATTGAGATAGGGCTCGCCCGAGACCCGCACCTGGCCTTTGTGGACGCGGGCGGAAAAAACGTAGGCCCGTTTCACCACATCCAGGTGAACGGGCGAGAAGCGCTCGGCGAGCGCGTCGAGGAGATCGCTGAACTTAGCCACCTGCCTCCGGCGGGGCGGACTCATCGGTCCGCTTTTTCACGGACCCCGCGGCAATTTCGCGCAGGGCCGTCACGATCTCCTTGTTGTCGCACTCGACCAGGGGCCGCGAGCCGTTGAGCAGTTGCTTCACGCGCTGGCTGGCCATCAGGATCAGTTCGAACCTGTTGTCCACCCGGTCGAGGCAGTCTTCGACGGTGATACGTGCCATACTAGATCCTCCGTTTCATGCTTCCAAGAAGTTCATCGAGGCTCGACCGCGCCGGCGGCAACGCTCGGCTTCGACGATGCACCGCAGCCTTTCGGCGGCCGTCCTCAGGTCTCGATTGACCACGAGATAATCGTATTCCCGGGCGGCATGCAACTCCTGCCGCGCCGTTGTGAGTCGCCGGCGGATCTCCTCCCCCGGCGTGTCTCCCCGCTCGCGGAGCCTGCGCTCCAGCTCCTTGAGAGAAGGCGGCAGCAGAAACACGAGCACGGTGGTCGGCACCCGCCGCCGCATCTCCCGACCGCCCTGGACATCGATGACACAGACCAAGTCATACCCACGGCTCCACGCCTGTTCGAGGTCGGACTTCGGCGTGCCGTAGTAGTGCCCCACCACGCGCTTCCACTCTACGAACTGGCCCCGACGGGCCATCCGCTGAAACTCCGACAGGCCCACATACCGATAGTCGCGCCCCTCCCGCTCTCCGCGCCGCGGCGTGCGGGTCGTCCATGAAACCGACCGCGCCAAGCGGGGAGCACGCCTGAGCACACGGGAGACAACCGTGCTCTTCCCGGTACCCGACGGCGCCGAGACGACGAACACCAGTCCCCTCCCATTCCTAGACGTGAATTCGCTCATGGGATATCCACATACAGGTCGAGCGTCTCCAGGGTCACGGGCCCGACGCCCGGAAGATGGCCCAGGTCGTGGCGCGTGAGCGGCCGACCCAGACCGTCGCGCAACTCCACGATCCGCCGAGCCAGGGCGGGCCCGACGCCCGGGATCTCGTTCAAGTCCCGCTCATCCACCCGGTTCAAAGGCATCCGGCGGAAGAAGAGCAACCCTCGGACGGGATCGATCGCGAGGCCGGCAGTCGAGGCGTCGGCTGAAACGACATGCCGCCGGCCCTCGAGCTGGACCTCGGCCACGTCGGGCCCCGAAGGCCCGGCCGTCTCCCCACCGCCCGCCGGACGCCGCCCACCCAGATTCGCCCCATCAAGCGCCTGTGCACCGATGGCCGCGCCCATCGCCAGGATCAGGATGCCCTGCGGGGTCACGATGCCACCGCCCGCCTTTTCTCGTCCTTGTAGAGCTTGTAGGCAAGGCTGTCCACCAACGCCTGCCACGAAGCCTCGATGATGTTGTGCGATACGCCCACGGTTCCCCACGTATCCTCGTGGTCGCCGGATTCGATGAGCACCCTCACCTGCGCGCCGGTGCCGGAATCCCCCGTGAGGACCCGCACCTTATAGTCCCGCAATTCCACCTCGCGGATCGCCGGATAGAATTTCTCGAGCGCCTTCCGAAGGGCGTTGTCGAGCGCATTCACCGGGCCGTTTCCGACGGCCGCCGTGTGCTCCGATACACCGTCCACCTCGATCATGATGGTCGCTTCCGAGATCGGCGCCTCGCCCTCCTTGCGCTTCTCGTCGATCACGCGGAAGCCGAGAAGCTTGAAATACCGCGCGTTCCGGCCGTTGAGCCTCTGCATGAGAAGCTCGAACGACCCCTCGGCGCCCTCGAACTCGTAGCCGCGATTCTCGAGATCCTTCAGCTCCGCGAGGATCGCTTGCACGGCCTTCGAACCCGTGTCCACCTTCACTCCGTACTCCCGGGCCTTGGCCACCACGTTGCTCCCGCCCGAGAGATCGGACACGAGGACTCGCCGGCGGTTGCCGATCGCCTCGGGATCGACGTGCTCGTAGGATCGAGACACCTTGGTGACACCGCTGACGTGCATGCCCCCCTTGTGGGCGAAGGCCGCGTCGCCCACGTACGGCTGGTGCCGGGGCGGGACGATGTTGGCCAACTCGAAGAGCAGGTGCGACACCTCGCGCAGCTTCTTAAGGTTCTCCCGCCCCACCGTTTGGCACCCCATCTTGAGCTCGAGGTTCGGGATGATGGAGCAGAGGTTGGCGTTCCCGCAACGCTCCCCGAAACCGTTCATGGTGCCGTGGACCTGGGTGGCACCCGCCTCCACCGCCGCCAAGGCGTTGGCGACGGCGAGTTCGCCGTCGTTGTGCGTGTGAATGCCGATCCCGACGCCCGCTCCGCTGAACCGCTCCACCACGGCGCGCGTCGCCGCCACCACCTCGTGGGTGAGGCTGCCGCCGTTCGTATCGCACAGCACCAGCCAAGCGGCTCCGCCCGCCTTGGCTGCATCGAGGGCCTTGAACGCGTGGTCCCGATCCTCCTTGAATGCATCGAAAAAATGCTCCGCATCGAAAATAAGTTCCTTCGAAAACTTGGCCAAGTACCTCAGAGTGTCGTGGATGCTCTGGAGGTTCTCCTCGGGAGTCGTTCCCAGCACCTCCCGAACATGCAGCAGGGAGGTCTTTCCCACGATGGCAAACGCCTCCGCACCGGACTGGACAAGCTCGTCAATCAGCGGGTCGGAGTCCGGCTTCCTCCCGGTCTTGTGCGTCATCCCAAACGCCACCAGATGGCTATGCCGCAACTTGGCGGTTCGGCACAGCTCGAAGAATCTCCGATCCCGGGGATTCGAGCCCGGGTACCCCCCCTCCACGTAGTCGATGCCCAAGTCATCCAGCAGATGGAGCACGCGAACCTTGTCGCGCGCGGAGAAGTTCACACCCTCCCCCTGGGTCCCGTCCCGCAAGGTGGTATCGTAGATGTAGACCTTTCCACCCGACATGAGCCTATTCTATCGGCCGTGACGCACCCCGTCAAAACCGCGGCCCGCCCGAGCGCACCCCGGACGTGAGCGGCGGACCCCACACCGCGCAGTGTGGCACCCACCTCATGCGCCCCTCCCAAATGACGTGAGAAGCATGGGGTCAGGCATGATTTTGGAGTTTATCGAGGCAGGAGGCCACCCTCTGCATTGCCCCCTCGTCCCTGCGCCCCTCCCATCTACCGATCAGCCGACTGACCGCCGTCGGATCCCGCCCCATCCGCTCCCCCATCTCCACCACCTTCATCCTCCCCCACTCTCGACCCAAGTAAGCCAACAACGAGCGGGCCATCACAAGGCGCTCCCCCCGGCCGCGCCCAACCAGTGCCTCCGCCTCCTGTCCCGTCACAACGCTCACCGCCCGAATCAATTCCCCCCACCTCGCCCGGCGCTCACCAATACTCACCCGCGCCGATCGCCCCGCCCTCCGATCCACCTCCCTCACAAATCCATCCCCTCCCAGTAGCCTCTGATCCACCGCCTCATAATACTCCGCCTGGTGCCCCATCCCCAACCCGTCCCGCAGGAACCTGACATAGCCCCGGCGGCCCGAACCCTCCCGGCCACCCAATTGACCTAGGACCACATCGGTCCGAACTCCCACACCCGTCCGCTTCCCCAGGTACGCCCGGTGACTGCTCCACCGGAATCGGAAGGGGTCCGTGTGCTTGCGTGTCCGGGCCGGATTCAGATGAATATACCGCACCAGCGCCAGAAGGTAGGCATCCCGATCGCACAGGATCGCCTTGTACCGGCCTTGAAACAGGTGCCCGACCTTGCGGTACTTGCGGTTGAACCGCTGCGTGTAAGTGAATTGCAGCCCCTGCATGAACTTGGACAGGGGTGTGATCGAGGTCTCCACAAGCAGGTGGACGTGATTGGACATCAAAACATAGGCGTAGATGGAGACGTCGTATCGGGTGCGATAGTGCTCCAGCCGGTCGAGGTATCGGAGCCGATCCTCGTCGTCCAGGAAAATCGCCCGCCTTTGATTGCCGCGGCTGATGACGTGATAGAGCGCCCCGGGGAAGAGAATTCGAGGCTTGCGAGCCACTGAGTCAGCTTACTCCGACCACTCCTTAGACGCAATCTTCATGTCTGACCCCAGACGCCCTCGCCCCAGAGGCTCCCATCGCTCGGGTTTCACTGTACACCCGACGGTCGTCCATCCAACAGCATGATCCCGACGCGCGAGGAAGACGAGGCGGGATGCCCTACATCAATCCCCAGCGGCGGCGGAGGGTCCACTCGGCCGCGGCGGCGACGACCATGGCAAGAAGGCTGTAGACTGTGTTCCACACGGGCAGGTGCTGCGAGCCCTCCTGCACGTAGGCCTCCGTGGGGGGCCAGCGCAGGTCGGCGGGCAAGGTCGTCGTGATATCCACGAAGCGTCCCCCCGTGCGCCGGGCGAGTTGATCGAGAAGAGTCTGGTCCGGCAGGTGGTCCCGTAGCTCTGCCCGGGAAGAGGCGTCCGTGAACACGGTCTCGGTTTCGCCAAGCTCCACCTCGCCACGATGCGCGCGCGCCGAGACGCGGTACACCTCCGCCGCCGGCAGCGAAAGCGATGCCTCGTAGGTGCCCTCACCCGTCTCCGATGCCGGCTCTGTCACGCGGTGCCCGTGCAGGTCGTCCACCACGATTTCAACTTGGGCGCCTCGCGCGGGCCGGTAGGATCGGTCCGAGACGCGGACCGCGGCGGTGAACCGGTGGGGCCCTTTTCGGTCGAAGGAGACCGCGATGCGGCGCGTCTGAGGATCCTGCGTGAGCCACCGGATCGCGCGGTACCAAAACTGATGATAGGCCGCCACGGCGTCCGTCTTCTCCGGAGGAGGGAAACCCCATCGCCAGAAGGTGTCCGTGGAAGTCAGCATGACGCGGCCTTTCCCCTTCTCCCAGAGCGCGACCACGGGGACCGCCTGACCGCCAGCCTTCAGCACGGGATGCGCCAGTAGGGCCATGGCCCCCTCCCTCAGCGGACCGATCGTGGCGCTGCCCAAGAGGGGCGGCAGAGAGCTCCAGTCCGGCGCTTCCGCCCCCTCGGCACTGAGGATGAAGTGCGAGGCTCCGGTCGGCGTGATGGCGGGGGAAAAGGGGCCGGGATCGAACCCGCGGCTGAGCATTGGAACCTCGACCGGAAGCAGATCGTATAGCGGCGAGCCGTGGAGCACGGCCCCGGAAAACGTCTGCTCGCCCCCCACAATCAACAGGCCGAGGCCCGCGTCCGACACCCTTTCCCGAATCTTCTGGAGGCCGGCGGCGCTGATGTAGGGCGGGAAAGTGGGCAGGGCCTGAGGGGTGAAATCGAGGAGGACCAGCAGGTCGAAATCCTTGATGTCCTTCGAAAACAGCTCCTCGCTCGGGAAGGGGATGAGGCTGAGCTCTCTCTCCGGCACGGCGAATACGTCGCTCGGGGTGCGCAGGATGTTGAAGTTCACGAGGTCGTAGTGCGGGTGACGTTTGATCAGTTCGCGGAAGAATCGCAGCTCCCACGACGGCCGGCCGCTGATGAGCAGGATGCGGGTTTTGTCCCGGAGCACTCGAAGCACGAAGGCGCGTTCGTTGTTCTCGGAAGCCGCCTCGCCCTCGTACACGGGGACGGACACGGAGTAGACGGCCTCCCCCACCTCCGCCGGCTGCAGCTCGAAGACCACCTCCGCCTCGCCGCTTCGATCGAGCGCGGCCGATTGGGCGGAGTAGACCTCCCCTTCCCGCCTGAGCGTGACGGGCACGGCGTCCAGATCCAGGCCGCGCGCCTTCAGCCGCGCCTTTACGCGGATTCCCGTCCGCACAAAGGCAAACTCCTGCGCTTCGACGTCTTCGATCGAAAGGTCCCTGACGCGCGAGGGACGCGGGAAACCGATCGCGGTCACGGGCACCGGCGCGCGTTCGAGGGCAAGGGGGCGGTCGTCGCGCTCCAACCGCTCGCGAAGCCCGGACCGGTCCACCCCATCGGTGAAGAGCAGGACGCCGGTGACGTTCTCGGTCTGGCTCCACGTGCCGATGAGGTCGAGGGCATCCGACAGGCGCGTCGTCTCCTCGCCCGGCTCCAAGACGTCAGGGGCAAGTTCCGGAATCTCGACGGCCTCGCTCCCGAAGGCCACGAAACGCACGCGATACGCCGACAACTGCGCGCGGAAGACGGAATCGGAAACCCACCGCCGGACCCAGTCGGCCCTGGCCTGCGGGCGCTCGCCGGAGCCGGACGGGTCGGCGGCGGACGCGCGGAGCGCCATACTGGCGGATCGGTCCACGGCCACTACCAAGGTGCCCTGCACCGCCCTCATCCGCGAGAGGACCATCGCGGGCCGGAGCACGACCGCGAGGAGCCCGAGGAAAAAAACGAGCCGCAGGGCGGTCAGCGCCAGCGAGCGCGCGGCGCGCACCGTGCGGGCCACCCGGCGGGAGTAGAAGACGAGGACCAAAGCGAGCACGCCCGACAGGACCATCACCACCCAGTCCGGAACCACCGGGCTGAACGCCAGGGAAAGCTTCTCGATCGCGGGGCTCAGCGGTTCAGTCAACGCGGCGACGCCGGGACAGAACGGCACCCGGCCGTGCAGTCCGCCCCCGGCCAGGGGCGCTCGGACTCAGAGTTTGTTGATATGGTCCTCAAGCACTTGGTTCTCGGCTCGGAGGCGAACAAGGTTCTCCACCATCTTTGCGAAGACCTCCGGAGGAGGCGCGGGCCTCTTGTCCCCCGACTGCCGGTAGACGCCGTCGAGCTGCTTCTGGAAATCCTCGAACTGGGCTTGGTTGGTCTGGCGGCGGGCGATGAGCTGCGTCTTGAGGGCCTGGCGCTCGAGGTTGGCCTTGTCCCCAAGGGCGTGCAAGTCCTGAATCTGGCGGTCCATCCTTTCGCGTTGCCCATCAACAAACTCCTTGGCGACCTGGTCCGCCCGGCTGAGAAATCCTTCCCACTCCTTCTGGGTCGGAAACGGTTCGCCGGCCAGGCGTTTGAAGCTCTCCATATCACCCAGAGGCACTTCCCGCCTCGCCGGCGCCGGCGCCGCGGGGGTGGTTGGGCGAGGCACGGGCATGGCCGGGACCGCCGCCCTCTGGCGTGGCGCATCGCCGACATCGGGCAGCACCTGCTCTGATGGGGCGGGCACGACGATCGGCGCTTGGGCCTGCGGGATGTCGAGCGCCTTCTGCCCGATCCTCCAGGCCACCACCACTACGCCCAGCACAAGGGCCACGAGGACCCCCACTACGATCCAGAGGCCGCGACTCATGAATCCGATCCTCCCGCTCTACGCCTCACACACAATCCTCCATTGCCCATCTCCTACGCCCCCTTCCCGTCCCGCGCCGCGCCCACCTCCCCCAGCTTCCCCTCGAGGTACTCACTGAGTTGCTCCACCCCCACCCGGTCTTGCACCATCGTGTCCCGGTGGCGCACGGTCGCCTTCCGGTCCGTGAGCGACTGCACGTCCACGGTGATGCAGAACGGCGTACCGATCTCGTCCTGCCGCCGATAGAGCCGTCCGATGGAGCCGGTGTCATCGTAGCGGCAGCGGAGCGTCCCCCCCCCCGAACGACGGCGCCTGAGATCCGCGTGGACCTCGCGGGCGAGTTGCACCACGTCCGGGCGATTGCGCAACAGCGGCAGGACGGCCACCTGAACGGGCGCCAGATCCGGGTGCAGCTTCAACACCGTCCGCTTCTCGCCGCGCACTTCCTCCTCGTGGTACGCGTCCGCCAGGAAGGCCAGCGCGCTGCGGTCCACCCCCGCGCTCGGCTCGATCACGTAGGGCACGTAGTGTTCCTTTTTCTTCTCGTCGAAGTAGGTCAGCGACTTCCCGGAGCACTCCGCGTGCCTCTTGAGGTCGAAATCCGTGCGGTTCGCGATCCCTTCGAGCTCCGACCAGCCGATCGGGAACTCGTACTCGATGTCGAAACACGCCTTGGCGTAGTGGGCCAGTTCATCCTTGCCGTGGAGCCGTTTCCGAAGCCGCTCGCGGCTCAAGCCGAGATCTCCGTACCATCTCATCCGTTCGTCCACCCAGTGTGCGTGCCACTGTTCGTCCGTGCCGGGCTCGACGAAGAACTCGATCTCCATCTGCTCGAACTCGCGCGAGCGGAACACGAAGTTGCCGGGCGTGATCTCGTTCCGGAATGCCTTGCCGATCTGCGCGATGCCGAACGGGATCTTCCGCCGCGAGGTGGTGAGGACATTGTCGAAGTTGACGAAAATGCCCTGCGCGGTTTCCGGCCGCAGGTACGTCCGGAGTGCCGTTTCCCTCACCGGCCCCAGAAAGGTCTCGAGCATCAGGCTGGCGGGTTTGGGCTCGGACAGGACGCCCCCACAGGCCGGGCAGGCGGTACCGTTCACGTGGTCCGCCCGGAAGTGCCGCTTGCATGCCGTGCACATGGTGAACGGATCGTGGAACCCCTCCACGTGCCCGCTGGCCTCCCAGACCTTGGGATGCATGACGATCGCGGCGTCCAGTCCTTCCATGTCGTCGCGCTCCAGCACCACGCGGTGCCACCAGGCCTCCTTGATGTTCCTCTTGAGCTCCACGCCGAGCGGGCCCCAGTCCCACGTGCTGCCGATCCCGCCGTAGATCTCGCTCGATTGGAAAACAAAACCGCGCCGCTTGCACAGCGACACGATGGGATCGAGGGTCGTCAGCGGTGTCATCGTCTTCCGGCACCGACACCCCACGCGACCTTGTCGGGCGGGTTGCGGCGCGGGCGGATTATTGCGCATTCAGTCGCGAATTTGAAGCCACTCTCGCCGGACCGAATCGCTTGCTCCCACAACCTGCGAAGATAGAATCCGCCGGTGCGTGCGGGCTACGCCGTCGGCATCGAACTGAGGAAGCTAACGCCCATCCTATTGCTGAGCGCCTGCACGCCCGACAACGGCGGCGCGGACAAGCCCTACTGGCCCCACGCCGAGAAAGGGCCGACCGGACTCCAGGCCTTCGAGGCGATGGACGCCCTCCCCCGAGTGAGGCGCGGCGTTCGGGCGGTGGAATTCTCTTCCTACGACCGGCAGGGATACAACGACAACGGCTTCACCGGCACCGAAGAGTTCCTCTATCTCGATTCCGAGGGCGCCACCGTTCTGATGGATGCCGTCGGGCCCGGCAGCATCCAGAGCATGTTCATCGCGTGGTGGAACACCGGAGTGACAAAGGAGATTGAGCAATCGATCCTGGCCAAACTTGGTCACACCCAGATCTTCCTCGACGGCTCCGCGTCACCCACCATAGACCTGCCCCCGGACGCCTTCTTCGACAAGAAGCACTCCCCTTTCCTCGCTCCTTTCGTCTTCGGCGCCGAGGAATCCGGCCTCGGCACAAGCTCCTACCTCCCGATCCCGTTCAGAGAGTCCATCCTCATCCGCCAGACCGCAGGTCCCCAACCGATGTTCTTCTACCAGATCTGGACACACCGCTACCGCGATGCGGAGGGCGTCGCCACATTCACGGGCACGGAACCCCGACCCGAGATTCCCTCGCTTGGACCGCTCGTCGGCTCCGACCCCAAGTCCACCCGACTGAACGAGCGTACCGACGGGACCATTTCTCTTCAGCGGCCGGCACCGGGGCGTGAAGCCGCGAGGGGTGTCATCTTTGAGATGACGGGCGGTGGGCGGATCCAAAGCCTCCGCCTGAAACCGCGGTCCTCCGACGATTCCACGGCCGTCCTGCGCAGGCGCATCTGGATCGAGATGGAGTGGGATGGCCGGCCAGGCGTCGAAGCCCCCTTGGCGCACTTTTTCGCGGTCGGCCATCGGCAAACGTCCACCGATTCCCTTCCGCTCGGGGCGGTGGTGAAAGAAGTTCCTGTGAGGAGCCTCATGGTCGGCGAGACCGACTCGGGCGAGCTCTATTCATATTTCCCCATGCCCTTTGCCCGCTCGGCGCGCATTGAGGTGAGCTATCGGCCGGGTGAGGGGGACACCACCACCGGAGCTCCCGTGAAACTCGACTACGCCATCGAGTTCCGCCCTCTCCTGCCGGAGGAGCGACCGGGCGAAACCGAGGGCTACTTCATGACCCAGTACCGAAGCACCACACGATCGAGTTCAACCGATCGGGAGCTTCTCGGGCGCGACTACGTGCTTCTCCAAACCGAGGGCACCGGCCACTACGTGGGGACAGTCATTCTGGCCAACGACACGCAGGAGACGGTACTCGAGGGGGATGAGCGGGTCTATGTGGACGGCAGTCTGACCCCCCAGGTCGCCGGCACCGCCACCGAATGCTACTTCCAAGGGAGCTGGTATTTCGGCGAGAATCCCTACAGCCTCCCCTTCCAGGGCGCGCCCGTGATCATCCTCAGAGAAGGGAAGCTGTTCGGACGCTTCGACCTCACGATGTACCGCTTCCATCTGACCGATTTCGTTCCGTTCTCCCGTTCGATCCGTTTCGGCATCCAGCACGGAGGCATCAACAACGTCCCGATCAACTACTCGAGTCTCGCCTTCTACTACGCCCTGCCGTTCGCCACCCTGTCGCTCACAGACGAGGTGGATGTGGGCAAGGCCGACTCCGAGGCGGCCCACGGCTATTCCTGGGGCGGCGATGCCGGCGCCGCTCCATCCATGACCGCCTACTACGAGGGCGACCGAGACGGGAGCGTCGTCGAACCCTACGTCGAGAGAAGCCTCGCCGACAGCACGCCCGGCGAGGCGATGCAGCTCAACCTCACCATGATCGGCAATCCCCCCACTACGCCGCCGCCGATGGAGTCGCCGGAGGCCGTGGCGGATGACGGCCGCTACGTCACCTCGCCCTACAGCGTCAAGGTCACCGTGGACCCTGCGAATCGAGGCGTTCGATTGCGAAGACGATTCGATCAGGAAATGGCGCGGCAGCGCGCCCTCGTGCGTGTGGACGGCCACGACGCCGGGATCTGGTACTACGCGGGCGGCAATCCCCACAAGCGATGGAGAGACGACGACTTCGAGATCCCCCCTGAACTCACCCGCGACAAGGGCACACTCACGATCGACATCCAACCCCTCTCCGAGGCTTGGAACGAGTACTATCTCTGGGTCTTCAGCCACCTCTGACACGAATCGGATTGCGCATCTGAAGAAAAGCGAATAAAATGGTCCAACTTTATGGAGGAAGTGGTCGTCAGCGGCATGAGGCCGACCGGGAAACTTCACCTCGGGCATCTCCACGGCGTTCTCACCAACTGGGCCGATCTCCAGGCGCGTCACCGGTGCTACTACTTTGTGGCCGACTGGCACGCCCTGACCACCGAATACGAGAGCGTGGCCGACATGCGCGAGAGCGTCATCGAAATGGTGATTGACTGGCTTGCGGCCGGCCTCGATCCCGAGCGGAGCACCCTCTTCCTCCAATCCGAAGTCAAACAACATGCCGAGCTGTATCTCCTGCTTTCCATGGTCACCCCCCTCGGCTGGCTGGAGCGCAACCCCACCTATAAAGATGCGATGAGCCAAGCCGGCGGCAAGGACCTCTCGACCTACGGCTTTCTCGGCTACCCGATCCTCCAGACCGCCGACGTGGTCCTCTACCGGGCCAACCACGTTCCGGTGGGAGCCGACCAGGTGCCCCACCTCGAACTCGCGCGGGAGATCGTCCGCCGATTCAACCACCTCTTCGGCCTCAAACTCCCGGAGCCCCAGGCCCTCCTCACGGGGACCTCCAAGCTGCTCGGAACGGACGGCAGAAAGATGAGCAAGAGCTTTAACAATGCTATCTATCTATCCGATTCTTGGCCTGTTATCGAAGAGAAGGTGAGGAACATGGTGACCGACGTGCAGCGCCCCAGACGGAACGATCCCGGCCACCCCGATCTGTGCGTCCTGTTCCCCTATCACAAGCTCCATTCCACCCCGGAGGCGGTGGCGCCGATCGAGCGCGATTGCCGGGCGGCTACGCTCGGATGCCGCGAAGACAAGGAGCTCCTTCTCGAGAGCCTCCGACGCACCCTGCCGGCCTACCAGGAAAGGCGCCGGGAATATGAGGCCCAGCGCGAGCGCGTATGGGAGATCCTCCGCGAGGGTTCCGCCCGCGCGCGCGCCGTGGCTGAAACCACGCTGCGGGAAATCCGCGAAGCCGTGCGGGTGAACTGACCGTGGTAGGACACGTGGAAGGGCACATCGAAGTCAAGCTTGACGTGTTCGAGGGGCCCCTCGACCTCCTCCTCCACCTCGTCCGCAAGGACAAGCTCAACATCTACGACATCCCCATCTCCCGCATCACCGAGCAGTATCTCGAATACCTGACGCTCATGCAGGGCCTCAACATCAACGTGGCCGGCGAGTTCCTCGCCATGGCGGCCACCCTGCTCTACATCAAGTCCCGCATGCTCCTCCCCGAGGCCTTCGAGGACGACGAGGAGGATCCGCGCGAGGAACTGGCCCGGAGGCTCTTGGAGCACCAACTCTTCCAGGAGACCGGCCAGCACCTCGGGGCTTTCGCGCTCCTCGGGCGTGATGTCTTCGCCCGCGAGATGCCGCAGGAGGAGACCGACTCGATCGGGGTGCCGGAGCCGGAGCTCGCCGCCAGTCTCTTCGACCTCCTTCGCGTCTACCGCGAGGTGCTTTCGCGGATGCCCCACGAGCTGCAGCACGAGATCGAACTCGAGCCCATGACCGCCGAGCAGAAGATGGAACAGATCCTCGCCTGGCTGGCCGAGCGCGGCGAAGGACTCCTCGAACAAATCTTCCAGATGAGCCGGAACCGCTTCGAGTTGGTGCTCTGCTTCATTGCGGTGCTCGAGTTGGCCAAGCGGCGCAGGCTCGCGATCTTTCAGAAGGAAGCGTTCGGCAGCGTGCTGCTTCGGAGGACGGACTATGGAAACAACGGACACTAGAAAAATCGTCGAGGCCCTGCTCTTCATCGCCCAGAAACCGCTCACCTTCCCTTCGCTGGCCTCGTTCATCGAGCGGAACACGCCGGCGGACCGGCGCGAAGGCCTGCGCGAAAAGATTCGCCAGGCCCTCCTCGAGCTCGAAGAGCAGTATCGCGAGGGACATGGGATCGTGCTCGTTCACGTGGCCGGCGGCTACCAACTCCGAACGGACCATGCTCTCGCTCCGTGGCTCCAAAAGTTCCTCGCCGCCAAGCCGGAACGGTTCTCCCGTTCCGCCCTCGAGACCCTTTCCATCATCGCCTACAAACAGCCGCTCACGCGGGCCGAGATCGAGGCCATCCGCGGCGTGGACTGCACCGCCGTGATGGGGAAGCTGCTCGAGAAGGGGCTGGTCCGGATCACAGGCAAGAAGGAAGTGCCCGGCCGGCCGCTTCTCTACGGGACCACGAAGGAGTTTCTGGAGCTCTTCGGACTCAACGAGATCGGCGATCTGCCCACGCTGCGCCAGATTGATGAACTCGTCCCGAAAGATGAACCGGAGGTTGACCCTGCGGGAACTGCCGCGGAGGAGGTCAGTCCTCCACCACAAACGTTATCTTGACGAGCGCCCGGTATTCCTTGATCCCGCCCTTCTCCACCTTGGCCGTCTGGCGGACCACCTCGAACGAAGTGATCCCACGGATCGTCTTCTTTGCCCGCTCGTAGGCCTGCACCGCGGCATCGTCCCAGTTCTTGCTGGAGATGCCGATGATCTCCGTCACGCGCTCAACGGGCATGGTTTTCCTTTACCACGATTCCAGACCGGAAGCTATTCTTGACTGTTCGCCCTCCGGCGTTCACCATTCGCATGGCCCGTGAGATGAGTGATGCGTGAGGAGCGGCGGGCGCAGTTTCGCCTCACACGTCACGATTCACGAGTCGCGGCCCCCTCCGATCGGTCTCGGGCCCTCCAGGCCCTCGGCACGACTCCGGGGGCCATACATCCATGTATGGAGAGGTGCGTGAGCGGTTGAAACGGCACGCCTGGAGAGCGTGTAGTCGGGAAACCGGCTCGAGGGTTCAAATCCCTCCCTCTCCGAACGAGGATGTTCGGCACCCGAGGAAACGGGGAGGGCCAGGATGGCCCGGAAGGAAACGAGGGTGCCGCGGTTCACCACGTAGGGTGCACCGCGCGCCGGATCTCAGCCCGAGGCGCGGTCGGCGCAGGTGGAGCCTGACTGTCCCTCGCCCATCGTGACTTGCCCCGTGGCGGCGTCGATCAGCGCCACGCTCCCGTCCTCATAAAGAATCACGGCGGCGTCCCGGTCTTTGCGGAAATCGGTGAACTCACCCTCGCCGAGCACCTCGCAGGTGTTTCCCGCGTCGCTCTGGGAGCGGTACGTGACGCGAAGCTCGGTCAGGACTTCCGCCGTCTGCCCCGCGGCATCAGGGGATGCGGACGACACGGCGCCCCCGCCGAGTTCCCGGGCGACGATCGAGTAGCCTTCGCGGCCCCGCGTCTGGATCACCTCCATCGTGGGCCGATCGGGCCGCGCAAGCGTTCCCCGCGCCTCGCGGATCCCCTCCGACCCGATGGTGAGCGTCAGCGCCACCCGGGCGCCGCCCCCCGTTGTGATCGTCACGTTCCCCCGGCCCTTCACCCCGTCGGGACCAGGCAGGGTGTGGAGGGTGACGGTGCCCTCGACCGTGCGGCCCGAGCCCACTCGGCTCAGCTTCACCTCGCGCACCCCTTCCGCATCTCCCGAAACCTCCACGTCTACGTCACGCACCCTTCCCGACAGCTTCCCGGTCTCCTCGTCCACGGCGAGATCCCCTTTTGAGGTCTTCGTGTCGTCGCCGTCTATGGCCTTCACGACGGGCTCGCAAACCTTGTCCTTCTTCCGAAGACGCTGTTCGCGCTCTTCGGAGTGACCGTCGCTGAACGTCACGCGGCTCTGCACGCGAATCTCTCCGGCGCCCGGGCAGGTCTCACCCTCGGGGATCGGCCACGTCGTCCGCACGGCCGTTCGGCGGGCCGCCACCTCGGAGACCGGCCTCACCTCCGCCGCCCCCTCCGCCGGGGACGCAAACTCCCGGTGGACCGTCTCCGAAACGGACATCACCATCTGCTTCTCCGCCTCGGTGGCCCCGGTGGTGTAGGCACGGCAACCGGCCGATTCGCTTCCCGCAAAAGACCCCTGGCTCCCCAGCTCCAGCGAGCCGCCCCGCATCGCCTTCCCGGACGCGGACCACACGCTGTCGTACGGATCGCGGACCTCGCACGCCGACTCTTCGGCGCCCTCGAATCGGTAGCGGAGGGCCACACCGAGCACCGTGCTCCCCGTCGGGTCCAACCACGAAATGTCTTCCTTCTCGACCACCGCGCGGATGGCCGCCGGGAGCTCCGCTGCGGCATCGGTGGTGGAGAAGCGATGGCTGACGATTTCCGTCCTCTCCGTTCGAGAGGAGACCACGGACGCGCCCTTGGCACGGGTCTGCTCGGTCGTTTCGATCGTGCGCCGATCGATCCGTGTGATCCAAGCCGCGTCGCTGACGGTCCACGATGAAGCGGCGGTCGCGCCCGATCGAAGTGCCTCCATGAAGGAGCGCGCCTCGTCTTTCGAAACGTCGAGATAGCCGCGGCCGGGTTTCACGCGCGCCGGATCGAGGCGCTTCCCCAGATAGACGGGCGCGCACGTGTCGAGACTCGTCTCGGGTTCGGCGCAGAAGGGGATGAACTGTCGTGAACAGGTGAGCGTCACGGTTTCGGTGTCGCAGGTGAACCCCTGGGCCGTGGTCCGTTCCGTCAGATCTTTGGCCACGAGGGAGCGAGCGCCAAGCGGGATCTCGCCGAGCGGGACGTTGAGGCGGGCCACGAGCCGCCCATCCGTGTAGCTCGGGTCGGACGGATAGTCCGCCGTGAAGAGAGAATTAATTTCGTACGACTGGGGCCCGGGCTTCGTCACCACCCGGCAGGAAAGGGTCAGCGGGAGCGACCCAAGGCCACGGGTGATCTGGCGCAGCGCCTCGGACTCCAAACTCTTCAGTTCGTTGCAGAGAGGCGCGTTCTGATTCGGCGCCCGGGCAGGCGACCCCTTTCCGCCTTTTCCACCGGAGGACTTGCCGGATGAGGCGGACGAGTCCTCCATTCTCACACCTTCGAGACCGAGCGCCGCCGTCGAAAGAGAATCAACCGATTCGTTGGACGTGGTGATGGAATCGAGCGCTGAGATGGCCTCATCCACGGCGGCTACAACCTCGGCCGCACCGGCGAGCAAGTACGGCGTGGACTCCGGATCGACGCGCGGGGTCCCGGTCCCGCTGGACTGCGACCCGCATCCAGCCAGGACCGAGCCGAGGAATAGCCAGCCGGCCAAGGCCAGCCGGAAGGTCTCCCGAGCCGTCACCGTCCGTTCCACCAACCGGTTATCAGCAACCGACATGCCATTGGCGCGAAGTGCTAATGTATTATTACACAAAATAAATCCAAATGGAACCAATCCCGCCGCCATGCCGCAACCTGCCCGCCGTGACGCCCGTCACCAACCTTGGGGTACGTGAACCCCACCGAGACTCCGCCATCCCATACTCAATCAAATGCGCCTATCCCGGTGAGTGCCTGCCCCACCACGAGGAGGTGGATGTTGTGCGTGCCCTCGTAGGTCTTGACCGTCTCCAGGTTCAGAAGGTGGCGAATCGTCTGGTAATCGTCGAGGATCCCGTTTGCTCCCATGATGTCGCGGGCCATTCGAGCGACGTCGAGGGCTATTTCCACGTTGTTCATTTTTGCGAGCGAAATCTGTGCCGGGCGGACCTGTCCACCGTCCTTGAGCGAGGCGAGCCTGAGGGCGAGGAGCTCGGCCTTCGTGATCTCCGTTGCCATCCGCACGAGTTTCTCCTGCACGAGCTGGTGTCCCGCGATCGGTCGTGAGAACTGAACGCGCGTCTTCGCGTAGTCGAGGGCCTCCTCGAAGCAGGCCCGCGCCGCGCCGATCACGCCCCAGATGATGCCGTACCGCGCCTGGTTCAGGCAGGCCAGCGCGGATTTGAGCCCGTTCGAGGCCGGCAGGAGGTCACCTTCATCCACGCGGACATCTTCCAACACGAGATCCGACGTGATCGAAGCCCTCATCGAGAACTTGCCATGGATGTCCCTCGCGGAGAACCCGGGGGTGCCCTTCCGCACGAGGAATCCGCGGATGCTGTCGGCGCCTGGGCCTGTCTTGGCCCAGACCACCGCCACGTCGGCGATCGAACCGTTGGTGATCCACATCTTCGTGCCGTTGAGCACGTACCCGCCGTTCACCTCGCGGGCCGTGGTCCGCATGCCGGAGGGGTTGGAGCCGAAATCGGGCTCGGTAAGGCCGAAGCAGGCGAACCGCTCCGCCTTGGCCAGACGCGGCAGCCACTCCTGCTTGTGGGCCTCCGTGCCGAATTGGTGGATCGCGGTCATGCACAGGGAGCTTTGGACCGAGGCGAAGCTCCGCAGGCCGGAATCGCCGCGCTCGAGCTCCTGCATGATGAGCCCGCAGGACACGGCGCCGAGCCCCGCGCAGCCGTAGCCCTTGAGATGCGCGCCGAACACGCCGAGGGCGGCCAGGCGTGGCGCGATCTCGATGGGGAACGTGCCCTCCCGGTGGTGACGCCGCACCAGAGGCATGAACTCGGCCTTCACGAACTGGCGTACGGCATCGCGTACGCTCCGCTCCTCGGGGCCCAGGAGCTGCTCGTTCGCGTAGAGGTCCATGGCCCGCGATGTTACCCCAAGCGCGCGCCGCTGCAACCGGAGCTCACGACCCCTCCTCCGGCGTGTACCACTCCACCAGTTTCGCGTAGCGGTCGGAGGCGACCTCGCCGCCTATGACGAGCACCTCTCCATTTGGCAGGACGGCGAGCGAATGGCCCATGCGACGGGCTTCCGTGAGGCCCTGGTCTCCCGAGGAGCTGAACCGGCGGGTCGCGGGATCGAAGATGAGCCACGCCCGGGCCGGGAGCACCTGATCGAGAATGATCGCCTCCCCACCCACGATCAGGAGGCGGCCATCCGGGAGGAAGGCCGCGCGTGACTGAGCGCGGGATTCCACGGTCCCGCTATCGAGCACCATGGGAACCCGCTCGAACGTGACGCGATGGGGAGCCGTCAGGTCGAACGTCAGCACATCCAGAAAATTGACCGGCCGAGCGGTGCCCGTGGGCTGGTCGGCTGAGTCCCTCGGGATGGCCGCCCCCCCCACAAGGTAGAGCTCGCCGCGCGCGGCGGAATAGGCCGTGGCGATGCCGGTCCGTCCCCGCCAGACCGTCGAGCCGTCCGAAGACACCATCTCGACCTTCTCGAACCGCCGCTCCTCCGGAATGTAGGCCTCCACGCAGTCCGTCGCCGTCCCGGTCGAATCCACGCCTCCCACCAGGAGAACCCTGCCGACCGAGGGCACGTAGGCGGCCGAATGCCCGGCCCGCGCGCAGGTGGGGCCCGGTTCGAGAGCGGTCGTACGCGTCGCCGCCTCGGACGGATCCGACGGGACGAAGCCTTTGGGCTCGACCTCCAGCAGTTCGGCATGGGCGAGAACCGAGCCCGGGAGGGATCCCTTGCCTTCCCCCCCCCGGCCCCCCGCCACCAGAATGCGCCCATCGGGGAGCAGCGTGGCCGAGTGGTCCCACCTCCCGAAGGCCAGCGCGGCGCGGGCCTGAATCGTGACTTCATCCGGGTCGAAGATCTCGACGTCATTGCGATAGTCGCCAATGCCCAGGTTAAGGCTGGTGGGGAGCCGTGAGGCCCCGCCCACCAGCACCACGCGGTTGTCCGGCAGGACCACGGCCTGATGCTTCGTCCGGGGCGCGGGAGAGAAATCCACCCGGTTCGGGTACGTCGTGAGTTCGAGCGTCTGGAGACTCAACACCTCGTAGGTGGAGGAAGAACGCGGCTGCTGGATCGTCTCGTTCCGGCCGTCGCCGTCAAGATCGACATCCAAGGAGACGAGGCGGTCGCCGCCCGTGATGAGGACATCTGCGTTGGGCAGCCGCGCCGCCCGGTGATCCACCCTCCCCAAGCTAGATTCGGCAAATGGCGTGAAGAGCCGCACGTCGCCGAAGAACATCGTGACGGTCAGCTCGCCGTTCGCCCGCGCCCGCGACAGGTCGATCGGCCCCACCTTTCCTTTTGCCAGAAGCTTGCCGGCCGGGGTCCGCCCCTCGAGCACGATGTACGCGCCGTCCACCACATCCACACCCGGCACCGTGATTTCCTCACGGCTCGTGAACGCGTGTTCTGCCAGCACCTCGCCCGCTTTCTCGACTTTGAGCACGAAGCGCCGCACTCCCGCCAGCGTCTGGGGGTAGGCGGGGGGGGGCTCACGAGGCGAACGGTGACGGTGCCGACGTTTTCTTCGCAGGCGGGCGACGCTCCACCGACGAGGGCGAGGCCTCCCGCGAAGATCCACCGGCAGAGGCCGTTCAAAGATCCCCTCCTCTTCCCTCGCGCTCCCTTGATCGCGTGTGTTCCTCCTGTAGAATACTATGCACCATGGCGTTGCCCGACAAGCAAATCCGCATCCTCCTTGTGGACGATTTCGCGACCATGCGCAAGATCATTCGCAACCTCCTGAAACAGATCGGGTACGAGAACGTTGAGGAAGCGGAGGACGGCCTCATGGCGCTCGAGCGCCTCAAGGTGAACACGTTCGGACTCGTCATCTCGGATTGGAACATGCCGCGCATGACGGGCCTCGACATGTTGAAAGCCATTCGAGCCGACGATGGCTTGAAGTCGCTCCCCGTCCTGATGGTCACCGCCGAAAACGAACTGGAGAAGGTCAAGAACGCCATCAGCGCGGGCGTGAACAACTACATCGTCAAGCCCTTCACCGCCAAAACGCTCCTGGAGAAACTGGGCCAGGTGTTCGAGAGTCAACCCGAGTCGTCCGCGGACCGGCCGGGCCCTCCGTAAGGCCCCCCCCCGCGCGGCGTCCGGGTTCCTTTGTGGAAGACGAGCTGAAAGAAATCACCGGAGACTTCCTCCGGGAATCGTTCGACCTTCTCAACGATCTCGATCAGGATTTCGTTCGTCTCGAGCAGAACCCCGAGGACCAGGAACTCATCAACAAGGTCTTCCGCTCCTTCCACACGATCAAGGGCGGCGGCGGCTTCCTCGGTTTCCAGAAGCTGGTGGACCTCTGTCACCACGCCGAGAGTCTGCTCAACAAGATCCGGCAGGGAGAGATGCGGTTCACGCCGGACATCACGGACGTGATCCTCCGCGCCGTGGACGGGGTCAAGACCTGCCTCGCCGCCGTCGAACAGGGGCGGGCCGAGTCGGTCGAAGTGGGCGGACTAATCCGCGAGCTCGGGGCCGTGCAGGAGGCGGGTGCGAAGCCGGCGCCCAGCGCCGCAGCCCCCCCACCGCCACCCTTTCCCGAGTCCCCCCCCCAGCGGCCGGCCACCGCGCCGGCGCCTCCGGAGGGCCAGGAAACCCGAGGCAAACTCCTTGGCCAGATTCTCATCGATCTCGGCATCATCACCGAACAGGATCTCTACGCGTGCCTTGCGGAGCAGCAGGTCCATGGCGAACAGGTCCGTCTCGGAGAGCTCCTCGTCACGAAAGGACTGGCCCACCCGAAGGACATCAGCGAGGCGCTGCGGATCCAGCAGGTCACGCAAAAGGGCGCCACCAAGGAGGGGGAGACCAGCATCCGGATGGACGTGGCCCGCCTTGACGAGATCATGAACCTCGTGGGCGAGCTGGTGCTCAGCCGCAATCGACTCATGAAGATCGCCTCGGACCTCGAGGAACGGGCGGCCTCGGGCCCCCTGGCCGAATCGCTGACGGAAACCGTCAACCACCTCAATCTCATCACCACCAACCTCCAGGGTGGCGTCATGAAGGCCCGCATGCAGCCGCTGCGCCGTATCCTGAGCAAGTTTCCACGCACGGTGCGCGACATCGCCAAGAAACGCGGCAAGCAGGTGGAATTCGTCGTGGAGGGCGAGGACACGGAACTCGACAAGTCCGTCCTGGACGAGATCGGCGATCCGCTGACCCACCTCGTGCGCAACTCGATCGACCACGGCATCGAGGACCCCGAGACACGGACCCGGCTGGGCAAGCCCCCGATCGGACGCATCCGCCTGCGCGCCTTCCACGAGGGGAACCGCATCGCCATCATCGTCGAGGACGACGGGCGGGGCATCGACATCGGGCGCATCCGGCAGAAGGCCCTCGAATCCGGCAAGTTCAGTTCCCAAGAAATCGAGCGGATGAGCCGTGAGGAGTCGCTCCAGCTCATTTTCCTCCCCGGCTTCAGCACGGCCAAGCAGGTGGACGACCTGTCCGGCCGCGGCGTCGGCATGGACGTGGTCAAGAACAACGTGGCCAAGCTCAACGGCACGATTGATGTTCAGACCGAGGAGAACCGGGGCTCGACGATCACGCTCCGGCTCCCCCTCACGGTCGCCATCATCCAGACGCTGCTCGTCCGCGAGGCGGGCCGCGTCTTTGCCCTCCCGCTGAGCTCGGTGGTCGAGATCGCGAAGCTGCGCGCCGACGAGATCCGCCTCGTGAACGGGCGCAAGGCGATCAACTTCCGCAACCAGATCCTCCCGCTGGTCTCGATGGCCGCGCGGCTCAGCTTGGCCGGCGCGCGCCCGCTCGAGGCGTGTTCGTACATCGTCGTTCTGGGCGTGGCCGAGAGGCGCGTCGGCCTGGTGGTGAACGAACTCCTGGGCGGCGAGGAACTGATGCTCAAGAGCGTGGGCGCCGTGATGGGCCAGGTGCGCGGCGTGGCCGGGGCCAGCATCACGGGCGACGGGAAAATCGTGCTGGTGGTGGACCTGCCCGCGCTGTTCTCCGATCTCGCGCTCGGCTTTCGCGACCGAGCCATCGCAGCATGACCCCACCACCACCGATGAAATCTGAAATCTCAAATCCAAGATCTCAGATGGGTGGGGGCGTGACCTCGCACTCCCTATGACCCCTTCCCCCCCCCCCGCTGCGCCGCAGATCGTCACGGTCGTCGTGGTGGACGACTCCTTCTTCATCCGCCGCGCCTTGAAAGACATGATCGAGTCCGACGGCACGGTGAAGGTGGTGGGCGAAGCCGCCAACGGTCTCGAGGCCATCGAAAAGGTCGCCCAACTCAAACCGAACGTGGTGACGATGGACGTGGAGATGCCCGTCATGTCCGGCACGGAGGCTCTTCGGCGGCTGATGCAATCGAACCCCCTGCCGGTCGTCATGGTCAGCTCGCTCACCACGGAAGGCGCCCGGGCCACGATGGAGGCGCTCGAACTGGGCGCGGTGGATTTCGTGCCGAAGAACCTGGAGGGGAAGACACTCAACATCCTGCGCCTCAAGGAGGAACTCATCGCGAGGATCCGCCGCGCCGCCGGTTCGCGCGTCCTCCCCCCACGGCCCAAGGCCGGCGCGCCCCCGCCGGCGGCCGCTCTCCCCATCCATCACGGCACGCGCTTTCGCTCGATCATCATCGGGGCCTCCACCGGCGGTCCCCGCGCCGTTCAGGAAATCATTCCCCGGCTCCCCCAAGGCTTCAAAGTTCCCATCCTCGTGGTGCAGCACATGCCGCCGATGTTCACCCAGATGTTCGCCGAGCGGCTCGGGCACGTGAGCGCTCTCCATGTGACGGAGGCGCGCGACGGGGATCGGCTGGCCGCCGGACAGGTCTACATCGCGCCCGGCGATCACCACCTGTCGCTCCGGCGGAGCGGCACCGAGGGCGTGATCCACCTCACCAAGGACCAGCACGAGACCCTGTACCGCCCCTCGATCAACACCGCCATGACCTCCGTTGCCCAGATCTATCCGGGAGCCTGCATGGGCGTTCTGCTCACCGGGATGGGAAACGACGGCGTCGAGGGTCTCCAGGCCATCCGGAACAGCCGCGGCTACACCATCGCCCAAGACGAGCCCACCTGCGCGGTCTTTGGCATGCCCAAAGCAGCCATCGAGGCGGGGGTGGTGGATCGGGTGCTCCCGATCGACCGAATCGCGGCGGAGATCATCCAGCACGCGTGATGCAACATGAGCTCGCGCACCACCGGAGGCCGAACGGCCCGGTACAACCCCTGATGGACCCGGGGCCCGACCAACGTCGCTTCTTCAGGCTGCCGAGGCACGCCCTCGTGGAATTCTCCGAACTGAAGTGGGGCCGCGAGCCCCATCGAACGGGGATGGTGCAGAACGTGAGCGCGGCCGGCATCCTCATCCGGTCGAGCGCACCTCTGCCGCTCGGGACAAGCCTGCGCCTGCAGCTCGACCTCTCCGGCATCGAACGCTTCCGCCCCGGTTTCATCAAGCCGGGCCGGCCGGACCAGCAGCGGCTGGTCGTGCTCGGTCGGATCGTGCGCGTCGAGGAAGTGGTCCCCGACACCACCTACGACCTCGGAGTTGTTTTCGTCAATATCGATCCCGACGACCAGGAGGCCCTTATGGCCTACGTCGAATCCAAGAAATCCGCCACCGACGGATGAAGGAGGACACCTCATGGAGCCCACCCCCCCCCAAGCCCCTGTAACTCGGCGTCGCGGATGGTTTCCCCACCCCGGACGCAGCCGCCTGGACCTGCTCCGGGTCGCCCTCCCGGCGCTCTCGGCTCTCATCACGGGGGTCAGTCTTCCTCTCATCGGATACCTGGTGATGGATTTCCCGGGGCCCGGGGAGATGGCCCTTTTCGCGGTGACCGGCGCGGCGGTGGGATTCATCTCCGCCGCCGTCGGCCTGGCGCTCGTCACACGCCTCATCGTCCGACCGCTGGTGCAGCTCTCGGGGATCCTCGCGTCCGGTTCGGGAAGCCCCGACACACGTCCCACCGTGGACTCCCAGGACGTCCTCGGCGACCTCTCCCGGGGTCTCAGCAGCCACCTCGACCGCCTCCTGCCCGTCTTCAAGAAAATCATGGGGTCCACCGAGATGGTCGTCGCCTCCACCAACCAGGTCTCCTCCGTCACCGAGGATATCGCCCACAAGGCCGACGAGTCGGCCGCCAAGGTGGGCCAGGTGGCCACGAGCGCCGAGGAGATGTCCGCCACCGTGCTGGAGGTGGCCCGCAACGCGCAGGACGCCGCCCTCGCGGCGGACGAGGCCAAGAAGACCGCCATGCACGGCAGCGAGGTCGTCTCCGAGACGGTCACCCGCATGCAGCAGATCTCTTCCGTCGTCATGGAGAGCGCCCAGACGATTCGGCGGCTCGGCGAGAAATCGGAGCAAATTGGGAAGGTGGTGCAGGTGATCGACGACATCGCCGATCAGACGAACCTGCTCGCGCTCAACGCCGCCATTGAGGCCGCGCGGGCGGGCGAGCAGGGGCGCGGGTTCGCGGTGGTGGCCGACGAGGTGAGGAAGCTGGCCGAACGAACGACCCGCGCCACCAAGGAGATCGCGGAAACGATCCGGACCATCCAGCAGGAGACCTCCGGCGCGGTGGACGCCATGCGCCGCGGTGTGGAGAAAGTGGAAGAAGGCAGCACCTTCGCCGCGCGGGCCGGAGAAGCCCTCAAGAACATCCTCACCGGCGTGGAGAAGGTGGCCGACATGATCGGCCAGATCGCCGCCAGCGCCGAGGAGCAATCGGCGGCCACCGAGGAGATCTCCTCGAACATCGGCGCCATCTCCTCCCTGTCCAAAGTGACCGCGAGCGGAATCAGCGAGGTCTCTCAGGCCGCCGACGAGCTCAAGAAGCTCACCGGGGAGCTCATGGGCCTGGTGGCCACGCTGAAGGTGTGAACGGGGTGACCCCACCACCCTCAACCGGCCCTCTGGGCCGCAAGAATCGGATCGGGGTTCCACCGTTGCGGGAGGTGGGGTGAAATTCGTCATCTTCCGCATCGCGGACCTCGAATTCGGAATGGACATCGCCCAGATCCAGGAGATCGTCCGCCCGGTCTCGATCACGCTCCTGCCCCAATCGCCCGAATACATCGAAGGGGTGGTCAACCTGAGAGGACAGATCATCACCGTCATGAACCTCTCACGAAAGCTGGGTCTGACCGAAGTGGACCAGGAGGGCCTTCGCACCCGCTTCATCGTCTCCACGCTCTTCCCCGAGGCGCCCCAGCCGGCGCGGGTGGCGTTTCGCGTCCATGCCGTGTTTCAGGTGGTGGACCTCGACCCCGCCCAACTCGACCCCCCCCCTCGAAGTTTCACCTTCCTGCCCGAGCACGCCGTCCTGGGCATCGCCAAGATCGAGGATCGCATCGTGTACATGCTCAACGTCCACGAGCTCCTCACACCCGAGGAGAAGCTGTATCTCCAATCGGCATAGGGCCCGATGACCGATTCCTACCCCCCCCCCGGCCCCGCGAGCGCTCTGCCCCCAAGTCCGGGTTTGCCGGCCGGACCGGGGAGCGACCAACCCTTTCATCTCGTGACGTTCGCGCTCGGCGCCGAGTACTACGGCGTCCCGATCCAATCCATCCAGGAAATCATCCGCTACCAGGAAATCTGTCCGCTCCCCAACGCCCCCCCCCATCTGGAGGGCCTCATCAACCTGCGAGGGCGCATCCTGCCGGTGGCCAATCTGCGCCGGCGCATGAGGATAGAGACCATGATGGAACCCGACCCCCACACTCAACGCGTCATCGTGGTCGGCAGCGGATCGGCCCTGATCGGCCTCATCGTGGACTCGGTGCTGGAGGTGCTCACCGTCCCCCCGGAAATCGTGGAACCCCCCACCGCCCTCACCACCCCCGACTATGCGGACTACGTGGTCGGCGTGGCGAAGCTCGAGGACCACCGGCTGCTCGTCATTCTCGACCTGGGCAAACTGCTTGCGCCCGCCTGAGATTCGCCGGATACTGGAAAGCCGTGGCTGAGTCAACTGCCCCTCCGGTGGTCCGGAGCCTGCGCGGCCGATTGCTGGCGCTCCTCGGCGCGGTTCTGGTCATCGCCGCCGTGGGCTACTGCACCTTCGCCTACCTCCAGGTGGCCCGCCCGCTCGAGGCACGCCTCTTGGAGAAGGCGCGCACCCTCAACAAGACCACCACCCTCGCCGTGAGAGCCACACGCGAGGAGGATTTCGAACACACCCTGGCGCCTCTCACGCTGGACGCCGAGGTGTCATGGCTGGAGATCTACCGCGCCGATGGCACTGCCGCCTATTCCCATAGCCGCGTCAAACCTCCCACCCCGGTCATCGCCGCCCTCCAAGAGTTGGCGCCCGGCCAACTCGACCTCCGGGACGGCCCGGATACGTGCGAGGTCTGGGGCAAGGCCACCTCGCTCACCGTACACGAGGACGGGAGCACCGCCGAGACCGTCTACTATGTGCGCACCGCCATCGGGAAGGCCGCCCTCGCGGAGTGGCGCAGAAACGCCCTGCTGATGCTGGTCGCGTTCAGCGCCGCGCTGACCCTCCTCCTCCTTCTGGTGATGAATGCACCCGTCTCGCGATTGGCCCGGCGACTCAACGAGATGACCAGCGCGGCGATGATCATTTCCCAAGGCGACCTCTCACGCCCCCTGCGCGACGCGAGCCCCGACGAGGTAGGCGCGCTGGGCCGGGCGCTCGGCCACGTGGCCCAGGGGCTTTCGCGCGCCATCGGGCATGTCCAATCCGCCATCTCCGCCATGCAGGACGCGAATCAAACTCTCGAGGCCTCCTCCCAATCTCTCCGCGAGGGCGCGCAGCTCCAGAAAGATGAGTTCGAGAAAGCCCACACCGAGACCGTCGCCATGGGTGACGCTCTCGGCCAAGTGGCCAAGGAGGCCGAGGGGATCGGCGAATCCACCACGCGCGTCTCCGCCTCCATCCAGGAGATGGACGCCTCGACCCGCGAGATGCGCAACTACTTCGCCTCTCTCATGGACCACCTCGCGCGAACGGCCTCCAGCATCAGCCAGATGACGGCCTCCATCACCTCCATCGCCGAAAGCGCCAAGAACCTGCGGCACGTCAGCGATGAATCCACCGCCGCCACCAAGACCCTCGCCCAGAAAACCGAGGAGATCTCGCGGCGCGCCCTCGACAGCGCACGACTCTCCCGCGAGGCGCAGACCGCCGCCGAACGCGGCAGCGACATGCTCCGGAAAACATCCGAGAGCACGAAGGACATCTTCCAGACCTTCACGGTGATCAATAACCACACCCAGACGCTCGACACGGAGCTGCGCAAGATCACGGAGGTCGTCCAGGTCATCGAGGACCTCGCCGACCGCACGAACGTGCTCTCGCTCAACGCCGCCATCATCGCCGCCCAAGCCAAGGAACACGGGAAGAGCTTCATGGTCGTTGCCGACGAAATGAAGCAGCTCGCCAACTCGACGACCAATTCGCTCCGTGTCATCGAGACCACGGTGACCTCCGTGCTCGAGAAAGGCGTGCAGGTCCGCAAGGCCGTCGAGACGGGCGAAGAGCGTGTCAAACGCGGGCTGACGCTCTCGGACGAGATGGGCCAGTCGCTCCGATCCATCCTGGAGCACCTCGCCACGGCGGCCGAGACCGCGCAGGAAATCAGCCAACTCACGCGCGGTCAGAAAGAGGGCACGGACAGCCTCCGGTTCACCATCGAGCAGGTCCAGCACATGTCCCAGGCCATTTCCCAGGCCACCGGCGAGCAGTCGGCGTCGGCCGAGATCGTCCACCGATCCACCGAGCAACTAAGGGCGATCGCCGCGCAGGGGACGCGCATGGTCGCCGAGCAGGCAGACGCCTCGAACCACGTGGCCAAGGGGATCCAGACGATCCTCTCGGGCGTGGAGCAGCTCCAATCCGCCAAGGAAGGCGCGACGGAACGAGGCCGGCAGATCGAGCAGGGGATCGAACGCGTGCAGGAAGTCGTGCTCCTCTCGATGGAAAGCATCGAACAGATCGCCGAGAAGGCGGGCGAGCTGGGAGAGGTGGCGGAACAGCTCCAGGCCGAGATTGTCCGCTTCCAGAGCCGCACAGCCCGCGCGACGCCGCCCTCCCCGCCC
>JACPQY010000026.1 GCA_016190245.1 Nitrospirota bacterium | reverse complement strand
GTGGTAGCCGCACCCCCTTGCCGAGGATGGCATGGGGCCATGATAGGTTGCGGCCCAGGAAGGGCCGCATGGAACATGGCCTTCACGGGTGCGTCCGAACGATCCGCGGAAACATGCCAAAGGCCAGGACATAAGCGAGAAAGACATATACAATGCCCCCGCGCAGACAAAGGAGGTATGCCCATGAACAGTCGGAGTTTTCGGATGCTGGTGGGTCTCGCAGCCGTCCTCGTGCCGGCCGGGATGGCGGAGGCGGGGGATCTCAAGATCGGCTACGTGGACCTTCAGTCCATCATGTTTAACTCGGAAAAAGGCAAGCAGGCCAAGTCGGCCCTCACCCGCGAGTTCGAGGAGCGCAAGGGCGTGCTGAAGAAGCAGTACGACAGCATCCTGATGCTGGGGGAGGATCTCCAAAACAAGGGTCCGCTCCTCTCCGAGGATGCCCGTCGCAAGAAGGAGCAGGATTACTGGACGCAGCGGCGAGAATTCACCGAACTGACGGAGCGCCACGAAGCGGAACTCCGCCAGAAGGATCTGGAGCTGACGCAGGAGATCCTCAAGCAGGTGCAAACGCTGCTGCAGGACTTCGCGAAGAAGGAGAAGTTCTCACTCGTCATCGAGAAGAACGAGGGGGCCGTCCTCTATGCCGCGGACGGCATCGACATCACCACGGAAGTCCTCAAGCGATTCGACACCTCGGGCGAGAAACCGGCAAAGAAGGAATAAGAGAAGGAATAATAGAGGTGGGCGGCCGAACGCTGGGCGAGTTGGCCGGGCACGTCGGCGGTCGCGTGGTGGGGAACGCGGCTCTCGTGGTGAGCGGCGTGGCGCCTCTGGAGACGGCCGGGCCGGACGAGTTGAGTTTCATCGCCAACCCGAAGTATCGCCGGCACGCCGCGGCCAGCCGGGCGGGGGCGCTGGTCGTCGACTCCGCGCAGGGGCTGGAGGGGCGCAATGCCATCATTTCGGCGAATCCGTATCTGGCGGTGGCCAAGATCCTCGCCCTCTTGCATCCGCCCCGGACGCGCAGCATCGGTATCTCCGGACTGGCTTGCGTCCATCCCTCCGCGACCGTGGCCGAGGACGTGTCCATCGCTCCCTTTGTCTACGTCGGTGCGAAGAGCCGGGTTGGATCGCGCACGGTGTTGAGTCCTTGTGTCTTTGTCGGGGAGGGCGCCGAGATCGGGCGCGAGTGCACGCTCCATCCGGGCGTGGTCGTCATGGACGGTTGTCGTGTCGGCGATCGGGTCATCCTTCACCCGGGTGTGGTGGTGGGGAGCGATGGGTTCGGCTACGCCCAAGACGGCGGCCGGTCCTTCAAGGTGCCCCAGGTCGGGATGGCCGAGATCGGCGAAGAC
The DNA here is from genome assembly GCA_016190245.1 of Nitrospirota bacterium. Classification (GTDB taxonomy): domain Bacteria; phylum JACPQY01; class JACPQY01; order JACPQY01; family JACPQY01; genus JACPQY01. The sequence goes on along the minus strand of JACPQY010000026.1, from coordinate 23,344 downwards.
GTGGAGATCGGCGCGAATACCACGGTGGACCGTGGGAGCGTGGGGGTCACACGCCTCGGCCGCGGTGTGAAGATCGACAACCTCGTGCAGATCGGACACAACGTGGAAGTGGGCGAGGACAGTATCCTTGTGGCCCAGGTAGGGATATCCGGTAGCACGAAGTTGGGCCGGGGGGTCCAGGTGGGCGGGCAGGCGGGCTTCGCGGGGCACATTCACGTGGGCGACGGGGCGCGGGTCGCGGGGCAGGCCGGAGTCATCAGTGATGTGGAGGGGGGGGCGACGGTGGGGGGTACGCCCCACCAGCGGCACGGCGTATGGATCAAGTCCGTTGCGCTGGCGGCCCGCCTCCCGGAGTTCCTCAAGGCCTTCAGAGATCTTCAGGACCGTGTGGCGGCGTTGGAAACGGCGCGCGCTGCGCCGCCCAGCGTTCGGCCCGCACGTGCACCGGTCCGACGGCGGTCGAAGCGGAGGAGATCCTAGCGTGGAGGGCTTCGACATCAGGGGGATTCTCGCAAAGTTGCCCCACCGGTATCCGTTTCTCCTCGTGGACCGCGTCATCGAGGTGGAACCCGGTCGGCGCATCGTAGCCGCAAAGAACGTGACGATGAACGAGCCGTACTTTGTCGGCCACTTCCCCGGCGATCCGATCCTGCCCGGCGTGATGATCGTGGAGGCGATGGCGCAGGCGTGCGCGTTGCTGGTGGCCTCCGGCATGGAGGTGGAGCTCCGAGCCGGCGCAAAGAAGACGTTCTACCTGGCCGGGCTGGATGGGTTCCGGTTCCGTCGGCCGGTTCGGCCCGGCGAGGTGCTGACGCTCGAGGCGCACGTCCTCAAGCATCGCGGGCCCATTTGGAAGTTCTCGGTGACGGCGCGTGTGGGAGATGAGCCTGTGGCGGAGGGCGAGATTCTGGCGGCCCTTGGAGAGGCTTCACGTGGGGGCGGCGGAGCAGACTGAAGTCGCGATCGACCCGACGGCGCGGGTTCACCCCGGAGCCGTGCTGGCGGCCGACGTGCGCATCGGGCCCTTTTGCGTGGTGGGCGCCCAGGTTCGCCTGGGCGAGGGGACGCGTCTCATCTCGCACGTCGTGATTGACGGAGACACGGTGATCGGCCGGCAAAACGTTTTCTTTCCCTTCGCCTCGGTGGGTCTCGATCCTCAAGATCTCAAGTACGCAGGCGAGCCCACGCGGCTCGAGATCGGCGACGGCAACCGGGTCCGCGAGGGGGTCACCATCCACCGCGGAACGGCGGGCGGGGGGGGGGTGACACGGATCGAGAACGAGTGTCTGCTGATGGCCTACTCGCACGTGGCTCACGACTGTCAACTGGGCTCCCGGGTCGTGGTGGCGAATGGGACGGCCTTGGCCGGACACGTGTCCGTGGCCGATCAGGCCGTCCTGGGCGGCCTAGTGGGGGTCCACCAGTTCGTTCGGATCGGGCGGCACGCCTTCATCGGCGCGGGCGCGATGGTGGCACAGGACATCCCGCCCTTCATGATGGCCGTAGGGGATCGGGCCCGCGTGATCGGGGTCAACACCACGGGCCTGGAACGCAGCGGGTTTTCCCACGAGGCGATCTCGAAGATCAAGTCAGCGTGCCGGACGCTCTTTCTTGGCCATCTCAAGCATCAGGAGGCGATGGAAAAAGTGGAGGCGGAGGCAGGCTTCGTCCCTGAGGTCCGCGAGGTCCTCGAGTTCATGCGATCCAGCGAGCGGGGTGTGGCGCGTTGAGCGATCTCCGGATCGCCCTGATCGGGGTGGGGGCGTGGGGTGAGAGGTACGTGAACAAGCTGCTCGAGATCCCCGGCATCGAACTGGCCGGGCTCTTTGACGCGGATCCGGAGCGTCTGAAGCAGGTGTGCGGGCGTTTCGGCGTGCAGCCGTTGCGCGCCGGTCTGGAGAACCTCAGCGGTCTGTCGGCGGCGATCGTGGCTACGCCGACCACCGCCCACCACGAAGTGGCGGTGCGTTGCCTCGAGCGGGGTCTGCACCTGCTCGTCGAGAAACCGTTGGCCCGCTCCGAGTCCGACGCCCAGGATCTCGTGGCCCGGGCACGCCGACTGGGGCGCGTGCTCCAAGTGGGGCATGTGGAGCGATTCAACGCCGCGTGGCGCAGGGTTGAGCCCTACGTGCGGCGACCCATGTACCTTGAGACCCAGCGCCTGGCGCCCTTTAGGGAGCGCGGCACGGATGTGGACGTGGTGCTGGACCTTATGATCCACGACGTGGATCTCGTCCTCTCGGCGGCTCGTGCGGAGCCTTCCCGCGTGGATGCCGTGGGCGTCTCCGTGTTGAGCCGGGAGGTGGACATGGTGACGGCCCGTCTGGAGTTCCCGAGCGGTCTCGTGTGCAACCTGACGGCGAGTCGCGTGTCTCCGGAGACGGTGAGGAAGATCCGGCTCTTTCAGCCCGACGGCTACTATTCAGCCGACCTCCTCAATGGCGTGGTCCGCGCCTGCCGGGTGGGACCGGAGGCGGAAGAGAAGAGACTCGACGAGACGCGCGAGGCGATGGACAAAGAGGACCCGCTCCGGCTCGAGATAGAGGATTTCGTGGCCGCGGTGCGAGGGGGGCGTCCGCCCCGGGTTACGGGTGAGGACGGCCTTCGCGCCCTCCGGACGGCGCTCCGGATCCGGGAACAGGTGGACGCGTTCCTGAGGCGCGTCGGGGCCGAGGCCGTCCAGAGCGGGGCGTGAGCTTGGAGGCGGCGACTCACCGGCGCACCGCGCCGGTGGAAGACAGGCGCGAGATCCTGATCGTGGCCGGCGAGCCGTCCGCCGATCTGCACGCCGCCGCGCTTGTCCGCGAGTTGGTACGGCACCATCCGAGCTGGACGTTCTTCGGGCTGGGCGGTGAATGTCTCAAGCAGGCGGGGGCGGAAATCTGCGTCCCGATGGAGGACGTCACGGTGATGGGGTTTAGCGAGGTGGTCGCGAAGTTGCCCGCAGTGTTCCGTGCCTTCCGCAGGCTTGAACGGAGCGTGTGGGAGCGGCTTCCCGATGCGGCGATCCTGCTCGATTTCCCGGATTTCAACCTGCGACTCGCCCGAAGGTTGAAACGAGCGGGGATTCCGATTCTCTACTACATCAGCCCCCAGGTCTGGGCTTGGCGACGGGGCCGAGTGCGTCTTATCCGGAGGGTCGTGGACCGGATGATCGTGATTCTTCCCTTTGAAAAGCGCTTCTACGAGGCGCATGGTGTACCGGTGGACTACGTGGGGCATCCGTTGGTGCAGCGGGGGGAGGCGGCGTCGTCGCGGCAGAACAATCCCGCCGCGTTCCGACCGGCGTCCACGGCGCCGTCCGAGCGAGAGATCGTCGTGGCGCTCCTCCCCGGCAGCCGCGAACAGGAGTTTGACCGATGCCTCTCTCCCATGCTGGACGCGGTGGAGTTGCTTCGACGGGAAGGATTGCGAGTCCGCGGTGTAGTCTGCGTTGCGGATGCCGTACGGCACCTTGCCCCGAGGGTCGCGGTGGGCCAGGCGACCGCCGTGGCCTCGCAGAACGAACTCCCGCGCGTGCTTTCCGAAGCCGAGGCCGCGCTCGTCGTCTCCGGCACCGCCACCCTTGTCTGCGCCCTGCATCGGGTACCGATGGTGGTGGTGTACCGCACATCCTGGCTCAGCTACCTCATCGCGAGATTGTTCGTGCATGTCCCGTTCATCAGCCTTGTGAATCTGGTGGCGGAGCGACGGCTTGTGGACGAGCTGATCCAGCATCGGGCGACGCCCGAGGCGATGGCGGCCTCGCTGCGGGTCCTGCTGGTCGAGCGCGAGAGGGCTGAACAGGTTAGGCGCGGGCTCGATGAGGTGGTGTCGCGCCTGGGCGAAGGGGACGCGACGGCGCGAGCCGCCGCGGTGGTGACACGGTTCTTGACGCCGGGCTCTCAGGCGGAGGCCGTTCCGTGAACGACGTCCGTTGGCTGGTCGGATACGGGCGGCCTTACCTCTCACGCGTGCTGCTCGCGCTGCTGGCAGCGGTGGTCATCTCACCGGTCCCGGGGGTGATGGCGTGGCTGGTCCGTCCGTTCATGGACGGCGTGCTGATCGAGCGCAATCTGCCCTCTCTCTACTTCATTGCCGGAACCTTGGTTGGGCTGGCCGTTCTGAAGGCCGCGCTGGGCTACTACTACACCTTCACCCTGAACCGGACGGGACAGCGCCTCGTCGCAGACGTCCGGACCGACCTTGCCCGTTCGTACCAGCGCGCCTCCATGAGCTTCCACGATCGCAGCCTGTCGGGTGATCTCGTGTCCAAGGTGAGCTATGACGTGGCCCTCATCGAGCGCGTGGTGCCTGCGCTGGTTGACCTGATCGGTTCGCCTCTGACGATGCTGTGGCTCCTCCTGGTCGCGTTCTGGCAGGACTGGCGGATCACGGCGTTCTCTCTCGTGGTCTTCCCGGTGGTCGGTGTCGGCCTCTTCGTGGCGGCACGCCGCGTGAAAGCGCGCAGCGGGGTGGTGCAGCGCAAGATGGGAGAACTGTTGGGCCTGCTCGAGGAGGTGTTGGCAGGGATCCGCGTGGTGAAGGCATTCGGGACCGAGCGCTACGAGGAGGAACGCTTCCGCGGGAAGAATCGCGAGGTCTACCAGGCGGGGGTGCGCGCCCTGCGTGTTGGCGCCCTCACGTCGCCGATGGCCGAGATGTTGGGCACTCTCAGTTTCGTCCTCGCTTTGGCATACGGCGCGTGGCGGGTGATCGGTGGCGAAACCACCGCGGGGGCCTTCTCGTCCTGCCTGACGGCCCTCGCGCTTATCTACCAGCCGCTCAAGAAGGCGAGCCGCCTCAACACCGTCTTCCCGCCCGCCCTGGCCGCCGCCGAGCGATTGAGAGGGGTTCTCTCGCTCGCTCCCGAGATCGCCGAACGTCCTGCCCCGGTCTCCAAACTCACCTTCGAGCGGGACCTCGCGTTTGAGAAAGTCTCGTTCCGGTACGGGGACGAGTGGGTGCTCCGGGATTTTGGCCTGACCATCCGGCGAGGTGAAGTGATCGCGCTCGTTGGACCGAGCGGTGGGGGAAAAACCACCGTGGCCAGCCTGCTCCTGCGGTTCTACGATCCTTCGGCTGGCCGGATCCTCCTAGACGGCGTGGATCTACGCGATCTCTCGTTCGCCTCGCTCCGAGGTCTTGCGGCCCTCGTGACGCAGGAGACTTTCCTGTTCAACGACACGGTCTGGAGGAACGCGACATACGGCAGCCCGGACCGGACGCGTGAGGAGGTCCAAACCGCGATTCGAGCGGCGCGGGCCGACGAGTTCGTCGAAAGGCTTCCGGCCGGCTACGACACCGTGATCGGGGAGAGGGGCGGTCGGCTCTCGGGGGGGGAGCGGCAACGCATCGCGATCGCCCGGGCCCTCCTCAAGAACGCACCTATTCTCGTTCTGGATGAGGCAACATCGTCCGTGGATCCGGAGTCCGAACTCGAGATCCAACGCATGATGATCCCCCTCTTCGAAGGGCGGACGGTTGTCGTGATCGCACATAGGCTCTATGCTCTCCGGCGGGTGGACCGGATCGTGGTTCTGGATCGCGGCGAGATCATCGAAAGCGGAACGCACGAGGAGTTGATGCACCGGCAGGGAGACTACTACCGGCTCTATCGCGCACAGATGGCGGAAGATGAGCGTTTGAAATTGGTGACGGCATGAAATCTCTGCTTGTGTGCTCCGGACGCGAACTGGCCGACCTCATCCGGCGGCGCAAGGTGAGCTCGTCGGAGGTCGTCGAGGCGCACATCCGGCGGATCGAGGAGGTCAATCCGAAAATCAACGCCGTGGTGGTGGATCGGTTCGAGCAGGCGCGGACGGAGGCGGGGCGGGCGGATCGGAGACTGGGCAGGCGCGACCGGGATTCCCTTCCGCCGTTTTTCGGCGTGCCGTGCACGATCAAGGAGTGCTTTGCGTTCGCGGGGATGCCCCAGACCTCGGGTCTCGTGGCCCGCAAGGGGCGTCCGGCAAGCGCGGATTGCCCCACCGTTGCGCGGCTGCGGCACGCTGGCGCGATTCCTCTCGGCCTGACCAATCTCTCCGAGTTGTGCATGTGGATGGAATCGAACAACAAGGTGTACGGCCGCACGCGGAACCCGTACGATCCAGGGAGAATCGCCGGCGGGAGCTCGGGAGGGGAGGGCGCGATCATCGGTGCGGGCGGTTCGCCGTTCGGCCTCGGTGCGGATGTGGGCGGTTCCATCCGGATGCCCGCCTTCTTCAACGGCGTATTCGGTCACAAGCCCACGGGGACGGCGGTGCCGAGCACGGGGCACTACCCGGAGCCGGAAAACGACATCCGCCGGTACAACTGCGTCGGGCCCCTGGCCCGCCGCGCCGGGGATCTCATGCCGCTCCTGCGTATCCTGGCCGGACCCGACGGGATCGATCCCTATACGAGACGCTTTCGATTCGGCGACCCGACCAAGGTCAAACTGCGCGGGCTGAGGGTCCTGGATGTGCCGGAGAACGGCGCCGCGTCGGTGTCCGACGATCTTCGCGAGGCGCAGGAAAAATGTGCGCGGTGGCTGGCGGGGCAGGGGGCGCGGGTTGAGACCTTGAAGCTTGATGGTTTGAGGGACTCCATCGAGATCTGGGCCGCCATGATGAGTGCGGCGGGCGGGCCGACGTTCAGCGAGCTTTTGGGGAACGGGACACCTGTTCGCGCGGGGTGGGAGCTGTTGAAGTGGATGTTGGGGAGATCGGAGCATACGTTCCCCGCGATCGGTCTGGCGCTCCTCGAGAAGCTGCCGCAGGGGCTCGAAAAACGGGCGCGGCGCGCGGTTGAGAAGGGGAGGGCGCTGCGGCAAGAACTGCTCTCGCGACTCGGAAAGAACGCCGTGATGCTCTACCCCTCCTATCCCGAGCCGGCCCCGCGGCACAACCGGCCCCTCTGGCCGCCCATCCGCTGGGCCTACACGGCCATCATCAACGTGATGGAACTTCCATCCACCCAGGTCCCGCTGGGGCTGAACGCGCAGGGCCTGCCTCTCGGTGTTCAGGTGATCGGCGGCACCGGGCAGGACCACCTCACCATCGGCACGGCGTTGCGGCTCGAGGAGGCCTTCGGCGGCTGGGTGCCTCCGCCGGGGGGCTGAAGATTTCTCGACGACACGCAGCAACAAGGATGGTGACTGCAGGAAAGCGGTGGTATTCTCTCTGCCGGAGGTGATCACATTGGGAAGGATTACTGGCTCAGTCAAGATCGACAATCTGGCCGACCCAGTGAAGAGCCTGCGGTGTGATGCCCTCGTGGACACGGGAGCCGCACACATGATCTTGCCCACCGCCTGGCGAGATCGCCTCGGCGATCTGGAGGAGATCGAGACTCTCGATCTGAGGACAGCAACACAATCAACAGAATTGCCCAATGAGGGGGTTGCGTGAATCCGCGGAAGCGCCCAACAGCAGCATGCAGCGGTCGGCACTGCGCGCCGCCGCTGATGCTGAGCGTTAGCGCTTTTTGGTAGCGGGAAGGTGGACTACTTGGTGAGGTAGTGTGACGCGTACCGGTCCACGAGTTCGCGAATCATTCGCTGGTACTTCGTGTGGTTGCGCCGGGCCTGTGCCTTGAAGAACGCAATGCTTCGTCGTGACAAAGCCAGAGTGACCTTCACTTCATCTCGTGGTGCAGCCAGCTCGCTCGGGGGCGGAAGGAAATCCTTCACTCGGACCAGTCTCCCAACGGGCATTTCCGACTCAATCCTTTTTCCCATAGTAGTGCGCCCCCTTTCTCCAATAGCCCGCGCCGAAAATCCTGATCTTTCCTTGTCGATAGACAAATCTCACGGTCACCACCCTTCCCTCGACCTTCCCCATGCAGAAGAGTCGTGGCTCGGTTGCACGGTGTTTGGAATCGGCATAGATCTTCCTGTTTGGGTCTGCGAAGGCCTGCGCGGCCGCCGCGAACCCGATACCATGTTTCTCGATATTGGCCAGCTCCTTCTCGATGTCCCAAATGAAGTCACCGGAGCTGACATCCACTGCTCTCAGTCTAGCATTAGTATGGTAGATAGTCAATATAAACAGCCAGACTGAAGCTTATGCCCTACCGGCTAGGCAGAAGAGGCCCAGCCTCGGCGATTGCCATCGAACTCGAGGGCGTCATCGAGCAGGTCGACTTCAACGACCAGAGCAAGCTCGGCACGGGCAGGGAGATGCATCCACGGAGAGGGTGAAACCCCATCACCCCCGGAGGCCCCTCGGGGCAGCCCGGCGTGGGAGGTCGTCAGAGAAACAGCGGCCGGGTCTCTTTTCCTCCTGCCTTGTCCTCGGCGCGCGCCTGCTGCTCATAGGGGAAGATGCAGCCGCACTTCGAACAGTCCACATCCTTGCCGAGCACGCAGGGTTGCTTGCGGTTGAGCTTCACGTCCAGCGTGAGGCATCGGCGTGGCATGTTGCAGCGTTCGATGCAGGCCGGTGCGGCATCGGATCTCATCAGTTCCAGCACGCGATCGCGAAAGACGATGAAGCCGGGGTACTCCACCTTGAGCCGAACCAGTTGGTCAATGATGGCGTCGCGCTCTTCCCACGTGAGGTCAAGGTCGGTCTTCTGGAGTTCCGTGTGGGGGTACCCCTTGATGTGTTGATACGCCTTGAGGGGCGTGAAGAACTCGACGCCCATGAAGGTGTTGGGGATGCGCGAGAGCTGAGCCACGGTCTGTTCGAGGAAGGGTGAGTTGAGCTTGTGGAACGTGGGAAGGAAGACGACCGGCTTGCCGGAGGGGCGTTTGGAGACGGTGTCCATGATCCGATCGTAGGTGCCGCGGCCGCGGATGCGGTCGTGGATTTCCTTGGGACCTTCCACCGAAACGAAGAGCATGAGGTTGGGGATGTCGGGGAGCGGCATGGTGCCGTTCGAGAAGAGCCAGTTCATCGGGAAGATGGAGCAGCCTTCCTCGATTACCTCGCGGCGGTAGAGCGGCTCGCCGCCGCACCACGCCATCGCCTGGATATCGTGGCGCTCCCGGAGCGTGCGGAGTCCGGCCAAGAGCTCGTCCGCGGGGAGTTCCTGCGAGTCGTGTTCTTCGCGGTAGTAGAAGCAATGCTTGCAGCGCAGATTGCAGCGGTCCGTCACGTCGAGGATCGCCGAGCGGATGGTTTCTCCTGGTGTGCCTTCGTACATGACGCTCAGCAGGCGAACGCCCGCGCCTCCCGGTGGGGGATCATCGGGGGATCATACGCGCGGCGCAGGTCCTGATCAAGCACCGAGGAGTTCACGAGCCGGTGGGGGTCGGAGGGACCTGATTGGCGTAGCGCCTCGCGCGTGCCTCCCGGATGAAAACGGTGCCTTGGGCGGACGCGACGGTTCGGCCGTCGTTCGTGACTTCCACCAGCGCGACGGCCACCTGTTGCTTCAGCGAACGGACCCGCGCGGTGGCCGTGCAACGGCCCTTCTCGACTTTGCCTAGGTAGTTGATCTTGTATTCCAATGTTCGCGCATCGCGGCCGCCCGTGAGGGGGAAGACGGCCAGCGTGAGCGCGGAATCAACGAGCGCGGCCACCGCCCCTCCGTGTACCAGGCCCGGACTCCCCCACAGATGTTCTCCCGCTTCCAGGCTGCACGTGATGAAGCCCGGGCCGATGTCGTCCACGCGTATCCCCATGTGCCGGAAGAACGGCGAGAGGACAACCGCTTGCTTGAGCCTCTCGGCATGATCGGCGTTGTACAGTGTCTTGAAGTCTTCGATCCCTTCGGACGAACCCGTCTGCGTCATGGTTGGCTGGACCTGTCATCGTAGCAGAGGGGCGCTCGTTTTCAACGCGTGCACAGGCTGTATCCGTTCAGCACTCCCCATCCTTGCCTTCCCCCTCAAGTCCGCCGCGGCGGACAAGGGGGGGAAGGAAAGAAAGAGAATGGGCTGTCCCCAATTCTCCCCTCCCTCTTCCAGCCTTCTCAGCCGAAGCTGCTCCCGCCTTCGCGAAGCCCGCTTCGGCGGGCGAAGGAGGGTCGGCGGAGTAGGCCGACGGGGGAGGGCTAGGGTGGGGGTGCCGGACCCCATTCCCCCCGACCTCGCCAGGAGTGGGGGCGAGCCGATCGAGGACATCCGAAGGGGTGCTGCCATCCAAGACAATTACCGTCGGGACCACTGAAACCGAGCACCCGGCGCATACTCGCGCGCCGAGGGCGTGGGGCAGCAGCCGGGCCTGACAAGACACACCCAAGGTCCTTGCCGGCGCGCGCCCGTCGCCAGCCGTTATGCAATCCAGGAAACAACGTCCCCCAGACACACGGTTCTCCTCCTCAAGCTGCCGCAGCCGCCGGGCCTCGGAGATCGTCAACCCCTGAAACTTCCGCCTCCACGTGTAAAACGTCCACACCGCAATCCCATGCCGGCGACACAGCTCCGAGATCTTCGCCCCGGCCTCCGCCTCCTTCAGGATGGCCAGAATCTGCTCCTCGGAAAATCGCGACTTCTTCATGTCCAGAGCTCCTTTCACGGGGAATCATACCCCCAGTTGTGAGGTTATCCCTGGACCAGTTTTTGGGGGTAAGGTCAGACTTGTTTGCGGAGACGGTCCATGTCTCCCACAGGACAATCCTCCTTTCCCCCCGATTCATAACCTCCCAAAAAACATCGGCGGGAAAGGACCTTATCTCAATCACCAACTGCCCTCCTCACTACGAGGGAAATTCAGTAAACTCCAGAACTCTATACAGTTGACAAGTAGGTAGAATATCGTAGCGTTTCGCCCATGCCCTGTGGACCTCGACACGACGCCCCGGGGGAACTCCACCATGTCATGGCCCGCGGGCTCGACCGGGAGGAGATTTTCCGCGAATGGCCTCGATCGGGGACGCCTTCCTGGCCCGCCTGGCCACCCGGGACTTGGGGACGTTGGCAACAATGTAAACTTGTGGCATGGACTGATGGCGGCGTCACATGGACGAAAATGCTTTCCTCTGACAACTTGCCCCAATAGTAGTTTTGGCGATCTTGGATTGGCCGACATAACTGCCTCCTCCCTGCTTTGGGGTCTACTGTTCGGCTCAATCGGGCTAGGGTTTTTCGTCTACGGCAGGAAACAGCGCGCAGTCGTCCCTCTGCTTTGCGGTTTGGTGCTCGTGGTCGTTCCGTACTTCATCCAGAATTGGGTGCTTCTGGTCATCGTCGGCGCTGTTTTTGTCGCCATTCCTTACTTCGTCAGAGTTTGAGCCGCGCACTTCTTGTTCCTTCGGTTCACGGCGCGAGGCGCTGAACTGCGGTTATGACCCCGCTGGCAACGTCGTGAGCATCGCGGAGGTGGACACGGCCTCCGGTTCCATCGGCACGCCCCTGGCGCGGGGGACGCTGAGAGCCAGGCATGGCCTTCGGGCCCGGCAGCTCGTGTCTCACTCCAGGGGTTTGGTCATCGCGAGGTCTTCGAAGGCCTGGAGGCCCTTGGCGCGGAAGCGGTGAATGAAGGGCCGGGGATCGAGGCAGCCTTCGGGGGCGAAAACGCCGCCCCGTTTGTTCGTGGTTTCGCCGCGGCCGAGCATGAGCGTCCCGATCGAGAGGGAGATGCCGGTCACTTCGCGCATCTGGCCCGTGCCACAGACCATGTGGGTCTCGGTCTTGCCGTTCTTCTCTCCGGTCACCTCGATTCGGACGGCTCCTTCGCCCGGCTGGGGTGGCCGCGTGGCCCGCTCGAGTGCCATGAGAAGCCGCACGGTCAGATTGACCCGCCGGGGAGAACGAAACACCCCCAGCCGCGCGGGCGCGACGATGAGTTGGGACCCCCGCCCGTAGCCCATTAAGAAATTGACCTCTTCGATCTCGGGCATGAAGCGGGGCACGGTGACGGGTTCCGCGTGTCCCATGTTCCAGAGCCGAAGGGACCCGAAGCGCGGGAATTCCACGGTGCGGGTCTCGCTGCACGCGCGAATCGTGGTCCGCCGACCCCCTCGCCACGTCGTCATGTGTCCCGTCATGATGAAAAGCATGTGGCGAAGCACCGCCTCACCGCCGCCGGCATCGAGCGGCTGATAGACATAGATGTCCGCCCGGCGGGCGCGGTCGAGGCGGGAGGCAAGGTGGCGGATGCCCACGTTGGAGAGCCCCGGGCTGGCTCCCAGGCCGGTGAGGATCGTGCGCCGCTTGCTCCGCGCGACTTTGTCGAACTTGTCCATGACCGCCTCGGCGGCCTGCCATTCATCGCAGATGCTGGCGTAGTCCGTGCCCGCGTCGAGGGCGGCGTGCACGAGTTTCGCCTCGAACATGTGGAAGGGGCCGAGGGCGGAAGCGGCGACGTCGTATCCCTTCAAGGCTTTCACGAGGCCGGCATGATCGTTGGCGTCCACCGCGCGCACATCAACCCGGGCGGGTTGGCCGCGCAGGCGTTCGGCGATCTTGTCCGCTGCGGTCGTGTTCCGGTCCGCGATGGTCACGCGGCTCACATCGGCCGAGGACGCGAGATCCTCAACCGCGCGGGAGCCCATGTCGCCCGCGCCGCCGAGCACGATGATCTTCAGTTTCTGGTTCATGTCATCCGTCCTTTCATGCGGGGATCCGCCACGTGGTGGCCTGCAGGACCACCGTCATCACCAGCGACACAACGAACGCCAGATAGAGGTTCGCGACGACCGTCTGAGTCACGGCCGCGCGCACGCCATCCGGGCTCGGTTCGGAGCGCAGGGCCTTGTGGGAGGAGACGACGGTTTGGAAGACGCACATCAAGGTACCGAAGAGGAGCCCGTACGCCACGTCGGTCCACGAGATGATCTCGGCCGTCCACTTGTTGACCACCCACGACCCGTACCCCGCGGCCCACGTGCCGGCTAGGGCGGCCAGATAGGCGGCAAGGATCGCCGCGGCGGTGTAGAGGGGGCCCATGATCACCGCGCCGACCAGCCGGGGTGCGATGAGTTCGGTCATCGGATCCAGGCCCATGACCGTGAGGGCGTCCACTTCTTCGTGCAGCTTCCGGCTGGCGATTTCCGCGGTGTTGAGCGTTGTCCAGGTCGCGTTGTAGAGCAGGCCCACCATGAAAGGTCCTTCAAAGCGGAAGACGAGGATGGCGATGAGGAGGCCGAAGTAGGGTTGCGCGCCGAGCCGGGAAAAGAAGGTGTAGCCGCCGTAGATGAGGACGAACGTCACGATAAAGGTGAGGACGCACAGGGCGGGGAGGACGCGCGAGGCCATGCGGCTGAGGAGGCGAGGCAACTCGGGCAGGTAGGCGGCGGGCTCGCGGAGGGCGGCTGCGCCGGCGCGAGCGCCGAAGAAGATCCCGCTGCCGATCTCCTCGATGGATTCGCGCACGGATGCCTCAGCCATAGATGAAGAGGTCGAAGAGGAGCAGGATCGTCAGCCCGATGAAGTAGCTGTAGTTGATGCTGCGGTTGGTGGCCTCGCCGACCCCCTCCGCGCTCGGTTCGCTGGTGAAGCCGCAGTACACGGTGGACACACCGAGTGCGAACCCGATGATCATGGATTTCGCGCCGAGCAGGAAGAAATCGTCCGGCGTGATCATCAGCGTCAGCCCGTCCATGAAGTCGCCCACGGTCGTGAGGTTTCGGAGACCGGCCGTCATGAGGAGCCCGAGGGCGATGACGATGGCCACGCCGATGTAGCTGTAGAGGATGCTCGTGAGAAAGAAGGCGACGAAGCAGGGGATGCCGAGGTACTTGACGGGGTGGATCCCCATCACGGCGAGGGCGTCGGTCTCTTCGCTGGTGCGCATGGTGGCGATCTGGGCGGCGATGGCGCAGCCGGCGCGGCCCGCGAGGATGCTCCCCGTGAGGACGATCGCGCCGTCGCCCATGAGGAGAGAGAGGGTGAGACCGCCCACGTATTTCTCGATACCGAGCGCCGTGGCGCCCGCCATGCCGATGACGGTCATGGACGTTCCGAACCCTGCCGCCATGAAGATGAGGGGCCGCAGTCCGGTGACGCCGATGTAGTGGATCTGCCGGAATGTCTCCCGGATGTAGAAAGGCGGCCGCACGAGGTGCCCAAGAAGCGTGAGCGAGTAGATGGCGAGCCGGCCGACTTCTTCCGTGGCGGCGGTTGCCGCGGCCGTGAGGCCGTGAGGTCGGGAGGTCGAGAGGTCGTTCATGGCGCGGACCAACCTGTCCCTCCGAGTCGCTCTGTCCGCGGATTGTTTTGGCCTGCTTGCAGGCCCACTCCCGACTTCACGACTTCACGGTTCAGAGCAGCCAGGACTTCCGAACTTTTTCCAGCGCCTTGTCGAGCTGTTCGAGAAGGGACTTGATCCGCGCCTGCGTTTCGGGGTCGTTGACCTTGTCGAGCACCTGGTTGAGCTTGGTGGTGATGTCGCGGCTGTTCTTCACGATGGCCTCGAGATCGGACTTGCGTTCTTCCGTGAGGGACCGAAGCGCCGCGGTGGCCTTGGCCAGGTCGTCGACCGCCGGGCCGGCCTTCCGGGTGATCTCGTCAACGGATTTCAGCGTGCGTCCGAGTTCGGCCTCGTGCTGTTCGAAGAAGGTTCGCATTCTACGGATGAGAGCGGCGGTATCGGCAATGCTAGTGGCGAGGTCGCCGCGTCCCGGGCCGTGGGGATCCTCAGCCAGCATGGAATTGATCCGGCCGATGGACTCGGAGAGTTCATTGAGAGCGGGCGAGAACTTCGCGAACATCTGGCCGGCATCGTTCAGGAGTTGCGAGACGTCCGTGCTGGGGATCACGTTCACGATCTCCCCTCCGTCTTCGATGAGCGGTTCCGTGCCCGAGCCCGGCGTGAGCTCGACCACTTTCTCGCCGAGGAGGCTCTTGGGACGGATCGTCGCCGTGGCGTCGCGGTGGAGCCGGACGTCGCTATCAATGGCGAGGGTCATGCGTGCGCCGCCATCCACGTAATCGAGGTCCTCCACGCGGCCCACAGAGACGCCGGCGATCTGCACGTTGCCCAGCGCCACCACGCCCTGCGCGTGGGGGAGCGTCACGTGGACGAGGTAGCGGTTGCCGAAGTTGAACGACCCGAACTTGACGCCGATGTACACGATGAGAGCGATGCTGCCCAGGACGAATAGGCCGACTTTGAACTCCGTCGAGAAACGCTTCATGGCCGAACCCTCACCCCCCTGCCCGCTGGCAGGCGCGGCGCCCTCTCCCTTCCAGGGCGAGGGGGTCGGTCTCCTTGTCCCCTCTCCTTGAAAAGGGCCTGCCCGCGCCGCTCCGGCAGGCGGGGAGGGGGAGGGTGAGGATTCCTGATCCCTCGGAAGCGCTTCATGGCCGTCAGAGCACCTGGATGGGGCCATCCGAGCGGCCCTCGAAGAACTGGCGGAGGAGGGCGTCCGCCGAGGCCCTGATGTTCGGCGCGGGGCCGTAGGCGACGAGTTGGGAGCGATACAGCATCCCGATCTGATGCGCGATCTTGAACGTGCTCTTGATGTCGTGGGAGATCACGACGTACGTGATGCCCAGCTTCTCCTGCGTCTCCAGGATGAGGCGGTCAATCGCGTCGGAGGTCACCGGGTCCAGCCCGGTTGTGGGCTCGTCGAAGATGACCACTTCGGGTTCGAGGACAATCGCGCGGGCGAGGGCGACGCGCTTGCGCATGCCGCCGGAGAGCTCGGAGGGGTGGTACGACTCCGTGCCCGGCATCCCGACCAAACGCAGCTTCTCGGCAACGATGTCGCGGATCTCGGTGTCGGATTTCCGGGTGTGCTTGCGCAGCGGGAAGGCCACGTTCTCGCCCACGTCCATCGAGCCGAAGAGCGCTCCGTGCTGGAACAGCATGCCGAATTTCTTCCTCAATTCGTTGAGCGCCTTCTCGGGGAGGGTCGTGACGTCCAGATCGCCGACGAAAACACTTCCCGCGTCCGGTTTCATCAGTCCCACGATGTGTTTGATGAGGACGCTCTTGCCGACGCCGCTCTGGCCCACGATGACGGTTGTCTTCCCGCCGGGGATGTCGAGCGAGACGTCGCTGAGGACGGTCTTGCCCCGGAGCACCTTCGTGAGGTGCCGGACGCGGATCGCTTCAGCTTGGTTGCGCAGCGAGAGATTCCGGACGCGCTCCAACAGATCGCGCCCGGCCCCCGGCGAGAAAAACGCCATGGCGGGCATGGTACACAATCGGCCGGTGGGTGTACAATTTTCCGCGGGGCAAAGCCGCCGGTTGACGACCTTGACGGTCGTCTTGCACCATGCCACGATCGAAATCATGAGGATCGAGGGGAGAGAGAACGGTTTCGGGGAGGCCGTCCGGTACTATCGGAACGCCCGGCAATTGCTCGGTCGTTGCAAGGTAAGCCAAGACATCTACGAAGACATCAAGCCAGTCCAAGAGGCGTTCGGCACCGTTTGGCTGGCGGTGGACAAGGCGATCAAGGCCGCGTTGGCGGAGAGAGGTGTGACGGAGAAGGAAATCCCGAAGTCATGGGAGGCGCTCAGAGAGAAGGTTGCGAAGAATCTGGCCATTCGAAACGGAAAGCTCATGAAGCTGGTCAATACCACCTACTCGATGGTGCACCTGGCCGGCTATTACGGGGGTGAGATGCGTACGGCCACGGCAGCCAAGTCAGCATTTGACGTCGCCCGGCGCTTGATCGAAACCCTGTCGGGCCGGAAAATCGGTTGACTCTGGCTATGTGGTCTCCCATTCGAGAGGTTCGCGGCGTCAAGACTGGAGTCCGAGAATCCTCAGAACGGTTTCGGCGCGCGGGTCTCCGATTCTCGTCGCGGGCCTGTCTGCGACGCCGGGGTGAGTGGGGATCGAGGAGTCCCGTTGCGGACTGAAGGAGTTCGAGGGCTCAGGCCGGCGGTGGGGTGAGGATCAGGCGGGCGTTGAGGATCTGCTCAAGCGGGTAGGGTGGGGAGGCGGGGATGTCGCGGGCGGAGATCTGGACGCCCTGCGCTTTCCACTTTTCCTTGCCGGCTCTCTTGCCGCAGTACGTGCGCCGGAGGATCGAGCGAAGCTCGCGCGCCTGGGCGATGTTCTGGAGGCCCGCCGGATCGCTCTTGTACTGGGGCGACGCGCGCCCCTCCCTCAGAAACTGCAGCGCATTCCCGAGGGCAAGGCGCAGGTAGGCGCGGCTCTCGGCCTCGGGCAGGTACACACTCGGCCGGTGCCGACGGTGGCGCAACCGGTCGAGGAACAACACGCCCGAGAAGAGCAGGCGGTTGGTCCGGAACGTGAGCAGCGTGGGGGTTAGGTTGGATTCCAGGAGATCGTTGTTGCGCTTGGCGGCTTCGCGAAAGACCGACTTGAACGAAACGTGAAGCTCTGGCAGAGCGAGCCGCTCGACACAGTACTCCCAGTAGGTGTGCTTGAAGGCGTTTTTGTAGAAGAAATTGACGAGTTGGAGGGGCACGAAGACATTGTGGGAGACGACGTCGGCGGCGAGATGGGTGAGGTAGCCGTAGGCGAAAGCGCGGTGGTGGTCCGTCCGCGCGCGCTTCAGGAGGCGCTGGGCCACCTGCCAGTTGTGGCAGTGGTAGCGGTACTCGGCGAGGTTCTTCCCGAATAGGATGTCCGCGCCGATGCATCCGTAGAGATAGTCGGCCCGAAAGGAGGAGGCAAGAAACCCGATCTCGCTCGGGAGCGTGGGGATCTGTGCGAGGACGTTCTGCCCGATCCAGAGGTGGGTCGAGGGGCCCCACGCCCAAGCATCGTCGGGGCAGAGCAGCAGGACGGTGAGCAGCGAGAGGGCGAGTGGCTCCAGGAACGTGGTCATGGTTGCCGGAGGACCTACGGGGCGATCCCCGCACCGATCCGCCCGTACGTTTCTACCCCACCTGGCCTCCCCTTACAAAGGGGAGGGACCCAAAACTCTCTTGTTGGCGTGACGGGGATCGAAGGGGCGGGTGGCGCTAGCCCGACGATCCGGGCAGGCCGACGAGGCGCCGGGCGACGACGATCCTCTGCACCTGGCCCGTGCCTTCGAAAATGTCGAACACCTTCAGGTCGCGGAAGAGTTTCTCCACGAAGTAATCGTTCCGCACGCCCGCATCGCCGAGGATCTCCATCGCCTGCCGGGTAACCTCGATGGCGGCGACCGGGCAGTATGCCTTCGCCATCGCCGCTTCCACGCTGTTGGACTTCCCCGTGTCCATCATCCACACGGCCTTCCAACACAGGAGGCGCCCGGTATCCAGTTTCCGGCGCATGCGGTGCAGTTTCTCCTTGATCTTCTGATACCGAGGGATCGGCCGGTGGATCATGTAATTCTCTTTGACGAAATCGCGGGCATAGTCGTACGCGGATCGTCCGATCCCGATGGCCATGACCGCCACCGCGGGCCGGGTCATGTCGAACGTTCCCATCGCGCCCTTGAATCCTTCCTTCCCACGGTAATGCTCTTCGCCGCCGAGGAGGTTTTCCTCCGGCACGCGGCAGTCTTCGTAGAGGAGGGAGGCGGTCTCGGAGGCCTTGAGCCCCATCTTGTCCTCGATGCGCCCGACTCGGTAGCCGGGGGTGCCTTTTTCCACCACGAACACGCGATGGCCCGCGCGGCCGAGGCTCTTGTCCACCGTGGCGAACGTCACCGCCCAGTCGGCGCGCACGGCGTTCGTGATGAACATCTTCTCGCCGTTCAGGATGTAGTGCTTCCCGTCTTTGCGCGCGGTCATCTTTATGGCAGCGGCATCCGATCCGGCGCTGGGCTCCGTCAGCGCGAAGCAGCCCCAGCGCGGCGTGGACTTGTCCTCGAAGATGTCAAAGAATCGCTTCTTCTGTTCCGGCGTCCCCATGATCATGACGGGCGGCCCGCCAAGACCCGGACCCGGCAAACACATCGCCACGCCCTGATCCCAGTAGGCGATCTCCTCGGCAGCGAGAATGCCCAGCCGGCCCATGCGGCGCGGCCCCTTGCTCTCGCCTTTCTTTCCGTCGCCATCCGGCTCCAGCGCGCGCATGCCGAACGAGACGCCGAAGCTCAGGAACTCCTTGAGGAACGGGTGATCCACCGGGAGGGCCTGGTGTTTCTTGTCGCACTCGATTCCGAGGGGGCGCAGCTTGTCCTTGCCGAGCCATTTCAGCATTCCGAGGATGTTCTCTGCACCAGGATCTGGGCTCAGGTCGAGCATGGGACTGTCTCCTCTGGCTATCCGGCGAGGACGAGCTCGGCCCCGTCCAAATCCGCCTGATCCAGACCGCCCCAGATTGTCGAGAGCACCTGCGCCTCGCGCATCCACTTCTCCACGGGATGGTCCTTGATGTACCCGTGACCGCCCAGGAGTTGCACGCCGTAGTCCGTCACATAGCGGGAGTTTTCACCGACTTCTTGATAGGCGGCGGCGGCATGCCATCCGATCTGTTCGCCCTTCTGGAGTTGGTAGACGGCCTTCCAGAGGCTCAGGCGGCCGGCATCCACGGCCGTGGCCATGTCCGCGATGATGAAGGCGATGCCCTGATGATGGGCGATGGGCTTTCCGAACGTGGATCGCTCCTGTGCGTACTTCATGGCGTACTCGAGGGAGGCGCGCGCGACACCCACCAGGAGGGCCGCGGTGTAGAGGCGGATGCGGGCGGCACAGCGTTCGTAGGCGGCCGGATCCTTCGCGCGATGGAGAATCTTGGCATCGGTGAATTGGATTTCCGAGGGGCCCGTGGCCTGCAGCGCGCAACCCGTCAGGGGCTTGAAGGTCAGTCCCTTTCCGTCCACGAGGAGAATCTCACCCTCCTTGAGCACGGCGGCGGTCTGCGCGGATGCTGTGGGCACAAACGAGGCGGATCCCTGCACCGTCCCGTTCTGAATCTGGAGGCGGCCGTCCACATCGAGAACGAGAGCGCACCGGGGCTCACCCGAGCCAGCCAGCTCCCCGAAGAGCTTGGACTGAACTTCTTTGGGGGCGGATTCGAGGAGCGCGTAGTAACCGGGCCATACCCCTTCGACCGCAAGGGCCGCGCCCGCGTCGCCCCAGCCGAGCTCCTCCAACACGAGACACTTGGCGAAGGTCGAGAGTCCGGCGCCGCCGAGTTCGGCCGGCGCTTCGAGAAGGGAGAACCCGAGCTGGCGGTAAGCGTCCACCACGTCCGGCTTGACGCGGCTCAACTCTTCGTGTTCGAGGGCGTGGGGTCGGAGTTTCTCGGAGGCGAAACTGCGGGCGCTGGTGCGGATGAGCTCTTCTTCTTCGGAGAGGCCGAAGTCGATCATCGAGGCGCTTATACCGCTTTATGACGCAACCTGTCAAGTGGATAACGTGCTGCGTCAAAATCCGCTTTGCCTTGACCAAGCCGAGGCCAGGGCGGTATCATTTATGGACTTGTGAACGACTCCAAGACGCTCGGGGAGCTCCGGGCCTCCGGCTACCGGGCTCTCCCCGTCCGGCTCGAGCTCCGCAAGAATCTCCTGGCTCGGCTGCGGCGACGCGAAGAGCTCTTCCCCCGCATCCTCGGCTACGAAGAGACCGTCATCCCGGCCCTCGAGAACGCCCTCCTGGCCGGCCACGACATCATCTTCCTTGGCGAGCGGGGGCAGGCCAAGAGCCGCCTCATCCGCCAGGTGGTGGAGCTTCTCGACGAGACGGTGCCGGCCGTCGCCGGATGCGAGATCCACGACAACCCGTTCGATCCGATCTGTCGCGAGTGCCGCGAGCGGGCGCGCGCAGATGGCGACCGGTTGCCCGTCGCGTGGATCGGCCGACAGGAGCGCTTCGGTGAGAAGCTTTCCACGCCGGACGTGACGGTGGCGGACCTCATCGGCGAGATCGATCCCATCAAGATCGCGGAGGGTCGCTACCTCGCCGACGAGCGGGCGATCCACTACGGCCTCATCCCCCGGTCCCACCGCGGCGTCTTCGCTGTGAACGAACTGCCTGACCTCTCGGAGCGCGTTCAAGTGAGCCTCTTTAACCTGCTGGAGGAGCGCGACGTGCAGATCAAGGGCTACAAGATCCGGCTGCCCCTCGACGTGTTTGTGATGGCGAGCGCGAACCCCGAGGACTACACCAGCCGCGGCCGGATTATCACGCCTCTCAAGGACCGGTTCCAGGCGCAGATCCGCACGCACTACCCCAAAACGCGTGAGATTGAGATCCAGATCATGGATCAGGAGTGCGCCTACCCACCGACGAACGGCGGCTACCAGGTGGCCGTTCCGCAGTTCATCAAGGAGATCGTGTCCGAGCTCACGTTTCAGGGCCGCAAGAGCCCCGAGGTGAACCAGCGCTCGGGGGTGAGCGTGCGGCTCTCGATCGCGAACGTGGAAACGCTCATCGCGAACGCGGAGAAGCGCGCGGTCCGGTTGGGCGAAGCGGTCGCCGTGCCCCGGATCACGGACCTGGATGCCGTGCGGCGGTCCACCGAGGGGAAGATCGAGATGGAATACTCGGGGGAGGAAAAGGCCGAGGGGGAGCTTGTGGACAAGATCCTCCGGCGCGCGGTGAAGGAAGTTTTTCAGAAGTACTATCGTCTCGAGGATCTCCAGCCGGTGGTGGAGGCCTTCAACGGTGGGCACGTGTTCGTCGTCTCCGACCACCAGCCCTCGATGGACTATCTGAAGGCCGCGGAGTTCGTGCCGGACCTCACGCGTCACTTGGCCCCACTGGCGCTGGAAGAGGGGCCGCCGTGGATCGCGAGCGGAGTCGAGTTTCTCCTCGAAGGATTGTTCTTGAACCAGAAGCTCTTCAAGCAGGGGGTGGATCACTCGTTCCACTTCCGAGGGATCAAGTAGCGGTCGAGGGGAGCGCCCGCCGGGCCTCTCGAGAGCGGGGCGCCCCCACAGAACCATGGCGACATACGCATACCTGCGGCGGGAGGCGGGAAACCGCGGGCCCGAACTGAGCGCGGACGACGTCTTCGGCGAGCTCACCGAGCACCTCCTCGATCACGGCGATCTGAACTGGGCGCTGGATAAACTCCTGCGCGAGGGCCTAAAGGATCCCAAGAGCGGCCAGCGCATCAAGGGCATCAGCCAGATCCTGAAAGACATCGAGAACAAGCTGCGCGACTACTTCAGGACCTACGACATAGACCCCGCGCGCGACGAGCTGGGCGAAATGCTCCGCGAGATGATCCGCAAGGCGATGGAGGAGGCGCAGAGGAGTGGCGGCGGGGAGAGTCGCACGGGCGGATCCGGGACTGAGGCGCAACAGCGGCGATGGTCCGGGCTCTCTCAGAGCCCCTCGGATTTCATTGAGCAGGCTGCCGATGAGGACGCCTTCCGCACGAGTTCGCCCGATGCCTCGCAGTGGCTCAAGGAAAATCAAGAGCGCATCCGGCAGTTCGAATCTTTCTACGAGGACTACAGCTATCGCTTCAGGGGTCGCAAACCGCTTACCCTCGAGCAGGCGCTCAACGTCGTGGAGGAGATCCAAAGATTGGAGGAGATGGAGCGGAACCTCCGGAAGGGAAACCTGGAGCGGGTGGACCCGCAGGCGGTCGATCAGGTGGCCGGCGGGGAGACGATGGAAGGGCTCAACGCCCTCAAACAGATTAAGAAGCTTCTCGAGGAGGGCGGATACCTCGCGGAGGACGGCTATTTCGTCAAGCTGACGCCGATGGCGATTCGCCGAATCGCCCAGAAGGCCCTGCAGGATATTTTCCAAGGCGTCCACCCCTGGCAATTCGGTCGTCATCCGAACGAAGCCCGCGGGTGGGGGTTCGAGCAGCAGGAGGATCTCAAGCCGTACGAGTTTGGAGATCCATTCCTTCTCAATGTGGGCGAGACGATCCGGAAGAGTCTCCTCTCGGGCGAGTTCACCAAGGGGCGGATCTCGCCGCGCGATTACATGGTCCACACGCAGGAGCGCACCTCGCGGTTCTCGACGGCGCTGCTCATCGACATGAGTTGGTCCATGGCCTGGGGCGGGAAGTTCACGGCGGCCAAGAAGGTGGCGCTTGCCCTCGAGCATCTCATCCGCACGCGGTTCCCGACCGATCGGCTCCATATCGTGGGGTTCTTCACCTACGCCGTGCAGCTCAAGCCGAAGGATCTCCCCTTCGCGAATCTCAACCACGTGGAGCCGTTCACGAACATGCAGGATGCGCTGCGTCTCGCCTCGCGGCTGCTGGAGAGGGATGGCAACGTGGACCGGCAGATCATCATGATCACCGATGGCCAGCCGACCGCCTACATCCGGGAGGACGGCATGCACATCGAGTGGCCGTACATGGGGCTCTCGCCGAACGCCTTTCACTACACGATCGAGGAGGTGCGGCGGATCACACGGAAGGGCGTGGTGCTCAATGTGTTCATGATCGATGAGAACCCGGCCCTGCGATCCTTCGTGGAGGAGATGATCAAGATCAACCGAGGCCGCGGGCTGTTCACCCGGCCGGACCAGATCGGCCGCTACATCATTGTGGACTACATCCGACAGCGGTCGAGGTTGATTCACTAAGCCCTCTTACCAAAGTCTTTTAAAGTAAATCGATGGACCTGACGAATGGGATGATGGGGACAACCGGGGGTGAAGGAGCGAAGGCGTGTGAGCCGTCCAAGATTCGTCAGGGAATTGACGGGGAGAGAGAAATCC
>JACPQY010000025.1 GCA_016190245.1 Nitrospirota bacterium | reverse complement strand
GCCCCCGGTTCACCCCCACGTGCGTGGGGACAATGCGTGGATCCTCCGAAGTGCTTCAGGATTGAACGGTTCACCCCCACGTGCGTGGGGACAATAGCGCCGGATCGTGCCCGAGGGAATCCGGGAGCGGTTCACCCCCACGTGCGTGGGGACAATGATGAGGTGGGCGAAAAATCAACAGCGTGTATCGGTTCACCCCCACGTGCGTGGGGACAATACTGCCAAAACGCCATTCTACGGCGTTCTGACGAGAAAAAGCCCTTCGAAGTCATTGATCGACCGGGCGGTACGCCCCCATGTGCGTATGGCGAAACCCTGCTCGGTGTTGCTGGAATGGATCATCACGCAGCCCCCATCCTTGGCCGACCCACAAGCCTTCTCCCAGAGCCGGTCCCGAACCATCGCGGAAACCCGCCCAACAAACACCCCGGCGTGGGGTTCCAAGTACCATCGCGTCAGTTCCCCACGCAGTCCCGGAGACACCCGTTCAAGGATCATGACCACCATCGTCACCCTCCTCTGCCTTCCCTGGCGCTCCGGGTACCGCCAGCCTTCCTGGCGCGGCACCCTCCTTTTCTCCAGCCTCAATCGTGTGGCTTCGGCCCCCTTCCACCTCTCCCTTGGTCGGGTCCCATAGGCCTCCCGGTGCGGCTGTTTCCTTATCGAGCGATTCGTCCGCCCCGGACTCGCCTGGCGCCGGAAGATCCAGCACCTCTTGCACATCCGGCACGATTCTCTCCAGAAGCCGGGTGGAGACGAAGGCGTCACGGCATGTCACACGAACGCGCCGCTCCAGCCCTTCGGTCCCATCAGCGGTTGCGCGGAACGCCGTTGGGATGGTCACCTCCGTCTTGTAGAGATCCGCCACGTCGTACACGAAGGAAAGCATTTTCCCCGTGTGGATGAACCCGAGGGCCGGAGAGAAGCCCGCCGAGACGATCGCGGCATGGCAGATACCGTAAAGGCAGGAGTTGGCAACCGACAGTGCGCGGTTGACCGGGTCCGCCGTGGCCCAGTTTTCCCGCCGGTAGCTTCGACCGGACCAAGGCACGCCTGTATCGCGCGCGGCCTTTGCGTAGGTTTCCCGAACTCGAATACCTTCCATGCCCCGGATCTGCTGGAGCGTCAGGGCCGGGTCGAGGGGGCCGGGAAAGCGAAGTTGGTACAGGCGTCGAACCACGTTCAGCCGAAGTTCAGCGTCCGCCCAAGTCCGAGCTTGATGCAGCAAGCTCGACGCGCTTCGCGTCTCCCCCATGCCCACCGCGTAGAACCGGACGCCTTCCTCCCCGCACCAGGCGACGAGGCAACCGTGGTCTGCCAGCACCGACACGGCGGCGTGCGTAATGGATACGCCGGGTCCCAGCATCAGGAGGGCCAGGTTGGCGCAGGGGACCGGCACCTTTCCGTTCGCGTCATGGATCGCGATGGACCGGGCTTCCTGGTCGACTCGGCAGTGGTCCACATAGAGGTAGCTCCATCCGTCGCGGAACTTGGGCAGAACGTGGAGGTCCTGGACTCTCATCTCTTTCGGCCTTCCTCATGGGGGAGCAGCCCTCTCAACTGTTGCAGGAGCGGCGGTAGGTCGTCCTGAAGCGTCTTCCAGACGCGCAGCCAATCCACGCTGTCGTAGCCGTGCACAAGCCGGTGGCGCATTCCGATTGCGGTTGACCACGGAATCTCGGGGTGCGCCCGTTGAAACTCCTTGTCCACCCGGCCTGCGGCTTCCCCCAAGATCACGATCTGGCTGTAAACCGCCCATTGGGCCCGCTCGTCGGCCAGGAATCCCGCTTCGCCCAATCCGGCGGACAGTTGATGAGCCCTTTCGATGGCCTGGACCATGTCGAGCACAGCGGACAGAGGATCATGCGGCATAGATCACCTCCGCGGACTTGAGGATCGCGTCCCGGCGGATCCAATTTGAACTCCGCTGGAGATTGTTTTTGTCGACCAGATCGACACGACGGTCGAATAGATCGGCGAATTCCGCCTCGGCGCGAACGAGGTCCATGAGGGACCACCGCTCATCCGGCTCAAATTCGACGAGAAGGTCAATATCGCTGTTCGGACCGAGTTGGCGCGTTAGGGCGGAACCGAAGAGCGCAAGGCGATGGATGCGCCACTTCCGACACAAAGTCCTCAATGCCTCGCTTGACACTTCAAGTGTTCCGAGCGTCATTTCTTCCTGCCTCCTTTCCGATTCGTTCACCCCCGCGCTCATGTTTTGCATTCCGCCACCGAAAGCAGCCCGAATCCGAACGCCTTGGCCGGCCCGATGCCTCCAACCATTGTTTCCCGGAACCGGCCGGGGTTCGTCACCTCAAGGATGCCTTCGTACCGTGCTGACCGGAGGCGCTGTCCCTTGTCCTCTCTTGTCTTGTTGACGTAGATGTAGCCC
This sequence comes from Nitrospirota bacterium, assembly GCA_016190245.1. Lineage (GTDB taxonomy): Bacteria > JACPQY01 > JACPQY01 > JACPQY01 > JACPQY01 > JACPQY01. The sequence goes on along the minus strand of JACPQY010000025.1, from coordinate 40,180 downwards.
GCCTGAATGCTGGTGAGTTGTCGGACGCCAAACCCGGCAGACTCGGCCCGTCTTTTGAGCCAGTCATCCAGCTTTTCGGTCGGAACGGGGACACGCTTCTTGATCCATTTTTCATCTACGGTTTTCCCATCCGCTTCCCGAGAGTCCTTGCGAATTCGTTTCGTCGGATTGGCCACGAGACGGAACTGAAAACTTTGTCCTCTCGCGAAAGACGGGTCGAATGGTTTCGAGTCCGGAGGAGCCGCGAGGAGATAGTCCGCGTTGTGAAAAGCGTAGTCCCAATCCGGTTTGTCGGGGGAGGCTGATTGCACGAGAATCACGACTCGACCGCCGGGCTGAGGATCGATGCGAAACAGGAAACCGGCCTCCGTTTTGCGTTCGACGTGAACTTGTCTCGGCTCTTGGGAGCCGAAATCATCCGGGTTGAACGGCTTCAGGAAGTCCCGGTCGTCGTTCTTCCGCCTGACCGACGGAAACGCCATGCACAGCCGCTGGTGCACGTGGTAGAGATTTCGCAGCCACAGTCGTCCCGGCCGTGGGCGGTCGGGGTTCTCGCCCACATTGATCAGAAGACAGGAGAGATACACGGTTATTCGACCTCCTCGGCGCTCAGACGCCTCCGGCGCGTCTCCAAGGAACGGAACTCGATGATCTCGTGACGTTTCTTGATGATTGGATCGCGCCATCGGGAGTCCTCGGGATTGATACGGTCGATTCCCATGCCCAGTCCGTACTCGATCATCGTGACGGCATCGTGGCAAAGGCGGCAGAGCGAGCGCAGATCGTCCGGTTGTTCATCGCCACCGGCCCGACGGTAGGTGACGTGCTGGACCGTCGTAGCCGGGGATTTGCAGAAAACGCACAGGCCGTGGTCGGATTCGATGCGTTTTTTGCGAGCCTCTTTGTATTCCGTGTTCTGATAGTCTGCCCGCGGCCTTGGGGGTACTGAAGTACGTTCCTGGAGCGCGTTTCCCGCTTGAACCGGGACTTGTTCGCGTGCGACCAGACGTGGATGATGCACCGGGGGGTCGAAGGAGAACGGCGCGTCGTACCAGACCTCGGCATCCGAGGGCGCGATATCGCCTTCGTTGGCCGCGCGCCATTCGATCAGGCAGGGCAACTCCCCGGATGCAGGCCGCTCATCACCCTCATGGCGCGGATGCCACGGCACGAGAGCCAGCATGGACTTCAGGTCTTCCGGCCCCGTCATCGGGTTCGTCCACGTCTCGCCTGACCGCGGTTTCGCCCAAACGGGAACGGAGGGCGGGCAGGACTTGCGGCCGAGAAAGATCGGCCATTTCGGTGACGTTAGAGCATCAGCGACTTTCTTGATCAGCGTTGCCTCGCCATGCAGCGCCACCAGGAAACTCGCGTCGGCCAGATACTCCCGGCGCGTGATGAGCGTGCCTTGGGCGCCCGTCTTGATCCCGCCTGCCGCTGTCATCATGCCTATGCCGGCCCCCACGGTGTGGTAGTCCCACCAGCGGGTGCCGGGCCGGTCGATTCGCGCGCCCATGGTCAGTTTGTTCAGTTCCGGCAGTCGTTCCCGCGCGGCCTGGCGCGACAGCCCCATCGCGCAGCAGATGAGACCGAGCACGCCGGACTTCGTCGGCCCCTCCATCGTGCGCCGTATGACGAACTTCGAGTTGTCGCCCCACGCCTGGAGCGGCCCTTCGAGGCGGAGGAAGACGGTGGAAAGACTGGTCATGCCTTCACCTCCTACGATTTGGCCACCTTGTCCATGATCGCCCCGATGAACTTGCCGAAGTCGCCGAACTCGTTTGACGTTCCGACTACGGACTGTTCCCGTTCGTGCTCCTTTTTCTCATTGTCGATCCACGTCAGTGCGTAGCGCTTTTTCGGCGAAAACCAGAAACGCTCAGCGTTGATGCCGTAACCTTCGATGAGATGGTTGGCGTACTGGCCGAGGCGGGCGATGCTCTCGCCGATGAGACCGCGCGCCGTTTTCGGCGGCACGGGATCGGCAAAAGCGTTGGCGTAGCTGATCGGCGTGGGCGATTTGGTCTTGATTTCAACCAGGATCCCGTCGGGGCAATTGAACGCGGCAAACGCGTGCTGCTTGCCAGAGGGGTTGGCCCTGGCGGCGGCTTCAAGGAAGCACTTGATCGTAGTGGCGGCAAGCTCGGTGTCCCCACCCAAGTTCTTCACTAGTTGTTTCCAGTCGATGGCGAAGTGCTTGTAGAAGCAAGCAGAGTTGAACATCCCCTCATTCACGTGGCCCGCGCCTGCGTCCTGGCCGGGAATGTCATCTGCCGCCGTGAAGTAGTCCACCTCGTTGATCACTTCATGCGTGGAGATCGCGTGGGCGGTGGAGAGTGCGGCCTCGACGGTGAAGTTCAGGTCGCTGAAGACGCTGTTCTTGGTTACCTCAGTCATGCGGCCACACAGCGCGATGTCCGGGACACACGGTTTCTCGGCAATGCAGCCCTTGAACTTCTCTGCCAGTGGCTTTGCATTTGAAGCGTCCTTCAGTTCCCTTGCCATCTTCGCGACGGTGGCCGTCGAGAGGAAGAGAAGCATCTTGGACATGGCCTCAGTGTCCTCGCCCTCATCTCCGCTTTCGTTTCCTTCGCCCTTCGGCTTGCTCTTGTCCTTCTTTTTGCCTTTGGCCTTCACGCCTCCTAGCTCCAAAGCTTCGCTAGCGAGGGCCTCCAGCTTCGCCAGCGAAGGACCATTGGCAGCCTCGCTGGTCGCGAGGAATTTGGTCAGCTTTTCAGGTGTCAGGTCAAAGTCTTTGGAGTCCACGATTCGCGCCAGCACCGAGGCCAGCCGACGAGTGCGTACCCCTCCGTCCTTCTCCATGGCCTTCTGGAACTCGACGCTCCGCCGGATGCTGCGCTTGAGGCACTGGCTGGAGATGCGGGCGCGGGTCACGCCGCCGAAGACGCACGTCTTGGGCGCGCCCAAGTCGTCCCGGTTCAGGTTCGACGGGCTGTGGTTCTGGATCATGTGGATTTCGATGAGCATGGTCCAACTCCTTTCAGGGTTGACGGACAGCTTTCAGGTATTCTTCTGCCCAGAGGTCACGAATGTCACGCCGTGGGTGGTGCGCGTCGGCGCGGTCCCAGATGGACAGGTCGTCGAGCAATTGCGCCCAGTCGATGCCCGCGACATCCCGGACATGCGGCAGGCGTCCGGCGACGGCCCGGGCGACTTCGCCCAGTGCCCATCGGAGGTGCGGCTCCAGCGCCGATAGAGGCGCACAGATAAGACCGTCGAATCGGCTCCGAAATCGCGGTCCGGCACGCTCATCCCGCGGTTCGCAGAGGCCCAAGACGGCGGCAAGACTCGGGCCGACGCCTTGTTCGGGTCGCACATGCGGTACCGGGAAGGCGCCGTAGAGTTTGGCGACCAGCCAGCTCGTCTCGCGGCGCGGGGCGGCCTGATTCTTGGCCCGAAGCGGCCACCACAGGCCGGTAAACAGGTCGAATCCCGGCAGCGTCGCGTTCAGCGGATTTCCGGCCAGTCGGCGCAGGCGCGAGCGCTCCCCTTCCTGGAGGTCTTCGAGCCGCTTGATGTAGGCGACGGTCTGGCTCACGAGGTGGCCTCCTTCTTCTTGCGCGTGCGCTCCGGCTTCGCCGCGTCCTTCCGCGAGGACGCCTTGCTCAACGGGGTGGTGGCCTTGTGCAGCGCCGCGTCCAAGGCTGATCGCGCCCGCGCCATCGCCTCGCGCCGCCGCAGAGGCGAACCGGGGGTAGTAGAGCGGACGACCCGCTCGACGACTGGCGCGAGTCGCTCCCCCAATGCATCAATCAACCGACCCGGCGGATTCGTGCCCAATGACCGATCAAGGTCGCGCCGTAGGTCAGCCTCCAAGGACGGAGACAAGGCGTCGAGCACAGCGATGCGGTTGGGGTGCTGGCGATCTGGATTCGGCGTGCTCTGCCGCAGGACGCCGCTCACCGCCTCGACCGCTTTTCCTTGAGCCTCAAGCGTCTGAGCGGCACCGACGACAGGGACGCGCAGGTGGAGGGCGGCGGCGTCCTGGTATAGCCCCTTGTTGGCGGCCGGACCGGCAACCATGAGGGTCGCAGGCGTTCCATCCGCATCAGCCTGCTCCGTGGCCTTGGCGCTCAGGACGCGCCGCCAGAATCTTGAATGCCCCGTGACCCTCGCACTTGGAGATGGGAAGCCGAGTGTGGTCTTGACCACGGCGCTCTTTTTCGTCTTTGGCGCCGTGGCGGACTGTTCCTGATTTGAGTTGCCGCTCTCCTCTTCTTCACCTGCCGCCTGACTCTTGTCAATGAGGACCAAGTGCGGATCCTTGTCCCAGAATTTCTTCTGCTGACCCGCGGTTTCAAAGGGCGGTTTCCAGTTGCCCGTGAACGCCAGTTGCCGAATGAGTGCGGCTGGCTGGCCGCAGTAGGCGCAGGTGCTCTCGTCTCCGGGATCACCCAGCCAGAGCCGGCGGGATCGCCATGCGAACACTGTTACGATGTCGAGGTCGTCCTTTGAGGGGGCGGCGGCGCACAACCACGGCGGTTGCCGGGGTGAGGTACATCTCGCGGGCCAGTGCAGCCGCAATGTGTCCAGCAGCGTCGCGCCCCACGCGATTGCGTACGCGGGCGTGGGACCGTTGGCCGCCGACGTGTACCGCCCGCCGCCGTAGGCGTTGGCAAACGCGCAGAACCGAACAATCCCCAATGCGCAGCAGGCCGGGCATAGGCCGTACTCTTTGTCGCGCACGTGGCGGAAATGGGCAATCTTCGTATCGGTTGGGAACTCCACGAGCAGGTCACCGACCGGGCGATAATCGTCCTCGTCGAGAGCCTTGGGCCGCTCGTTCGTGGTAGCTCTCACTGGATTGCCCTGACGCGATCCAGCGGCTTTTTTCGTCTTCTTCTTCTCGCGGTTGTCCCACTGCTTCTGTTTGTCTCTCAACAAGTCGGCGAGCAACTGCTTGTCTTGGAGGAAGCGTCGATCGTCACCGAGCAGATTGAACGCCTCGTTCGGCTTCGCGACGATTCCCAGATTCGACAGCCACTCGGGCGGAATGCCCTCGGCGCCGTTGAGTCGATTGCGTTCCTTATCGGTCGGGTTCGGCTTGCACCACTGAAGCACCGCGAGCAGGAAGCGAAGAAGGGCGACGTTGTCCATCGGGTTCGAGGCGGCGATCTGGCGGATGCGGCCCGCCTCCGTGAGCGCCGCTCGGATGCCGACGCGACCGCACCCTCCGCGAGGTTTCGAGATGCCGTCCTGGCATCTCTTGAAGGCTCCGGGTACAGGCCCTCCCTGGCCGTATGTTCCATCGACCTTCAAAACGGGAATCCACGCCCGTTCAACCAGATTGTAACCATCCATTCCGGACGGACTCGCACCCTGAGTCATAGCCCGATGCTCCCGTGCAGAAGTAGTTGGCCTTGTCACTCGCCCCCCTGCAGGTGCTCGGCAAGATCGTGGCGCCGGCCCCCGGAGTTCGGCGACTGGGCGGCGAACGTCATCCTGGCGGGTCCGACCTGCCTTTCTTTCGACCGTACGCAGGCGCGGGCTCGTGGACGGAGGACGAACTTTGGCCCGGGCCGATGTCGCCCGCGGCGCCGGCGGGCTTGCCCGCCCTAACTGGCACGGCGGGCTTGAGCGCACCCTCCTCGCGCATCTGCCGTAGGCGCCGGACGATGTCCGCCATTCCCTGAACCGCCTCCAGCTTCTCGCGCAGGGGGAGGGAACGGAAATATCGGAGTTGCGAGAGTTCATGCTCGCGCCACCCATCCGACTCGACCGCCCCCTCCGCTCCGCTCCGGGGACGATGATCGGAAGGATCATGGGGCCTCCGCATCGCCGGCTTCGGGTCGCTCCGACTGCTACTCATCCGGATTCTCCCGCAACAGTCTCAGGTGCCGCACGTCATCGCGGTCCTTTTCGCGTCCGGCGGCTTCCTTCATTCGGATGAGCGTCTCAAGTCGCACGAAGCGGGTCGGCGCATCGGGTAGGAGGTCTCCCATGAGGGCATGGTCATATTCCGACTCAAAATCGAAAGGTTCCGCCACGAAAACGTCGATGGGCGTATCCCGATGCTGCTCGCTACGAAGCGAGAAGACAACCATGTTCTTCTCCCGAATCCACCTTTCGCGAGCAGCGGGATCGGCGAATTCCTGCGCGGAGACCGGCGGGACAGGACGATAGCCGAGCGATTCCAATGCGCTCATCGCCCGCCGCAGATTCTCCGGCTTCAACTGCACGACAAGGTCCAGATCGAAGGTGACGCGCCCGTAGCCGTGCGCGGCAACGGCCAATCCGCCCACGATCAGAAAGCGCGCGTCGTGTCGGTTCAAGGCCGATACGATCGCCTCAAGACTGGACAGCTTCACGGTCCGCCTGCCTTTCGCGGATACCCGGCGTGGGTCAATCCGGCATGCCCTCCAGGGTCTTCGCGGCGGACAGGTCCATCGAAGCCTGCTTCATTGGCAAAGGTCACGGCCGCCACATCGAGCATATGACACAGCAAGCGGTGGTAGGTGAGGTGATCGCCGTCCTGAGCTGTCTTGGCCCACAACGGCGGCCGGCAAGCGTCCGGGCGACCAGATTCGTCCTTGCCGTCTGTGGTCATTGTTTGTTTCTCATCGCGGCTTGCACCAGTGGAGCACCGCCGGCAGAAAGCTCAGAAGAGCCACGTTGTCCATCGGGTTCGAGGCGGTGATTTGGCGGATGCGGCCCGCTTCCGTCAGCGCCGTTCGGATGCCGACGCGGCGCGGCTTCCCGTCGGTGCCGAGGATCGGGATCCACTCCTCATCGATCAGGTTGAAATCGATGCCCCCCATACCAAGTGTCCTGTCTACCACGAATTCCCTGGGCCTGCGACGGAGGGGAACGTCTGACCGCCTAGTTGCTCAGAGGGGGCCTACCAGCCGCCCTATCCGCAGGAAGACCGAGATGCTGGTAACGCACCCCGAGGCTCAGCGGGATGACGAGACCCGGGCGCCAAAACGCAATATGCAACATTGACCCCAGGTTCTACAACTGGAACTTGGGAAAGGATCGGGGCACCGTAGTTGTCCGGGCCGCATCAAACCTTCAGCGCAAGCCACGCTACTGGATTGGCCGGGCGTCAACATGCCCCACGCACAACTCCCTGTCCCCGGTGGGAATCGCCTGGCCGACATCGGCTGCAAGCAGCAAATGAACGAATGCAAGACCTGACCCCATGGCCGCCATGGCCGCGGGAGGGTTCACGGCACGAGTTCGGCGCGCATCGTGATACGCTCAGACTCGTCCACGTAGTCTTTGACCCAAGGCGGCAGGAGATCGACATGGTCAGCGCACGGTCCTGTTTTCGGGATCTCGGCAACCGAGGACATTGTGAACAGTGCACGCCCCGGGTCAGTGAGCACAGCGGAGAATTGATCGTGCGCGATGAGTTTGCACTCGACGGACTCGCCGTCCACGTCGATCAGACCCGCTTGGTACACGTTGAGGACCGTAGCGGACCACGTCGTCGGTTCGATGTAGGTGAGGCGCGGTATCTTCGTGTCGGCGTTCCAGCGGATGAAATTCGTGTAGGCGGGCACGTCCACAAAAACAATACGGCTCAACACGAGAAAGTGTGGGTAGATTCCAAGGTCAGTTCCTAGCTATCTCCCTGTTCTAACGGTGTTTTGCCAGTACAGAGTGACTTCTTCGGCTCCCCGCTTTTCGCAACCACTTCTCGGGGCTGTCCAAGTGGCTCGCCGTGGGCTTTGCATGGCCCGCGGCGACCACTTGGACAACATGTCCCATCCCAAAACTACCCACACTTTCTCGTGTTGAGCCGAAAATAGAGGCTCTTGTCGTCGAAGAGGGACGCGTACGTGGTGAGCGCGTCGCCTTTGCACGAACGCGGCTCGGTTTCCACGCACTGGACGAATTTCCATGTGCCCGTCGGGTCCCAAAGACGGTCCACGATGACGGGCACCGACCGTTGGATCTCGGCGAGCGCAACGGAAGTATCAAGGTCCACGAGGACCTCACCGATGTCGGCGCTTCCGGCAAGTTGGGTCGCGCCCGTGAGCGCAAAGTTGCCGTCGGGCGATCTTTCCGATTTCAAGAACGAAAGCTCGGCCACTCTCGCCCCTTCAGGGTCAAGCACGAAACAACCGAATGGGGCGATGCTTTCAATCGTCACTTGAAAGCGCCCTTCGATGTCGGCGAGGCCCTTGGCCGCCTTGGGCTCGGACTCAAAGGTCACACAGTAGAGCGCGTGATCGGCGAGAGGATCGCCCATTTGGCGCCGCAAGCTTGATGCGCGAACACCCTCAGCGACATCGGCGCGTATGCCCGCACGGATGCCTGCACGAGCGCCTTCCAAGGCGTCGCCCCTGATGAACTGACCCGTGAGCGCAGTCGTTTGCGCAGCAACCTTCGCGCTTTCGCCGCCGGTCCAGTCTTTGGCGGTATCCACGCAGCCGCAGAGCACAACCGCCAAAACGACGGCGTACCTCGCCCGTATTCTTCTCATGCCTTTCCACCGTTCCTTTCTGGGAGGTTGAGTTTGCTTGGCAGAGGCTGCTCCACGCTCAAGGTCCCTTCCTTGGCCGGCCCCGAGAGCAGCTTGATCGAGACGCTGGGGTCTTGCAGGACGGGATCGTTTGCGTCTCGTTCTTCGTAAGTGAACGTATGGCCGGCGATGCGGAAGGTGTCCCCGACGCGCAGGGAATGTTTGCGTATGCGCTCATTTCCCACGAACGTGCCGTTCCTGCTCGAGAGGTCGAGGATCACGAACCTGCCGTCGTCCTCTTTCAGAATGCGAGCATGCTGTTTCGAGCCCCGTTCGTCGATGATCTGAATCTCGTTTTCCCCGCTGCGACCGATGGTCGTTCGGCTCCCCAATAGCACGATCTCTCCGCCGTCAGTCGAAAGGCACGCGCGCATGAGACGACCTTCTCCCAATGTGGATCACTTGGGGCCGACAGCGGTCCACTGGACGCCCAAGGCGTGTTTGATTGGGGTACATCCCGCTCATTGGCCGCCGGTGGTGGTCTTGCGGATCACGCCGCTGTTACCGATAACCCAGCCTGTGGTGATGCTCGAAGGAAAGTACACATCGTTGAGTTGAGTCGTCGTGCCCGACGACAGGGATGACCAAGCGGCCCCGCCATTTGTCGTTTTGAGCACCGTGCCACTCGCACCCGCCGCGTAGCCTGTCGTGCCATCGACGGGGAAGTGGATGCCATACAGCGTGTTCGACGTGCCGGAGGTCTGGCTGCTCCAGGACGAGCCTCCGTTGGATGTCTTCAGGACCGTACCACTATTACCCACGACATAGGCCGTACTGGCATCGACCGCATCGAGCCCATAGAGCCAGTTTGTGACGCCCGAGGTCTGAGGTGTCCAGGTCGAGCCGCCATTGATTGTCTTGCAGATGGTCCCGTTCTGGCCGGCCGCCCAGCAGGTGTTCGTGTCCACGCAGTCTATCGCCCATAAGCCGTAGGATGCGTCGCAGACGGTCTGGCTGGTCCAGCTCGTTGCGCCGCCATCGGTGGTCTTGAGGAGGGAAGGGCTGCCGCCCGCCCCACTGCCACCGGCCGCATAACACGTATTGTTGTTGAGACAAACCACGGCGTTGATCCGGGTGGAGATGCCGGAGGTCTGGGTGGACCAGGTGCTCCCGTTCGTGGTCTTAATGATCCGTCCGGAGTAGCCGACCGCATAGCACGTGCTGGCATCCACGGGGCAGTGAACACCTTCCAGCGTGTCGCTGCCCGTGGGCGAGGTTTGGGCCGTCCAAGCGGAACCGCCGTCGGTGGTCTTGCAGATGGCGCTGCTGACTCCGCCGCTCCCACCCACCCCATAGCCCGTGGAGGTGTCGAGGAAGTAGATATCGAAGAGGGGATCGGACACGCACGAGGTTTGGGCGAGCCAGGTGGCCGGAGTGGCGCTGAGTTGGACGGTGTTGGAGTCCTGATTGCCCGCCTCGTCCACGGCACGGGCGACGAAGTAGTACGTGGTGCCGCTGGTGAGACCGGTGACAGGGTAGGAGGTGGCCCCGGCGCTCGTCGTGTAGGTTGCGGTGAAGCTTGTCTGGCAGGATCCGTTGGTCGTGGATCGGCAGATCCGATAGATGATAGTGCCCTGCGCGCTCACAGTGTCCGTTGCCGCGCTCCAACCGAGATCCACCTGGGTGGCCGAGACTACACTGGCGCTCGTGAGGCCGCCAAAGGAGGGCGCCGTGTTGTCGAACGTGAAAGCGTTCCCTGCGGCCGGAGACTCCGTATTGCCGGCGTTGTCCCGGGCATAGGACTGAATGGTGTACTGGGAGCCGCTCGACCAGGAGGGAACCGTACTGTAGGACCAGCTTGTCGTGCCGGTAGCCGTCACGGCGGTCTCTCCGCTCGAGAACATGGTGCCGGTCCAGTAGTAGTTGTCCGACACGCGCTTGATGAAAAGATAGACAGTCTGCACGCCGCTGGTCGCGTCGGCCGCCGTCCCGGAAAGAGACGTGAGGGCGGACAGCTTCGCTCCGTTGGAGGGGGAGGTGATGGAGGTGCTCGGGGCCGTGGTCTCATATCCGATCGTATCGGTCGCGTCCGACGTGTTGCCGGCCAAATCGCGGAATCTGGCCCAGACGGTCTTCGTACCGGCCCCGGAGCTGAGAGTCCACGGCTTTGACGTGGCGTACGTCTCGAAGGTCGAGAACCCCGATCCGTCATTTGAGAATGCCATGTTGGCCGCGCCAACGGCGGCCAAGCTGAGCACGACGGATGTGTTGTTCACCCAGGCCCCGCCCTGAATAGTGACCGAACCACCCGTGGGCGCGGCAGTATCAACGGTCCATGGGTGCGAGGCGGGGGTGGGGTCCACATTGCCGGCAGGATCCTTGGCCCGAACATGGAAAGTGTACGAGCCGTCCGCGAGGGCGGTTAGCCCTTGTGGGGAGGCGCACGCCGAGTACATGGATCCGCCGTTGGTGCTGCACTCGAACGTGGCCGTCGTGTCCGGGGACGTGAACGTGAAGTTGGCTGAATTGACGTTGGTCGGGTTCGCGGGCTGGCCTGAAAGGGTTGTGTCCGGCGCCGCGGTATCAACGGTCCATGGGTGCGAGGCGGGTGTGGGGTCCACATTGCCGGCGGTGTCCTTGGCCTGGGCTTCAAACGCGTGCGAGCCGTCGGCAAGGCCGGACGCGGTGTGCGGCGAGGTGCACACCGCGAACGGAGATGCGTCCACCCTACATTCGAATGTCGCGCCGGTGGCGCCAGGCCCGGAGGCGCTGAACTCGAAGACCGCCTGACTGCTCGCGACCAAGTCCCCCGGGTTCTTCGTGATGCTGGTCTCTGGTGCTGCCACGGTCCAGGCATGGGTGGCAACGGTGGAGACCTGGCCCACCGTGTCAATGGCCTTGACGCTGAAGGTGTGATCCCCCACGAGCAGGCCGTTCAGGGTCTTCGGGCTCGTGCAGCCGGAGAAGTATCCGCCATCCACGGAACAGGAGTAGCTGCACGAGGTCGTGGCGGTTGTGCAGTTGAACTCGAGAGTGACCGAGGGGCCGCTGGGAGAACTCGGTTTGGTGGCGATCGCGGCGGTGGGGAGGTCGGGCAAGGGTTGGCCTGCGCCGCCTGTCCCCCCGCCCCCTTGGGATCCGCCCGAAGGAGTACTTGTATCGGCCCCTCCACTCCCGGATTCCACGGTCGCGGTTTGGAACTGGAGGGACAACGAGAATGGGGCTCCGACGGTTCCCGTCGAGTCGATCGCCCGAACGGCAAACGTGTGGATCCCGTCGCCCGGACTTTCCAAGGTCACGGGAGGCTCGCACGGTGCAAACGATTCCTTGTCGAGGCGGCATTCGAACTTGCACGCGTCGGCCCGATTGCAGCCGAAGGTGACCACGACTTTGCCGGATGCGGTCTTGGTGCCGTTCCCGCAAGCGTCCTTGTCGGCGACGAAGCAGACCAGATCCATCACGGTAGGGAGATTCAGGCTGGCGGCGTTGACCGTGATGTTGATCGTGATGTTCTGAGTCACCTGAATCTTGGTGACGAGATCCTTTGCGGAAGTCTCGAGCGCCCCTTGAAGTTGGCCCAGGATCTCCGTGATCTGCTCCTGCGTGAGCGCGGCGCCCTTCGAGGCGGGATCGAGGCCCAAATGGGGCACCTTTTCCTTCGCGAACTGCTGGACAAGATTCGGCACGCCCGCATCGTTGCCGGCCGGCAATTCCACCACACTTGAGTCCAAGGGAACTTCGATCGTGGGGGTCTCTCGTCCGAACGGAATGAGCGCCGCCATTCTCAACAGGGATACGCCATCGGCACCTTCGGGTACCAAGCTCAAGCTGATGACGTGATCGCCTCCGGCGAGGCCCCCCGGAGTGGTCAGAGCTACGACGAACACGAGGGGATCAGCCGATCCCTCTGCTTGACGCCGGGCAGCGGCGCGGACGCCTGCGACCTGCACCCCACGAACAGCCCCTCTCACACCCGCACGGATCCCCTGAGCCTCGACCGATTCCACCGTCATTTCGTCCACCCGCGTGATGGGCGTCACGGCACGGATGCCGTTCAGGAGGGCCGCCTGCTCGGACGTAAGGGGCACCGCGACCTCGAGCTCTACCGGCGGGACGACCTCGGCCGCTGCGCTCCCTCGGTCTTCGTCACCTTCGTTCGAAAACAGGCCGAAGCACCCTGGGTGAAGGAAGGAAGCGAGCAGGATCGGGACGAGGCCATGCCGATGTGATGCTGGCTGTCTCCGGAACTTCAACACGCCCTCCTTCAAGACCACGCCTGAGGTGAAGCTAGCAGGACCAGATACATATGTCAGACCATAGACGTATCTAGCCTTCTTTGGCCGACGCCGGTCCCCTACGCTCCGGGAGGTGACGCCATGCCGCTGACGGATCTGCTCAGAGAGATCGGAGCGCGCCTGAAAGAAGCCCGGGCCCGGAGGGGTCTGACTCAGGAGCAGGTGGCGGAGGGGGCTCACGTCTCGGTCGAGACAATCAGCCGATTGGAAAGAGGTGTCGAGTCGAACCCGACGCTCAACCTTCTGCGCGACGTTTCGCAGACGGTCGGCATCGGCCTGCACGAGTTGTTCCTGCCCGACAACGACTACGACCGGATTGCCCGGGAGCGGCTGAGTCGGCAGATCGCGGCCGCCCTCTCCAACGTGGGCCGAAAGGATCTGACGAGCGTGAAGGCGATCATGGGTCACGTTGTTGATCTCATTGCCCGCCGGCACTGACCGGCCGGAGATCCGAGTGGCTTCGGCCCTCGAGCCGAAACGCCCTTTGACAAGCGGACGGGGCCTCTGCTAGCGTCGCCCTGATGAAATCTTGGACTTGGAAGGTCTTGGTTCTCGCCGTGCTCCTGGCGGGCTGCGGCGACGCGTACGACAGCAATTCCGGATCGGACGAAACAGCCGCCTCCACCACCGAGACCCCCTCGGAATCGAGCCAGCCCCCCACCTCGGGCGAAGTGTCGTTTGCCGCCTCGATCCAGCCGATCTTCGACCAAAGCTGCGCGCGCATCGGGTGCCACGCAGGCGGAGCGCCGACGGCGGGCCAGAACCTCTCGGCGGGCCAAGCCTACGCCTCGATCGTGAACGTCCCCTCCAAGGTGGGGTCGTGCACGAGCTTCGACCGCGTCGAGCCGGGCGTGCCCGAGACAAGCGCCCTCTTCCTGCGCATTTCCGGCGAGGCTTGCGGCACCCGCATGCCTCGGGGCGGGACTCCCCTATCCTCGGAAAAGATCGAGACCATCCGCTCCTGGATCCAGGCCGGCGCGCCCAACAACTAGTGATGGGTGAGCCGTGAAGTGTGAAAAGTAACGGACAGGGGCGAGTCCTTCCTTTCCTTCTTCTGCTCACCACGCTTCACACTTCACTCTTCGCGGCGTCCGCGCGCGCCGAACCCTACATCGCCGTCCGAGCCGGAGAGAAGTGCGCAACGTGTCACGTCAACCGCACCGGCGGCGGCAAGCGGACCGACCACGCCGCCAAGTACGGCCAGAAGTATCTGCCCATCGTGGAATCCACGCCCGTCTCGTTCCGTTTTGCCGAGGTTCTCTCCCTCGGGGCGGACATGCGCGTGGACGACACACTGCGTCGCCATCATGAACCCGAGACCCTGAGCTCAGGCATCACTCCAACCCGCGACACGCACGGCACCGAGGTCAGCCAAGCCGGTTTCTATGTCGAGACCAACCTCCTCGACAACCTCCTCAACTTCTACCTCGACGAAAGTTTCGCCCCCGCCGCCACGACACGCGAGGTCTTCCTTCGCATGGACCACCCGGACACAAGTTCCTACCTGAAGATCGGCCGCTTCTTCATGCCCTACGGACTGCGTCTGGTGGACAATGAAGCATTCATCCGCCAGCGAACGGGCTACACGATGACCGACGCCTCGAATGGACTCGAACTCGGCCTCGACCTGGACCCGCTGGACCTCACGGCCCTTCGATTGGCCGTGGTAGACGACGCCGATACCGGCCCCGACGCGTCCGGCACGGTCGAAATCGTCCACGATCTCTTCCGCCTGGGCTTCTCCGCCGGCTACCAGCGTGGCGCGGGCGAAGGGACACGGTCGCTCGGGGCCTTTCTGGGCATCCGACTCGCCCGCCCCATCCAGATCCTCGCCGAGTTGGATCGCGTCACGGCGGTGCAGCGGGGACCGGATCGGGACGCCTGGGCCCGCTACTACGAACTCGATGTACAGCCCCTGAAAGGTCTCAACCTGCGCGGCCTGTTCGAGATCCACGACCCGGAGGAACCGGCGAACAAGCCCGATTCTCTCGACGAAAAACGATTCGGCGCGGGCGCAGAGGTCTTTCCGATTCCGTTCCTTCAACTGGGACTGCTCGGCTCCCTCGCGACGGCGGGCGAAGGCCGCGCCGCCTCCCTCGGCCACGACCGAGTGTTCGAACTCCTCGCCCAGGCACACCTGTTTTTCTGACGCGACAACTCAACGGTCATCCGAGCCAGCCGGCCCGGCAGGGGCCCTCACCCGAAGATCTCGGCGACAGGGATCGAGAGCGAAGGAAACGTGTGGGAGGTCACCGCACCGGTCGTCGAGGAGCCGGCCAGCTTGAACCCGTCCTGATCCCACGACCAGATTTCCACCGATCGCGCCTCGGGGTCAACGATCCAATACTCCTTGACTCCGAACTTGTGGTAGAGCTTCCGCTTGATCGTACGGTCCCGCTCGGGGTGCTCGGAGGAGAGGATTTCCACCACCAGATCGGGCGCCCCACGGATGTACTTCTCCTTCACGATCCCCTTCCGTTCGATGGCGATGGCGAGGACGTCCGGCTGAACCACGTTCTCATCCGACAAATAGACGTCGATGGGAGCGTTGAACACGACCGCCATCCCAGTCCGCTCGAGCTGGGAGACGAAGGCATACAAAACATACTTTGAAATGGACTGGTGTCTGGTGGCGGGTGCAGGCGTCATGTACAGATCCCCCTCGATCAGCTCGTAGCGCTTGTCCTCCGGCAGGAGGCAATAGTCCTCGTAGGTGAACTTGACCGGTGCAAGTGCGCTCATGAATCCCTATCCTTCCATGACAGTATGGCACGCGGCTCGGGCGTGGACAAGGCTGCAGGAGGGGGCTCAATCCGTACATAGCGCCGGTTTCCCCAGCCAACGGATCATAGGGGGGGGTAGCGCCAAGGTGTGAGCGACAGATCGGCCGAAAGCGGCGTGAAAGAGTGGTACCCCGCCGGGTGACTATTCCGCGAACTTCGGCAGATTCCGAACTTCGGCGTCCGTGTTCGGGTCCCCCCGCGGCATCGGGTAGAACGGCTCGTATTTCGATTTCGTAATCAGCCCGTAGGAGGCATTGTAAATGATGAGCCCTGTCCTAGGCCCTGGTGAGACCTCCTCTTCGTAGGCGTTCGGGTGACCGATCAAGTTGTGGCCGCCGGCTTCGCCATGCCGCCGGGGTGCCGCCGAGACTGGCCTGGAGAAATTCTTCAGGCGATCACCGTACCGGGCCTTCGACTCGTCTATGACCTCCTTGAAGGTGAGGTTGCGATCACTGTCCGAGAGCCTGAAAACCTTGTGCACGCCGCCGTTGAACTTGAGAACCAGGTCGATCGCCGCCGCAAAACCCTCGACGTCGTCGAGCAGCCCCTCGTACACGAGCATGAATTCCGACTGCGGCGGCTGGTAACCGAGCGAGGACTGCGTTTGTGCCGTGGCAAAGAAGAGGTGGTAGCCCGCGTCCTCCCGCGCCACGGTGTTGAGGCCGCGGATCGGCATGTAGTGCTGGGGATTGATCTGGGTCGTGAACAGGTCTGAAGGAAACTCGGGATCCAGCCCCGTCGCCGCCATGTCTTTCAACTCGAACGCGCGCCCGGGATCCGTCTCGCGGAACTCGACTTCCGTGCCGGCCCGACCCATCATCCACTCGGGAAACATCTCACCCGGGTTCGTCAGCCACCCGATCTTTCGCAGGGTCCCACCCGGCGACTGGGCGCTCACGGTGACGAGGTTGATCGGGGTGCGGATACACAGGACGGGACCGCAGGCCTGATTCGAGATCACGCCGCCGCGATTCGAGGGCAGCTCGTCCGCATACACCAGTTCCTTGATCTTCCCGAACTCGAACCCCCTGCGCAGCACGAGCGAGAAGCCACCCAGGATCTCCAGGCGCCCGAAGAGATACAGGCCGGGGTTGTCCAGGGGGATGAGCGTGTACTGCGTGGCGACGGAGAAACCCTTCACCTCGTGGGGCTCCTGGCCCTGGATCGCGGCCAAGCCCGTCTTCGCGATCTGGTAGCCGAGGCTCTCCATCCGCTCGACGTTCATGCCGCCGTCCTTATGCTTGGGCCCGTTCACGACCAGCGCCAACTCTCGCCCTCCCTCCACCAGCTTGAGCGCGTCGTCCTGCGCCTCGCTTCCCGGGATGACGTTTCCGTTGCAGTCGAAGTACCGCCCCACATCGTCCACTTTGAAGATCGCGGTGCCCAGAGGCCCCGTGAGCCCGCCCTGCGGGCCGATCTGGAACATGCAGATCCCACCTGCCTGCTTTTCGACAAAGTTGCAGATGTACTCCGCGTAGTCGCCCGTCAGGCGTGTATTGGCGCCCGGTCCGGCCTCGACGTGAGCGCCCCAGACGACGAAAGAGGCCACCGTCTCGTTCGGCCGGTCCTCGCGGACGAACTGCCAGGTGTACACGTTGTTGTCCACCACGTAGGGCAGCCGCGAATCCCCCATGAGGAATCGGCCGGGCTTCTGCGCGAGCATCACGGGCGTGAGGCACGACTCGCCCGCACCGATGGAGCCTTTCGCGATGATGCCGCGGTCGCCGTCCGCGTTCGCCACGCCGTCGCCGTCGCAATCGAACTCGGCATTGAGCAATCCGTTCCCGTCGGGGTCGGTGAAGTCCGCGTGCGCCGAAAAATCCTTCGTGAGACATCCGATCTCCCGGTGGGGCTGCTCGCGCTCCCCAAACCGCATCTTGACCGGTTCGAGCGCCTTCAGGGCCTGCCCGAGGGCTTCGGCTGCGCGGTCCTCCACCCACATCCAGTACGGGAAGTTATGGAAGTTCATCGAGCCGATCGGGAACTGGAAATCCAGGCCCGGGATCTTGAAAAAATCCCCGAGGCTCTCGCCGCTCGGTCCCTTGAGGTCGAAGTTGCGCAGGATGTCCGGCCCCCAGAGGCCCTGCGGGTCCGGCAGCGAGTGGTTGTGCTGGACGTAGAGGATGACGTTCTCGCGGGCGATCTTCCCGCCCGTCGCCGCGGCGAGTCGCTCGCGAAGGGCCGCAAGCTGGAGGGTGGGAAACCCGACGAAGGGAAGGCCGACCACCGCGGCGATCTGGTCATCACGCTGCATGACCATGACCTTGACGTAGATTGAGGATACCGGATCAATGGAGGTAGCGGGCCGGCCCTGGTCGTAGCCGCCCATCCAAAGCGCCTCGAACTTCCCGTTCCCGTTCGCATCCACGAAGCCCTCGCGGCAGGAGGCGGGATCCGGCGCGGGGTTGTCGAGCAAGCCCTCGTACCATTCGTCGCGTTTCCGCTTCCGGTGATTCTCTTCCGAGGCTTTCCACTCCCAACAGCCGTTCGTCACGCCGGCCTCGGGCTTCGCGGGATACGGGAGCGAGGGGGGCCCAAGCTCGTCGCTGAAATGGATGGGCAACTCGAAGCAGAACTTCCCCTGGGGGCAGCTCCCGTCTTCTCCATAGGGCACGGGCATAATCTCGATCTTGGAGGCGCCCACGCGGAAGACCCCGTCCCTGTGCTCCGGTACCGGTGCGGTGGCATCAAGGGATTTCGAGCAACCGGCTAGGATGAGGGTGATCGCCGCCGTGCATGCTCCCACCCCCACCCTAGCCCTCCCCCATCGAGGGGGAGGGGAATCTGTCCCGAGACCTCCTCTCTTGTTTCCCTTCCCCCCTTGAGGGGGAAGGTGGGGATGGGGGGTGCTGAAGGAACAGGCCACCTCACGTGTGGGGGTGTGCGTCACGGGACCTCCGGGTTTGCGGGCTCCACCGGGGAGGCGCCCCCCGGCGCGAACCGATAGGCAAGGTTCAGGTTGAAGAAGGTCACGCTGTTCTCGTAGGAGCCCGCCGAGGTAGGTTCCTGCAGGGACTCACCAAGATCGATCTTTCGGTCACCGTAGAAGATCCGCCCGACGGCAGCCTTCGCTCGGATGCGATCGGTGATGGCGAAATCGCCACCCGCGAGGCCGGTCACCTTGTCCGAGTCGATGATCGCCGGAGTCAGCCACGCATCCGGCACGGCGTTTCCATCGAAGCTGACTCCCGCGAACGGCGCAATCCGGTCGCTCCACCGGTATTTCACATTGAGGCGGATGCCGAACGCGTCCTCGAATCGCTCCTCGATGGTCTGTGTCTCGGGAATGAGGTTGTTCTGCCGTTCCGACGTTCGCAGCGTGATCGTCTCGAACGCCTTCCAGTTCACCCACTCGCCGTAAACCCGCGTTCGAATGCGAGGCGTCACGTGATAGTCGAACGCCGCTTTCACGCTCGCCGGCAACGTGTACTCGGCGCGGACCTCGGCCTTGTACGGGACGATCCTCTCGATGTCGGCGGGCGTGACGGCCTCCTCGAGGCGGCCACCGTCGTCCGTCCGGCAGCCAACACGGGTGCAGAGGAACCGGCCAAGGGGGATGAATTCGAAGACGCCGTGACCCTTCACCACCGTGGGCGTGGAGAAGCTCGCGCCGAACTGCCACGCCTCGTGGTCCAGGAAAACGCCTAGGGTCCCATTGAAGGCGTTGCCGGCCACGTTGTCGAGATGCGTGATCGCGTCGGTATCGGGAGCCTCCGGGCGTCCGCCCGCCAGGGAAGAGGCGATGTCGGAGTGGCGCGTGGTGTCCAGGAAGGATCGGACGTAGCTGAAACCGAACCCGATGTGGGCGCGGTCGGTGAGCGGGTGAGCATACGCGGGCGTGACAAACACATGCATGAGGGTGGACGTACCGGCGTAGTATTTCTGCGCGCCGTGGGGATCATCCCACTCGGAGGTGGCCCCGAAGGGCGCGTACACACCGATACCACCGACTCCACGTGAAAGGGGCCACGATGCCCCGGCAAACGGGAACGGGAGCCAGTTGGACAGGTTCCCCGTTTGCGACGAACTGGACGGAATGGCGATCCAGTCCTTCGAGGCGTCCTGCGTGAATTCGTGTGAGCGACTGTACTCCGCCTTCCGCATGAAGTAGGTGAGATCCAACATCGCGGCGGGGACCCGGTCCCCTCCGAGCGCGGCGGGATTCCAGAACACAGCGGTGGGGGCTGGTTCCGTCGGTCCGCTGTCCGGCCCGCCGATCTGGGTCACGTAGAAACCGCTCGCCACGGCGTCGGTCGGCGCTGAACACACCGCCCATGCGAAGGCAAAGAGTCCGGCGAGGCGCAGGCTGGCAACCCGCATACGAGCGGGGATTCTATCAGGCCGCGCCCGGGGAGCAAGCCATCCCGGGTGTGGTGTTTTTTGACAGGGGAGCATGGGCGGCGTATGCTGCCCTCGGGGGAACATGCGGGCGCCGACCATTCTGGTCATCGACGACGATCCGGCGATTCTGGACTACCTTTCCCACAAGCTCCGCGACGGCTTCGAGGTGCTCTGCGCGGCAAGCGCGGAGGCGGGCATGGTGGCTCTCGGCCGCGAACGCGTGGACCTCGTCCTCCTGGACCTCAACCTGGACGGCGATCCGGACGCCGGCCTGAACCTGCTCCCCCACCTGAAGGAGACCGATGCCACGCTCGAGGTGATTGTGATCACGGCCGGCCATCTGGCCACCACGGCCTTCGAGTGCGGACGGCGAGGCGCCTTCGACTACATCCAGAAGCCGATCGACGAGGAGCAGCTCGTTCGACTCCGTCATGCGATGTCCAAGGCCATTGAGAAGCGGCGGCTCACGCGCGACTCGCTCTCGTACAGGAAGGAGTTGGAGCAGGAGCGGCCGCACGAGATCCTCTACGCTTCACCGGGCATGGAAAGCATGATGCAGCTCGTGCGGGAGGTGGCGCCCACCGATTCGGCGGTCCTGATCACGGGCGAAACGGGAGTCGGCAAGGAGCTCGTCGCCCGGGCGATCCACCGCAACAGCCGCCGGAAGGACCGGCCCTTTGTGGCGGTTCACTTGGGCGCCGTTCCGGACAACCTCCTCGAGAGCGAACTGTTCGGCCACGAGAAGGGTGCGTTCACGGGCGCCACCGAGCGCCGCCTGGGCAAGTTCGAACTGGCGGATACGGGCACGTTCTTCTTCGACGAGATCGGCACGATGCCCCCGAGCGTGCAGGTTCGCCTCCTGCGGGTGCTTCAGGAGCAGGAGATCGAGCGCCTGGGCGGGCAGAAGACGATTCCGGTGGATGTGCGGATCATCTCGGCCACGAATCTGGACCTCGACAAGGCCATCGAGCAGGGGCAGTTCCGCCGGGATCTCTACTACCGGATCCACACGGTGCCCATCAACGTGCCACCCCTGCGGGAGCGGCCGCAAGATATCGAGGTGCTCGCCGCGGCGTTCCTGTCGCGCTATGCGAGACGGTACCGACGAGGGTTCCAGGCCATCACGCCCGCGGCGATGAGACTCCTGAGATCGTACGCCTGGGCCGGCAACGTGAGAGAGCTCCAGCACTTGATCGAGCGCGTGGTGTCCACGCACGACGCCGAGAACCTCGAGGTTCGTCACCTCCCCTTCGAACTGACCATCGAAAAGCCGGCCGACGGGGAGGAGGCCGCATCACTTCGTGGGGCTCTCGCGGACACCGAGCGTCGCCTGATCCTTCAGGCGCTCTCGGACCACTCCCACAACCAGTCGAGGGCCGCCGAAGCGCTGGGGATCGACCGCACCACGCTCATCTACAAGATGAAGAAGCTGGGGATCCGCCCGCTCCAGCCGTGAATCTGCTTCTGTAAGAGCCGGACGGATTCAGCCCGCGGCGGCCACGCGGTCGCGGCCTTGAGATTTCGCGGCGTAGAGGGCCTCGTCCGCGCGCCGGACGAGGTCGCTCTTGGCGGGCATCGCTTCCGGCGCCAGCACCGCGGCGCCACCGCTCACCGTGACGCGCACGCTCTCCCCCTCGGCAGGCATTTCCACTTCCCTCACGCGGGCAAGAATTCGCTCCGCCAGCGCCACGGCCCCTGCCCGGTCGGTTTCCGGGAGGGCGAGGGCGAATTCCTCGCCCCCGTAGCGCGCGACCAGGTCCTCCTGCCGGGTCTCCCGCGTCAGCGCGCGGGCGATCGCCACCAGCATGCGGTCACCGAAGGGATGGCCGTGCCTGTCGTTCACGAGCTTGAAATGATCCACATCCAACATGACCACGGCGAGAGGGCGATGGTGGCGGACTGCAGTGCGGAAAAGATTCTCCAGCCCCTCCATGAAGCTCCCATGGTTGAGCAGACCCGTGAGCGAGTCGCGACGGGATTGCTCCCGCACTTCCTCGTGGAGCTGGATGTTGCGCACGGCGAGGGCGAGGTGGTTGCTCACGCGGGTGAGGTTCAAGTGATCCATCTCGTCGAAGGCGGGTCGCAACAGGTTGTTGATGTTGAGCACCCCCAGAACCCGATCGGCCGAACGCGCGAGCGGGTAGCATGCGGCAAAGGGGGTGCGGTACTTCCCGTTGGTGGAGCGAGGCGTGAACTCACTGAACCCGTAGTCCATCAACGTGACGGGCGCGGCGGTTTTCACGGTCCGCTCCATGATCCCCGGCCGGGCGATCTCCACCAGAGGGTCGAGACCCTCTCCCGGATGGTTGTCCGCCCATCGCTCGATATGGGTCCCCGCGCGATTGATCACGTACACCGAAAAGAGTTCAGCATCGCACAGGCGCGGAAGGTGTTCGCGAAGGACGCGCTCGAGATCGGCCCGCTCCAGCACGTTCGTAGCGCGGCCGAACTCCGCGAACTGCTGGGCCTTCTGAAGGTTGAAACGCAGGTCATCTGTGAGCTCCTTCGCCCTCAGGTGCGCCTTCACGCGGGCCAGCAGCTCCTTGGGCTCGAAAGGCTTGGCGAGGAAATCATCCGCCCCCGCATCCAGCGTGTGAACCTTCGTCCTCAGGTCCTCGCTGCCGGTGATGACGATCACGGGCACCCGCCGCTCCCCCTCCGACTCGCGGATGCTCCGGAGAACCTCCATCCCGGAAAGACCGGGCATGCGCAGGTCCAGGAGGACCAAGTCCGGACCGTCTGCCCGGTAGAGCGCGAGTCCCTGCGTCCCGTCCCGCGCCGCGAGCACGTTGTACCCCCTCGAGGCGAGCACGTCCCGGAGCAGGTCGAGATTTTCGGGTGAGTCCTCGACCACGAGGACCGTGGCCCCCGTCATGACCGCTCCGCCGAGCCCAAGGCGCGCGCGACCGCCGCGAGAATGTCTCGCGGCTCGCAGGGTTTGGTCAGGTAGTCGTTGCATCCGGCCTCGAGCGCGCTCTGCCGGTCGGCCACCCGGCCATGAGCGGTTACACCAATGATAGGAACCATCCTGAGTGCGGGCTGAGATCGAATCCGCCTCGTGGCCTGCCATCCGTCCAAGAGCGGCAGCGAGTAGTCCATCACGATCACGTCCGGATGCTGGGCCTGAGCGGCTTCGACCCCCTCGAGACCGTTCTCGGCAAGAACGACCTCGTAGCCGCTCACGGTAAAGATGGTGGACCAGATCTCGCGGGTATCCGGATTGTCCTCGACGATCAGAACCTTCATGCGGCGGCGGACGCGCCCTCCAGGACGCGCGGGAACCGAACCGTGAATTCGGACCCCTTCCCCGGTTCGCTCCTCACCGCGATGGATCCGCCGAGCACCCCCATGAGCTTGCGCGCGATGGCGAGGCCCAGACCCGAGCCACCCGTGGATCGAGTCGCCGTGGAATCGACCTGCGTAAACTCCTCGAAGATGGCTTGCTGATCCTCGGCGCGAATGCCCGCGCCCGTGTCGCTCACGGAGATCTGAATCCACTCCGCGCCCGGCTTCGTCCCATTCAACAACTGCGTGGTCATTCTCACATCCCCCCGTGGCGTGAACTTGATCGCGTTCGAAAGCAGGTTGTAGATCACCTGCTGGATCTTGCCCTTGTCGGACTCGACCCACACCTCATCCGAAAGATCCTCGACCCTGAGGTTGAGCTTCTTCTCGGCCGCCAGTGGCAGAAAGGTGCCCACCGCGTCTCGGTACAGGTCGCGGAGGTCGAATCTCTCGACCTGAAGGGGCATCCTGCCGGCCTCGAGCCGGGAGAGATCGAGCACGTCGTTGATCAATCGCAGGAGCGTCTGCGTGCTGTTCCGCACCTTCTCGAGGGCCTCTTTCTGCTTGTCGGTGACGGGGCCGTAGACCTCGTCACGGATGAGCGCGGAATAGCCGACGATGGCGTTGAGAGGCGTTCTCAGTTCGTGGGACATGTTCGCGAGAAATTCCGACTTGAGGCGGTTGGCCCTTCGCAGGTCGTCCACGAGCTGCTCGAGGTGGAGCTCGCGTACCTTGGATTCCGACTCGAAACGGCGCTTCGTGGCGCTCAGATCGCCGACGAGCGCATCCATCGCGCGCGCCACCGCACCCCATTCACGACCGGGCAGCCTTGGGACGCGCACGTCCGTCTCCCCTGAGGCGATCCGGGAAGCCAGGCTCGCCACTCTACCCGCCGGCCGATGGACGTCCGTGAACAGCCGGAACGCCCCCCAGGAAGCGAGCGCGAACACACATGCGGCGAGAAGAATCAGCCATCGCCTGAAGGAGGCACGCTCCACGTTCATCTGCCAGTCGAGCATCTCTCTCTCCGCCCTCAAACCGGCCAGGGACAATCCCACCGCCGCCCGCCATTCCTGCGCCGCCTCCGAATTCCTTGATTCGATCCCTTTCTCGACGATCCCGCGCAAAACCTCCTCCGTTTCCTCCACCTGGACGCGCATGGAAGGGGTGACCGCCGGATCGCGAGCGGCCACACGGAACCGGTCCAGGCTCCGGCCCAACCGCCCCCGAGTCTCCTCCGAGCCCCCCTCCGCGGCCGAGGGGTACGCCAGATCGCCCAACTCCGTGGAGATCCTCAGCACCGCCTCCGATCGGCGACGCCCCTGCTCCATCGCAGTCTCCATGCGCCAAGCCACGAGGCCGAGCCCGCCCAGCGCCACGCAGACAAGACCCGCAAAAGGCAGAGACAGCCGCACCAACAGCCGCCGCTCTCGCCGACGCCCGCGCTTCAAGCCCCCCTCCGTTCCACTCCCGCCGCCTCACCCGTCTGTCGCATCAGTCCTCCAGATCACCTCCCCCGCGGGCCTATCCTATGGGAACCATGCGGGCCGCGTCAAACCGATCCCGAGCGTGCCGGGGTCACCCTCCCGCCTGCCGCACGTGCACCGTTCGGACCGGGAACGGGATCTCAATCCCCTCGCGGGCGTACCGTTCGTGAATGCGCTTGATGAACTCGTGCCGGATGATGTGCTGCGCCACGAAGTCCCTGCCCCTCATGATCACGGTAAAATCGATGGAGAAATCGCCAAACGCGTTGTATCGAATGAAGGGCTCGAACTCGGGCACGCCTCCTTCCACGGTTCGCATCACCTCCCTTGCCATTTCGACGGTCACGCGTTCCACTTTCGCCAGGTCGCTCGCATAGGACACACCCAGGTTCACAAGCACGGCGAGGTCCGAGGCCGGCAGGTTGTAGTTC
Source organism: Nitrospirota bacterium (assembly GCA_016190245.1). Taxonomy (GTDB): domain Bacteria; phylum JACPQY01; class JACPQY01; order JACPQY01; family JACPQY01; genus JACPQY01. The sequence goes on along the minus strand of JACPQY010000025.1, from coordinate 15,127 downwards.
GTGGCGATGGCCTGCGCGAGCCGGTTGTTCGGAACGATGATGAGATTGCCGGGCAACTCGCGCAGCGTCGTCTGCCTCCAGCCGATGTCGTCCACGTACCCCTCCTGCCCCGTTTCCAGCCTCACGTAATCGCCCTTCCGGATCTTGCGCGCCAGCGTGATGTAGAGACCCGAGAAAAAATTCGCGAGCGTATCCTGCAGCGCCAGCGCCACGGCCAGCCCCCCCACGCCGAGGGCCGTGAGGACGGGTGCAATCGAAACGCCCAGGTGGTGGAGCAGGACGAGCGCACCGACCGTGATGACGATCCCATTGGCGATGTTGATGATGAGGGAAGTCTTCGGGAAGCTCGGGACTCGCGCGGTGTAGTCCTTCAGCACCCCGGTCGTCAGACGCGTCCCGATCACGATGAGACTGATGATGACGAGGGAGAAGGCGGCACGATCGATCAGACCTTCCACGCGCTTGGGAAGGTCGAGGCCCTCGAGGGCCAGATGGAGGCCCAGCAGGACGGCCCACCAGAGCGCCGGACCGCGGATGGAACGGACAAGGAGATCATCCCACTTCCACGCCGTGCGCAGAGCCCGCGCCTGCAGCCGGCCGAGCAGCAGGCGCTCCAACAGCCATCCGGCGCCCGCCACACCGGTGAAGATGAGCGCCGCCTTCACGTAGGGCGCGAGGCCCGCTGCGGCGATCGCCTCTCTCACTTTGGCTGCGCGTCCTTTGCGCGAAGGTCCTGGAAAAAGGCCGTGAGAACTTCGCTGCACTCTTTCTCGAGGGCCCCCGAGACCACGGTGATCCGATGCGTGAGCCTCTTGTCCTTGGGGATGTCATAGAGCGAACCCGCCGCCCCCGCCCGCTCGTCCCGCGCGCCGAAAACCAACCGCGGGATCCGCGCGAGCAGGATCGCACCCACGCACATGATGCAGGGCTCCAGCGTCACATAGATCGTCGAATTGAGCAGCCTCCAGCTCCCCTCTTTGAGCGCGGCTTGCTTGATCGCCAGGAGTTCGGCGTGGGCCGTCGGATCCTGCCGCTCCTCACGAAGGTTGTGCGCGCGGGTGAAGACTTGGCCGTCTCGCACGATCACGGCCCCGATGGGGACTTCTCCCTTCGCCGACGCCGCGCGGGCCTCTTCGAGCGCGACGGCCATGAATTCCTCGTGGGTCGCCACGCGACGGATTATAGCTTCGCGAGGGGACTTGACAAACGACGCCGCTGGGATACATTGATCGCGGCCTTTTAAGTCGGTCCTGTGAGGCCGGCAAAGGTGCGTATGACCAGTGATCCCATTCGAAACAGCGCTCCCGGCACAACCGGCCCCACCCCCCGTTTGGTCCTCAACGGCGACGATGTGCGCCGAGCCCTCGCCCGCATTGCCCACGAAATCCTCGAACACAACCGCGGGCTGAACGACCTCGCCTTGGTCGGCGTGCGCACGCGCGGCGTCACCATCGCACAGCGTCTCCAGGCCGAGATCCGGCGCATCGAGAACGAAAGTCCGCCGCTCGGCACGATCGACATCACCCTCTACCGCGACGACCTCGACCACCATCTCGAACACCCCGAACTGCGCAGCACCGACATCCCCTTTGACCTCACGGGCCGCCACGTCGTCCTCGTGGACGATGTCCTCTTCACGGGGCGCACGGTCCGCGCCGCCATGGACGCGCTTGTGGATTTCGGCCGGCCCCGCACGATCCAGCTCGCCGTGCTCATTGATAGGGGACACCGCGAACTGCCCATCAAGGCCGACTACGTGGGCAAAAACATTCCCACGGCGCCCTCGGAACAGGTCCATGTCCGCCTCGTGGAGGAGGACGGCGCGGATGAAGTCGTGGTGACGGCGTAATCCCATGCCCGCCCTGAGCCAACGCCACCTCCTGGGCATCGAACCGCTGCTGCCCGGCGACATCCGCACGATCGTGGAAACGGCCAAGTCCATGAAATCCATCTCCAAGCGCGCGATCAAGAAAGTGCCGGCGCTGCGCGGGAAAACGATCGTGAACCTCTTTCTCGAACCCAGCACACGCACGCGCTCCTCGTTCGAGATCGCCGCCAAGCGGCTCTCGGCGGACACGCTCACGCTCTCCGGCACGGGCACGAGCCTCTCGAAGGGCGAAACGCTCATGGACACCGCCCGCAACCTCGAGGCGATGGCGCCGGACGCGATCGTGATCCGCCACTCCGCCTCCGGCGCACCTCACATGCTCGCCCGCATCCTCGAACCTCCCGTGATCAATGCCGGCGACGGCTCGCACGAACACCCCACGCAGGCACTGCTTGATCTGATGACGGTGGAGGAACGCAAAGGCCCCGTGAAAGGGTTCAAGGTGGCCATCGTCGGCGACATCGCGCACAGCCGAGTTGCACGGTCGAACATCTTCACCCTCACAAAGATGGGCGCGCTCGTCTGGCTCTGCGGCCCCGCCACGATGATCCCGCGGGAGGTTGAGCAACTCGGCGCGCGCGTGACGAACAGCATGGATGAGGCGCTGGAGGGCGCGGACGTGGTCATGATGCTGCGCATCCAGCTCGAACGCGGCAGCGGCAGCCTCTTCCCCAGCGTGCCCGAATATGCCGCCACGTATGGGCTCAACCGTGCGCGGCTGAAAAGGGCCAAGCGCGACGTCGTCGTCCTGCACCCCGGCCCGATCAACCGCGGCATCGAGATCGCCAGCGACGTGGCCGATGGCGAGTTCTCCGTGATTCTCGACCAGGTGGAAAACGGCGTCGCCGTGCGGATGGCCCTCCTCTACCTGCTCATCACACGCCCCGAAGGGCGCGGAGGCACCGCGTGAGCACCGAAACCGCGAACCCCACACTGCTTATCGACGGCTGCCGGCTGGTGGACCCGGAGACGCGCTACGATGGCCCAGCCGGCCTCTGGATCGAGCGCGGCGAACTGAAGAAGATCGCACGGACCGAGACGGAACGGCAGGCACTGCGCGCGCGCGTCGCGGCGACGGCCCCGGAGGCGCTCCGGCTCGAGGCCGACGGCCTCCTCGTCTTCCCCGGCCTCGTGGATCTCCATGTCCACCTCCGGGAACCAGGCTTCGAATACAAGGAAACGATACGAACGGGGTGCGAGGCGGCGGCACGCGGAGGCTTCACGGCCATCTGTTGCATGGCCAACACCAACCCCGTGAACGACTGCCGCGCCGTTACGGAATTCATCTGCGCCCGAGCGGCCGAGGTCTCCGGCGTCGCGGTGCACCCCATCGGCGCCATCAGCAAGGGGCTGGAAGGCAAGGAGTTGGCGGAAATCGCGGAGATGAAGAAGGGCGGTATCGTGGCCGTGAGCGATGACGGCCGCCCCGTGGCGGACTCCGCGCTCATGCGGCGGGCCCTCGAATACGCGCGAACCTTCGATCTCCGCGTCGTCTCACATGCCGAAGACAAGGCCCTCGCCGGGAGCGGCTGCATGCACGAGGGCGCCGTCTCCACCCGGCTCGGGCTCGAAGGCATCCCCGCCGAGGCGGAGGAAATCATGGTGGCGAGGGACATCCATCTCGCCGCGCTCACCGGCGCCCGCCTCCACATCGCCCACGTCAGCACCGCGGGCAGCGTGGAGCTCGTTCGACGGGCCAAGGAGAAAGGGCTCGATGTGACCGCGGAGGCCGCGCCCCACCACCTGCTCCTCACCGACGAGGTGCTGGGCGGCTCCGGCGCGTACGACACGCGCTACAAAATGAATCCCCCCTTGCGCGCGAGCCGCGACATGGACGCCCTCCGCCGCGGCCTCCAGGACGGAACGATAGATTGCATCGCGACGGATCACGCACCCCATTCCGAGGACGACAAGAACGTGGAGTTTCACCGGGCGCCCTTCGGCGTTGTCGGGCTCGAAACGGCCCTCGCGGCGGGCCTCTCGCTGGTGCGCTCGGGCACCCTGAGCCTGGCGCAGCTCGCGGAAAGGATGAGCCTCGGGCCGGCGCGGCTTTTCGGCCTTCCCCACGGGCGAATCGCGGAGGGACGCCCCATCTCGCTCGCCGTGATCGATCCGAATCACAAGTGGACGGTGGACGCCCGCCGGTTCCGCTCGAAAAGCCGCAACAGCGCCTTCGAGGGCTGGACGTTCGAGGGCGACGTGGCCTACACCCTCGCGCAGAGGCGGTTGAGCTACGCGGCCGAATGGGCGCGCCCGTTGACCGCAATCTCCGAGCCGGCCGGCGCTCCAACACAGAGGCGGATCGCCGGTGTCTAGAGAAACGGAAACCCCATGACCCGAAACGGCAAACCCACCCTCGGCCTCCCGGCCCTCCTCGCCCTCGAAGATGGCGCTGCGTACCCGGGCCTCCATTTCGGTGACGAAGGCGAGAGCGGCGGTGAAGTCGTCTTCAACACCGCCATGACCGGCTACCAGGAAATCCTCACCGATCCCTCGTACAAGGGCCAACTCGTGGTCATGACCTATCCTGAAATCGGCAACTACGGCGTGAACACGGAGGACGTCGAATCGGCCCGGCCCCACGCGGGCGGGTTCATCGTCAAGGAATACTGGGACGCCCCCAGCAACTTTCGCTCAACCCAATCCCTCGGGGCGTACCTCCGCCGATGGGGCATCGTGGGCATCTACGGCCTCGACACGCGCGCCCTCGTCCGCCGCCTCCGCGACTGCGGCTCCATGCAGGGCCTCATCTCCACACGCACGCTCGATCCGAGGAAATTGGTAGAGAAGGCGAAATCACTCCCGAAAATGGTCGGCGCGGACTGGGTGAAGTCGGTCACGTGTCCGGACGCGTACGTCTGGAAGGGAAATCTCTCCGGCGCCAGCCCGGCCTCCTCGCCGCGCTTCCGCGTAGCGGCCTTCGACTACGGCATCAAGTTCAACATCCTCCGGATGCTGGCCCACGCCGGGTGCGAAGTCACCGTTCTGCCCGCCACCACACCGGCGGAAGCGGTCCTCGAAGCGAACCCGCACGGCATCTTTCTTTCCAATGGGCCGGGCGACCCCCAGGCCGTCACGTATGCCATCGAGAACATCCGCAAGCTCCTCGGCAAGAAACCGATCTTCGGCATCTGCCTGGGGCATCAGCTCCTCGCCCTCGCGATGGGCGCGCGCACGTTCAAACTGAAATTCGGCCACCATGGCGCCAACCATCCGGTGATGGACATGGAAACCGGCAAGATCGAGATCACGAGCCAGAACCACGGATTTGCCGTGGACCCCGCCACGATAGGGGACGGCGGCGCCGGTCTGGCCAAGGGTCTCAAGTGGACTCACAAGAATCTCAACGACGGGACCGTGGAAGGCATGCGCCATCTCGAGTTGCCCGTCTTCTCGGTCCAATACCACCCCGAGGCCTCACCGGGACCCCACGATGCGAGATACTTGTTCGACAGATTCATGAACTTGATGAAAGATGGCGCCTCGTGAGGGAGGCCCTCCAGCCGGTAACGCCGGGGGATTGCCGCGGCGTCAAGCGTCCGCGTGGAACACCCCTGAGCACGAGCCCCCATGCCTAAGCGCACCGACATCGAAAGCATCCTGATCATCGGCTCCGGGCCGATCGTGATCGGGCAGGCCTGCGAGTTCGACTACTCCGGAACCCAGGCGTGCAAAGTGCTCCGCAAGGAAGGCTACAAGATCATCCTCGTCAACTCGAATCCCGCCACGATCATGACCGATCCCGAAACGGCGGACCGGACATACGTGGAGCCGCTCGTCGCGCCGCTCGTGGCCAGAATCATCGAAAAGGAGCGGCCTCAGGCGATCCTGCCGACGCTCGGCGGGCAGACGGCCCTCAACCTCACAATGGAGCTCGTGGAGATGGGCACGCCCCAGGCGTGCGGTGCCGAGATCATCGGCGCCCGGCCCGAATCCATCCGCAAGGCCGAGGATCGCGATCTCTTCAAACAGGCGATGGCCAACATCGGCCTCGAAGTGCCCCGCAGCGGCTATGTCTCCTCCGTGGAGGAGGGCCTCCACTTCGCCGCCGAGGTGGGCTATCCCCTCATCCTCCGCCCGTCTTTCACCCTCGGAGGCACCGGCGGCGGAATCGCCCGAAACAAGAAAGAACTGGTGCGGGCCCTCGACTCCGCCCTCGCCCTCAGCCCCGTGCACAAGGTGCTCGTCGAGGAATCCGTGATCGGCTGGAAGGAATACGAGCTCGAGGTGATGCGCGAACGGTAGGTCACCGTGGTGATCGTCTCCCCGATCGAAAACTTCGACCCGCTGGGCGTACACACCGGCGACAGTATCACCGTGGCCCCCGCTCAGACGCTGACCGACCGCGAGTATCAGGCGCTGCGCGACGCCTCCATAAAGGTCATCCGCGAGATCGGCGTGGACACGGGCGGCTCCAACATCCAGTTCGCCACCCACCCGGCCACCGGGCAGATCCAGGCCATCGAGATGAACCCCCGCGTCTCGCGCAGCTCCGCGCTGGCCTCCAAGGCCACCGGCTTCCCGATCGCGAAGATCGCCTCGCTCCTCGCGGTGGGCTACACGCTGGACGAGATCCCGAACGACATTACGAAGAAAACGCCCGCCTGTTTCGAGCCGACGATCGACTACGTGGTCACGAAAGTGCCGCGCTTCACCTTCGAGAAATTCCCCGGCGCGGAAAACGTGCTCACCACGCAGATGAAATCCGTGGGTGAGGTGATGGCGATCGGACGGACGTTCAAGGAATCGCTCCTGAAGGCGGTTCGCTCCCTCGAGATCGACACGTACGGCATCGAGACGCGCCCGCGCTCCCTCGCAGCGCTCCGCCCCGCCGCGCGCCGCCGCGAGGTGATGCGCCGCCTCAATCGGCCGTCCTCCGACCGGCTGTGGCTCCTCGCGGAGGCGCTTCGGCTCGGCATCGGGATCCCGCGGCTCTACCGGAAGACCGGGATTGACCCCTGGTTCCTGACGAACCTCGTGCAGATCCTCGAGGTCGAACGCGAGGTAGGCGGATTGCGCCGCGCGCGCGGTGCCCGGCAGCGCGACCTCCTGCGCCGCGCCAAAGAAATCGGCCTCTCGGACATTCGCATCGCCCGCCTCACCGGCCTCACGGAGGCGAAGGTGCGTGCCCTGCGCAAGTCGCTCAAGATCGAGCCCGCGTACAAGGCGGTGGATACCTGCGCCGCGGAGTTCGAGGCCGGCACGCCCTACCTCTACTCGGCCTACGAGAGCGAAAGCGAGATGCCGCGGACCGGGCGCAAGAAAGTCATGATCCTCGGGGGTGGGCCCAATCGCATTGGGCAGGGCATCGAGTTCGACTACTGCTGCGTCCACGCCTCCTTTGCGCTCCAGGAGGCGGGCTACGAGACGATCATGGTGAACTGCAATCCCGAGACGGTCAGCACGGACTACGACACATCCGACCGTCTCTACTTCGAGCCGCTCACGTTCGAGGACGTGATGAACATCTACGAGCGCGAGCGGCCGATGGGCGTGATGGTGCAGTTCGGCGGCCAGACGCCCCTCAAACTGGCCCTGCCGCTTTTCCGGGCGGGAGTACCCATCCTGGGCACCTCGCCGCGCTCGATCGACGAGGCGGAAGATCGTGGACGTTTCAATCGCCTCATCCGGCGGCTTCGTTTCCGGCAGCCGAGGGGCGGCATGGCCACCTCCGTCCCGCAGGCCATCCGGCTCGCCGAGCGCATCGGCTACCCCGTCCTCACGCGGCCGTCCTACGTCCTGGGCGGGCGCGCGATGCAAATCGTGTACGACCGCGAAATGCTCCAGCATTACGTGACCGAGGCCGTGGAAGTCACTCCCGATCACCCCGTGCTCATCGATGAGTTCCTCAGGGACGCGCTTGAAGTGGACGTGGACGCCGTCAGCGACGGCAAACGCGTCGTCATCGGCGGCATTATGGAGCACATCGAGGAAGCGGGGATTCACTCCGGCGATAGCGCTTGCGCCCTCCCACCGCGCACGCTGTCCGCGCGGGTCGTCGCGACCATTCGGAAGCAAACCCATGTGCTCGCCAAAGCCCTCAAGGTGGTCGGCCTCATCAACATCCAGTACGCCGTGAAGGACGGCCGCGTGTACGTCCTCGAGGTCAACCCGCGCGCCTCACGCACGGTGCCCTTCGTCAGCAAGGCGATCGGCGTGCCGCTCGCGAAGGTCGCAGCCCGCGCGATGGTGGGCATCTCCCTCGGCCGACAAGGCTTTACCCGGGAAAAAGTGCCCTCGTACGTCAGTGTGAAAGAGGCCGTGCTGCCTTTCATCAAATTCCCCGGCGTGGATCCGCTCCTCGGCCCCGAGATGAAATCCACGGGCGAAGTGATGGGCATAGATCCCCGCTTCGAGGTCGCCTTCGCCAAGTCCCAACTGGCTGCCGGCATGTCGCTTCGCACGAAGGGGAATGTCTTCATCAGCGTGAGGAACGCGGACAAGCCGGCGGTGGTGGAGGTGGCCCGTCGCTTCCAGGATCTCGGCTACCGCATCCATGCCACGCGAGGAACGGCGGATTTTCTCCGGAACAACGGCCACGGCGTTGAGGCAATCCCGGTGAAGAAGCTCCAGGAAGGCACGCCCAACGTAATTGACCTCATCGAATCCGGCGCCGTGGACCTGCTCATCAACACGACCGGGGGCGTGGCCGACGTGAAGGACTCCTATCCTATCCGCGCGGCCGCGATCCGGAAGAACGTGCCCTACTACACCACCCTCCAAGGCGCCCAGGCGGTCTCCCTCGCCGTGCAGGCCCTCCAGTGCGGGGCTCTGGACGCGAAATGCCTCCAAGACTACTACAAATCGTGACCGAGGACACCCCTCCACCGCCCCCGGGCGTATCACCCGGCCACCGGAGGGACCACGCCGCGCACGTGGGGCGCACCGTTTTCGTAGGGGCCGATTCTCATCGGTCCGGCCTGACGGACGCATCAGCATGCGTCCCTACGGACCCAACCTCAGCCGCCTTGCACCCCCGCTCTTTCTTGGTAAGGTAGGACCCATGTCGGATCGTATTCCGATGACCCCCGCGGGCAAGAAGAAGGTCGAGGCGGAGCTGGCGCACTTCAAGACCGAGCAACGGCCGAAGGTGATCCAGCAGCTCCAGGATGCCCGCTCCCATGGCGACATCTCCGAGAATGCCGAGTTCGAGGCCGCCAAGGAACGGCAGGGGTGGGTAGAAGGCCGAATCGCCGAATTGGAGGACAAGCTCGCGCGGGCGGAAGTGATCAATCCGTCCTCCGCGAGAACGGACATCGCCGTCTTCGGCTGCGCGGTGACGGTCCAGGACACGACCACGAGCAAAACCTCGCGCTACCTCCTCGTCGGCCCGGAGGAGAGCAACGCGAAGGAGGGGCTGATTTCCGTACAGGCTCCCCTCGCCAAGGCGATGCTCGGCAAGAAGGTGGGAGAGATTTTTGAAGTGGACGCCCCCAGCGGATTCAAGGAATTCAGGATCGTTTCGATCGAATCGGCGTGACGCGTTGGGGTCAAGTCTTGACTTGACACAAGCTAGCGCGTATGCGGCCAACCGGACCACCCCCAACCTGTGTCAAGTCAAGACTTGACCCCATGATCGCGGCACCGAATCGCGAGCCCGTCCTCCAACGGCCCGTCCGCTACGTCAAGGGCGTGGGACCCAAGATCGGCGCCGCCCTCGAGGCCGCCGGCATCCGCACGCTCGAAGACCTCGTCTGTTTCTTCCCGCGAACCTACGAGGACCGGCGCTCGGTGACCACATTCCGAAACATCCGGCCCGGTGAAACAGTCACCACGACCGGTCGCGTGGTCGGCTCCCGTCTGCGCCTCACGGCGGGTCGCCGGCAACTCCTGGAAGTGACGTTGACCGACGGGACGGGCCATCTCACCTGCCGGTGGTTCCACTTCCGCGCCGGGTACGAACGCCTCTTCCGCGCGGGATTCCGCGTCGTGCTCACCGGAACGGCCCAGGCCTACCGCGGGCAGATGGAAATCCTCCATCCGGAGGTCGAGTGGCTCCCCGAGGCGGGGCCGGGCCCGCAAGTGCCCGCAACCACCTCGCTGCACTACGGCCGGATCGTGCCCGTGTATTCCGAGATCGGCGGCATCCCCACGCGCCGACTGCGCACCATCCTCCGCGCGGCCCTCGATCTGGCGAAGACCGAACTGCGCTCCGCGCTCCCGCCCACGCTGCAGCGCGAAGCCCCCATGCCACTCCCCCAGGCCGTTGAGGAGACCCATTTCCCCCCTCCTGATCGTAACCCGCAAATCCTCTTCGCCCGACGGACGCCCGCCCAGGAGCGGATCATCCTCGAAGAGTTCTTTCTCCTCTCGCTGGGTTTGTTGCTTCGCCGGCGAGCCTCCGATGCGGCCGCAGGGCACGCCATGACCAAACCCGGGGGGCGCGGCGACCTCCTGCGAAAGGCATTGGACTTCAGCCTCACGGGGGCACAGGAGCGCGCCCTCGCCGAAATCCTGACCGATCTTGCCCGCCCGCGGCCCATGAACCGTCTCCTCCAAGGCGACGTGGGCAGCGGCAAGACCATTGTGGCCTTCCTCGCCGCGCTGCGCGCGGCAGACAACGACTTCCAAACCGCCTTCATGGCCCCCACCGAGATCCTCGCCGAACAACATCACCGAACCCTCGGCACGTGGGCGGAAAAGACAAACACCCAGGTCGCCTTGCTGACAAGCGGCACGTCCACGGTGGAGCGTCAAGAAATCCTTGAAGCGGCTCGGTCCGGCGAAGTCCACACGCTCATCGGCACGCATGCACTCATCGAAAAGGCGGTGGCCTTCAACCGGCTGGGACTCATCGTCGTGGACGAGCAGCATCGCTTCGGCGTGGCCCAGCGCGCCGAGCTCCTCCGAAAAGGCGTCCAGCCCCACGTCCTCATCATGAGCGCGACGCCGATCCCGCGGACACTCGCGATGACGCTCTATGGCGACCTCGATGTGAGCACGCTCGATGAGATGCCGCCCGGCCGCAAACCGATCGTCACGCGCATCGTCCCGGACGGCCGGCGCGCCCGGTTCTACACGTTCGTAAACGACGAGGTGGGCAAGGGCCGCCAGGCCTTCCTGGTGTACCCGCTCGTCGAGGATTCGGAAAAGGTCTATCTGAAAAACGCCAAACAGATGGCCGAGGAGTTTCGGACCCGGATCTTTCCCCACCTCAAGGTCGGCCTCATGCACGGCCGCATGAAGGCCGAGGAGAAGGACGCCGTGATGCGCTCCTTCCGCGATGGCGCGATCCAGATCCTCGTCGCCACGACCGTCATCGAAGTGGGCATTGATGTGCCCAACGCCACGCTCATGGTGGTGGAGCACGCCGAGCGGTTCGGGCTGGCCCAGCTCCATCAGCTCCGAGGCCGCGTGGGGCGCGGCGCGGAGTCTTCCACGTGTCTGCTCATCGTGGGCAAAGAAGCCGGTCCGGAGGCCGCGCAGCGGCTCAAGGCGATGGTGGAGACGCAGGACGGATTCCGGATCGCCGAGGAGGACCTTCGGATCCGCGGCCCGGGCGAGTTTCTCGGCCTACGGCAGTCCGGCTACCCGGATTTCCACCTCGGCAATCTCATCGAAGACACCGCGCTGCTTCGCCGCTCCCAGGAGTGGGCCCGTCGCGTCCTGGCGACCGACCCCGCGCTCGCGCGTCCCGAGCACCGCTTCACGCGAGAGAGACTCGTCGCCCGCTGGCACGGCCGCCTCGAACTCGGCTCCATCGCGTAGCCTACCCCCGACGCCGGCCGCGGCTTGGGTCCGGCGGCTCGCACGCGGCCCGCCCCGCCCTGCGCGCGCGGAGGGCGCTGCATTCCGCTTGACACCCCCCCTACCACATGGGCTAGTGTGGAAAGAGTAGAGCCTCCGCCAGGTGGGGGACGTCAAGGGGCCCGCAAGGCCCCGCGCCTTGGCGGGCGAGCGGCGGTGAGCGGAGGCGAGCATGGGGCATATTCCTCTCCCACCCGTTGGGGAGGGGAGATATCGACGAGCACCGGCTCCGTCAGAAAGCGGGTCACTCGCCATCCTGTCGATCGTCGCCTTTCCGCTCGTTCTCGTGACCTGCTCCAGGAACAGCGGCTGCGTTTCCGATGCCTCCCTGGAATCCCGCCTGGAGATCCTCGTCACCGGTCGCAACGAGAGCGGCCGGATCCTCCTGCCCAACGTTCGCGCGTGCGTCCGCCGCCCCCATCGAGAGGACTGCTTCGCATCCGACCCGCGCGGTCTGATCCATCTGCCTCCCGACTCCGCCGCCCTCCCCATCGAAATCTCCTCGGCCGGCTACCTGCCCAAGCTCATCCGGCTGCCGAACCATGACGCTGCCCCAGCGAGCGATTACTCGGTCACGCTCGATGCCGACAAGCGCACAACCTTCATCCTCGACGAAGCGAACGCCCTGCTGGAATCCAGCGGCGCCACGAGCCTCCTGGCCGGTCTGGACCTGCCGCGCAACACGCCGATCGACATCGCCCCGATCGGACCGGATGTCTCGGGACTCATAGACCACGGTTATGTCATCGGCGGGCAACACCTGGAAATCTCGGCCATCACAGCTCACGCCGCAGCGCCCCGTGTCCGCCGAGGCGGATGGGCCAAGCCCACTGCACCTGCCCGCGCCATCCGCCCGTGGCGGACAGGCGGGTACGGGGACGCGCCCGCCCACCGACGGGCCTCGCCCGCCCGCGCACCTCCCGTGAACCTCCCCCAGGGCAGCAAAGGCATCGCCGTGTTCGTGCCCTCCGGCATGCTGGAGGGTCTCTCCGTGGAACCGGCGAGCCTCGCCCTTCTCTATCTCCAAGACGGCGAGTGGAAAGAGGCCCCGGGCGAACTTACCCGCAATCCCCGTTATCCTTGGGGCGAGACCTGCAGCGGCTGCGTCGGGACGAATCTGTTCGGGCCGGACGGCGCCTATGCGACGGGCGACGAAAACCCCGCTCTCGTCCCCGGCCCCTTCCCCTACGTGGTCAGTTACCGCGACGCTGTCCCCCTGAAAGTGTCCGGCAGCCTCGTCGATCTGCAGCGCCGGGCCGTCGCCTCCGGTCTCATCTCGCTCCAGGGCGCCGATGGGTCCGGTCCCGCCGCGACCTCCCGCGAGGACGGATCGTTCGATCTCACGCTCCTGCGTCTCGCGGGAGCGGACGACCCCTTCGTCCTCTCGATCAGCGCCCCAGCCTTCCGGCCGAAGAGCATTCTCCTGACGGCCGATCTCGCGACCCAATCACTCCCACCCACGAGCCTCACTCCCGCGCCCGAGGCCCTGCGCACGTTCACAGTCACGGGCCCGGACGGCCCTGTACTCGCGCCCCCAGCGAGACCACGGATGGCGAGCCCTTCCCGCGCGAGTGCGGGACCGGACGGCTCCCCGATCGCCGACCTCCCCATCCGGGTGAGCCGACCCTCGCCGCTCGTCCAGGTCTCGATCCAGAATGACGCGCTCACCCTCAGGTTCACTCAATCCCCCGGCCGCGGTTGGCAGGCCTCGCTGGCGGCCAATGGCCAGGTCGTCGAGACCGGCGACGCCCCCACCCTGGCCGCCCGTTCGACCCCCATCACATCGGAAGGCCTCTGGCGGATCGACTTGACCGACGCCGAGGGCCGCCCCCTGTCCATCACCGAGCTCGAAATCCTATCGGATGGTCCGAGCAGCTATGTCCTCTCCCCCGATCCGCTGGAGCAGGATACGCGCATCCTCATTCCACAGGCAGACGGCATCGCCCGCGAGAGTCTCCCCCTCGGCCGCTGCTACGTGGTTGAAGTCCAAGCCAAAGGCCTCATCGCGCCCCCCACTTCATTCTGCGAGGAAACTGACATCCCCATCGGCCTGCTTGAAGCGACCCCCGACGTCACCTATCAAGAGGAACTTCTCCGACCGTTCTTCGAGGCGGAGCGTTGCACGGGGTGTCACACCGGGCCCGTTCCCGCCGGTGGTCTCGATCTGACCACGCTTGCCGGTTTCCTTGCCGGTGGACAGACGGGAGGCATCTTCTCACCGGATGATCCCCCTTCAAGCCGCATCGTCCGCTATTTTCTTCCGGTGCGGCGCGGTGCGCTGGCGGATGCGCTCGGCAGGCTGGCCGCCCAACTGGCGGGCGAGCCGCTCACGGTAGCACCGTCCGTCGCGTTCGTCGGCTCACACACCCTTGAGGTCCAGGACGGACAGGAGCCAAGCCTGACCGCCGTCGTGTTCCCGGGGACTCACCCCGTCACCCGCGTTTCGTGGCACGTGGACGACGTGGAAGTCGCCACCCAAGAACCGGCGTCGGACCAGCGTGAGTTCGCCTTTTCTCCGGGCCGCCTCGATGTCGGCACCCACACGATCATCGTGGCCGTCACCGACGAGGCCGGAGCCGGCGCGCAAGACTCGGTTTTCGTGAAAGTGATGCCGCTCGCGTTGGGCCCCGTGACCCTCACCGTGGAGGGACCCATAGGGGATATCCGAGACGGCACCGGTCCCGCGCTCACGATCGATTTCATAGATCAGGCGGCCATCGCCTCGGGGGCGAGCATCCACGTCAGAGTGGAAGAGGGAGGCGCTTTTCTCATCGACACCGACATGCCCCCCACGGCATCCCCTCTCGTCCTGGCCCTCGCCCCCGCTCTCGGACCCCACACCTATGCCGTCACGGCGACCGGGGCATCGGCTGAGACCGCCACCGCCACGGTGGCGTTCAACGTGCTCCCGGCACCGGCGCCATCGGACTTCAAGGCCACCCTGAGCGGGACATCCTGTACCGTTTCGTGGCAGGCGGTCACAGGCGCGCTCGGCTACCGGGTGTACTGGGACACGGATGGTCAAGCGCCCTACCAAGGCACAGGCCTCCCCGAAGGCGCATCGCCCGTGTCTTCAACAGCCACCTCGCTCACGTTCACGTCCCTTGCCGAGGGCGTCGGCTACTCGTTTGCCGCCGCGGCCTACACGCCGATCGCCGAGGGAGAGATGACCGCCGCCGCGAGCGTCTCCTACAACCTCCCGCCCCGAATCACCGTGACCGGCCTTTCCTCGGGTGAAGTCCTCACGGCCGCGCGCACCGTCACGGCCGACGTGACGGACCCCAATGGCGTCACCTCGGTCGACCTCACCGTGGATGGAGCCCTCCAGAAAACCTGGACATCGGCACCTTACACTTTCAGCCTCGATCCGACCACTTTCAACACGACTTCACACACGCTCGTGTTCTCGGCCACCGAAGCGCTCGGCGCATCGTCGTCCACCACCCTTTCTTTCTACACGCTTCTCCCGCCGCCACCCCCTCCACCCGGCGG
>JACPQY010000024.1 GCA_016190245.1 Nitrospirota bacterium | reverse complement strand
GAACCCGGCTCTACGGGGTCGAGGGGATTCGGCTTCACCGTCTTCCGCCCCCATTCTTCTGAACTTGGAGCGCCGGGAGGGGGCGAGCAGCCAGGATGACGGCATCCGTCGATTGTGCGTGGCGAAAAATCGTTTCTTCGGGACGCACTTTCCCCCCCTCACTTTTCACCTTGCCGGTGAGGATCGCTTTGAACTGTGCCAAGACCCGGACGGCTGGGAGACGGCGAATACGGACACGGCTTGCGGTGCGGCGATTGGGTCCCTTCGGCCCGGAATCTACAAGACGAGCGAGATCCTTTCGTGTGCGGGGTTGAAGAACTTCGCGGAACGGACGATTCAACGGGTACTGGCGGGTCAACCAGCCGGGGTCAAACGGGTATCGCGGGGAGTCTATGCGGTCGGAGGTGTTGACCCGGTAGCCCTGCCGGTGGGTGAGTTCAAGGAATCGTGGACCGATGGAAAACCACCCTTTTGAGAGATGACACCGGAAACTCTGTCCGAGACGATCCGCCGAGGGGAGGAATACCTTGAACGCTTGCGCCGGGAGGGGAAGCCCTCCGACCGCACCCTTGCCTACTTGGAACGGCTGAAAACGATCCATTCCGCCATCGTGGACGCTTCCGCCAAGCCCCCGAATTCCGCTGCCCCTTGGCGGAATGGCTTGGCGGAAGTATTCCAGCGTAATTACAATGACTTAGGGTCTAAGTGCACCCTTTCCGCCAAACCGCCAACCACTACACATCCAGAGCTTGGCGGAAAGGCGGATTCTTCCCGTCCCTGCTGGGCTTGCGGGGGGTCTACCTTCTGGGTGAGCATCCACGGGGTTCCTGTGTGCGCTACCTGTCACCCTCCGGCGGCCCCGGCCCTTGTCCGGCGGGTGATCGGGGTAACGCAGTGAATGTGCGCGTGAGTGACGATCTTCGGGCGGGTGTTTCTCTCGCCGGAGATGCAGTGAGGGGGAAAAGCTATTGAGCCTTGCGCGATGAATGCCGGAGCGAAGTCAGCCCCCACACGGAGAGGCCAAGGACTCCGGCAAGGAACAGGATGAAAACCGCCGTGGCGCTACTCATCGAAAGAGATGATAACCGATACGGTTAGGGCGATCAACCCCAGAACGATGCTTGCCGCATCGAGGACCGGGGAGACTTGACGGGTGACGACCACATCGCCGACTCCGGCAATCAGGGCCGTGATGCCGACCTTCTCAAGAATACCGGCAATCCGGGAGCGGCGTCCGTGATCCCATCGCATGACCGGACGCTACCACCTGCCATGATCCGGTACAACCCATGAACACCCGAAGGGACAACGGTACGAATGATGCCGCTCACATCGCTGGATTGGCTCCAGGAAAATGTGGCGAGTGATCGAGCGGGTCAGTCCGTGACTGGCCCACACTCAACGATAATAGTTGGCAGGGATTCTTGATGTCTCTGGCACTCGGCCATCGAAGGAAAACAGGCGGATTCTGCCGCGCCCTCCTTTGCGAAACTTACACAGAATTTGGCCGGGGACTTTTCCGGATGAGATATCCCGGCATCCTGAGTGGCCTCGTGTTCCGGCCGGGATGGCACATGACGGTCATCGGACGAAGAGGGCTCGGCTTTTTCGGGGGGAGAGGATATCTTGACTGCCCCCGTGCATCGGATGTATCCGCTCACATCGTGCTTTGCAATGGAAATGGAACCGCCCCCTGCTTGGCGTACCGTTGTGTGCCCTTGGTAGCTGTCTCCAATCTTCTGACCGTGGGTGGTACCCGTGTACGTGTTGGGAAGATTGATGCTCTGGTGGGATGTGCCGTGTTCTTCAGAAGTCACAATGTAGTCGGCGAAACCTGCCGCGTCACACAGTGCCTTGGCGCGCCTATGGAAATACCCAATCAGAGTTGTCCGACCGGCATACCCATTGCCCTTAACCTCCACAAAAAATACGTCCGGTTTGACCTGAACATTGTCGTACCCCCCTGTCCACCCCATCGCTTGGTACGGGGTGGCGCAGGCCATGAACAAGGTGCCCACAAGAACAGTTCTGACCGAGGAGAGTGCCCATTGATGATAGATGCTTCCCCTGCCCATCGAACCGATTGTGCGATGGACTCGGCATGTTGTCAATGAGACTTGGTAACACCTCAAGGTCACGTCAAAGTCAGGGCAGAAATGTCATTCCCGCGAAAGCGGGAATCCAGAACATCTTGATTTCACTGGACCCCCGCCTTCGCGGGGGTGACGGATTGGGTCCAGATTCTCATTCCCAAGATTGCCTGTTGTTCCTACGTAGTTATCGTGGAACATGACGTGGCCGTGGGTAACACCTTGGCTGACACATGGCGATCCCCATATTCCACGGTGAAAGGGGCGGTACGAAGGTAGGCGTTTCTCTCGCCGGAGATGCAGTGAGGGTCTACCCGATCCCTTCCAAGCGGTGGCCGCCGACTTCCCGGATTCTCAATTGGCCACCGGTGGGCGGGTTGAAGTGGATTCGATGAAAGTCATCAATCCGGCATCGGATGGCGGGGGAGCCATCGGGAAGGACGACCTTCTTGGTGTGCAGAGAGGGGTGAGACAGATCGACGGACGCGAGCCGACACGCCTTGATGAAACGGGACTTGGCGTTCTTGTCCCAACCATCCACGACTTGAAGGATTGCAGATGGGATGACTACTTCAGACCGAACCGTGAACACGCGAGGAAAGGGCGAGACCTACCGGGCGGTCTTGCGCCAGAGCTTGTATTCCTCCGGCGTGAAGGCTTCCTTCCACGTGCGGTACCGGACCACGGGGAGCTTGTCCAACATCCGCTTGATGGCGAGAGATTCCTTGTAGGTGCGCCCGTAGCGGGGGATTCTCCTACGCTTGGCCTTCCCGTTCTTCATGCTGCAATTCTATGCCCCCACGCTTGCGCGGTCAATCCGCCGCGGCGGATCAACGGAATCAACCCATGAGCTACGCCAAGGGCCGACGCTTGGAATACAGGACGATCCGTTACCTTGAGGCGCAAGGATACCGTTGCATCCGTAGCGCCGGATCCCATGGCGCTGTGGACGTGGTGGCGGTGAACGGGACCGGGGGGCTGTTCGTCCAGGTGAAGGCGAACCGGCTACCCTCCCTCGATGAACGTGAAACCTTCGCGGCCTACCCTTGCCCCCCAGGCTTCAAGCGGATCATCCATCGGTGGCGGGATTACGGGAAGGAACCGGAAGCGGTGGACGTGGGCGAATCAGCCCCAAACACTGAAAGGTGAAACCGGAGGAGATACATGACACAACCTCAAGGCGTGAGAGAGCGATTGCGTCGGGCACTTCGCAAAGCGCATAAGACCGGCGACTGGAGCAAGGCCATGGTGTTGGCTGACGAGCTGATGCTTGAGTTGACCGAAGGAAATGGGAACACGCGCGTGGCGGCGGCGAAGGTCTTGGCGGCGAGAATCGAAAAGCGGGCGCGGGAGCCGAAGGATCGGGAGGGGTTTAAAGCGAAGCCGCTTGACTTCAAGTCTCTGGGGAGAAAGAGCGTGTATGAGCAGATGAGAGAAGAGGAACAATTCCTTGATGAGACCGCCCGCGTGAATCCGGTACAGGACAAGGGAAAATCCACCCCATAGCGCCGTTTTCCAAGTAAGAAACGCCCCCCAAGATGCAACTTCCACCCACTTTCCGATCCAGTGGCGTTCACTCCACTTGCAAGGCACGGACAGACCACGATACACGGTGAAAGGGGAAGGGCGCGAACGACGCGCCACCGGATGCCTTGGATGAAGTTTCCGTGTCACAAGGCGTCCCGAAGGGGGGGGCTTGACATATAAGCGGGTTTATAATATGCTGTCCCCATGAAACAGAAACAAGGCTACACCTTGACGGCTTTTCAAATCCGTGAGAGTGAGCTTGACCTTGTGAGGCGGACGGCGAAGGACATGGGGGTATCAGCGTCGGAGGTGATGCGCCGGGCGGTCCTGTCCTTCCTTGGTACGTGCCCGACGTGTCGGCGGCCGTTCAAGCAAGCCAAGAAAGGGGAGACTCCATGAGCGTGTACAAACGGGGTGAAACGTATTGGGTTCAGGCGTGGTACGGCAAGGGGGAGAACCTAGAGCGCTACCGATCACCCGCCGGTACGTCGTTCAAAGAGGCGTCTAGGGCCGAAGCGGCCATCAAGGCCAAGATCGCGGCGGGTGACTTCACCTTTCTCAACCCACGGCCCGCCGGGGTGTCCTTTGCCGAATTCGCCGACCGATACCTTGAATCGTGGTCGAAGTCCCGAAAGACGGCGGAAAGCTACATCCGGGATCGTTCCATCCTCTTCCGGTTCAAGGAATGCTTCGGGAAAAGGACGTTGGCCGACATCACCCGGAAGGACATCGAAACGTACATCACCCGACGCATGGACGAAGCAAGCGCGAAGGGTGGGACGATCAAGCGGGACACGATCAACAAGGAACTGACCACGTTGAAGCACCTGTTCACCAAGGCCCTTGAGTGGGGAGAGATTGAAACGAGCGTAGCCCACAAGGTGAAGCCATTGAAGGGTGACCCCGGACGGCTCCGCTATCTCACGGTGGAAGAGTCCCGGACCCTGCTGGACGAATGCCGGTCAAGCAAGTCCGCCCACCTGTACCCCATCGTCTTGACGGCCCTTCACACCGGGGCGCGGCGGGGGGAAATCGTTTCGATGAAGTGGGAGCAGGTAGACTTCACCAACCGGGCGATCAAGATCATCGGGACTAAGAACAGCACGGTTCGCGTGGTTCCGATGACGGATGAAGTGTACGAGTGCCTTTCCCGGAAACCCCATCACATCAAGAGTGAAGTCGTTTTCTTCAACCCCCAGGGGGAGGAATTCGACAACTTCAAGAATTCATGGGTGTCCGCCCGGAGGCGGGCCGGATTCCCGGACTTCCGCTTTCACGATTTGAGGCACACCTTCGCCTCTTGGCTTGCCATCAACGGGTTGGACATCCTCACGATCAAGGAACTGCTCGGCCACAAAGACATCAAGATGACCCTCCGCTACGCGCACCTGTCCCCGTGGAACCTGAAACGCGCCGGGGTTGTTCTCAATGCCTACTGGCGGGGTGAG
The DNA here is from genome assembly GCA_016190245.1 of Nitrospirota bacterium. GTDB lineage: Bacteria > JACPQY01 > JACPQY01 > JACPQY01 > JACPQY01 > JACPQY01. The sequence continues at coordinate 225,436 of JACPQY010000024.1, read as the reverse complement.
ACGGGAGCCGATCCGGTACATGCTCCGGCCCAAGCCGGGTAGCCCGAAGGCCGCTTTTTCGCCGGTCGTAGCCACACTGTAGCCACAAGGGGGAATCGGTCCGTCATGGGGATTGCCGCAACCCCTTGAAATCTTGGAGCGGGCGAAGGGATTTGAACCCTCGACCCTCGCCTTGGCAAGGCGATGCTCTACCCCTGAGCTACACCCGCATGCCTGCAAGCCTATACGATTCCCGCCCCGCCATCAACGCGTGTCCGAGGACCGGCCGATCTTTCGAGAGCCGGCGGCGGCATTGCGATCAGCCGCTCCGCGGGTATAATCGCCCACCAAAGAGAGCCGGGAGGTGACAGGGTTTGACCCCGGCGGGCCGAGCGGGCGCCACAGAGGTGTGCCCGGGCCGCGCCGCCTCGCGGGGAGGGTGTACGTTCGTGAAGAAAACCGCCGCTTTTTTCGATCTGGATCACACGGTGATCCGGGAATCCACGGGGCGGATCTTCACGCTGTACCTCTACCGCAAAGGCTATGTGAAAGAGGCCCACCTGGCCCGTTTGGCATGGTACGAGCTCATGTACCGTCTCAACATGATGGACTACAAGAAGATGATCGAGTACGGGCTCGAGATCTTCCACGGCATGCGGGCGAGCGAGGTGGTGGATCTCATCGACGAGTGTTTCGAGCGCCACATGAAGCCACGCATCTTCGTGGAGGCGAAGGAGATCATCGAGCAGCATCGGCTGAAGGGGCACCTTGTGGTCTTCAACACCGCCTCCCTGAGATACATGGTGGAGCGCTTCCAGGAGTTCTTCGGCGTTCACTACGCCCTGTGCTCCAGCATCGTCCTGCACGATGGTTTCATCACCGGCCACGTCGGCCAGATCTGCTACGGCGCTGAGAAGGCCAAGCTGGCCCGCGAGTTCGCTCTGGAGCGACACGTGGATCTCTCTCAGAGCTACTTCTACACGGACAGCCTCTCGGATCTCCCTCTTATGGAAGAGGTGGGGTATCCCAAAGTGGTCAATCCCCAGGTCCTGATGCGCCGGGAGGCGGAGAAGCGGGGATGGGAGATCCTGAAGTTCCAGCGGACCGTGGGCGGCCCCCGCGGCGCGTTGTGAGTCAGGGAGCTAGCTGATAGAATCCGCCACGAAAGGAACTGTGCATGCCAGTCTGCACGATTGAAGAGGCCATCGCGGAGATCCGCAAGGGCCGCATGGTCATCCTCATGGACGATGAGGACCGCGAGAACGAGGGCGATCTCGTGATGGCTGCGGAGATGGTCACCCCGGAGGCCATCAACTTCATGGCGAGCAAGGGCCGGGGGCTCATCTGCGTTCCTGTCACGGCGGTCAAGGCGAAGGAGTTGGGCCTGTCGCTCATGGTGACGGAGAACACGTCCACCAACACCACGGCCTTCACGGTTTCGATCGATGCGCGGCACGGGATCTCGACGGGGATCTCGGCGTACGATCGCTACCGCACCATCCAGGTGATGGTGAGCGAGGGTGCGCGGCCCGAGGATTTCGCGCGCCCGGGCCACGTCTTTCCGCTCATCGCGCGGGACGGCGGCGTGCTCGTCCGCGCAGGGCAGACGGAGGGTTCGGTGGATCTGGCGCGGCTCGCGGGCCTCAAGCCCCTGGCTGTGATCTGCGAGGTGATGAACGAGGACGGCACGATGGCCCGCCTGCCGGACCTCGAAGAGTTCGGAAAGAAGTGCGACGTCAAGATCTGCACCATCGCGGATCTGATTCGCTACCGGATGGAACACGAGCGCTTGGTCAAGCGGCAGGTGGAGACCCAGTTCCCGACGGAGTACGGCGAATTCCGCCTGCAGGCCTACGAGAACCTTGTGGATGCGGGAGTTCACCTGGCCCTCGTGCTCGGGGAGATCCGCCGGGAGGATCCGGTCCTCGTTCGCGTGCACTCCCAATGCCTCACGGGGGACACGTTCGGCTCGATCCGCTGCGACTGCGGCCCCCAGTTGCACCGCGCCATGGAGATGATCAGCGAGGAGGCGCGGGGGGTCCTGCTCTACCTGAATCAGGAGGGGCGCGGCATCGGCCTGCTCAACAAGCTCAAGGCCTACCGGCTCCAGGACACGGGCAAGGACACGGTCGAGGCCAACAACGAGCTCGGTTTCAGAGCGGACCTGCGCGAGTACGGCATGGGCGCGCAAATCCTTCACGACATCGGCGTGGGGAAGATGCGGCTGATGACTAACAACCCGAAGAAGATCGTGGGCCTCGAGGGCTACGGGCTGACGATCGTGGAGCGAGTGCCCATCGAGATCCCCTCCAACGCCCGGAACCTCCGTTACCTGCGGGCGAAGAAGGAAAAGCTCGGGCACATCCTTTCCGTCTGATCTTCCCGTGGCCACGGTTCTGGAAGGCGATCTCACGGCACAAGGCCTGAAATTTGCCGTCGTGGTGGGCCGGTTCAACAAGGCCATTACCCAGAACCTGCTCGACGGGGCGCTCGAAGGGTTGCGGCGCCACGGCGTGACCGAAGATCACATCACCGTCGCGTGGGTGCCGGGTTCGTTCGAGGTCCCCGTGGTCGCTCGCCGATTCGCCAAGGCCCGCAAAGTGGACGCGGTCATCTGCCTTGGTGTGGTCATCCGCGGCGGCACGCCCCACTTCGACTACGTCGCGGGCGAGGCAGCCTCGGGAGTGGCCCGCGCGGGTCAGGACCTCGACGTGCCGGTCATTTTTGGCATCGTGACGGCGGACACGATCGAGCAGGCGATCGAGCGCTCGGGCACGAAAATGGGAAACAAGGGATGGGACGCGGCCCTGGCGGCCATCGAAATGGTGAATCTGCTGCGAAAGATCTGAACCCGGGCGACTCCACTCATAAGGGTTTCGGCCCGCGCCGCCGAGCGCGAGAAGTGGCTCTGCAAGCCCTCTACCAGTCGGAATTCCGAGGCGCGAGCCCCAGCGACTTGCTCGCCGAGCGAAAGGCAGAGCCCTACAGCGAGGGAGCGGATTGGACGTACGCTCTGGATCTTGTCGAGGGCGTCCGGCGGCACCAGGAGGAGATCGACCGCCTCATCGGGGCGGCCAGCACCAAGTGGCGGATCGAGCGACTCCACACCGTGGATCGCAACGTGCTCCGCTTGGGCGTGTACGAGTTGCGGTACGCCCCGGATGTCCCTCCCAAGGTGGCCATCAACGAGGCCATCGAGTTGGCGAAGAAATATGGGGCGGAGGAGTCGGCGCGGTTTGTCAACGGGATCCTCGATCGCGTCCTGTCGGAGGTGACGCAGCCGTGCGCATCGTCCTGACGCCGCAGCGCCTCTTCGACATCGAGGCCGATCTCTTTCTCCTGCCCTTCTTCGAGGACGAGCGCCCCTTGAAGGGCACAGCCGGTTGGGTGGATTGGCACGAGGCCGGCCGCCTGTCGCGGCTTCTCCTCGACGGACACGTGAAGGGCGCTCCCGAAGACCGGCTGCTCTATGTGGCCGAGGGGTTGTTCCGCACTCGCGCGATGCTGCTCTTCGGCCTCGGCTCGAGCCGCGACTTCAGCTACTACCGCATTTTCAAGGTCTACCAGTATCTCGCCGAGACGCTGCGCCGCCTGGCGGGACGGCGATTCATCCTCGGCCTCCCGGGCCGTCTCCACGGGGAGACGGAGGCCGGGAGGCTCGTGGACCGCATGATTCAGGGACTGGCCGACGGATCCTGGAAGGACCTGCGGCTGCTCGAGGGGCTGTCGCTCATGGTCGCGGTCGGCTCAGGTGGGGCGGATGAACTGTACGTCGCGCTCCAGCGCACGCGGGGGGAACTCGCGGGCAGGGTGGCGGTCACGGTGGCGCGATGGGAGGAGGCGGAATCCCCCGGCAGGCCTCTTCCGGAAACTGCTCCCGCCGCAGCCGGAGCAGGCGCGGCCGCCTCCTGAGCCCCAATCCGGAAAAAGGGAAAGTGCATTCGGCTCTCGACGAGATGCCGAATCAATCCGCCTGTGGCGGACAGCATGACAACACTAGAAGTGTCACCCTGAACTTGCCACGCTTTTCGCAGGCCATCCCATGCCACGGAGGGCATGGGACCATGAGTAGATGCGGGCCAGGATGGCCCGCGCATAACAAGGTCCTGGCCTGCCTTCCTTTCGTGGCACCAGGACTCCTTGTCCAGGTGTTTCAGGGTCTCGGAGGGTTCCGGACGTGCCTCAAGCCACGGCGCTGTCAGCCCGAGTAGAAGTTCCGAGGCCAGGCGTGCTCCTTGAGGCGCTCCAATTCCTCTGCGCTGAGGAGGCGGCCATCCGACACACACGCGTTCTCTTCCACGTGATCGGGCCGGCGCATACCTGGGATGGTCGTGGATACCGCGGGGTGACTGAGCACGAACTTGAGCGCCCCCTGCGCGAGGCTCCGAATCTCCTCGCGGACGAGGAAGCCGAGCTGCTCGGCCCTTTCGATGGTTTCCGTGAGGCGGGTTCCCTTGAAGTAGGAGCGCCGGAAATCGCCGGCGGGGAATGTCGTCTCCAACGTGAAACGGCCGGACAGCCCCCCTTCATCGAGCGGGCACCTCGCAATCACCCCCACGCCGTGTTCGGCGCAGGCCGGCAGGAGCCGATCGGTCGGTGTCTGGTCGAAGAGGTTGAAGATGACCTGCACACTGTCCATCCCGCCCGATTTCACGACCTCGACACCGGAGTCGGGCTCATGGTCGTTGATCGAGATCCCGAAGAAGCGGATCTTCCCGGCCCGCACAAGCCGTTCCTTGGCCTCGCGCCAATCGTCTTGTTTGGCCCAGTCGCCGTGCCAGACGTGAAGCTGGAGGAGATCGATCGTCTCCACGCCGAGGTGCTTGAGGCTCTTATCCGCGTTCTGGACGACCCACGTGGCCGGGAAACAATCGAGGATGTTGCCATTGCGGGCGGGCCATTCTCGGTTCTTCGGGGGCACCTTGGTGGCCACGATGGCCGGAAGTCGCGTCTCCCGCAGGGCACGACCGACGAGGCGTTCGCTGTGGCCCTCGCCGTAGACGAGCGCCGTGTCGATGAAGTTGATCCCGCAGTCGAGGGCTTTCTTCAGCGCTGCAAGCGCCTGAATGTCGTCCGTACCGCCCCACCACGTGCCTCCGATGCCCCAGGCGCCGTATCCAATCTCGGAGATCTTCAGTCCGGTCCGACCGAGCGGGCGGTGGAGCACGGGACTATGGCTCGAGTGCGCGTGCCGCGGCTCGGCCAACGCCCGCGCTGATTTCCTTCACGCTCACGAATCAGGTCCCAAGTCGAGGAAGCGGCCGATGAGCCGGTCGGACAGGTTCCTGGGCGCCAGACGGTCCACCTGGAGGCCAACCCAGTTGAGGAGACCCGGCACGATGACGCGTTTCCCCGAGGCCGCGCCTTCGACGATCAGGTCGGCCACCTCTTCCGCAGTTTGCACGAAGGCCTTGGGTGGATGGCGCGGTTCCGCCTTCTTTCCAAAATGGCGCGCGCGTTTCTGAAACTGGGTCGCCGTGGTGCCCGGACAAACGAGCATCACGTGAATTCCATAGGGCTTGAGCTCGAGGCGAAGCGCCTCGGAAATGGAGTTCAACGCGGCCTTGGAGGCGCTGTACGCCGCGAACTTTGGGATGGGCCTCAGTCCCGCCATGGAAGAGACGTTGATGATGATCCCGGACTTCTTCGCCTTCATCAGCGGAATGACGGCGAGGATGGCATGGAGCGCGCCGAAGAAGTTCGTCTCGAAGAGAGCACGCTGTTCCTCGATGGGGACTTCGAGAAAATATCCGTAGACCCCGTAGCCGGCGTTGTTGACGAGCACGTCAACGGTCTTGAACTGGCGCACCAGCGTTTGGATGGCCTGCTGGAGTTCCTTGGGTTTTGTCACGTCCGCCGGCGCCACCACGGCCGTCTGGCCTGAGTCCCGGACGGTCTTGGCGACGTCTTCGAGCGCCGTCTGGTCGCGCGCGATGAGGCCGAGCTTCGCCCCTTGGCGGGCGAAGGCAAGGGCCGTTGCCTTCCCGATGCCGCTGGACGCGCCCGTCACGACAACGATCCGATCTTTGAACCTCCAGGGCATCGCGCACTATCCTCTCACTGCGTCATCGAGGGGGGCTCGACCGGGAACCCCACCCTCCGCCTCACAACCATCCCGACGGCTCGTCCTCCCACGTCCCACAGGTCCAAACTTTATCCGTCCGGGGGGGGGGTGTCAATCCAAGGGGGCCGGACCGGTCGGGCGCGATAGTTCCAGAAGGACTACGCCGATGCAGGGTCTCTCTCCCGGGCCTCACCGGGTGGTTCAGGCGACGCGGACGGGGGCGAGGCCGGATTTTTCCTTGACGCTCTCCGTCTGAACCCGGAACAGATACTGCACGAGCCTTTCCCGGATCGGCTCGGCCATGTCCACGAATTGCGTGCGGAGGAGAAACTCCTTGCCGTTGGCGTGGGGGGACGCCCCGAGGACCTTGCAGTAGAAGGTGATCTTGGAATCGCGTTCCTTGGCGTCGAACTGGAGCCGGAAGTGGATGCAGTCGTTGGTGTAGAACTTCTCTTCGACCCGGACGAGCGCGCCGTCCGAGCTGAGGTTCACCACGGTGCCGGGCATGGTTTCGATCCGGTCGTCTCCGATCAATCGTGCCACTTGGTCTTTGTCCGGTGCCCACGGGGCGGGAATCCTTTTGAATTTTATCGGGAGGTGAACGTCGATCCGGACCGAGGCGCGCTGCTGGCTGACGCTGAGTTTCTCCGAGTGCTCGATCACCAGGCGCCTTTGTGAGGGGACCTCGACGATCCGGCTCAGGAAGCCGTAGGTGCCCTCGCCGGGGCGGTTGAACTCCACGTCGAGGGGTTCTCCCTGGATGAAGTGGATCTTGCCGCCGACGTCTTCCGGAACCTGGACGGTGACCCCGAAATCGTCCACCTGGAGGACGGGGGCTTGGAACGCGATGGGGGGATCACGGCGAGTCAGCTCCAGCCCGAGTACTTGTTTGGGCTTGAGGCTCCTGCTGCTGACCACCATGAGTCCTTCCTTGGCTCGAGCAAAGCCGAGCTTACGGCGAAGGCTCGCGAGAATGTCGGCCTTCTCGTCCCTCAGGGCGGCATTGACGGTCTTGGCCCACTCGGCCACGGCGCGGTCGAAGACGTTCTTGCCCGCGAAGATCCTGGTCAGCGGCTCCGGCCGGGCGGCGGCCACGATCTCGTCCAGCGCGGCTCGTTCTTCCTCGTCGAGCTTGTCCTGCGCGCAGACGCGCTCGAACTCGGCCGCTTCGCCCTCGCGGGCCTTGCGTTTCTGGACCCGGTAGTAGACGAGGCCGCCGACGGCGGCCACGACGGCCAGCGCCAGGACGATCAGGCCGAGGAAGGCCCAATCGGCAGCTTTTGGGGTTTGGAGCGAGAACGACCTGAAGATGGTGGAGTAGCGATCGTCCATCCGCCCGGCATCAGGCGGATTTCAGCCGCCCGAGGAACAGCAGAGACAGGAGCCCCAGGCCGAACGCACCTGCGACCAATCGCGAGGCGGTGGGGGGGAGGGGGAGGCCGCTGAACTGCGCCACGATCTGCGTGGGTGTGGCCGAATCCGATGGAAGCCGGTAGATGTAGTACAAGCCTTCGCCCATCTCTCTCATGCCCTCGAACGAAGCCGTTTCCACGTGGGGTGCCGGCAGCATCCGCGCCACGAGGACGCTCTGCTCGGGCGCATCCGTGTCCACGCTCTTGACCAGCTCGTAGTCGCGTCCCAGGGTCCGCACCGTGTACCTGATCATCAGTGGGAAGGCCCCGGGTACGGGATGCGCGGAGTAGGTCCGTTCGGTGATGGGGATGGGTGTCTGTTCCGAGAAACCGTTTTCGAGTTCGACCTCCGAGGCGTTTTCCGGTGCTGTGAACATGAGCGTCTCGACGGGCCCTGCCGGGAAGAGGATCTGGCGGACTTGGAGGCGGCCGGGTTCGACGTCGATCATGAGGATCTCGCGTTGGAAATTCGTTGTGGACTCGGGCGGAGGCGTTTCCATTGTTGCCCCCCCGTGCGGGGACGTTGAGGGGGCCGGGGGGCGGGCGCTGTCGCCCGAGGAGAGAAGGGCGGCCAAGGCGAGGGTGAGCGCGGCGGTCATGTACGTGGGGCCTGAACCGGTTCCGGTGTTGCAGCAACGCCTGTCTCCCCTCCGCTGGTGGCGAGGGCGGAGGCGACGCGCGCCTGATAGAAGCGTTTGAGGCGGTCGTGATCGCCGGCGGAGATGCGGCCTGCCTGGAGATCGAGGTCGATTTCAAGGAGTTGCTGGAGGAGGGCGTTGAGCTCCCAATTCCCTACGGGAGGAGCGAGTGGCGTTGCAGGTTGGCGGCCGCCCAGGATGGGTCGGGACACGAACCAGAGGACCACGACGAGGGCCGCGGCCGCCACGAGGATCGTCACGCGCCGTCCTCCAGTCGCTCCTTGAGGGCTTTTTCGATCCGGGCCGCGGTTTCCGCGGACACGGGCGGCACGTCTTCAATCGGGCGCCGCCGGCGTGCCACCCAGAAAACGATGCCCACGAGGCCGGCCAGCAGCAGGACCGGACCGCCCAGCCAGAGGAGCCAGTTGAACCCTGATTTCAGCGGAGCGAGGAGGATCCACTCTCCGTACTTCTGAACGAAGAAGGAGCGCACCTGATCTTCCGTCGCGCCTTTCTCGATCTCCTCTCGGATGAGCGAGCGCATTTGAACCGCCATCGTCGAGGGGGAATCCGCAACGGAGAGGTTCTGGCAGACGGGGCAGCGGAGTTCAGTGGCGAGCGCCCGGACGCGTTTTTCGACAGCGGGATCGGCCGCGCTGGACTCTTCGGATCGCACGCCGGATGCGGCCCCGAGCAAGGCGAAGGCCGCCGCGGCCCTGATCAATCGCTTCATCCTGCCTCCCCCGGCGCGATCTTCTTCAGCCCCTCGATGATCGAGTCCGCGTGGACGGGGCCCACCACCTTGTGCGCGACCCTCCCGGCGGAGTCGATGAAGAACGTCTCGGGTACGCCGTACACCCCGAAGTCGATCGCCGTTTTCCCCTCCGCATCCCGCCCGTTCGGGAACGTAATCTCCTCTTCGGTGATGAATTTCTGAGCCGACGCGTCCTCGTCCTGCATGTTGATCCCGACCACGACCACGTTCTTCTCGGCGTAGCCGCGCGAAACCATCTCCAGCACCCGGGCCTCGTCGCGGCAGGGGAGGCACCACGATGCCCAGAAGTTGACCACGACCCCTTTGCCCGCATAGTCCTCGATCCGCAGGGTGCCGCCGCCGATCTTGGGCAGCGAGAATCTCGGGGCCGGGTAGCCCACGAGCGGCGAAGGGATGGCTCGGGGGTCCTGGGTGAGCCCATGGCCGAATATCACGATGAAGGCGATTGCGATGGCGCCGAGGAGGGCAAGCCCAACGGTCCTCTTCATCGGTCTGTCCCGGTGGGCCGCGGTGAAAGCGCGAGGCTCCGTCCCATGAAGGCCCACATCGAGCCCACGAGGAGCACGAGCCAGCCCAGCCACACCAGCGAGACGAGCGGCTTCACGAAGGTCTTGAGGACGACCCACTTGCCCTCGCGGTCGAAGTCGGCAAGGACGATGTACAGATCCTCCCCCAGCCCTTTCAGAAGTCCCACCTCGGTCGTGGGATCGTTCTGGTTGGGGTAGAGGCGGCGCTCCGGCCGGAGTTGTCCAAGGGCCTTGCCGTCGTTCTCAACGTCGAAAAGCGCGCCGTAGGAGAAATAGCCGGATTGATGATCGCGCACGAATTCTTTGAAGTGGAGTGAGTAGCGCCCCGCGCTGACGGTTTGGCCGGGCTCCACGCGCATCTCTTTTTCCTCATTGAAGAGCGATCCCATGATGCCGAGGCCGATGAGGGCGATCCCGACATGAGAGACGAAGCCGCCCACGCGCCGGCGCTGTCGTGAAAACACGCCCACGAAGGCGTCTGGGGTCGCCTCGCCGTGGAGTCGCCGCCGGGCGCGGATGCTGACGGCCACGTCCCAGAGCAGTCCCGCTGCCACGAACGCGCTCAGACCGGCGCCGGCCGAAAACGTGGGGTGCTGGGTTACCCGCCAAGCCGCGGCCACCGCGGCGGCGCCCGCCAACACAGGGATGCCGAGGTTGCGCACGAGGCGCCCCGCCGACGCTTTTCGCCAGGGGATGACCTGTGCCGTGCCCATCAAGAACAGGAGGGCCAACCCGACCGGCGCGAGGGCCGAGTTGAAAAACGGCGCTCCCACGCTGAGCTTCTTTCCTTGGAAGGCCTCGGAGAGAACGGGGAAGATCGTCCCCCACAGGACCACGAACGTGCTGCTCACGAGGAAGAGGTTGTTGATGAGGATCGCGCTTTCGCGCGAGACGGGATGCTCGATCTGCTCCTCCCGGGGGCCTTTCATCTTCGAGAACTGAACGATGAACAGGCCGAAGGCCACAACGAGGGTGAGGGCGACGAATCCGAGGAAAAAGGGGCCGATGTTCGACAGCGCAAACGAGTGCACGGATGAAATCACGCCGCTGCGGGTCAGGAATGTTCCGAACACGGAGAGCGTGTAGGAGAGGATCGCGAGGACGACGTTCCAGCCGGCGAGGAGGCGGCGCCGCTCCTGGACCATGGTGGAGTGGAAGTAGGCGGTCATCGTGAGCCAGGGCATGAAGGAGGCGTTCTCGACAGGGTCCCACGCCCAGTAGCCTCCCCATCCCAGTTCGAGGTAGGCCCAGTGCCCGCCGAGGACGATGCCGGTCGTCAGGCACATCCAGCAGAACAGCGTCCACTTTCGGCTGAGGTGGATCCACAGCGGATCGACCCGTTTGTGCATGAGGGCGGCGAGGGCGAAGGCGAAGGGGACGGACGTCCCGACAAAGCCGAGGTAGAGCATCGGCGGGTGTATGACCATGAGGGGGTGTTGAAGCAGCGGGTTCAGGCCGCCACCGTCCGTGGGGAGGGGGAAGAGTCGCGAAAAGGGATCCGCGGCAAACACGAGCGTCACGCTGAAGAAGAGAAGGATCGCGTGGAAGATGGCCGCGAAGGAGCCGGCGAGCTGGGGGAGGGCCGTTCGCGTGGTCCGGACCGCGAGCGCTCCGTAGAGGGACTGCAGCCATACCCAGAGGAGGAGCGAGCCTTCCTGCCCCCCCCAGAGGGCGGAGAAGGCATAGGCGGCGGGCATGTCTCGATTCGAGTGCCGGGCCACGAAGGAGATACTGTAGTCGCGGGCTAGGAACGCGTACGCGAGGGCTACCATGCAGAACGTGAGCACTCCCGCGATGGCGTAGAGCGCGCGATGGCTTCCGGCGATGAGGGCCGGCCGGTTGCGTCTCTGCCCGATCGCGGCCGCAACAAGGCCGAAGGCCGCGAGCGCAAGGGCGGCCATCAATCCAATGGTTCCGAGATCGGCCAGCATGGGTGCGAGCGTGCTTAGGAGGGGAACGGGGGATTGGCGACGGCGGAGTACATGCTTGCCACCTCGCTACGGCTCCCGGTAGGGTGGCTTCGACCCCGACGAGGCATCGTACACCGGCTGGTACTCCTCGGAGTGTTTGACGAGGATGTTGTCCGCTTCGAAGACGCCTTCCGGTTTCCACTGCCCCTCAGCGATGGCTCCCCTCCCTTCCTGGAAGAGGTCGGGCGGTGCACCGGAGAACAGGACGTCCACAGCCTGGGCCCCGTCACTGATTCGGAATTTCAGCAGCAGCGATCCCTCTGTGCGCTGGAGGCTTCCGCCCTCCACCAATCCACCCACGCGAATGCGCTTTTCGATATCGGTCCCCGTTAGGGCGTGGATCTCGGTCGGCGTGTAATAGTACACGAGGCCTTGCTCCGTCCCCCGGTACACCAGGAACAGGATCGCGGCGGCTGCGATGGCGAGGGCGATCCAGCGGGGGCTCATGACGCGCGGCGCCCTTTCATGATGAGAAACACCTCATAGGTCAGCAGAAAGGCGTAGGCGACGGCGAAGCCGCCGACGATGTATCCCCAGCCTTCGCTCACGATTCCACCTTTGGGGCTTCCATGTGAGTGACAGGCGCGAGCGTCCGATACCGCCGCCACATCCAACTCGCGTAGAGCAGCACGAACGCATGGAAGTTGAGGATCACGATGATCCGGATCGGTTCCCCCACGAGCCCGCCCGTCCCGGGGCCGAACGAGGGCCCCTGGTGGAGCGTGCGCCACCACTGGACGGAGAAGTGGATCAGGGGGAGGTCGAAGAAGCCAATGAGCGCGTAGATCGCGGCGAATCGCGCCCGGCGCGCGGGGTCCGCGGCAAACGCCCGCAGGAGGAGATACCCCGCGTAGATGAACAGAAGAATCAGGGTGGTGGTGAGGCGCGCATCCCACGTCCACCACACCCCCCAGACGGGCTTGCCCCAGATGGCGCCGGTGAAGAGCGTGATGGCGGTGAAGACCGTGCCGGCCTCGGCCGAACAGACCGCGAGGTGGTCCCATCTCTCGCGTTTCTTCCAGAGGCTCATGGCACTGAAGAACGCGAGCCCTGCGTAGGTGAGCATCATCATCCAGGCGGAGGGAACGTGAAAGTAGATGAGGCGGTAAAACTCCTGCTGGTACGCCTCTCGCGGCGCCTCGACGAAGGCCAGGTAGGTCCCCGCGAAGAGCAGGAGATACGCAAGAAGTGTCAGGGGGCGGCTCATGGTCAATTTTCGAGTATCTTATCAAAGATTATCACGGGAAAGGCAACAAAGAGGACGTCGGCCGCCGCGAGCAACTCGAGCCAGTTCCCGGGCGTAGCGGAAGCGCCGCCCACCGCGCGCTCCATCGCCGAAACAGCCCCCAGCACGACCGGGATCAGAAGAGGGAAGAGGAGCACCCCCCCCAGCGTTCCGGCCACACCCGCACCGGTGAGGAGCGCCGCCGTCAGGACGCCGAGGGCGGTGAAGCCGAGCAGCGTCATCGCGTTGACCAGCCCGAACCACACGAAGAGGTGCGGAGTGAGCCGGTTGTGGATCGTGAGGAAGACGACCATCAGCACGAACTGGATGACGGCATGGCGGAGGCTGTAGGCGAGCAGCTTGCCCAAGTAGATGCTTGATGGCTCGCGGCAGGCAAGGAGGAGGGCCTGGAGCGTCCCGTTCTGTTGTTCGCGCTCGAAGATCCAGAGTGTGGAGAGCAGCGTCAGGAACAGGAGGGCCATCCAGTAGGGCAGGAAGAGGGAGGCGGGCGAGGGCGTCCCGACGCCGAGAGCGAAGCCGAAGATGAACAGGCAGACGAGACCGAGCGTGATGAGACCGAGGATCTCGCGCGGCTGACGGAAATCGAGCTGGATGTCCTTCCACGCGATCCAGAAGGCCTGCCTCAGCATGGGACTCGACGATCGCCGCCTACACCGAGGTGAGGAGTTGCGTCTGGTCTTCCCTCACCACGCGCCCGCGGTGCAGGAAGACTTTCTTCTTCAGGAAGGGCGGCACGTTTTCGAGCGAGGGCGCGGTGAGGACCACGCTGCCCACTTCGGCGACGGCCCGGACGGCTTCCTCGACGACCCGCCGTCCGGCGGGATCCAGGTTCGTGAAGGGCTCATCCAGCAGGAGGAGGCGGGGCTGGTGGATGAGGGCTCTCAGCACGCTGACGCGCCGCCGAATGCCTGCCGAGAGATCCTTGACCGGTGCGCGTCGGAGCGAGTCCATCCCGAACCATCGCAACAGCTCCTCAATGCGCCCCGCGCGGTCGCGTATGCCGTACAGCCGAGCGGCGAACTCGAGGTTCTCCTGCACCGACAGCTCGGCGTAGAGTTGGCTTTCGTGCGTCACGTAGCCGAGCCGCGCGCGGACCTGGCGGGCCTTTCGCTTCAGGTCGAGTCCGAACGCACGCGCTTCCCCGCTGTCGATCGCCCACAGCGTGGAGAGGATGTTGAGGAGCGTTGTTTTGCCGGAGGCGTTGTGGCCCACCACCGCCACGGCCTCGCCTTCCAGGACGGACAACTCCACCTGCTGGAGGACCTCGCGTCCCCCCAGCCGCTTCGATACTCCCTCAAGGTGCAGAATCTCGGAGGCCATGGACGAGTGGAAAGTCGGGGCTACGCCTTCGTGCGGGCAGCCCGGGAACTCCGGGCAAGGTACGCCAACATCCCGAGAGAAATCACGAAGAGGATGATCGAAATGAGTTGGGCGTTCGAGAGGATCTCGGGCCCGTAGTGCGGGAACTGCTCGATGCCGTCGGCGTACAACTGAAAGAGGTCGGCTTCGAAGATGAACCCCCGTTTGTAGTCCCCGCGGAAGAACTCCACCACGAAGCGTAGCACGGAGTAGAGGCCGAGACACACGAACGTCCCTTGGCCGTCGAAGGTCTTTCGCTTCCGGAGCCAGACGTAGCCGACCATGAAAACGAGCACGTCTTTCATCAGCATGTAGAGTTGCGTGGGATGAATCGGCACGTTCTCCAGGTCCGGGTATCCGACGAGATTGGGGAACTTGAGCGCCCAGGGGAGGTCCGTGGGCTTCCCAAAGTCGTCGGCGGCCGAGAAGCAACCCAGCCTGCCGATCCCCAGGCCGAGGAAAACGCAGGGGGCGATGATGTCGGACCAAGCCCACGCGTTGATCTTGTGTCGTTTCATGTAGGCGATGCTGGTGAGAAACGCGACGATGAACCCGCCGTAGAACGCGAGTCCGCCCTTCCAGACGTACAGCGCCTCGAAGCACGAGCTGTTGACCAGGCCGACCTTCTCGGGATAGAAGCAGGCGTCCCAGAAATCGCCCGCGTTGATGATGACGTAGTGGAGGCGCGACCCCACGATGCCGGCGATGAAGATCCAGAAGCAGAGGTCCCAGAATCTTTGGACGTCGCCCTTGATCTCGCGGATGCCGCGGGCCGCGAGGCTGCTCCCGAGGATGAACCCCAGCGAGAGCATGACGCCGAAGGTGTAGATCGTGAAACTGCCGATCTTGAAAAGGACCGGATGCACGGGGGGTACCCTAGCAGAAGGTCCGAGCCCTGTACAGGTTGTTCGACAACTCGAGGTTGGGGTGGCTACAATCCGCCAACGCAGATGACAGAGCGAGAAGAATACCGGCAGAGGAATCCGGAGGGTCGGTGCCGGCTTGGGCTCTCTTCCCGCTACGCCTTGCGTGTCGCGGCCCTGTTCCTCGCCGTCCTCGCATCGTCATGCAGTCAAGGGGATGGCGGGAGGGCGGCAACGTCCAACCCGTTTCTCGCCGACAGCCCGTGGCCCATGCTTCACCACTCGTCCGCTCAAGAGGCCGCCAGTGAGCACGCCGGGCCGGCGGGCGAGAGCCCCCAGGCCACCGTGTTCACCGACATCCTCGGCCCAGGGGCGGTGATGTATGCGTCGGACGGTCACCTCATGCTCAAAGGCGTGGATGTGATCCGCTCGCGACACGTCTTCCACCGCGTCTGGGTTGAAGGGGAGAGTCTGCGAACGGACGGGCGGGCGGAGTTGGCGATCGAGAACCCGTTCAGCAGCCTCTACACCATCCTCGATTTCGAGGATTGCTTCTGGAGTTTCACCCGCCAGGTTTTGCATCGCATCTGCCCGGACTCCGAGGGCCTGCGCGAAGTCCTCGCCGTGGATCTCCTTGCCCGCCATCCGAATCTGCTCGACTCGGACGATCTCATCGTCGGGATGAATCCGCTCTACCACTCACCGGGCCTCATCGACCTTGCGCTGGTCACCTCGGGGCTCAAGGAGGAGCGCAAAAACGACATGCTCGTGCCCCACTCCACGGCCGTAAAGGTGATGCGGCTGCGGGTGTTCCGAGACGGGACGACGGACCTGCTCGTGCGTTCGTACCCGGGCGAAAACGTCTCGAACAATCTGGCCGTGGATCCCGAGGACGGCATCTATCTCCTCACCAACAAGCACGCGGTGAAGCTGCGCGAGGGTGGGACCGGATTGGAGGAGATCTGGAGCATCCCGTACGAGTCCGGTCCGGTGCCAACGCCCGTGCCGTGCGCCGAGCCCACGCCTCTGGAGGCCTGCGCGCTTTTCTCAGCCCAGCAGAACGTGAGATTCAGCGACGGATCGGGTACGACGCCCACGCTGATGGGGCCGGATTCGGAGGTTCTGGTGTTCATGGATGGCGCGAGGCCCATGAGACTGATCGCGCTGCGCACGTCGGACGGCTCGCCGCTCGATGTGGATGAATCGGTCCCCTTTTCAGACCCTCGCGCGCAAACGGAGAACACGATCGCCGCGTACGGGGATACGTTCGTTGTCGAGTCCAATTCCTCGAAGGGCGTGGCCGCGTACCGGCTCGACGCCGCAGCGGGCCGAGTACGTCTGCTGTGGAAGGACGAGAGCCTTTTTGCGCCGAACGCCGTGCCGCTTGTCTCGGGGGCGTCCCGGCAGGCATACATCTATGAGATCGAGGGCGACGATGCCTGGGCGTCAAACGCCTCGTGGTACGTCACGGCGTTGGATCTGGACATGGGCTCGGTGCTGTGGCGCGCCTATGTCGGCCGCGGTTTCCTCTCCAACAGCGGCTACGCCCCGCTCACGCTCGACGACCGCCGCCGGGTCACGATCGTCGTCGCCGGCGGCCTGGCGGTCGTTCAATAGGGCCCGGGACGCGCGTTGACGCGGCGCGGGTGGGGGGGGACAATCTCTTTGCCATGAGCAGCAGGGGCCAGGCGCCGAACGGTTTCGACGAAGCGATCCGGTACTACCGGAACGCGCGCGAGTTGCTGGGCCGGTCGAAGATCAACGACAACCTCTACGAGGACATCAAGCCGGTTCGAGAGTCATTTGGTACGGCTTGGCTGGCCATCGACATGGCGGTCCGGGCTGCGCTGAAGGAAAGGGGTCTTACCGAAAAGCAAATGCCTCGGTCTTGGGAAGATCTGCGGGCGGCCACGGTGAAGCACCTCGCGGTCACAAACGGCAGGCTCGTCAAGCTGCTCAATGCGGCCTACAATGGGGTCCACCTTGCGGGCTACTACCGCGGCATGCTGGCCTACGTCCCCTTCGCCAAGGAAGCGATGAATCTGACGCGCCAAGTCATCGAGACTCTGTCCGGCCGCAAGGTCGCCTGAACCTGCCGGTTGGCGACCCGACGCGGCCCAGCGGCTTTACTCCCCGGGGTCGTTTCCCTATGATCCGCGGATGATTCGGGAGGCGGGCTCAGCCAAGGGGAGGTGGGTGGCGGTCCTTTTCCTGCTGGCCCCGCTCGCCTGCGCCGACGGCGACGGCCCGACGGGCCTGGCCCCCACGCGGGCGACGGGCGGCCCAAAGGTGATCTACGATATCGAGGGTCGGCCGTTCCCCGACATGCCCTTCCCGAACAACGCCGCCACGCGCATGGACCCCACTTCACCCACCGGCCGCCGCATCAGCGCAAGCCTCATGGGGCCCACGGCACTCGAACGTGACGTCCGCGTCAAGGTGGACCAACTCTCGGGTTTCAGCACGATCGGCGCGATCTCGGTCTCCTTCGACGCGCCGCTCGACGTTCTCGACCTCGCCCGCCGCCATCAGACCAACCACGACCTTTCCGACGATGCGGTGTACGTCGTGAACCTCGACCGGTCCTCCGACGACCCCGTGGAACTCGATATGGGCCGGGGGAACTTCCCCCTCGGTCTCTCGCGGACGCGCTACTTCGACAACGACCCTCGCGAGGGCTCCTGCAACGTCATATTCGAAACCGTGGACGAGGACGTGAACGGCAACGGCTCGCTGGATCCGGGGGAGGACACGAACGACGACGGTCGGCTGGGGAAACCGAACTTCAAACCGGGCGCGGCGGGAAACTGCCTCGACGATCTGCTCAGTTTCTACGACGTTTCCACCCATACGCTGATCCTGCGGCCGGTGGTCCCACTTCGAGAGGAGAGCACCTACGCGGTGATCCTGACGGACCGGGTGGTGGGCACGGACGGCAGGCCCGTCCAGTCGCCTTTCCCCTACGTGAACCATGCGCAGCAGACGCAGGACCTCGACCGCGCCGTGCCGATCCTCAAGCGCGTGGGCGTCGGCGTGGATCAGATTGCCTTCGCGTGGACATTCACCACTCAGAGTGTCACCCGGGACATGGTCCAGATCCGTCGGGGTTTGTACGGGGACGGCCCTCTGGCGTTTCTCTCGACCTTCGCCCCACCGGAGCTTTCCGACGCGCCGCCGATCTACTGCGACAAGGAGTGGAATGCGGCCCATCCGGGACGGGCGTGCAACACCGCAGCGATCGAATCAACATCCCATCGCAATCCGAGGATTCTCAAGGCCGACGCGCTCATGAAAGTTCTCCTGGATGTTCTGAGCGGCCTCGAGAGTGGGGGGGGGCTGGGCCTGGGAATCCGGCCGGAACAGGTTGAGGCGCTGCGGGCGACGTACGACTACGTGGACTTCATCGCGCAGGGCGAGTTCATGACGCCCTACTTCATTTGCCACCGCTGGGATGAAACGACACAGTCCTGCAAGGACGATCATCTCGGCGTGTTCGACATCGACTACGAATCCGGGACCGCCCGGAACCTCGGGAAGAACAAGGCGGTGTTCTGGCTGGCGGTGCCCAAGGCGAATGGTCCCCACCAGCCGCCGTTTCCCGTCGCGTTCTACGGTCACGGCTACACGAGCAGCCGCGTGGAGTTCCTCGGCTTCGCGGGTCACATGGCCAAGCACGGCATCGCCAGCATCGGGATGGAGGCCGTGGGGCACGGCATCGGCGTGGACGACCAGTTTTCCCAGATCGCGAACGTGGTCGCCGGCGGCCTGGGCCTGCTGCCCCTCGTGGATGCGCTCCCGGGACGCGCGCGGGACTTGAACGGAGATGGCGTGGTGGACTCCGGCGGAGACTTTTTCTCTGCCGACACCTTCCACACGCGCGACATCGTCCGCCAGACGATCGTGGACTACATGCAGCTCGTGAGGATCCTTCGCTCGTACGACGGATACCAACGCTGGCGGTTCGACATGAACGGCAACGGTCAGGCGGACGACCTCGGGGGAGACTGGAACGGCGACGGCACGCCGGACGTGGGCGGGCCGGACAGCCGGTTCTACGCCTGGGGCCAGTCGCTGGGCGGAATCCTCTCATCCGTGCTTGGCGGGATCGAGCCATTCGTGCGCGCCGCGGCGCCCGTTTCAGGCGGGGGCGGGCTGATTGATATCGGCGTGCGTACCACGCAGGGAGGGGCGGTGGAGGCGGTCTTCCTCCCGCTTCTCGGTCCCATGGTCATCGGTCAGCTGGCGGACGGCGGGGGGGAGACACTCCTCAAGTTTCTGATCCACAACGTGAACGAGGACCTGAAGGTCACGTTCGCTCGCGTGCAGCCACTGAGGGCAGGGGATTGGGTGCTCGTCGAGAACCGCACGAACCGGGAGGACGACCTCGTGCGAGTCCACAAGGATCATCTTTTCCGGGCCCACATCGCCGCCGATGCGGGCGATCGCATTGCCGTGACCCTCTTCGATGGCCAAGCATGCCCGACCGCCCTCGCGAGGGACGTGCGTGCGGGGGCGTGCGCCGTCCGGCAGGTGATTGACACATTCGAGGTCGATGCCGGCTTCCAGTCGTTCGGGGTGGACGGGAAACCGCGGGCGAACCATCCTGTCGGCAGCCCGCTCGTATCCCTCACAAGTGGTTACGGTTTTCGACGCAACCACCCGGACGTGCGGCGTTTCATGGAGATCTCGCAGATGATTGTGGATCCGGCCGACCCGGCCAACTACGCGACGCACTATTTTCTCGATCCGCTCGGTCAGACGCCGGCGCCGAGCGGTCGCAAGGGGAGCAACCTTCTCGTTGTGGGCACGATCGGCGACATGAACGTGCCTCTCAACACGGCCATCATGATCGCGCGATCGGCCGGGATCCTCGGCTACCGAGAGCCCGACCCGCGCTACGGAAAGCCGGTCAACGATGTGCTCATAGACGCGTACGTCTTGGAAAACCTCGAAAGCGCGAAGCGTCACAATCCCTACGGCCTGCTGTTCGATCCGGACAATCTCTCCGAGGGAAAGGACGAACTCTGCCACAAGGGTGTTTGTCCGCCGAGGCTGGACCCGCCGCTGCGCGCGACGGTGAGCACGGCCGATTTCGGCGCGGCCGGTCAGTCAGGGATGCGCCTGCCGCTGACCTGCCCCAACGACGATCTTGAAGAGGAGAACTTCCAGGACAAGTGCGGCTTCGGCACCGACCAGCACGGATTCTTTGTCTCGTCCCCTCAGAAAGCGTTCGACGTGGACACCTTCATGGTCAGCCAGATCGCCCGCTTCTTCCAGACCGACGGCGCCGTGATCTCCGACGACCGCTGCCTCGAGGGCCGCGCGGGCAACACGTGTCCCTACGTCCTGACGCCGCCCTGACCTCGCCTTCGCCTGCCTCCTTGGAGATCCGCCACCGGCACGTTCAGACCAACGGGATCCGCATGCACGTGGCGGAGTGCGGGAGCGGGCCCGCGGTGGTTTTCCTGCACGGCTTCCCCGAGTTCTGGTACGCGTGGCGGCATCAGATAAAGGCGCTGTCGGGCCGGTTCCACGCCGTCGCGCCGGATCTGCGGGGGTACAACGAGACCGAGCGGCCGGACAGCGGGTATGACCTCGAAACCTTGGCCGCCGACGTGGCCGGCCTCCTCGATGCCCTCGGCGAAAAGAAGGTCCACCTCGTGGGACACGATTGGGGAGGGGCGCTCGCGTGGTATTTCGCCCACCGGTATCCCGAACGTCTGCACCGTCTTGCCGTGATGAACGGTCCGCACCCGATGCGCACGCTGGAGATTTGGGGGAGGAACCCCCTGCAGGTCCTCCGCAGTCTCTACATCCTGTATTTCCAGATCCCGTGGCTGCCGGAGTACCTGATTTCGCTTCGGGACCACGCGGGGGTGGTCCAGATGTTTCGTTGGGGTGCCGTTCGGAAGGAGCGCCTCACGCCCGAAGACCTGGAGGCGTTCCGCGAGGCTGCGCGCAAGGCGGGGGGCGTCGGTGGCGGGCTGGCGTACTATCGAGCGATCCCCAGCCAGTACAAGGCAGTTCGTCAGCTCCGTCTCAACCCCATACCCGTGCCCACGCTCATCCTTTGGACGGACCGCGACCCCGCACTGAGCCTCGACTTCACGCGCGGGATGGCGAAGTTCGTCTCAGGCCCGCTCACCGTGCGGGTTCTTCACGGTGTGGGACACTGGATCCAGCAGGAAGCTCCCGACGAAGTGAACGAGGCGTTGCTCGAGTTCTTCGCGGGTTGAGCGGCCTCGCCCAGGCCGCCGCCCCGTCAGGGCGCAGGCGGAGCGGGAAGCGACTTGAGAAACTCGATCAGCCGTGGGTGGACGATCTCGGGTTTCTCCTCGTGTGGGCTGTGGCCCGCGCCATCCACCACGAAGAACTGCGAACCGGGCAGACTGTGATGAAGCTTCTCCCCGATCGGGAGGGGTACGGCGCGGTCCTCGCGGCCCCAGACGACAAGCGTCGGAATGTGGTGACCGGCAAGTGTTCGCACCTCGCCCTCCAGACTTCCGAAGTCGAGCGTGCGCAGGATGTTCAGGATCGTCCGCGTTGATCCCGTGATCCGAAACGGACGTATCACGGCGTCCACGTACTCGTCCGTCACCCGCGACGCATCATGAAACCAGAAATCCTGCAGGTTCTTCTTGAAGACCGAACGACCCGGCAGAGCGACAAGGAACTCGCCCACGCCCTGAAGGCCGAAGATGCGACCCGTGAGGGGCAAGGGGTTGGGGAGGCCGGCCGGATCCACGAGGATCAGGCTGCGCACGCGCTGAGGCCACCGCGCCGCCACGACCATGGCTGTCCCGCCTCCCATGGACTGTCCGATGAGATCGGCTCGCTCGATTCCCAGGCTGTCCATCAGGTCGATCACCTGCCGCGCGTAGAGATCGTACGAGTAGTTGACCGCGTCCAGACGCGAGCTGTAGCCCCAGCCGTAGAGATCCATCGCGTGGGTCCGGGCATAGTGGGTGAGATCCCGCTGTGTCCCCTCCCACATGATCGAGTGATACATGAAACCGTGAATGAGAATCGCCGGTGGCCCTTCGCCCTTCACGACGACGTGTGTGGTGTGGTCTTTCGTCTTTACGAGCTGGCCTGGCGCCTCCTTGATGGCGTCGGTCCAGGGTTGCCAATCGCGGGGATGGAAGACGGGCAGGACGGCAACGAGGGCGGCAACCCCGACGACCAGCAGGATCACACCAAGACTGCGAATGCTCATCGGCGCGATCCTAGCAGGTTGGCAAAAAGAGCAACAGCCGCTACGCCTTTTCCAGCGGACGCCACCGGGCGGGGAGTTGGAGCAACGTTCCGGACTCGCGTATAGTGCGCCGATGGTTTTCGCGCTTCGCAAGTTGCGGGGAGCCGGGATCGGCGCGGGAGCCAACCTAAGGTGGGTGTCTATTGGGATTGCTCTGTTCCTGCTCTCTTGCGGCGAGGATGGAGGCGCCGGATCCGCGGGCGCGAGCGTGGCCGAGCGGCTCCAGGAGGCGAGCACACTCCCGCCGGTGGACTATCTCAACCTCGACCTCTGGGGGTGTCACCCGGGGAAGGCCTCGGATGAATGCACGCGGCCCTATCGGATCGAGCGGATCGAGGCGGATGGCTCGGCGCGCGAGGAGGTTCCGCTGCGCGACGATCCCGCGAGGCTCGACTGCTTCTTCACCTATCCCACAGTGGACTGGAGCCCGAAGGCGGGGAACCATGAGGATCTCACCGACGTGCTCATTCCCGCCCTCACGATCCGCGCCCTCGCGGGCCGGTTCTCGGAAGTCTGCCGCGTCTTTGCGCCCTTCTATCGACAGGGCACGCTGGGCAGCTACATGATTCCTCCCGAAGAGGGTGCGGCGATCTTTCGCGCCGCCTTCGCCGACGTGGCGGCGGCCTTCGAGACCTACCTGCGCGAGTGGAACAACGGCCGCCCGATTGTCGTCATCGGCCATTCCCAGGGCGCCCAGATGGCTTCCTACCTTCTCCACCGCTACTTCGATGGTTCGAAGGAGGTTACGCGTGTGCCGGGACGCCGCCGGAGCGATGAGCTGCGCGCGGCCCTGGTGCTCGCCCTGCCCATCGGTTTCAACACCTATGTACTCCCCGGCGAGAGAGTGGGCGGGTCGTTTTCGGACTTGCCCCTTTGCACGGATGCCCCCGAGCGGGGATGCGTGCTGCACTATCGCTCTCATGCCGATGGGGATAACCCGAAACCCGGCTCCGCCGGGGGGGGGGGTGGATGCGGTTCTCGCGCCCGAGGGCTACCTCCATCGAGTCGCGGATGGCGAGCGCGACGAGGTGGCCTGCACGAATCCCGCCCTGGCCGTGCTGCCCCAAGGCCACGCCGTGGTGAACATAAAGGACGGGTCCGCGGAGCCGGGCGACGTGCGTGTCCTTGACGGCACAACCCTCACGGGGCTCTTTGTGAACGAGGGCGCCGCGAGGAACTCGGTCTCCACGTTTCGTCACTACCCCGGGCGCTACACGGCCACCTGCCGGAGGGCCTCGAATGGCGACACCTACCTCGCCATCGGTTTCCACGAGGATCCCGCAGGGGTGGACCAGCGGGGTGACCCCTTGGACGTCCGCACGGCGACCGGCCCGTTCGGACTCCACCTCTACGATTTCAATCTGGCCATCGGGGATCTGATCGAGCAGATACGTCGTCGCGCGGCAAGTTCTCCCCAGTGACCTGAAGGCGGCGGCGCCCACGCGAGATCCTCTCGCGCCCTGGTGGGAGGGGCTGCGGCCGAAGGCCGGGGTATCAATGCCCCTCCGGTCTTGCGGGCGCGTGGAGGAGTGTGCAATGGTAGAACCCACATGGCCAAGCCCCGATTGTTCATGAATTCTCAGAGGCGAAGGTTTCGGGGCCGGCCCCGCACCGCCGCATCCTGCGGCTGGTGCGGCCCTTCGGGCGGATTATTCATGCGCTACACCAGGTATCGGAACGTATCCCCAAGGCCGCACGGGGCAATGGGATTCAGAGGCGCATGAATAATCCGGGCAAGGGAGGCGCGACCGCGGTTTCTGCTCCCGTTGTTGCCGACACCGTTCGGCGACGGAAAGAGGTGGGCGAGGTCTTCTTGAAAGAGTCGGACGCCCTGTACCGATTTGCCTTGCGGTCCACCGGTTCGCCCGGCGAGGCCGAGGAGGCCGTGGCTCGGGCGGGCGTGCGCGCGTTGGAGCGAGTGGATCATTTCAGTGGTCTGTCCAAGCTACGGACCTGGCTGTTCGGAATCCTCGTGAACGTGCTGCGAGAAATGTCACGGGAAGGCCATCGGGAAATCTCGCTCGACACGGTCGCACTTGATCCTTTCCCGCCCGATTCGATGTTCGATGCATCAGGGCAGCCCCTGGCGATGGCGGTCCCCTTTCCCCCCAATGCCGAGGAACTACTCCTCAAGGAGGAGCGCCTGGGGTGGGTCCGGGAAGCGATGCAGCGGCTCCCGTATCTTCAGCGCAGTGCCTTCCACTTGCGCTACATCGAGGAGTGGGAGCCCCAGGAGATCTGCACCGCCTTGGGAATCACGGACGTCCATCTGAGGGTGCTGCTCCATCGGGCACGGTTGGGGCTTCGAGACGCCTTGGCCGAGCGGATGCGCGGGGGGGGGGCATGAGCCGCTGGCCCAGGGTGACCGGAACCTGCCGGGAGACCGCGCAGAACATCGGCGACTACATGGAAAGGCGGCTGCCGTTGCTCCATCGCGTGCGGATTCGTCTCCACCTCCTCACGTGCCCCGGCTGCGTGGCGTGGCTTAAGAGCCTGCAGGCGACGATGCGCGCGGTGAGCGGGCTGCGCGCCCGGGAGCGTGCCGTGAACGTGCCGCCCCATCTGCGCGCGAGGATCGAGGAGATTTTCGGTTCGGCGGGCCCGTGAGATGGTGACCTCCAACCAAGAAGCTTTTCACGGCCCGGCCACCCAGCGGCTCTGGCGATGGACCGAAGTCCCGGTCCTTCTCTTCTGGCTCGGGGTTTTCCTCTGGCGGTGCCGCAGAAGGAACTGGCTCCTTCGGTTCCCCTTTCTGCCCCTGCCGCCTAAAGGCTACATCGCGTGGCGAATGGAGCTCGCCTACGGGGGCTACCCCGTCACGCGCACCGACCTGCTCGTGGACGTGCTGAACTTCGGCGATGCCCTGAGACGGTTCGAGAGGCTTTGACCGCGGCGGCTCGCCGCGGGGCTACTCCTCTTCCTCTTCTTCCTCTTCGCTTTCCTCTTCCTCAGCGCCTTCTTCCTCTTCCATGGCGGGGGCCGGTTTCGTAGGCGGCGGAGGCGGAGGGGCGGCGGCCTTGGGTGGCGGGGGAGGCGTCGGCGTGGGTGCCGGGGCCGCGGTGGCCGGAGCCGCAGAAAGGACGGCCCGCAGCTTGCCGAGCGACGCGCCCAGTTCGCTGTTGGCGCACTCTTTCTCCAGGCTGCTGACTTCGGGAAGGAACTCGCGATAGCGCGCTTGGCGTTGGTCGGGTGTGAGGCGGGCCTCTCCCATCGCCGCGCCCGCCCCGGCGAGCGCTTTCGCCGCGCGCGAGAGAACTACCGGGGACTGGCAGCCCGTGAGAGCGGCCATCGTTGTGGCCGGCGGCGCTTCCTTCGCTGTCATCCGGCCGGTGAAGGACGCCTCAATCGTCATGGAGGTCATGTCCACGAGCAGGAGATCGGGAACAAGCCAGATGGCCTTGCCGCCGCGAGTCTTGTCGGGGTGAATGCGCTTCTCCCCGGTGATGCCGGCGTTTTTCACAAGGACCGCCGAGCGGATCGCTCCCGGGAGTTGGAGGGTGAGGGTGTACTTCCCCGGTCTTCGCGCCTGGGCCGCCAATTCCGCCCAACCTGCCTGGCCGACATAGCCGGAAACCTTCTCAGCTGTCCAAGTCCGCGTCAGAGTCACTTTGTGCGGTCCGTTCTTGCCGCCCTCCTGGATCGTCGTTTGGAAACCGACCGGCGAGAACTGGGCTGCCTCTATCCATTCCCCATCGTAGCTTACGGTGGCCAGCTTCTGCGCCCGTCCCACCGAGGCCGTGACCGAGTAATCCTGGAGCATCTTGTTGAACCGGTTGACGACTTCGGGCAATTCCGACTGGACATAGACCGCGTATTTCATCCGCCAGCCCGTGTCCACATGGATGGTTTCAAACGCCTCGAAGCAGGACGCGAAGGTGAGAGCCGCCGCCGCGAGGGGAAGGGATATCCAGCGGTTCATTACGGCCTAAACTGCCTCGTTTTTCGCGGTCCGTCAAGTAGTTTCGGAGTGGCGAGGCGGCGGGCCGTCCGGTGGCGGGCTGCGCCCCGCCCGCCTGCCCGCCAGAGATGGTACGGCGGGCCTGCCGGGCCGCGGGCAGGTCGGGGCTGAAGGGGACGTGACCCCCGTGAAACGGTGCGCAGCGGAGTGCGTCCCTCCAGTTTCTCCAATGGGTGCTCGACTGCGATCCCCCAATGCATGGATGCTTGGTGCCGCTTGCAACGTGGACTGTTTCGCGCTAATATATCGAACCAGCGGAGAAAGTCCACGGATGGAAACCATCGAGGTCCCGCAGTTTGAGGAGTCTATCCTCCTGCAGAAGCGCCGCGCGAAGGCGGACTCTCTTGCGTGGGGGCTACGGAACGAGTGTGCCGTCTTTTTCGACGCCCTCAAGGAAGGGCGCGATGTACGGGAACAGAAGCTCTTCGAGTTGCTCGGGCAATTCGTCACGCAGGTGCAGGCCTCGCCGGAAGTCTGGCTGGAGCGCGTGTTCGACAGCGTTCCCAATCAGTACCGCCGCGACTTCCTCGTGGAGCATTCCCTTAATGTGGCGATCATGGCCGTGGCGCTCGCGCGCGACTGGTCCGTGGATGGCAAGGAGCTTCTCCTCCTCGCGGCGGGCGCCCTCTTGCACGACGTGGGCATGATGTCCGTCGGCCCCGCCATTCTTGACGCGCCGCGATCGCTTACGCCGGAGGAAAGGGCCCAAGTGGAGCGACACCCGGCGGTGGGGTCGGCCTGGCTCGAGCGACTCCGCCTGAAGCGAGATCTGGTCGAGATGGTACGGCAGGAGCACGAACGCGTGGACGGCTCCGGCTACCCGGACCGACTCAAAGGGGCGGCGATCGGGCGACTGGCCCGTCTGGTGGGATTGTGCGACACGATCGAGAGCGTCACGCACGTTCGCCCTCACCGAGCTGCCCGGCCGTTTGTCGAGGCCTGCCACACGCTCATCAAGGAGTCGCCGGACATCTTTCCGCGGGCGGTGTGGATGACCGCTCTGCGGCGCCTCACGCTCTACCCGCCGGGCTCGAGGGTCCGCCTCACGACGGGCAAGCTCGCGCGGGTGGTCCTTTGCAATCCGGGCCATCCCATGCGGCCTGTCGTGGAGTTCATCGACGCCTCGGAGCCGGCGACGGAGCGTCCGCATCTGGTGGACCTGCGACTCAACCCGATGATGAGCATCCGCGAGGTGCTGGCCTGATGGGCTCGACCCACGCATCCTCGCGATGGCTCCGCGCCCTGGGGCGCAAGAAGGGGACGCTGGCTGTGGCCACGCTGAGCGGCTTGGCCGGGGCGGCGGCCCTGGCGCTTCTCTATCCTTCGGTCTATCGCGCGCGGTCCTCCGTCCAGCTCGAATGGGCCTCTCGCCAGGATCTGGGCACGGCGCCGGTTGTGGCTGATGTGACCACGGAACTCCAAATCGTGAGGAGCGCTCCCATTCTTTTCGTGGCGGCGCAGAGGCTGGGCCGGATCCCTGAGGGGTTGGGGATCGAGGAAGGACTGCGGAACTCCGCCTACGGCGAAGTGGTGGAGGATCTGCGGCGTCGCCTGCAGGTGAGCCGGCGAGGGGAGACCCTCATCCTCGACATGCATGCCGAGGCGGAGACCCCGCGCGAGGCGCGCGACCTCGCCAACCAGGCCGCGCTCGCCTACCAGGGATATCGCAATGGCCAGGCGGCGGGGCGCGGGGAGATGCCCGAGCAACTCGGGCGCGACTACCGGCAGCAGATCGAGGCGTCGCTCCAGGATGCGGAGGCCCGCCTCAATGAGTTCAAGCTGACCCATCGTGTGCTGGAGGGCCACTCGGCGATCCAGATCCATCTCAGTCGCATCCTGGACTTGGACGAACAGGCGCTCCAAGTGGATCAGAAGGGTCGGCGCGCGCGGGAACTACTTGGAATTCTGAAGGCTCCCGTCGAGGTGGGCCGGGACGCGATGCCGTCTCTCGAATTTCCCGACGCCCCCGCGGCGTATGAAAGGCTGCGCGCGCGCTACATCGAGATCCTGTTCAAGCGGCAGGATCTTCTCATTGGTTTTACGGAGTCCCATCCCGAGATCGAGGAGTTGCGCCGCCAGGGCGAAGAGGCGCGCGAACAACTCGTAGCGGCGCTCGAACGGTTCATCGGCGACCTCGATGAGAAGATGCACCACGTGATGGCCCAGAAGAACGAACTCGAACAGGCCAACCTGGTTTACCTCGGGGACGAGATCGAGTTCGCACGACTCAGGCGGGAAGTGGAGCGTATCCAGGGCGTGATAGACCGGATGGAGCAGACCCGCCAGTCCGCCGAGCTGCAGGCCTCGCTGAAGACGGATCTGGTCCGCCTGCTTGAACTTGCCACGCTTCCCGCCCGGCCGGCTCGCGGGTATCCGCTGTGGGGGCTGGTGGCGCTGGCCCTGCTTGGACCGGCCGTGGGATTGGGACTCACCCTCGGTGCTGAAGCGCTCGATCGCTCGCTTCACACGCCGGCCGAGGTCGAGGCGCGTTTGGGCACGCCGGTGCTGACCTTGGTGCCCTCCTTCGAGGCCGAGGCCACGGCCCGGGGCGATCCCTTCCGCGGGCTGGTTGTTCACAACGCCCCCGATTCAGCGGCCGCGGAATCGTTCCGAATCCTCCGATCCGCCCTGGCGCGTCCGGATCGCCCGACCCGGGTCGTGCTGGTGACGAGCAGTGTGGAAGGGGAAGGGAAGACCCTGTTGGCCGCCAATCTCGCCGCGGCCTACGCACAGAATCAGCAGTCCACGCTTCTCCTCGAGGCGAATGTGCGGGCGCCCGATCTCCACGAAGTGGTCCCGTTTGGTCAAGGTCAGGGTTGGACGAATGTTCTGGCCGAGGGACTCTCTTGGCCGGAGGTCACGAAGGACATCTACGATCTTGTCGTGTTTGGCTTGCTCGATCCGGCCACGCTCACGCGGGCGCCCGGCCTGGACAATCTCAAGATCCTCCCCGTGGGGAACGCCCCGCTCCACCCGGTGGAGTCCCTCGAAGAACTCGTGCGCAAGGGGCTTTTCCCCCAGCTCCGGCGGGAGTTTGACATCGTGATCGTTGATGGGCCGCCCCTGCTCCCCACGGCGGACGCGAGCGCGCTCTTTCCCGCTGTGGATGCGGTGGTGCTCATCTACCGGGCAGGCCGCACGCCACGGGCGATGGCGACGCGCGCCCTGGAGGCCCTGCGGGGTGCGAAGGAGAAGTTCGTGGGGGTCGTGTTCAACGAGGCCGAGGTGACGCGGGATCGGGACACCGCTGCGACAGCCGCTGTCCGCCCTGAAGGGGACGAGGCGGACGCATCGGGATTGGCGGTTTCGTCGTAGCGAACGATTGCGCCGGGCCGGGTTACCCGACGCGGCTGCCCCTCACCCTCTCACTTCCCACGTCTCGCCCGAGCGGAATAGCGCGCGAAGGTCGCCGGCGCCTTTGGCCTCCCTCACCGCCGCAAGCTGGCCATAGACCAGTTCCTCGTAGGGTGGCCGCTCTTCTTGGTGAAGGATGCCGATCGGCATGGGAAAGGCGGGTGGCGCCATCTGAGCGAAGATGTGCGCAAGGGTGAGGCTCCGGGTGTCGTAGGTCAGCACGTCCTTCTCGGTCACGCCGTTTCCGAGGGTCACCACTTCCGGGCGCATCCCGTCGAGTCGGATCCCCTTGTCGCGGTTCTTCCCGAACAGGACGGGCCGGCCGTGCTCGAGGTCAACGTTCCGCTCGTCCCGCACGTCCTTGTCCGCGAATTCGGTGAACGCGTTGTCGTTGTAGACGTAGCAATTCTGGAAAATGTGGATGAAGGCGGTGCCCCGGTGCTGGGCTGCCTTGCGAAGGACTTCGGCCAGGTGCTTCTGATAGATGTCCACCGAACGGGCCACGAACGTGGCCCCCGCGGCCAAGGCGAGGGCGATCGGATCCACCGGGCGTTCGAGGGTGCCGTAGGGGGCGCTCTTGTTGATCTTGCCGAACTCGCTGGTGGGCGAGTATTGCCCCTTGGTGAGGCCGTAGATCCGGTTGTCGAAGAGCAGGATCTTGAGGTTGACGTTCCGGCGCAGGGTGTGGATGAAGTGGTTGCCCCCTATCGAGAGGGCGTCGCCGTCGCCCGTCACCACCCACACGTGAAGCTCCGGGTTGGCCAGGGCCACGCCCGTAGCGATCGCCGGGGCGCGGCCGTGGATGCCGTGGAAGCCGTAGGTGTTGACATAGTACGGGAGCCGCGAGGAGCAGCCGATGCCGGAGACGATCACGAACTTCTCCCGCGGGATCCCGAGTTGGGCGAAGGCCTGGGTGGTCGCGTTGAGGATGGAGTAGTCGCCGCAACCGGGGCACCACCGCACCTCCTGCTCGGTCAGGAAGTCTTTCCGCGTGAGCTTCGGCGCCGGGGGGGGGCGGGGTGTGTGGATTCCACCGGATCAACTCCCGTTGAGGTGGCGCAGGAATTCTTCGCGAAGCTCTCGCACGCTGAACGGCTGGCCCGTCACGCGGTTGTAGCCGAGGACGTCCGCCAGGTAGCGCCCCCGCAGCAGCAATCGGAGTTGGCCCAAGTTGTTCTCGGGTACGAGGATCTTTCGGTACCGCGACAGGATGCCGCCGAGATCCGCGGGCAGGGGATGGAGGTGGCGCAGGTGGAGATGGCCCACGGACAGGCCGCTCTCCAGAAGTTGTTCCACCGCCGTGCGTATGGGGCCGAACGTGCTGCCCCAGCCAATGACGAGGAGTTGGCCCTCGGGCGCGCCGTACACGTCTTGCGGCGGGTAGTCTTGCGCGATGCGCTCGATCTTCTCGGCCCGGAGTTTCACCATCGCGTCGTGATTGTCCGGGTCGTAGGAGACATCACCGTAGAGTTGGCTTTTCTCGAGGCCGCCGATCCGGTGTTCGAAGCCCGGCGTGCCGGCGGGCACCCAGGGCCGCGCCAGAGTCTTCGGGTCGCGCGCATAGGATCGGTACGCGCCGTTGCCGGCAGCGTGACCCAGATTGCGCCGCGGTTCGATCTCGATCGGTGCAATCGAGTCCGGATCCGGAATGAGCCACGGCTCCGAGCCGAAGACCAGGTAGAGGTCGGCGAGGACGATCACAGGCGTCATGTACCGCACGGCGATCCGCACCGCTTCGAGGGCGGTGCTGAAGCAATCGGCCACGGAGGAGGGCGCGAGCACGGGCAGAGGTGATTCCGAGGGGCGACCGAGGATGGCGAACAGGAGGTCGGCTTGCTCGGTCTTGGTGGGCATTCCCGTGGAGGGACCGGCGCGCTGCACGTCCACGATCACGACGGGCAGTTCCGTCATCACCGCGAGATTGATCGCTTCGCTCTTCAGGGCCATTCCCGGGCCGCTGGTGGCCGTGACGCCGAGCGCCCCCGCGAAAGACGCGCCGATGGCCGCGTTCATGGAGGCGATCTCGTCCTCCGCCTGCATCGTGATCGCGCCGAAGTTCTTGTAGAGCGAGAGCTCGTGGAGGAGGTCGCTGGCCGGGGTGATCGGATAGCCGCAGTAGATCAGCTTGAGCCCGGCCTTCTGCGCGGCGGTGAGGAGGCCATACGCGAGCCCCACTGTGCCGGAGATGTTCTTGTAGAGGCCCGGGCGGAGCCGCGCGGGCGGGACTTCATACGCGACCTGAAGCAGCTCGGTCGTGTCGCCGTAGTTGTAGCCGGCATGGAGGGCCTTCTTATTGCCTTCCTCGATCCCCGGTGTGTCGCCGAATTTCTTGTGGATCCACCTCTCGATGGGCGCCAGTGGGCGGTTGTAGAGCCAGCACACTAGGCCGAGGGCGAAGAAGTTGCGGGACCTCTCTCGTTCCTTGTGCGAGAGGGCGGCGACGCTCTCGAGGGCTTTCACCGTGAGGGAGGTCATGGGGATCTCGATGAGCCGGTAGCCAGCCAGCGAACCGTCCCCGAGTGGATTCGAGGCGTAGCCGGCGCGTTCGAGATTCTTGTCCGTGAACTCGTCCTTGTTCACGAAGAGGGTGCCGTTCGGAACGAGGTTTTTCAGATTCGTGCGGAGCGCGGCGGGATTGAAGGCCACGAGGACGTTGGCCTGGTCGCCCGGCGTGTAGATGTCGCTGGAAGAGAATTGGATCTGGAAGCCGGAAACGCCCGGGAGAGAACCGGCCGGGGCCCGGATTTCGGCGGGAAAGTCGGGGAAGGTGGCGAGGTCGTTCCCGGCCATGGCGGTGACGGAGGTGAACTGCGACCCCGTGACTTGGATGCCGTCACCGGAGTCGCCCGCGAAACGGACCGTCACCTCGCGCAGACGGGTGCGCCGTTTCGGTGGCCTCTCGGTTGGTCCTCCGGATTCGGGTGCGATTGAGTTGTGCATGGGTGGTGCGGCTTGTGGGGCCGAGCGTCAGCCGGCGCGTTCCCCGTGCCCTGTGCCTGCGTGGGCACACGGGGGACGGGGTGTCGACCGCCTCGAATAATGGGTTTCTCGCCTCATGTCATCATTCCACAGTGCATAGGCTATCATGTACCTCCCGGGTCTTCAAGTCGGGGTCTGGACCGGACTTCTGCTTGGTCCTAGGACAGCCCGCATGATGGACTTTTCCCAACACTCGAACGATACTCGCGAAGAGTAGCCCATGTTGCTCAACCGGTTCGAGTTCGCACTCATGAACAACCCCGTACGGGCCGCGGTGCAGCACCACGTCGAGGCGCGCCGCCTGCTCCGGATGGGGGGGGCGATGAACGGTGGCAGGGCGCTTGAGGTGGGGTGCGGCCGCGGGGTGGGGGCGGGTCTGATTTTGGATGTCTTTGGCGCGCACTCCGTGGACGGGTTCGACCTCGACCCCCGCATGGTGGCCCGCGCGCGGCGGAGACTCGGGCGACGAGGCTCGAACGCGAGGCTCTGGGTGGGGGACGCGACAACCATCCCGGTCGAGAACGACACCTACGACGCCGTCTTCGATTTCGGCATCATCCACCACATCCCGCAGTGGCGATTCTCCCTTCGCGAGATCGCGCGGGTGCTCAAACCGGGCGGGCGTTTCTACGCGGAAGAGGTATTGGGTGCCTTCATCCGGCATCCCGTTGTGCGACGCCTCTTCGACCATCCCCAGGCGGATCGTTTCGATGCCGCTGAGTTCCGGAAGGGGATTGAAGAGGCCGGCCTCGCGCCGCAGGCAACCGAGAAACTTGGGGGCGCGTTTGCGTGGTTCACAGCGGAGAAGCACAGGTCAGCCTGACAGCACCGTCGCCATCCGGGGGACGGCCACGTGCGACAGAGGCACGGGACTTGCGGAAGCGGGCCGTTCAGTTATACTGATGGTATGAAAACCGCTGTGTCGGTTCCGGATAACGTCTTCCGGGCGGCCGAAAGACACGCCCGCCGGGCCAAGAAGTCCCGAAGCCGCTTGTATGCTGATGCCCTTTCGGAGTACCTCTTGCGCCACGCGCCGGACGAGGTCACCGAAGCGATGGACCGCGTCGTAGATCAACTTGAGGAACCCGTTGACGCCTTCACTGCCGCGGCAGCTCGACGGATCCGGGAGCGCAGCGAGTGGTAGAGGTATCGCAAGGCGAGGTGTGGTGGGCGGATCTTGACGTTCCTGGAGGCTCCGGACCGGGCTTCCGACGGCCCGTCCTGATTGTGCAAGGGGATCACATCAACCGGAGCAGGATCGCGACCGTCGTATGCGTTCCGCTGACGAGCAACCTGGCGTGGTCCCGTGCTCCTGGAAACGTATTGCTGCCCAAGGACACCACGGGCGTTCCGAAGGACTCGGTGGCAAATGCCTCACAGATCGTCACCCTTGGCCGCGCTCTCCTGACGAAGCGCGCCGGCCGACTCCCGCCGAAATGGTTCGCACAGGTCATGATGGGGATCGACGTTGTTCTCGGGAGATGAACGTGGCGTCAGGGGTCCGGCTTTGGCTCTGCGATGCGAAGGCGTGGGCGCTCAGGGGGGAGTCATGTCTCAAGGTTTGACCCCACGCCTGTCTAGAACAGCGCGCAGGAAAGAGCCAGGAGCCTTTTCATCGTCGGTCGCCGCCGCGCCCTGACGACGAAGAGGGGGACTTGCCGGCCGCCGGGCCTCGATCACTGGCCTGGGGCTCATCGGGGTCGAGACGAAACGATGCCGTTACGGTTTTCCTCGTGGCGGGGCCGGAGAGGAGTTTGATGGGTTCCTCGATGGCGTGGACGGCGGGGTCGTTTTCGTCGATCTCGTCGAAGGTGAACTCGAAATCGAGGATCTGAAAGGTCGTTCCGATCTCGAGGGGGAGCCGGTGGATCCGCTCGCCTTTCACGTACGTGCCGTTCCGGCTCGACAGATCGAAGAGCACGAAGCGGCCGTCTTCCTCCAGCAGGATCTGGGCATGCTGCTTCGAGACACGCTCATCGATGAGCTGGATCTCGTTCTCGCCGTCCCGACCGATGGTCGTGCGGCTTCCGAGAAGCACGATCTCTCCGCCGTTCGTTCTGAGACACTTGCGCATGACTCTTCCTCCTTCCAGCGCGGATCACTTCGGGCCGATGGCGATCCACTGGACACACGAGGTGGTGGAACTATTGTCGGCATCCTGGGCGAAAGTCGCTCCTGAGGTGGTGAACTGCGGGTAATTGATGAACAGGAAATTGGGGGTGCCGTGGCCCGCCGAGTTATTGTCGAAGGTGCCAACGAGCGTTGGCAGTGCGGAGAATGCGGGTGAGAAGGTCACGCTGATCGAATTGCTGCTCGGTGTCGCTTCGCAGGCGCGCCCCCTCTGTATGAGCTGTTGGGTGCTGTCGGCCGTCACAGGAACAGCGTTTGATCCGCTGAACGCCAGGTACTTGCCCGCAGCCTTCACGTCGGCACCGTTCGAGATGCGGAACCGTTCGAAATGATTCCCCGAGGAGGTGACCTCACGCCAGATCACGAAGTCCACATCGTCGTTCGTGTTTCGGAGGGTGCCCAGGTGGTACCCGTCTCCGACGACTTCCATGCGCAGATAGGCTGTCGCGCCGTCTGCGCTGCTCTGGTTGTCCACGTGCAGTGCATTGTTCGTATCTCTGTAGGACGTGCTACCGCTGTTGTTGAGAGTGGCTGTGACATGGATCGGGGCAGCAGGCGCAGCCGTCCCGATCCCCACCTTCCCATCCGTGTACACCGCGTCGCTCCCGCTCTTCGTCCAGTTCGGGATGCCCTCGATCGCGGTCTTGAGGCTCGAGATCGTCGTGTTGAGATCGCTCGCCGTCAGCGTCTCACCGCTGGTCCAGGTCTTGATCGTGCCGACGGTGACGGCGAGGGCCAACGCCGCCAGCGAACCGGCGGTCAACCCGGCTCCGATGAGGGCGCTCTTGGCAAACAAGCTTTTCATGGAAACCTCCTTCCCTTTTTCAATCACATCCACGAGGGCGTACAATCGACAGAGTCCCCATGGCGATTGCCGTTGAGATATACGAAGCTTTGAGATCCGCCGGGGCGGACGAGGCCAAGGCGAAGTCCGCTGCGGAGAAGTTTGACCAGGCCCTGGAGGCGAAGTTCCAGCACGAACTCAAGGCGCTTGCCACGCGGGATGAGTTGGAGAAGGGTCTGTCGAATCTGCGGGCCGAATTGATCAAGTGGATGTTCATCTTCTGGATCGGTCAGTTTGCCTCGATCGTCGGCGTCCTCACGGCCATCCTGTTCGCCTTCTTCAAGCCGTAGTCGCTCGGCCCCGGCCTTTCTCCCGTTATCCCAACGTGCACGCGTTGACCGTCGACGCATCCAGGGCGCACATGGGACTTCCGACGGGGACGGACGCGGCCACCGGGGTGGCCTTCACGGCCTCCGATTTTGCGCTCTCCGTCCCCGGGGCGCCGACGGCGGCCACGGCGAAGTAGTAGGCCGTCCCGTTCGTGAGACCACCCACGATGATCGTGGTGCTTGAGGCGGTGATCGTCGAGGTGAGTTGCTCGGCCGACGTGCCGTAGTAGATGTTGTAGCCTGCAGCGCTGGCCGCTGCGGTCCACGCGAGCGTGACCTCCCCGTTTCCGGCCGTCGCCACCAGACCGGTGGGGGGTGAAAGGATCGTCTGCCCGCCCGTGAAGGGAGTGGCGGAGACCGTCGCGCTTTTCTCACTCTCTTTTTCCCCAGCGAGCGCGGCCACGGCAAAGTGGTAGGTTGTGCCGTTCTGAAGTCCCCCGATCGAGGTCGAGGGTTCCGTGGAGCGAAGGGTGCTCACCATCGCCCCGGCGCTTGTGCCGTAGTAGACCTTGTATGCGGTCGCCCCCGCGACGGTGTCCCACCTGAGAGTGACGCCGCCGTCACCGGCTGTGGCCGCCAGTCCCGTGGGCGCGGGGAGGCTCTTCGGGACGACCTGCCACCTGAACGTGAGCATCTGGACTTGCGTGTTCCCGTTGCCGTCTGCCGTCACGACCGCGATCGAGTGCCGCCCGAAATCGAGGCCGCTCAAGGACAGGGGGCTGAGACAGGGCGCGGGGGGTGCACCGTCCAACGAACATTGGAATCGGGCCGGCTCGTTGGCGCAAAGGACAATCGTGGCCGCCGTCTCAAGGGTTTCGATGGTGTCTGTTGTAGGCGCGATCTTGTCTGACTCGCACCCGGGAAGGTGGCTGGCAGGCACGTCCCCCTCCGCGAACGCTAGGCCCCCGACCGGTGGCGTGAAGTCGATCTTGCTCGGGTCCACGCTTACGATCAGCCCCTGCCTCTTCATCTCCGCGATCAGCTTTGCCGCGAACTTCTCGATGGCCGCCCGAACTTCGTCTTCCGTCGGCTTGGCCCCCCCATCGAGCGCCGCGGAGACGCCGAGACTTACCGCTTCGAGGAGCGTGGAGACGCCGTCCCGGTCCGCATCTGGAAGTTCGACTTCCTCGGGGGCCAGATTCCTTTCTTGGATCTCACGGGTCGCGCCCTCCTCGCCGCCCGCGAACCCGACTTTCGTTTTGATTTGGAAGAGGTGGGCGTCGGGACTGTCTACGGGTCGGATCCGGGCGACGAGCGAGTTCTCCCCCCCGCGGACCAATTCCTTGGGGATGGCCACTTGTGCCACGAAGGAGATAGTCTCACCATCGCTCCCGGCCTGTCTTTGGGCCACGGCACGGACCCCCGCGCGGACGCCTGCTCGCACACCGCCCCGGACGCCCGCCCTCACGCCGCCGCGGACGGCATCGGCGGCCGTCTGGTCGTTAACCAGCACATCCACGACAAGGTCGTCCGCCCGCGAGAGGTCGTCCGTTCGTGACACGCCCGCCAAAGCCGCCGCCTGCTCAGGTGTGAGGGGGACTGCCACGACCACAGGGATCGAGTCAGCGGGGACGACCAACTCAGCTTGGCTGTCGGTGTCCTCGTCCCGGAAGAAATCCACGACCCACCCGCAGCCCGGGGCTGAGAGGAGCAGGGCACCGGCCAATACCAGCCGGAGACCGGTCGCCGAAAGGCAAGGTGCCACCCCCATCCGGCGCGGACCATAGCGCGTGATGGGATATAAGTCAAGGACCAGATCTAATGATCCTTCATTCGCCGGGGGTGCTTCCGTACCCTCCACGGAGGTGGCCCATGGCGAAGATGGATGGTGTCCTCGTGGAGATCGGCGCAAGGGTTCGGCATGCGCGGCTGGTGAAAGGCCTGACGCAGGAGAGCGTGGCGGAGGCCGCCCGCGTGACGGCCGAGACCGTCAGCCGGATCGAGCGGGGTGTCGAGTCCAACCCTACCCTCAAGCTGCTGATGGACGTGGGTGCGGCCGTGGGGCTCGAGATCCACGACCTGCTGGAAGGAGACGAGCGGCACGACACGCGCGAAAAGGAGAAGCTTGCGCGGGAGTTTTCGCGCCGGTTGCAACGTCTGGGGCGACGCGAGGCACGGATCGTGAGGGACGTGTTCTTGAGCTTGATTGAGTTGGCGGACAAGACCGAGGGCTAGCGCCGGGAAAGCGGACAGCGGTGCGAGGCCTCAATCCAGGTTCTACGCCTCCCGGAGAGTGAAAGAGGATCCTTGTGGGAGAGGCGAGGGGAACGGGGTGGCGGGCTCCGCGTAGGCGAGCTTGCATAAATAGAAATAGACTTCTATAATGTAAAACGTGATCCAGCGGAAGGTGTCGACCCGCGTCAAGCGCCTCCTGCGGGAGTTTCCGGCCGTGGCGCTGGTCGGCCCCCGCCAGGTCGGCAAGACGACGCTCGCGCGGACGCTCAGCCGGCGATATTTCGATCTCGAGCAGGAGGCGGATCGTCTCCGGCTCGACATCGAGTGGCGGGATCTGACCGCCTCAACGGGCCTGACGGTGCTGGACGAGGCGCAGTCGTTCCCGGAGGTCTTCCCCCGGATCCGAGGCGCCATCGACGAGCGGCGGAGGGAAAACGGCCGCTTCCTCCTGCTCGGCTCCGTCTCGCCGGGCCTGATGCGCGAGGTGTCCGAATCGCTGGCGGGTCGGCTGGCGCTCTGTGAATTGACACCGTTTGTTCTGGGCGAGGCGCCGAAGGCGCCCATGGATCGCCTGTGGCTGACGGGCGGTTTCCCCGATGGCGGCCTTCTGCGGGCGCGACGTTTCCCGTCCTGGCAGTCGAACTACCTGGACCTGATGGCACAACGAGACCTTCCCGACTGGGGGTTGCCGGCCAAGCCCGCCGCGACCAAGCGCTTCATGCTCATGCTCGCGGCCAGGCACGGGTCCATGTGGAACGCCTCCGAGATTGGGCGAAGCCTGGGACTCAGCTACCACACCGTGGATGGGTATCTGGAGTTCCTGGAGGCGGCGTTTCTGATTCGACGGCTGCGCCCCTTCCACGCCAATCTTGGAAAGCGACTCGTAAAAGCGCACAAGATTTTCTGGCGGGATACGGGTCTCCTCCACGCCCTCCTCGGGATCCCCACCCGCCGGGAGCTACTTGTACGGCCATGGGTGGGGGCGAGCTGGGAGGGCTTCGTGATCGAGCAGATTCTAAACACCTTGCAGGCCGAAGGCAGGACCTTCCGACCGTATTTCTTCCGAACGAGCGACGGAACTGAAATCGACCTGCTGATCGAGATGGACAGTCGGAGATGGGCCTTCGAGATCAAGCTGAGCTCCGCGCCGGGACGGGAGGATTTCGATCGGCTGCGAAAGGCTGGAGGCTTGGTGGGGGCAGACAAGCTCGTCCTGGTATCCCGGACGGAGCGGGTGGCCTCGGCGGGCAACGAGGCTTCCCTCAACCTCACGGCGACAATCGATCTGCTGTCGGGAAGCTGAGGGGGGAGATGAGGTGAAGGTTCGATTTGCGCTCTGCGCGTCGAGAGTAGCGGGAGAATGCGCCCCCGGATGGCGCCGCGGGGAAAGGGGGCTGAGGCCGGCGGCGCGGGGCGTTCAGCCCCAGAAGTAGAACGCGGCCATCACGAGCGGCGCGTAGATGAAGAAGTAGAGCAGGCAGTAGCCCATGATCTCACGGAACTCCACCTTGGCGAAGCCGAGCAGCGGGATGGCCCAGAAGGGCTGGATGATGTCCGTAAGCGTGTCGCCCCACGCATAGGCCAGGATCGTTCTCGGGTACTCTACGCCCAGCCGCTGGGCGGCTTCCATGATGTAGGGCGCCTCGATGGCGAACTTGGCGCCGCCGGACGGCACGAAGTAGTTGAGGACGCCCGAGTAGACGAGCGTGAGAAAGGGAAACCGTTCCGGCGATGAGAGGGCGACGAAGGCATCGGCCAGCACGTCCTGAAGGCCGGAGGACTTGATCACGCCGAAGATGCCCGAGTAGAGAGGGAATTGGATCAGCACGCCCCAGATTGCCCGGGTTCCCTCCTCGGCCTCCGAGAGAAACCTCTTTGTGCTCCGATGCAGCCACAGCGACAGAACGAGCAGAATGAGAATCACCGTGTTGAGGTCGATGGCGTTCGGCCCTTTGTTCACGAAGATGATGACAAGGTACCCTACGCCGAGAACGGCCAGGCAGCGCGTCACCCACGGGGATCGTTCCAAGCGTTCGGCAGGCGTTCGAGGGGGCGCGGCCGTCGCGTCACTCCCAGACTCGGTCCGGGCCTCGACCGGAGCGCCTGGCACCGTGGATCGGGGATGGAGAAGGATACCCGCCAAGCTCAGGACGACGAGCACTGCGAGCGTCAGGGTAAGATTGAACGGACTGAGCGTCGTCTGCGTGATGGGGATGACGCCGATCTGCTTGGCGAGAAAGTGGTCGCTCGTGGCGACGAGGAGCGGGGCCGAGCCGGAGAAACCCGCATGCCAGACCGCGCCCAGCCCGAGATACCCGCTCGCCACCATGAGGCGGTAGTCCGTGTCCCGCCGATGCCGCGCGACCTCGCGGACGAGAACCGCGCTTCCGATGAGGCTGAGCCCCCAATTCAGCAGCGCGAGGAGCATCGAGGTGAGTGCGACGAGAAAAATGGCCGAGCGCGGGCCCTTCGGCCACGACGCGAGGCGCCCCAGGATCAGCTTGAAGACGGGGGTGCTGGCCAGCAGATGCCCGGCGATCATGATGAGGCACATCTGAGCCGAAAACGCGAGGAGCGCCCAAAGTCCGTCGCCCCATCCCTGAACAAGGGCGGACCACGAAGACGGCGTGAGCCCTTTGGCCAGCCCGAACACGAGCAGGGTCAAGATGAAAACGATGACGAAGGAGTCCGGCACCCACCGCGTGCTCCAGCGGGTGAGGGCCTCTGCGAGCTTGGCGAGCATAGGCGCCGGTGGGCGGTTCAGCCCCGCGCGCGCCCGCGCCGGAGTTTCTTCGCCATCGCCTCGCCGATCGAGGCGGGGCTCTTGACCACCTCGACCTTGGCGCGCTTCAGCGCCTCCATCTTGGAGGCCGCCGTGCCGGTCCCTTGAGAAATGATCGCGCCCGCGTGGCCCATCCTGCGGCCCGGCGGCGCTGTCTGGCCCGCGATGAACGCGACAACCGGTTTCTTCACGTGCCGACGGATGAACTCGGCAGCCTCCTCCTCCTGCGTGCCGCCGATCTCGCCAATCATGACCACGGCCTTGGTCTGGCGATCATTGTTGAACAGGTCCAGCGCGTCCACGAAGCCTGTCCCGATGATCGGATCGCCACCGATCCCGATGCAGGTGGACTGTCCGATCCCCCGCTGCGTGAGCTGCCAGACGGCCTCGTAGGTGAGCGTGCCGCTGCGCGAAACGATCCCTACGCCGCCTTTCTTGTGGATGTAGCCGGGCATGATGCCCACCTTGCACTCGCCCGGCGTGATGAGCCCCGGGCAGTTCGGCCCGATGAGTCGAGTCTTCTTCCCATCGAGGTAGCGTTTCACCCGCACCATGTCGTACGCGGGAATTCCTTCGGTGATGCACACCACCACGTCCATCTCGGCATCGATGGCTTCCACCATCGCATCCATGGCGAACGCGGCGGGCACGAAGATGGCGGAGACGTTCGCCCCCGTCTTGCGTTTGGCTTCTTCCACGGTGTCGAAGATGGGCACGGGCTTCGGCTTGCCGTTTTGAGGGTCGAAGGATTCGCCTCCCTTCCCCGGCGTCACCCCGGCCACGATCTTCGTGCCGTATTCGAGGCACTGGCGGGCGTGGAAGGCGCCGTTGCTGCCCGTGATGCCCTGGATCAGGACTTTCGATCTGCGATCAATCAGTACGGCCATGGCTCACCTCACCCCCTTCGCGGCGGCGACGGCCTTCTTCGCGCCGTCCCCGAGGTCGGCCGCCACGATGATGGGCAGGCCGGAATCGGCCAGGGTCTTTCTCCCTTGGTCCACGTTGGTGCCTTCGAGCCGGACCACGAGCGGGAGCGGCATCTCGATCTTCTCGCCCTTGCCCCACACCTCGCGGGCGGCCGTCACGATGCCCTGCGCGAGCGTGTCGCACCGCAAGATGCCCCCGAAGATGTTGACGAGGATCGCCTTCACGTTCCTGTCGGCAACGAGGATCTTGAACGCCGCGGCCACCTTCTCCACGCCGGCGCCGCCGCCCACATCCAGGAAATTGGCGGGCTCGCCGCCGTGGAGCTTGATGATGTCCATCGTGGACATCGCGAGGCCCGCGCCGTTCACCATGCAGCCGATGTTTCCATCGAGGTGGATGTAGCTGAGATCGTGTTTCGCGGCCTCGACCTCCATGGGGTCCTCCTCGGCGGCATCGCGCAGGTCGAGGTAGTTCTTGTGGCGGAAGAGGGCGTTGTCGTCCAGGTTCACCTTTGCGTCCAGCGCATACCACCGATCGTCCTTCGTGCGGACGAGCGGGTTGATTTCGAGAAGACTGGCGTCGAGCCCCACGTAGGCGCGATAGAGCGCGCTGAGGAGGCCCACGAACCGGGAAAGCGCCTCTCCATTGAGCCCGAGCGCCTGGCCGGCCCGGCGTCCGTGCGACGGCAGGGCGCCGATGGCGGGATCGATCGCGACCTTGACGATCTTCTCGGGCGTCTTGCGGGCGACCTCCTCGATCTCCATACCGCCCTCGGTGCTGGCCATCGCCACGATCCGGTTGCGGCTCCGATCCAGGACCAGACTGAGGTAGTACTCCTTTGCAATGGGCAGGCCCTCTTCGATGTAAAGCATGCGGACCTTCTTGCCCTGCGCGCCCGTTTGCGGGGTGACGAGGGTCATCCCGATCATCTTCGGCGCGAGGTTCGCCACTTCGGCCTCACTCGACGCAAGCCGGATGCCGCCGGCCTTGCCACGGCCCCCGGCGTGCACCTGGGCCTTGATCACGACAGGCCACGTGCCCAGTTGGAGCGCGGCCTGCCGGGCCTCCTCAGGGGTGCGCGCGAGCACACCGCGCGGCACCGGCACCTGGAAGGCCTTCAAGAGATCCTTCGCTTGGTACTCATGTACGTTCACGTTGCGTTTGCCTCCTTACCTCCCGCTCAATTTCTGTGGGTTCCCCATGTTCTGCTCGCGGCTCTCCGCCCCATGACGGACTCGCGGCTCCCGTATCAGAATCCCATCCCCGACACCGCGGCCGGGGGGGGGGCCATGATGGCTGTCGAGAAAGCCTGCATCAGGACCGAGACCATGCCCACGCGCAATCCAAGACCGAATCCCACGATGTTGTCCATGAGCAGGCGCATAAACATCCCTGCCGAACGGAGGTCGGCGAAGTTCGTGTAGCTGAGCAGTGTCCCGTTGTCCATCGGATAGAAATCCCACGCGGCCCATTCGTTACCCAGGTTGTGTTCGCGAATCTGGTTGAGCGTGCTCGAAAGGCGCGACCGGTCCTCGCTCCACGCATAGTCGAGCGAGTACTCGAACGCCAGCGGGAAAATGACCTTGTACTTGACGTCGAACTCGACTGTGAAGGCCTTCTCGTCGCCTTTGATCTTCCGTGATTTCTGCATGACCTTGAAGATCTTGGGGTAGCGGTTGAAGTCCGACACGACGGTTCGGCAGGCCTCGGGGGAGGCGTCCACGAGGGCCACGGAGGAGACGAAGCGCGCTCCGTTCGGATC
Source organism: Nitrospirota bacterium (assembly GCA_016190245.1). GTDB lineage: Bacteria > JACPQY01 > JACPQY01 > JACPQY01 > JACPQY01 > JACPQY01. The sequence goes on along the minus strand of JACPQY010000024.1, from coordinate 182,108 downwards.
CGGGTACCACGAGAGGACGACCTTCTTGAACCGCCGAACCAGCCCTTCGAGGGCGGCGCTGTTGCGCAGTGGGGGGGGGACGGCCACCTTCTGCCGGTCCAGGTCCTTGGGCTCGACGATGATCTTGATTCCCTCCACGCGCTCCTTGACGGACTCCGGGAAGAGCGTTCCCACGGAGACGAGGGTGGGCGTCTCCAACTCGGGGAAGGTTTTGAACATGAGCTTGGCGAGCGCGCCGAACGAGGAGAGATTCGCATATGTGGTGTAGGTCATGATCGTGCGAGTTTCGTCCACCGGGAAGTAGATCTCGCGGTAGTTGACCTCCGTGAACGCCTGCTCGCCTTTCTTCGCGGGGAGGCCCCAGATCATGTGCTCGTCTTTCAGGAGGTGCTGCTCCAAGGTCCACACGATTCCAAGCTCGATGGGGCCGGCCTTGAATCCGGTCTTGTACTCGGAGTCCTGTGTGCCCTCCTGGGGCCGTTTTTCTTTCACGATGACGTGGATCACGTTGGGCACGAACTCGTGGTAGTGATCGTAGTCCGTCACCACGCTCCAGACCTTCTCGAACGAGGCGTGGATGAGAAGGATGCCCGTGATGTAGGTTGGTTTGCCCGGTTGCTCGTGGATCACGACAATCGAGGCCCGCTCGAGGATCGGCACGAGCGCGGCGGGATCGAAGGTGCCGCGGATCTCGGGGAAGATGCCTTCGGGCTCGCGCGCCCCGGAGGTGGCGGGGGCGAGGAGAACGGTGATAATGAGCGCGAGGAGAGGGCTGATTGAGCGTGCAGCCCTCCGGGGGTTACGCATGGCGCCCTCTTCCTATCAGACGACCCGGGGGGATTCAAGGGAAGCCCTGCAGGGCGGCGGGCGAAAGCGGTCGCAGAACGAGGCGCGGGGTCAGGCTTCCGCGAGGCGGCTCAGGGCGGTCTGCATGGCCGCTTCCACCTCGTCGGCACACGATTTCACATAGGAGTCGTCGCCCGCGGCCTTCTCGCCATAGCGTGGGAAGCGGATGGGCTTGAGGATCTCGACCGTGATCTTGGCGGGCAGAGGAAAATGGAAGGGGAGTGGGCCCAGCGTGATACCCCACGGCAGGCTGAGGATGAGAGGCCATGCCTTGGTTCGCGCCCACCGATTGGTACGCATGAGGCGGGCAAGCCAGCGCATGTCGTCGAGCACGACGAAGGTGGAGTGGGCGCCGGTGGCGACCACGGGGAGGATGGGCACTCGCGCTCGCAAGGCCAGGCGGATGTAGCCGCGGCGTCCGCCGAAGACGATACGGTGTCGGTGGCGAAAGGGGCGGAAGTTGTCCAGATCGCCGCCCGGGTACACAAGCACCTTTCGGCCAGCCCCGAGGAGCCGTTCTGCGTTGTGGTGGCTGGCTCGAACGGCGCCCCCCGGAACGAACAACTGATGGAAGACCGGGAGTTTGAGCACGACCTCATGGCCAAGGCCATACGGAACTGCGCCGATGCCATACCGGTTGCAGAGAGCGTGGAAGAGGATCAGCGTGTCCTGATTGACGGCCCCGCCGTTGTGATTCCCGACGAACAGGCAGGGCCCTTCCGGGACGGCATCGATGCCTCTCACCTGTCCGCGGTGGTAGGGAACGACGACGCGACCCGCCCAACGGGCGATCCAACCCGTCCATTCCTCATTCCGGTTGTCCAACGAGTCGATGTTGTAGCGCCTCGTGAGGAAGCCGATGGCCCTCCGAAAAGGACTCTGCCCGGGATTGCTGTTCGAACGTCGGCGGGGCCTGCTTCGGTCCTCGACCATGGAGGCAGGGTACGCCTTTCCCGGGCTTTCTTCATTTGCCGGGTGGGGATTCCCGGATCTTTCGTAATCCGCAGGCAAGCACCGTTCACATCGCGCGCGGGGGCACCCATCAGGTGAAGGTGGCCGTAGGGTCCGGCTTTATGCCGGACGGCGCTCGCCCGGCGTGAAACCGGGCGCTACGGGAAAGCAACAGATGCGAGCGGCATCGTCGCCTACGGATCACGGGCGGCGGCCTTGACAACTCCTGTGCATAGTGCTAAGTAACACTCATCACTATGCAGAAGCGACTGGATGCTGAACAAACGGGGAATGGGGCCGCGCGGGGGCTCAAGATGGCGGCGCTCGTCCGCCGGACGGGGATCTCGCGCACGGCCATCCTCTTCTACGCCCGGCAAGGTCTCCTGGGAGAGCCGATCCGTCTCAAGGCGAATTTCCATCTCTATCCCGAAGGGGTGGTGGACCGCCTGCTGCTCATTAAGAGGCTCCAGAGCGAGCAGCGGCTCAAGCTGTCGGCCATCAAGAAATACCTCGGCCTCGTGGAGGGGGGAGCGCCCGTCCAGACGCTCATCGAGTTGGGTTGCGTCCTGTCCCTGGACGGGGCTCAGGCGGGCGGCTTCGGGGTGGACACGGCCAAGTTCTGCGACCTCACGGGGCTCACGCGCCCGGAGGTGGAACGCCTGACGCGCGAGGGCATCCTCATGCCGACGCGTCCCGGGCGGTACGACGCGGAGGACGTGGAGTACGGCCGCATCCTCCGACGCTATGCGGTCTACGGTTTCAAGCCTTCCGATCTTCGGCGCGTTCGACGCGTTGCGCGCGCGCTCCTGCGCGAGGAACTGGCCCTGCGCAATCGGCTGGTGCGCAGGCTGCCGCCCGAGGTCGCGGTGAAGGCCACGCTCGACATGGCCCGGGATATCCGCTTCGTCCGGCGGTACGTGCTGGACCGCATGCTGGACCGGCGCGTGCGCGAGGCCATGGCGAGGGGCGAGTGGCTGCCAAAGTGAGGCCGCGATGCTGATCGTCGCCTACAAGAATCTCCTCTACGACAAGATCCGGTTCATCACAACGCTCGTGGGGATCGCCTTCTCGGTGGTGCTGATCTTCGCGCAGGTGGGCATCTTCCTCGGGGCGATGAACAACGCCGCCTCGATCATCGATCACTCCGGCGCGGACCTCTGGGTGACCTCGCGCGGCACGCCGAATTTCGAGTGGGCCGAGGCCATCCCGGAACGGTTCGTCAACGTCGTGCGCTCCACGCCGGGGATCGAGCGGGCGGAGCCCTACCTGTTCGCGTTCGCCACCGTCAAGCTCGAGAACGGCGGTCGCGAGCAGGTCGTCATCATCGGATTCCACCCGGACTGGGGCGTGGGCGGGCCGTGGGAGATGAGCATCGGGAACATACGCGACGTGGTGGGAGGCGATTTCGTCATTTTCGACGAATCGTCTCAGAAGAAATTGGGGCCTCTTCCCATCGGCTCGACGCGCGAGATGTACGGCCAAGCCGTGCGCGTGGTGGGGCACTCACGGGGCGTACGCTCGATCACCACGGCGCCGTTCGTGTTCGCTTCCTACAAGACCGCCAAGAAGGTGGGCAGCTATTACCGGCCCGAGGACACGGCCTACATCCTCGCCACGCTCGAACCCGGAGCGAACGCGCGGGAAACGGCGAGTCTGCTCTCAGAGCGGCTGCCGTATGTCGATGTCTTCACGACAGCGCAGTTCAGCCGTAGGACCCGGCGGTACTGGACCGTTGAGACGGGTATGGGCGTTGGGTTCGCGCTCAGTTCCTTCATGGCGTTCGTGGTGGGCATGGTGGTGGTGAGTCAGACGCTGTACTCCGCCACGGTGGAGCATCTGCGGGAATACGGCACGCTCAAGGCGATCGGGGGTGGGAACGGTCTCATCTACCGGATCATCCTGACGCAGGCCTTCATCAGCGCCGTGCTCGGCTACGGCGTGGGTCGCCTGGCCATGGACCCTCTGGCGAAGGGGTATTCGAGCACGGGGATAGATATCGTGATGGAGCCGTGGCTTCAGGCGGCGGTGTTCGGAATGGTTCTGGTCATGTGCGGGCTGGCCTCCATTGTGTCCGTGCGCAAGGCCGTGAACACGGATCCGGCGATGGTGTTCAAGACATGACACTGCCCGAGCCCGTCCTCAAGCTGGAGAACGTCCGCAAGGTCTACACCGAGGAGCGCGTCCCTGTGGAGGCCGTGCGCGGGGTCTCGCTCGAGGTCCGTCCCGGCGAGATCCTCGGCATCATGGGGCCCTCGGGGAGCGGGAAGACCACGCTGCTGTCCATCATGGGCTGCATCCTGCGTCCGACCTCCGGGGAGATGTGGATCCGTGGGCGCAACACGGCGAGGCTGCCCGAGCGCAAGCTCCCGGTGGTTCGTCGGGAGGAGATCGGGTTCGTGTTTCAGAGTTTCAACCTTTTCCCCGCGCTCTCGGCGCTCGAGAATGTGGCGCTCGCGCTCCGGATCCGGGGTATGGCTGGGCGCGAGGCTCGGGCGCACGCCGAGGAGGCGCTGACGAAAGTGGGCCTCTCCGATCGGTTGCGTTTCCTGCCCAAGGACCTCAGCGGCGGCCAGAAGCAGCGCGTCTCGCTCGCGAGGGCCATCGTGGCCCGACCGCCGCTCATCTTGGCGGATGAGCCGACCGGGAGCCTCGATTCCGAGAACGGCCGGCAGGTGCTCGCGCTCCTGCGCAGCCTCGCGCGCGAAAACGGCTCCGCCGTGGCGATCGTGACGCACGACCACCGCGTCTCGGAGTTGGTGGACCGGCTCTTCCGCATGGAGGACGGCCGGCTCGCGGAGCAACACGCAAACCATGAGGAGGTTCGTCCATCATGAAGAAGGCCGGTGTGCTCGTTGTGCTGTTCGTGTCGATCCTCGCGGTCTCAGGCTGCAACAACCATGGCCAGGAGATACGGAAGGTCGAGCGGGGGACGATCCGAAAAACCGTGGTGGCCACCGGTCGCGTGGAAGGGTGGAGAATGGCGGACGTCTCCGCGCGAGTGCCTGGACGGATCGAGACGTACCTCAAGGCTGAAGGCGACTCCGTGGAGGAGGCCGAGCCCGTGGTGCTGCTGGAAAGGGCCGATTTCATGGCCCGGCTCAAGGAGGCCTTGGCGGGTGAGAAGCTCGCTCGCCTCACGCTCGAGAGGACGCGCGCCCTTCGGAGCAGGGGCGATGTGCCCCAGGAGGCGCTGGACGAGGCGGAGGCGGCCTTTGAGCGGGCGACGGCGCAACGCGAGCTCGCCGAGTCGTCGCTGGCGGATCACGTCGTCCGCGCGCCCTTCTCAGGCAAGATCCTCAAAACCTACTTCGAGACAGGCGAAGCCATCTCCGGCGTTGGGCCGTCAGCCCCGCTCTTCCGACTGGCCGACCTTGGCCGACTCAAGATTGTGGCGGAAGTGGATGAGACCGACGCAGGAACCGTTCGCGATGGGCAAAAGGCTGTGGTGACGAGTGATGCATTCCGAGGCGAAACATTCGAGGGAGTCGTCCGCCAAGTGGCCTCCGCGGCCGGGCGGAAGAAGGCGCTGTCCGACGACCCGCGAGAGAAGCTCGATGCCAAGGTGGTCGAGACCGAGATCGAAATCCTTTCCCCGACGGAGTTGAAGCCCGGGATGACCGCGCAAGCGCGGATTGTGACGCTGGAACGCGAGGGCGTTCTTATTGTTTCAGCAGCGGCGGTGGACACGGGAAGAGAAGATCCCTTCGTTTCGGTGCGCGTCGGCGGCAAGGATCCCGTTCGGCGGGCGGTGCGGTTGGGTGAGCGGGGCGACGGCCAGGTGGAGGTCCTCGAGGGGCTCAGCGAGGGCGAGGAGATCCTGGTCCCTCGGCGGTGACGGCGATGTACCAGCCGCTGGTCTTCCTAATCTTGCTCGGCGCGGGCGGGGGCAATGCAGAAGGAGTGCTCACGCTCAGGGAGTGTTTGGAGTCGTCGGTTCGCCACGAGTCCGTGAGGGTTGCGGACCATGCCGTGGAGGGGGCGCGCGCGGGGCTCTCGGCTGCCCGTGCCCTTCTCGGGCCTTCGAGCTCCGCGGAGGGGACACTCCTCAGGAATTCTCAGGAGCTCACGATTGACCTCCCGCCTTCCGATCCGGAGCAGCCGCCCTCGATCCTTCTCTTCCAGCCCGAGCGGACGCGAATGGGGGAGCTTTCTCTGCGCCAGCCGATCATCGAGCCTCGAGCGTGGGCCTCCGTTTCCGCGGCCAGGAGTGGAGTGCGGAGGGCCGAGTCGGAAAGGGGCGAAGCGCTGTGGGAAATGCGCTACCAGACGGTCGTTCAGTTTTATGAGGTTCTGAGAGCGGACGCCCTTGTGGAGATCGCGCGCCAGGCGGAGAGGCGGGCCAAGACCCACGCGGAGACCACGCGGCGGTTCCACGAGAACGGCCGCGCGACGGAAACGGACGTCCGCCGTGCGGACGTGGCGGTTTCCGAGGCGGCCTCGCGGCTTGCTGAGGCACAGGCGCGGGCTGACTTGGCACGGAAGAGACTTTCACGGATCACGGGGGTCGAATCCGTGGGCCGGCTCGAGAGCCCGAAACCACCGGCGGTGGCTCCCGACACGCCTCTCGAAGAAGTTGTCAGGCACAGGCCGGATCTGATTCGTTCGCGTGCCTCGGTTGACCAGGCCGAGAAGGGCGTGCGTCTGGTGGGCGCCGAGTTCTGGCCCTCGCTGTCGGTGGCGGGGCAGTACATCTGGACGGACGAGCCGACGTCAGGAGCGGATCGGACGACGTGGCGGGCGCTCTCCACGGTGTCCTGGCCGTTCTTCGAGAGCGGTAGGCGGGTGGCGGAGCGCCGCGCGCGACTGGCGGACGTCCGGCAGGCCGCGATGCAAGTGGAAGCACTGGAGAAGGAAGTGGCCCTCCAGATCGAGGAGGCCCGGTCGAGGCTGAGCACGTTGGAACAAACGCTGGGCTGGTCCGAGCAGGCGCTCGCACTCGCGCGGGAAACCCTTGAAGCGACAACGCATCGTTTCGAGCAGGGACGCGCGAGTCAGACGGAACTGGTCGAGGCCGAAACCGAACTCGTCTCCGCCGAGAACCGGCGGATCGAGCTGGCCTATTCCCGCGACCTCGCCATCTTCACCCTCCTCCACGTCCTCGGCCTGCCGTACTGAGGCGGGTGAAGCAGCGAGTCGGGTCTGTCTTGAGTATTGAGCGGTAGCCGGACCCTTCAGGATGCGTGACCTCCGCGGCCTGAAGGCTTCCCAAGAGACTGGCCCGGGAGGGGGAGAACGGTCTTGCCGTACGGGTACGGCCCAAGGATGCCACCGGGGCTGATCTTCTCCGGGTGCGGACGGCACTGAAGATGAGCATTCAGCCGTCGGCGGTCAGCGATCAGCCAGGCGCCATGGAGGTGGAGGAGCGAGACATCGCCGCGGGCGAGGCGGAACTGTCGGATGTGGACGGGGACGGCATCTCCACGTTGCTTGAGGCGGTCACGATGGGGGAGGAGGCGGCGTTGGACAAGGCCACGAAGCCTTCCGAGGAGCAGGTGAAGGCCGCGGTGGAGAAGTTCGCCTCGATGCTCGTTGAGGAGCTGAACAAGCAAGGGCTGGTGGTGGCGGTGGTCATCAACTGGATCGATCTCACGCCGCACGTGGCGGGGATCGGGTTTGTGGAAGGGGAAGCGACGCTCAGCCGGTTGCCTTCGTGCGAGCCCGGCCAGACGACGCCGGCCACGGACACAGTGGAATACGAAAGAGACCGCCGCGAGCTTCGTCCTCTGCGCGAGCGAGGCGGTTGTGTTTCAGTGTTCGCTGGATGGGGCGCCCGAAGCGCCGTGTCAGACGCCGTTGTTGTTCACGGGACTGGAAGCGGGCCATCTTCGAGCACCGGCAGAGAAGAAACGAAGCGGCTTACTTGGCCGATTGCCTGCAGTTTGCGGACAAGAGGACGATAGTACTGGAGACCCCGCAGCTTGTGTCGGCGCTTGGCCTTCCGTCGAAGAGCGATTGAGAAGTGCTCTTGGAGGAACTGGAGGATCTTCGCAACGAACTCGCCCATGCCCAGGATATCATCGCGGCTCGGTGGTCTTGGCTGGTTGATCTTGCGGAGGAGGTCGAAAGTCTGCTCTCGCGAGCCGAGGAGTTCGATCCCGAGATGGCGCGCTGACAGACCTGCGACTTTCAACCGATCCGTCGGCCGGAGAGTTTTCCGATGCCTTGACGGACCACCTGCAGACCGTCCTTGGCCAAGGGGGCGAAGCGGAATTCCCCGTGGTAGTAGCCTGCGATGTGGACGACTTGGTAGGCGTCGCTCAGGAGCCGGACGAGCTTGCCGTTGTGCGCGTCGAGGCGCTTCCTGACCTCCGCCAGGAGCGCATCCCACGTTCTGGGCATCTTCTTCGGATCAACTCCACTCTGGATCAGTGCGACCTTGGCGGCGTGATCGAAGGCGAGCCAAGCCGTGCCGAAGGACTCCCTGACCGGTTTCATGTATTCGTAGCGGTTGTCCTCCACCTTGCACCGACCGAGCAACTCACGGGCGTTTCTGTAATAGCGGACGGCCTCAGCGAAGCCGTCAGTGGGCATGGTTGTCTTCATCGTTGACGCTGGGCGCACGCGGTGCGCCCAGCGTCAACGGTCCTTGGGGATCAGGCTTGGGGCTTGCGACCCACCGCCGCCCCGTCGGCGACGGCACAGCCACGTATCGGGAGGCGCGGCGGTCCGCGACGGCCTCCGTTTCTACTGTACAGTGAACGGCCGTCTTATGTACAGTATACGCACCACGAGTCAGGTGCGCGGCTCGCGAGGCTCAGCCGACGTCCCGCCGCCGGCGCGGGATGATGTCGTCTGGGAGGGATTTGCCCACGGTCTCGCAGCGGTCTGGACCGGCAGGGTGGTGGGGAACGCCGCCTCTCGATTGGGTCACCCATGGCGGGGGTCTTGCTGTACATTGGACGGCCGTCTAGTGTACAGTATCCGGCATGACGCCCGGGGAACGCCGCCGAGTCCGCAGCCGGTTGAATCTCGCCATCCTCCGGGTCCTCGCCCAGGACGTGGCCGCGCCCATCCTCGTCAACGAACTGGTGCGTGTCTTGAGCCTACGAGAACAGTTCGTGTTTGTGGATCAGAATCCGAGCCGCAGGTCCGCGCATACGTACCGCTACCTCTACCGCCTGGCCGCAGCCGGGCTGGTCAGGATGCAGGGACTGCGTAGACAGAAACGGATTGCGCTGACGCCCAAGGGGGCACGAAGCCTTCCGGAGTGGGAACGGGCTTCGGATTCCACCGGCGCCGGAGGGCAAGGGGTCACGGGGAGGCGGTTGGCCGAAGTCGAGAAGGCCGCCAGGAAGATGAGCCGCCAGGACCGCTTCCACGGGCTCCGACGGATGCTCGCGCGATCGGTCGGTCTGGGCAAGCGGCGGGCTGCGTTCATCTCGTATGACATCCCCGAACGCTTGCGGAAGGATCGGGCACGGGCGCGGAGGTGTCTTCTCGGGTTCGGTTTCATTCAGCTCAACGGCAGCTACTACGTCGGCCCTCCCGCCCGGCTGCGGCCGACGCTCGAACGCATGGAGGACTTGGGCGTGATGCCCTATTGCTGCTGGGGGGAGATGATCCTCCTCCCGCCTTGATGGGCCCGGCAGGTGTGCAGGCCGGCGATCTTTACTGTACATAAGACGGCCGGTCAGTGTACAGTAGTGAAGCGACCGCTGGGGGCGCGCTCGATGGTGGAGCGGGACGCGCGGACATGTTCCTCGCGTTGACCGTGGCCGCGGCGCGGGGTAGGGTGCGGGGCGCGAGATGACACCCTCGGCCGCCCAAGCGATGTCCATCCTGAGGGATGGGTCGCATTTCCAGTGGCATGTTATCCCGATCCTCGTGATCGCGATCTACATCTATCACGTCGAGATCGGGCGGAAAAACTGGGACATCGTGTTCGCGGGGCTGGCCCTGTGGGGGGTGGACTGGTTCAACGAAATCGTCAACGGGCTCGTGTTCCACTTCACGCAGTACGCGCCGATCTGGGGCGCGCCGGCGGGAACGGCCTATCTGATTGTGATCGGCCTCAACATCGAGATCTGTCTGATGTTCCTCGTCATGGGTGTGGCTGTCGCCCAGGTGCTGCCCCGCGACAGGGCGATGAAGCTGGCCGGGCTGCCCAACCGCCTCGTGATCGCGTGCGGGTTCAGCGTGATCTGCGTGCTTGTTGAGATCGCCCTCAACTCGATCGGGGCCTTGGCGTGGGACTACCCGTGGTGGTCGGCCCGGTCGCCGTGGCTGATCTTCCTTTTCGGCTACCTCCCGATGTTTCTCACGGCCTCTTGGGTGCATGACATGCCGACGGTGCGCCGAAAGGCGACGACGGTGGGCTTCCTGTACGCGTTCGACGCGGTCTGCCTTGCCGTTTTCGCTTCGTGGGGGTGGTTGTAGAGGGCGGGTCTCGTAGAGGGGCGTGCTCGGCCCGAGCGAGTGCCGAACTCGGTGGACGCCCGCGCGAATCTGGGTTATGGGAGGAAACCGGGGTCCACAAGGGGACCACCTAAGGAGGAATTACCATGGCGATGGATTTCGAGCTCAGCGAAGAACACAAGATGATCCAGAAGACCGTCGACGACATGATCAAGCGGTTCGCCCCGCGCCGCGAGGAGTTCCGCAAGATGGTCCTGAAGGAGAAGAAATTTCCCCAGGAGCTTTGGGATGCCCTTGCGGAGGCCGGCATCATGGGCAGCCTGATCCCAGCGGAGTACGGCGGCACGGGACTGGGTCTCACGGCCATGGTGGTTGCCTCCGAGACGATGGGCAGCCACGGTTTCGGAACGGCACTCACGATCCTCACAACGATGGACTCGCTCTGCATCCTCCGCAACGGCAGCGAGGAGATGAAGCGGCGGTTCCTTCCCGGCGTGGCCCAGGGCAAGCTCAAGTTCGCCTTTGCCCTCACCGAGCCGGACGCGGGCAGCAATACGTTCCGCCTCAAGACCGTCGCGCGGAAGAACGGCTCGGCGTACAGTCTCTCGGGCCAGAAGACCTTCATCACCGGCGTGGACGCGGCCGACTACATGCTCGTCGTGGCGCGCACGACCACGGTGGACGAGCTCGCCAAGCAGGGTCTGCCCAAGGCGTTCGGCCTCTCGCTCTTCATGGTGGACTGCAAGAGCAAGGGCATCGAGCTTCAGGTGATCCCGACACACGGCATCGAGGGCATGAGGCAGTTCACGATCTTCTTCGATGATGTGAAAGTGCCCGCGGAGAACCTCATCGGGCAGGAGAACATGGGCTCGATGGCCCTGTTCAACACGCTCAACCCCGAGCGGATTCTTGCCGCGGCCACGGCCGTGGGGATGTCCGACTACGTGATCGGGAAGGCCGTGGAGTACGCCAGCCAGCGAAAGGTCTTCCGCGACCAGCCCATCGGCGTGTATCAGGGGCTTCAACATCCGCTGGCGGAATGCAAGATCGAGTTGGAAGGCGCGCGGCTGCTCATGTACAAGGCGGCTTGGGCATTCGACAAGGGTTTTGACCCGGCACAGGTCGGCACGTGGGCCAACATGGCGAAGTACCAGGCGGCCGAGGTGGCCATCAAGTCGGTGGACCGTGCCATCCAGACGCACGGCGGCTACGGCTTCTCCGAGGAGTACGGCCTGATCTACTACTGGGAGGGCACGCGGCTCTTGCGCACGGCTCCCATCTCGAAGGAGATGATTCTCAACTACATCAGCGAGCACGTGCTCGGGATGCCGAGGTCGTACTGAGTCGGTAGGGAGGCTCGGAGCTTCTCTCGACCCTCGGTCTTGGATCGCGGAGTGGTGGGCGGCGGGGCAGGCCGCACCTGAGCCCACCGCTGACATACTGATTTCCCGCTATTTGTTCTGGCAAGCGGCGTTGGCCTGTCCCCCGGGGGGCGACCAATGACGTTTGTGCCTTGCTCGGAAGAAAACCAGCTTTTCAGACGTCGAATCTTGATGTATTGTGACACCACGCCTTGGCCAGAATGAGTGGCGGGAACGACCCGGAAAGGGGGTCTTGTTCCCATGAGAAAGAACGGGTACGTAGGCATGGGTCTCTGGATCGTGGCGGCAAGCATGGTGGGGTTCGTCCTCCTCGTGACGGCCCAAATGCTGTCCAGCAAGGCTTCGACTCCGCTGCTAAGTTCGGGCAAGCTGGCCCGCTCCCACCCGAGTATGAGTGTGCCCTGAGGTGGCGGGGTGCCCCACACGTCGAGCCCGGCCGGTGCGAGCCGGGTTGGCACTGGCTGGTCAGGACCGGGGAAGGTTCCGGAGGACTTTTTCGTTCTTGATGTAGCCGTTCCGGGCAAACCAGATCAGGGCGTCCCGAACTGACGTTTCCAAGGGCGTTCGCGGGAGCCCGAGTTCGGTAAACGCCTTCGTGCAGTCCGCCCGCAGACCGTAGCGACGGATCGCCACAGTGGCCGGCGTGAGGAGCGGCGGTCGGTGCGTCACGTGGTCCGCCAGGAAGAGCGCCACCCGGGCGGCCGCCGCGGCGGCGGAGTTGGGGAGGGTAACGACAGTTTTGCGCACGCCCGTGATGCGCATCACCAGATCGGCGATCTCGCGATAGGCGTAGTTCCCGTTCCCGAGGAGGTAGCTCTCGCCCCGGCGTCCTTTTTCCGCCGCGAGGATATGGCCCGCCGCGACGTCCCTCACATCCACGAGGTTGGCCTGCATGTCGATCATGAATGTGATGGGCATGTTCACCGTGGCGAGGAAGAACCGGCCCGTGGGTGTCGGCGCCACGTCTCCCGGGCCGATCGGGCCGCACGGCGCAGCGATGGAGACATCCAGGCCGCGCGCCGCGAATTCCTCCGCCACCTTGTGAGCCTCGTACTTTGTGATGCAGTAGAGATCGCCCGTGTGCTGAAGGCTGAAGGGACTCTTTTCGGTCACATCCTGGTTCACACCCTGCCCGCTGAAGGCCGCGATCGTGCTGGTGTGCACCACCTTCTTCACGCCGGCCTTCTCGGCTGCGCGGAGGATGTTGCGCGTGCCTTCTACGTTCACCTGCCGCATCCGCTCGGGTTTCGGGAGCCACAGAGCATAGATGGCGGCGACGTGGAAAACCCAATCGCATCCCTTCACGGCCTTTTCGAGGCAGGAGGGATCCGTGAGGTCGCCGACGATCGGCTCGTACTCCAGGCCCTTCAGATTGCGTGTGTCCTCTTTTGGCAGTTGGAGGACCCGCGTCTCGATGCCTTTGGCGAGCAGGGTCTTGACGACGTGCGAGCCGACGAAACCCGCTCCGCCCGTGACGAGCGCTTTCATTCGACGGGGATTGAGATGTTCATCTCAGCTCGCGGCAGCGAGGCGAACCGGGTCGCCCGCGTGGTCACGGATCGCCCCGGAAATCGGCGGCGACACGGTCTCCACGTCCACGTCTTTGTAGCAGAGCGCCGGTTTCACCCCGACGAGGGCGATGCACTTGTTGCAGAACGTGCATACGTTGATCTCGCCTCCGTCGCGGATCTTGTTCGGGAGGTCGGGATCTGCGACGAGTTGGCGACCCATGGAGATCATGTCCGCCTCGCCGCTCTCAACGATCCGCGCCATCACGGAGGGCGTCTTGAATCCCCCGAGGGCGATGAGCGGTTTGCGCGTCTTCGGCCGGATCAACCGCACCGCATCCATGTTGAAGCCTTCGCGGTATCGCAGGGCCACCGCGAGCACCGGCGCAAGGGCATAGGCGACAGCTTTTATATAGGAGGGGAGGTGCTTCCCGAGGCCCTTGCTGAGCATCAGCGGGAAGAAGAGGTCTCCGCGGACGGTGCTCGGATATTCGTACGTGCCCCGGCTCACCTCGATGGCGTCGATCGGAAGCGAGGAGATGCGCTCGGCGACATCGGCAGCGATACGCGGTGTGACCCCGCCGGGGGGGAGTCCATCCGCGCCGTTGATTTTCACCGTGACGAGGAACGTCGGTCCCGTCTTTGCGCGCACGGCGGCCACGAGGTCTCGCACGAGCTTGAGCCGGTCGTCCAGCGATCCGCCATAGACATCCGTTCTCCGGTTCGTCCGGCCGGAGATGAACGCGTGAATGAGGTAGCCGTGGGCGATGTGGAGCTGAACGCCGTCCAGCCCGGCCTCTTCGGCCCGCCGCGCCGCCGCGGCCCAGGCCGAGATGAGTCCCTCGATCTCGGCGATGGTGAGCTGCCGTGGAGTGATGCGCGAGATGAGGTTTCTTACCGGCGAAGGGCCGACCACCTCACCGGGGAGGTCGGGCGTGGGGAAGAACTGGCGGCCCGGGTGGTGGAGTTGGGCGAGGATCAGGCCGTCGTATTGGTGGACCGCCTCGGCGAGTCGCCGGAAGCCGGCGATTCGCTCGTCCTTCTCGATCCCCACCTCGTGGGGCGAGGCCTGTCCCGCGGCCTGGGGATAGACGATGCCCGTGTGGATCATCCCCACACCGCCGCGTGCGAGGGCCGCGTACCAGTCCACGTATTGCTGCGTAATGTATCCGTCCGGCGTGCCCATCGTCTCGAACGTGGCCGTCTTGACCAGCCGGTTCTTTACTTCACGGGCTCCGATTCGGATGGGTTTGAAAAGGGCGTTCATGGTCGGCCTCCTTGGGGCGCGAAAATAGATAGGGCCGCGAGGTGCGCGCCGACCGCCAGTCTCGGCCGGATCGTGATCTCGCCCTTTAGCCATGCGGTGAGCGGTCGGGCGTCGCCGGTGAGAATGTCCCAGAAGGTTCGCATGTAGCCCTCGACGGCGAGGTCGGCCGGGCGGTTCGCATCGGCCTTTCCCACTTGGAAACGCGTGCGCTCGAGGGTGAGGCGGATCGCGGGAAGGTCCGGCATGCCTTTCACGCGGATATCCACCGCGCGCTCGCCGCGCCGGGGAACCCACCTTCGGAGGACGGCGCGGCCCGGACCTCCGTTCGAGTAGACCGCGTTCAGCCGGTCGTTGAGGAAATCGGCCGCTGCGGCGCCGAAGTACTTCTCCATGGGGAGGAAATACTGCGGGAGGTGGATTATGCGGGGATCGAGCGGGATCGTCTCCGGCGTGAACGTGAGAAAAATGTGGCTGCGGCCCACCCATGCCTTCAGGGGCCTGAGCGGGGCAAGGCGGCTCAAAGGGGTGTTGGGGGCATTCCCGAGCTCAACCCGAACATCCTCCGACTCACGCACGTCCTCTACTCGATAGGTCAGCCGCGTGAACATCAGTTCCTTCGAGGTGAGGCCAACCATCCCCGGGGCGGGTATCTGGCGCAGCGTGACCATCCGCTCGCTCGGCCCGAAGGGGAGAGCGGGCGCGCTCGTCCTCGCGAGCCCGCCGGCGCGGATCGAGAAGAGGAACGCTCCGCGGCGGGTCACGCGGCCCTCGAAGGTTCGCCCCGCCCATCGGAGCTCGTGATCGGCGAGGAACTTGGGCATCCCGATTCCCTCGCGTCCGCCGATCAGGCCCACGTCGTCCGTCAGCCAGATGTGCGAGTTGTACCAGCCCTTGTCCGTCTCGATGCAGATGATGCTCTCGGAGTAGGGTTCCACCTCCTCAAGCCGCGAGTTTCCGAGGGAGAGGCCCTCGGGATAGCGGTTCAGCATGAGGAGGACCCTACGTCCCGGCTCCAGCGGTTCGGGGACGAGCCTCCTGAGCTCCTGCGCCGCGTCCGATTCGCACAGGACGAAGCAGCCCGGGTCGGTGTGGAGTACTCCGTCCATGAGCTGCCGGCCGCGGCGCTTGGGCATGGGCATGGTCATGTTCCGCTTCAGGCGGGTCGCGGCGCAGCGCCGTGCGGCACCCGGGTGGTCAGGGAGAGGGCCTTGCCCTCACGCGGCCACGCGCGATAGGGGTAGATGAGCGGCGGGGCGATGATCACGCCCATGACGAGGAGGGCGAGGGCCACGTCCGACGTGAACCACGCGGACACGCTGTACGGAACGCCCGCGCGCCATTCCTCGATCGTCCCGGAGTAGAAGAATCGCTTCCAGCCGAAACCGAGGATCCCGAACATCATGGCGTACCCGAACAGGTACAGCCGATGGACGGCGCCGGGTTGGCCTTTCTTGATGTAGCCGTAGGCCATCCTCCAGCCGAGGATCCCGAACAGGATGTTCGTGGCGGCGAAGATGCAGGGTATGCTCGGGTGGACGTTGCGATCGAGCATGAACATCGTTTCCCACCCTGGGAACGCCCAAAGGAGATACACGCCCGAGGGGGCGAAGAGGACGGAGAGAAAGACGAGCGTGTACACAAAATACTTGTTCACGTAGGGCTTCTTCTCGTTCTTGAGCTGCCGCGAGGCGGCGGCCGCGAACGAGGAGCCGATCGCGAACGTCCAGAACACGTCAACTTGGACCATGGTTCCTCCTTCGTGATTGGGATCCGCTCTTTGTCCTCACCGGGGAGTGACGCCGCCGGGGGGGGGACGATAAGGCGGACGGCGGTGTGGATCGCGCGCCGGTGGCCCATCCGTCGAGTCGGAAGAGCGCCGGCACGACTTCATTTCGAACAATTTCCATGAGGCGATCGTAGTCCAGGCGATTGCGCAGGGCCTTGGAGCGCGATTGCGTGAGGCTGTAGATTCCGAGGCAGGCGCCGACGACGATGAACACGCGCTGCCGGGCCTCGCGGATGTCGCGGCGAGCCGGGGGCTGCAGTGCGTCCACGATCGAGGCCAGCAACTCGATGCTCGTCAGGATCTCCCGTCCCCAAGCCTCTTCGAGCTCAGCGGGGAGGGTGGCGGGGCTGTCCTCGGGGTAGAAGAGGACGAGCGCATCGTAGTAGCTCCGGCGTCCCCGGAGGAAATCCATGAACGCGGTGAGGATCACATTGATCTTCTCCTGCACGGTGTCGGTGGAGGCGATCCGGGCGAGGACTTTGGCGCGGAGTTCCTTGAGTCCCTCGACGATGAGAGTGACGTAGATCTCGTCCTTGCTCTTGAAATAGAAATAGATGGAGCTCTTTCCGAAGCCGGCCCGCTCGGCGATGTCCGCCATCGTCGCGGCCTGGTAGCCCTTTTCTTCGAACACCTGCTGGGCCGCTTCGAGGATGAGATCGCCCCGCGCTTCCCTCTCGCGCTGTTTCCGATCCGGCAGGGCGATGACCTGACTTGCGGTCGAATTATAGTCCATTGGTCGAATTATAGACCATGGGTCCGGCCTGTCAAGGGGGGGGTGTGCGACAGCCCCCTCGCCACAGGCGCGCGTGTCTTCGTGAGCGGGTGGGGGACGCCGCCTCAGCGACGGATCAGGGCGCGGAGGAAGGCGGCGGCGCTTCCTGAGAGGGCGGCGGAGGCGCTTTCTTGAGGGCGGTTTTCTTGACGACGAACTGAACGGCCTGCCCGGAGACGATGACGCATCGCTTGCCCCAGACGAGGAACTCCCACATCTGTTTCTCGATGATGGGGTTGAAGAGCGTGTGCGAACCCTGGGACTTCGAGAGGGCATCCTGCATGGCGTAGCCGATGGAAGCCTTCCCGCTGCCCCAGAAGAAGACGCGGGAACGGCACACCTCGCCCGTCACGAACGGTCCGAGATTGGCCTCCACCGCGCCCGAGATGGGCAAATTCCCCGAGGTCTTGAGAGGCTGTGGCACTTCGGCGATTCGGCTGTAGGTGCATGCTGCGGCATGGAAACCCCACAGCGCTACGAGGGTCCACGCCCAAGGCCATGGCGTCGGGCTGAGGATCCGGCGACCGAATCCGACCGTTGAAGCCTGCCGATCAGCAGACATCGGCACTATTGTCCGCCTGCCACGGGGGCGTGTCAAAGCGTTTGGCGAGTTCCGGGTTGCATCCTACGGAAGCGGGCAGCCGGTTCGGATGGCCTCTTGGAGGGCGTGGGAGGACGGCTTGCGGTTGTCCTTGGCGATCACGGGGCCCCGAGAGCCACATGCCGCGTCGGCGGCTGCGATCCCGGTTGGCCCTACGGGAAGTTGATGACCTCGTTCGCCGGTGTATCGGAGCAGCGGACGAGGCCGCCGGTGAAGATCACGCAGGTGCGACTGGAGCGGACGGACGCTGCGGCGACGCGTGGCGGGCCGAGGGACGTGTGGACCAGAGGCTGTTCTGCGAATCCCTTGCCCCAGCAAGACAGGAAATCATTTGCTCGGTGAGCGCAGGTCTGTACTTCCCCGGCAGCCAGGCGTGTTGCGTTCACGCTTGGAATGGGTTGCACAGGTTGGGATGAATCTTTGGTTTCGCCCGTGCCGAGTTGATAGGCGTCGTTGGCCCCCCAGCACCACACCGAATCCTGGCGGTCAACGGCGCACGAGTGCTTTTCCCCCACAGACACGAGCGTGGCTTGCATCCCCGTCACCTCCACCGCCGTCGTCGAATCTCCGTTGCTGCCATTGCCGAGCTGACCGTTGGCGTTCCGACCCCAGCAGGAGACCGTGCCCGAGTGGTGTAGGGCGCACGAGTGGTTGCCTCCCGCTGCAATCCGAACCACCTCTGTGAGGTTCGACACGGCCACCGGTCCGGCCCGATCAACGGTCGTCCCATCGCCAAGCTGACCGGCTTGGTTCGCCCCCCAGCAATGGACGGTGCCATCTTCAAGCACGGCGCACGTGTGCGCGCCGCCCGCGCTCAGATCAACAACCTTGTCCAAGGCTGGCACGGTGGCCACAGCCCCGGCGCTACCGCCGAACATGCCCCTGCCCAGTTGGCCCCTCTCGTTCTTGCCCCAGCAGGCCACCTGTTGGTCGTCCAGGATGGCGCACGTGTGGTCGTCCCCCGTCGTCACATGAGATACGGGGCCCCCTGTGTCAACCAGAACCGGTTGGGAGAGGGGTTGACCGGGCTTCCCGTCGGCCTGACCCTGGTCGTTCTCCCCCCAGCAATAGGCGCTCCCACCGTCCAAGAGGGCGCAAACATGTGCCCGCCCCACGGCGATTCGTATCGCCGCTCGCGCCGCTGGCCTCACGACCACAGCGGCACAGGCGGGGGGCTCCAGTAGTTTCTTGCCCGTGAAGCGCCCAATACATTCTGTCCTGCTGCATGCGGAAAACGTCCCCGCGGCCACGTACCGGTGCGAACCCTTTCCGTGCTGGCCGTCACCCCAATCAGTGGACAGGTCGATAGAGGTAAGATCATGGGAGGACATCGGGCAGGAGGCAGCGGCTATCAGGAATGTGTCCACTTCGAGAGGCGCTGCGCCCGATGTGGGTTCCAGGATCAGCTTGGGCTCTGGGGCTGTGGCTGGGGCGGGCGGTGGCGCGGCGGGCTCCTGGGTGGCTGGAGGTTGGGGATCAACGACCTTCAGGCTGATCTGGGCCATGAGGTCGTAACGCCAGCAGGTGAGTTTGGCGGAGCCCCTGCCTATGGCTTGCACGTAGCCGATCTCGGAAGCAAACGTCAGAACGTTCAGATCGGAGCTGGCACAGTAGGGTGTCGGGAGAGACTCCTCCGTCCCATCCGAATACAGCAGCGTCAGACGCACTTCAGCCTCTTGGCCCAGGACGAGATCAGAGGGCTCTACGACCACCCGGAGCTCGATCGCTGTGCGCTCGGGCGGTCTCGTCTCGGTGGGGTCTCCGAGTTGGTCCGAGGCGATCGGCTGGGGCTGGCTGACTGCTTCCTCGGACTGTGATGTTCGACTTTTCCCGCAGGCGACCACGGTGAGGAACACTGCGAGATGCAGTAGGTGCGCGGTCCTCCGCCACGGCCCCATGGATGGATGATAGCGAAAGAATGCGCGTCCTGCCATTTCGATGCTCGGGGATGTTGTTCGGGCCACCCCGGGGCAATGGAGACCAGGATCAGTCTGCCGGCACGCCCCAACCCCTGGCGCCGGGAGGGCCCTTCGGGCCAACTCGCCCGATCTGTGTAGAGGATTCGGAGCACTACCGCCGTGGCGTTGCCGAAGGTGCGTCCGAGCGGCAAGGTCGCCGCGGCTTCCGTAGACCTGTGTCTCGAGGCCTCTTCCGTACGAGAGATCGTTTACTCAGGTGGAGGCGGTATCTGCTCGGCATTCGTCGCAGGAAGGACATCGACGCTGTCAAGATAGATGATGGCCCGTGGGTCTCGCTCCGTGAGACGGAACTCCCAATGTCCCGTGCCGTCCGATTCGAACTCGATTTCGAACCCGCGATATTCGGGTTTCTCCCGGCGATCGGCTGGCCAGATGGGCAGCCGCGCGTCGACCTTGTGTCCGGTGTGAAAGACGTTTGCGACGGTAATCGGCCGATGGTCGGTGTAGCGATGGAAGGCAGATGATCGCTCGTAGCGTAGTCGAAAGATCGCCCGGAACCGTCTTGGCGGAAGAGGGATGTACGGGCCCCAGGCGGGCATAGACCCCGGAACCTCCTGGGCGAGTTTGATCGCCCGACCGCCGCTGGCGGCCTCATCCCGCACGATGATTCCGTGATGCAGAGCGGATGTCTCGGCCTCGAGGCGATACTGCTCCAGACGCTCGGGCGGGGCATATCGGAGAACGATACGCGGTGGGAGGGGTCTGGCCGTGTCATCGGAGGGATACACGGCCACCGCTGTTATTCCCGGATCCCCTAGGGCCTCCTCGGCCGAGGATTCGGGCGACGCCTGCTGCCTGAGCTGAATCTTCCGGGAGGGGAGAAAGGGGTAGGTTTGAATGCCGAGGGTGCTCCGGTGATCCGTGAAGAGACCGAGTTGCACCGTCTCGACCGCGTTGGCCGCCACAACGAGGGAAACCACGCCGTCCGGTCCGGTCCGCCCGCATACGTGGGCGTCCCTCGCTCCCATCAGAAGGTAGCCGAGTCGAATGGCCGGGTCGAGCTGGGCGAAGCTCAGGGGGGAATGGCGGTGCTGAGGTTCCGAGAGATAGATGCAGACGATGCCGCCCACAACCGGTGTAGCCCGCGAATCGCGGACGGAGACGTAGAGCACGGCATTGTCTCCAAGGTCACTCTTCGCGTGGGGATCGATGAGACTCCCCGTAGTTGTGGCTCCCGGCTTCCGCAGTTCGTAGTACACGAGACCGCTCCCGGCATCCGATGCAAGCACTGGCCGGGCCTCGTACTCTTTCCAGAGGTTCGCGATGTCGAGCGTGGCCGAGACTGCTTGGTCCGGCACGAAATGTTCAAGACTGTAGTAGCCGTCGTAGGCGCGGGCCGGCATGTTGAGGAGAGAATAGTCCGCGAAGACTCGTTTCCCCGCCGCGAGGAACTCCCGGATTCTGTCGTGATGTGCAGGACCGAACCAGCTCACCATGATACGCTCCCCTTGATAGACCCACTTGAAGTCCATGAACGTTCGCACGGGTTCGGGATAGAGCAAGACCTGATCCGGTGGCAATTTCTTCGCGAGGTCCCGCAGTTGGATGGGCAAAGAAGGGGCTCGCATTCCCAGCGCAAGCGGAATAGAGGCGCCAATCAGGTTTCCGATCAAGAGGCCGGCCGCCACGACGCCGCAACCGCGTGCGAGGCGGGACCGGCTGCGAAAACACGCAGTGACGAACGCGGCGGCCCAGAAACCAATGACGTAGAGGCCGGGCACCGTGAACCGTCCATACCAATTGAGTGGATGTGCCAGAAGCTGTGCATAGGGCAACGGGACCAACAACAGTAGAAACGTCCAATAGGGACCCGACTTGGGTTTCCGGAACATGATGCCCAGGATAGCGAAGGCGGCAGTCAGCAGCGTGACCGACTCGATGATGCGTTCCGCGGAGGCAAGCAAGCTGCCCGGCATGGTCAAGTTGCTGAGCGAGGCGCCGTGCCGGGCGAGGAGACTAGCGTAGATGTCCCGCGCCGTGGGCTTGTCCCATGGCGGAGCGAGGAAGAACGAACTGACACCCACAGCGGAGACCATGCCGAGCGCCGCCGCCGCCCCCGTGGCGATCTTGGCGGCCAACCGGCAACCGGCGCGGCACTTGGCGCGGATTCCACCCGGTGCACTCAGGATGCCTTGGAGGGTGACGGCAAAGTGACCGATCAACCATGGCGCAATGGAGAGGTGAGTCGCGTAACTGCAGCCCAGAAGGAGTCCCGCGAAAGCGGCCCGTCCGAGGTTCCTTTGCGACGTTTCGTTCGACGGGACCCCCGCCCTTCCCGTGCTTGGAGGAAGCACACATCGAGTCCATGCCCAGAGGCTCATCATGTAGAAAAAGTAGGAAACGGAATGGGGGTTGCCCACGAGATCCAACCCCAAGGCCCGCGGTATGAGGCCGGCCACGAGGACGGTCAGGAGAGCCGTCCAAGACTCCGATGTGAGGTGGCGAACCAGGAGATAGAGAAACACGAGCGCTCCTGACCCCGCCGCAGCCGAGAGCCAACCCAGGACGTATTCGCTCCGGACATCGGCGAACCGCCGGACGAGGCTTGACGTTGCAAAACCCAGGAGGTGGTAGAGGTGTCTCCTGGCTTCTTCAAAGCTTCCGCCTCCGAGCCAATCCAGCCGGTTCCAGTCCAGGTGGTTCACGTAGCCCGGCGCGTCGAACAAGGCTGGGTATTGGGAGAATGCGGTCAGGCGGATCCCTATGGCCAGTCCGAACACAGCCAAGCAGGCGAGGGTGAAGAGAAGTGCTCGATCTCTCAAAGTGACTTGAGTTCCCAAGCTCGGCGAATCGTTCGCAATGGGGCTTTCTCTGTCAAGTGAAGGCGCTGCTCTGCCTCCCACTACGGGAGCGGGCAGACCTCCCGGATGGTTTCGGTGAGGGCGTGAAACGAGGGCTTGCGGTTTCCGCTCGCATCCACCAGTCCCCAGTAGTTCTCCACCGCCTGGACGTCTTGCCTTGGGAGATCCTCGTCGTCCAGCTTGAAGTAGAAAAACCCTTCCGCGCCTTCGCGGCACGCGCCCCCGGCGGCACGCCTCAGATACTCGGCTTGGTATTCCGGACTCCAATCGCGGCCCGGGGGGCCCGAAGGGTAGCCCGTTTCCAAAACCATCACGGGCTTGCCCGCCGAGGCGGGCAGGCCGGCCCGCCGCGCGTCCCCAACTGCGGCGCCCACGAGGTCCGACAGGATCGGTTCGCCGTAGAGGTAGTTCGGGTAGGCGCCGAGGCCGATCACATCCATGTGGGGCCCGTAGGTCCGAAGATCGGCAAGCCAATCGGGGTCGCTGATGTTGAGGTTCATCGTGACGCGCGCGGCGGGGTTACCTAGGTGAATCCCTTCCGCGAGTGTTGCCATGAGGTCCGTGAGGAACCCCTCGTCCAGCCAGGCGTTGCCCTTGCGCCACCCCGCCACGAGGACGTGCACGTACGTCCAGTTGAGTTCGTTTTCCGTGTTCCAAAGACCTACGGCGAGGCTGCCGCGGGAGTACCGTCGCGCCGCGGCCGCCGTGTACAGGAGAACCTGTCCGAGGTAGTTCTCGCGTCCGATTCCTTCGTAGCCCGATTCGATGGCATCGGTCACGCTCGTATCCTTCCAGGGTGGCTCCTCGGGGGCGATTCGGGTCCTTCGCGCGCGGTCGGCCGTGAGGAAGGGGGCGGTGGTGGCGTCCGCGATAAGAGGTACGGCGGCGAGGCCCGCACGGGAGAGCGTGCCGATCAGTTTATCGGAGTACGACCAGTCCACCCACTCTCGGAGGGCGGACGACTCGGGTTGGGCGAAGGCCTCGATGAGCCGGGGCGCCGCGCGGACGGCCTCGCGGGTGGGGAGCGCGCCTGTGGTGGAGGGGACGAGGCTCTCGTCGAAGCGAAGAACCGTTGGCTGAACACGGCTCCAGTCGAGCCAGAACTTGGCGGCATTGGCGCCGGCGTCGCTCATGTCGCGTGCCTGCGCCTCGAGCGTCCGCCCGTTCGCGCCCGGTGTGAACACGATGCCCCAGAGGAATCCGTCGGCGGTGCTTCTGCCGCTGTCGCAGGACGAGAGTAGCGCGGGGAGGAGGAGAAGCAGGGGAACGATCCGCATTCGACTACCATTCGAGAACGGCGGCGACGGGGAAGTGATCCGATGGGTACCGGCTGCGGGATCCGTAGGTTGTCATGTCCACCGCCCACTCGCGACTGCGCCAGGCGTGGCCGGCCAGGAAGATGTGATCGATCCGGCCGACGGCATCGTAGGGCGGTGGGGGGTCCAGGTTCGTTTCGATCCGCCGCTCCGAGGCGATCTCGTAGGCGTCCGTGAAGCGGAAATCACTGCCGGGGAGGCCTTCCACGAGCACGTGATAGGCGGGATCGAACGTCTGGGAATTGAAGTCGCCTGTTACCACCACCGGTAGGCGGTCGGCCATCGGGGCCGTGCGTTCAAGTAGGAGGGGAGCGCTCAGATCTTGGCTTGGGGCGTTGTTGTCGAAGTGCGTCGTGACGAAGAAGAGCTCCCGGCCTTGGGATTCGTCTTCCAGCCGCGCCCAGAGGACGAGCCGGAAGAGTTGGGCCGTTTTCGAGAAGCCGACCGACCAGGGCTCATCCGGGGTTGGGCTGAGCCAATACGAACCCGATTCGAGAAGCTCGTAGCGGCTCGAGCGGTACAGTATGGTGGCGTCCGGGTAGTCCTTCAGGCCCTGCTCATTGTGGAAGAAAACGGCCTCGTATCCCGGTCGGAGCGTGCGAAGCTGTTCGACCTCAGAGGCGAGCATGAGCTCCTGCAGACCGATGAGGTCCGGGTCGTGACGGGCCAGGATGTCCGCGAAATACGCGAGGCGTTCCTCCCAGGGGTCGAAGTCCTCGAGGTTGCAGAAGGAGCACAGCACGTTGAAGGTCATCACCCGGATGGGGCTGTCCACTGTGCGCTCGGTTGCCCCGCAGCCGGCCCAGCCGGTGAGGCACAAGGAGAGGAGGCCCGCCGACAACACCCCGATTCGGCGGGCGGGGCGGGTGTGAGGAAGGGGCCGTTTCATGCGCTTGAGGCGGCGCGAGCCGGAGGGATGAAGGAAAACCCGGCAGCGCTCATCATGCATGATTCTCCGCCCATGCGCACGCTCACTCTAGCGGCTCGATGAGCGGTAGGGGGCTGGTGCCGGACTTGGAGAACTCATGGAGGACGAAGAGGGAGTGGGGCCAGAGGAGGGGTTTGCCGGAGCCTTTCACGCCATAGCCGAAGAAGCGCTCCGCGATGAAACCGGCGAGGGTGAGGTTCTGCGGCTGGAGGAGTCCGTCCACGATGGACTGCGCGAGGTCGCGCGAGAGGGGGCGGCCGGTGGCATTGAAGTGGTTCACGTAGAAGAGGGCGTTTTTTATGAGGCCGGGACTCCAGTCGCCGGAGTCCACGAACGAGAGGTAGTCCTGCGCGAGGGTCGCCGGATCGAGGCGGGTGGCGGCGTAGGCGGCGACGCGCTTGTCATCGAGGCGGAAGGCGTGGAACGGCCAGGCGAACACCGGCGGCGTGTCGAGGCCGTGGCGGCCGTGCATGTCCTGGAAGGCGTGGAAGCGTTGCTCCCGGGGGATCCAGAAGGTCTCGATCATGGCGTCGTGGATGTCGCGGGCGGATCGGCGATAGCGTGAGCGTCGGTCGCTCCCGACGAGGTCGGCCATCTCTGACGCGGCATTGAGGGCGGACACGGCGATGCTGTTGGTGAAGAGCGACTGGCGGATGCTGGTGAGGTCCTCGACGAAATCGGCGGAGGCATACAGGAGGCCGTTTTGGGCCACGCGGCTCACGAGGAAATCCGCGGCGCGCTCGACGGTGGGCCAGTAGCCACGCAGCCATGCGTTGTCGCCCGTGAGTTTCCAGTGCGCCCACGCGTACCAGACGATCGAGGCCGTGGCGTAGTACTCGAGCTCGAAGGCGCCGTGGGGATCCCCGAGCGCGGTATAGGCCATCCGCCAGTGGCCGTCCGGCGACTGTATGCGGGCGAGGTAGTCGAGGTAGGCGCGGGCCTCGTCCGGGTGGCCGAGTGCATCCAGCGCGGCAGCATGCCAGATGCCGTTTCCGGGCCAAACCATGAACCACATCGGCTGCATGTCCCACATTTCGGGAAGGGCGCCGGTGAGGGCGGCGTGATCGAGTTTCAGGGCCATGGCCGAACGCTCGAACATCTCTTTCTCGGCTTTGCTCATCTCGCCATCGGGAGTGCGGTTTGACGCGAGCCAGTTGCGCCAGTGTTCGCGCGTGCGGGCGTGAACGGTTTCGATGCCGGCTTCGCGGACGGCGCGCTCCTGGGCTTGCGCGTCGGAGGCAGCGCCCTCGGGGGTGGCACCTGCGCCGAGCGAGATCATGACGGTCACGCGCGCGTTTGCACCCGGATCGAGCGTGCCGAGGTCCCATTCGAGGTAGCCGTTTCCGAAGGAGACGCCTTCGAGCGGTTCCGTGTGAGAGGCGCCCGAACGGGCATGCTCCCACGCGCCGGTGTCTCCCTCGCGTGTGAGGCGGCCGATCGAGCGCCGGAGGAGCGAGCCTGAAGTCTCGCCCGAGAGCCGCAGGGCCGCGTACTCGCCCTTGGGATGACCGGACCAGCCGGGGCCGTTCCACAGGAGGCTCCCATCCGGCTCCGCAATCAGGCGATTGGGCGAGAAGAGCCACGCGATCCAGAACTTCGGACCCAGGATGTACTGGTCTATGTTCGTGACATTGAACGCGCCGTAGTAGAGGAAGTTCACGCTCTGCGGAGAGGTGCTTGTGTTGCGGATCACGAAATCGCGCACGAGGACGTTGAGGCGGTGGCCGTCTCCGGTGAGCGGCACGAAGGCTGTTTCTTCCAGGCGGATGCTCGTGACGGGCGGCTCGTAGGTGATTCGGGCGACGGGGATGCCGTCCTCTTCGTAGCGCGGCAGGACTTTCCGGCCCGAGGGATCGCCGGGATTGATGTGGCGATGATCGAGCCAGCGCATCGGCCACGTGAGCGAGCCATTGATCCGCAGACCGGGGAAAGACCCGTGCTCTTCGTTCGCTCCCATGAACGGGAGCGGCTCGGTCTCGAGGTAGGGATGCGTCACGCGCGTGATGTACGGGACGAGATTGTACGAAGTAGTCGAGGGGAAGAAGAGGTTCTTCAGGCGCCCCTCGCGGGTGAACCCCGCCATCAGTTCGCCGTTGCCCACGTGGATCTCGGCGGCCGGGCCGTCCACCCCGCGCATGCGCTGGGTTTCGAGCACGGAGGGCAGGGGGACGGGTTCGTACTTCTCGGGGTGTTCCCACGGCAGAGCGTTCGGATCCGCGCGGTTGATGTCGGCGCCCGGTGACCACGGGATGGGCTGGGCGGCGCCGGGTGTGACCGGCTCGGCGGCTTGGAGGAGATCGAGGAGCGTCCGCAGATGGGGTGGGTTTTCGAAGAAGGAGTACAGGGGCACTTCGACCCCGGCCATGTTGAACGGTCTCTCGCCGCGCAGGGAAGTGGCAAAGGCGTCGAGGATGTGGATCTGGGCGTCGGGCAGCTCGGTGGGGCTGCCGGGGAAGACTTGGCTGATGAGGCTGATCACGCCCTTGCGATCCTCCTGGAAAAGCATCTGGAGGACGGCCGTGGCGGGCGAGGGGCCGAAGATGCCGGGGATGAAGAATGTGCCGTCGAGGGTGAAGTAGGGGCGGCTCACGAGGTCGGGGTAGTCGGGAAGATCGGGGATGGATTGGTTGTCTGTTTCTTCCATCGTGGCGGCGGTCGCGGAGACGAGTTCCGTGGATGCGTCTTCGAGGGCCGCGCGCGCGGCATGCATCCACTCCTTGCCGTCGGCACGCAATGTGAGGAAGCGAGGATAGGCGGGGTCGTTCATCGCCCCCTCGATATCCAGCTTGAAGAGCGAGTAGATGGGCTCGCCCGGGTTGAGCATGTACGAGACGGGGACGTCGAGGTCGTAGGCGGCCAGGACGTCGGCCACGGCGGCGAGGGTGCTGAGAATGGCGGCGAAGGCGTGGGCCTCGCCGGGGTCCACCTCAATGAAGTCGAGGTACACCTCGAGCTGGTTGAGACGCAGGACGGCGCCCTTGAGGTTTCGGCGGAGCGCCGGGTCTGCCGCGGCGAGGCGGAGGTGCTCGATGTCCGTGGCGAGGCGGCCGCGCGCGGTGGGAGAGCCTCCCAGGAGGTCCTCGATGAGCCACGACTGGAAACGGCTGAAGGAGCCCGCCTGGTCGAACGAGATCTCCCACAACTTCGCATATAGGCCATTGACGATGAGGAAGAAGTCGGTGAACGCCGCGCCGAATCGGGCGGGGGCGTGACTCGGGTCGGTTTCCACGGCGCGTTCGAACGTGTCTCTCGCCTCTTCGTGGTAGCCTTTTTCGAGGAGGCAGTAGCCGCGTTCCGCGAGCGCGTCGGGGCCAGTACCCGACCCCTCGTCGCGGCAGGGGCCGCTCGACTGGCTGCATCCGAACACCAGGCAGAGCGCGGTGAAGAGCCCGGTAAGGGCACGAGGCGGGCGCGGGCTGGGCGCCATCATCGGTACTCTGGCGAGGGCGGTCGCCCTTGTCCAGCAGGATCCGTGCCGGCGCTCTACTCTACCTATGTCCCCTGTGGCGCGGGGGAGGGGAGGCCCGGCCGTCCGAACAACAAGGTGGAAATGGTTGGGGATCAGCAACCACGCGTTCATTCCCTGTATAACCTGGCAACGTCCCTCACGGGTCAACTGGCAACGTCCCTCACGGGTCAACGTCCCTCACGGGTCGGTTAGCGGTAGTGTATTGAATGTCCGGGGACAGAATACTCATTCCGGTCCTGACACGGAGGCGCTGGCGGCCCAGGGGGTCCTTCCCCGGACGGAGGCGAAGAGAATCAGCATGCTGTCCCCCGAATTCCGTCAAGGAAACGACTCTTGAAAGATGTCCATGCTCCCGAGCCAATCGCGTCTCGGGCTTCGCGCATGAGGGTAAAATAGAAGTGGAGGTTGTGGATCGTGCCGAGGCGGGCGGCGAGGATCTCGTGGGCGGCATGGAGGTGTCGTAGGTACGCGCGTGTGTAGTGGCGGCAGGCGTAGCAGGAGCAGGTGGGGTCTATCGGTCGCGCATCGTCCCTGTTCTGCTGGTGGAGGATCTTGAGCGGGCCGGTTCGCGTGTAGAGGATGCCGGTGCGCGCGTGTCGGGTGGGGATGATGCAGTCGAAGATGTCCATGCCGCGCGCGATCCCTTCGAGGAGATCTTCCGGCGTGCCGACGCCCATGAGATACCGGGGCGATTCTGCCGGCAGGCACTCCAACACGAGATCCACCATCTCCCACGTGGCCGACTTGGGCTCTCCCACGCAGAGGCCGCCGAGGGCGTAGCCCGGAAAGCCCGTCTCGGCCAGTTCGGAGGCCGACCGGCGCCGAAGCTCGGGCTCGATGCCGCCTTGGACGATTCCGAAGAGGGCCTGGTCTGAGTGCAGCGCGGCCTTGCAGCGCCTCGCCCACAGCGAGGTGCGCGTGACGGCCTCCTCCAGATTCTGTCGGGGAGAAGGGTAGGGCGGACACTCGTCGAGGGCCATCACGATGTCGGCTCCAAGGGCTTCCTGGATCTCGATCGCCCTTTCGGGGGTGAGGAGATGCCGGCTGCCGTCGAGGTGGGACTGGAACTCCACTCCCTCATCGCGCACCTTGCGAAGGTCGGCCATGCTGAAGACTTGGTACCCGCCGCTGTCGGTGATGATGGCGCCCGACCAGTTCATGAACTTGTGGAGGCCGCCGTGACGCCGGACCACATCGTGGCCGGGGCGGAGGTACAGATGGTAGGTGTTGACGAGGATCGCTTCGCCCCCGAGGTCACGGACTTCCTCGGGGAGCATGGCCTTGATCGTGCCTTGTGTGGCCACGGGGCAGAAGACGGGAGTCCGGACGACGCCGTGGGGTGTTTCGAGGCGACCGAGGCGTGGGCCTTGCGTCGGGTTGTCGGTTTGGAATCGGATCATGTGGACGGTGCGCTAGGTAGCGATGCAAGCGGGATTAGAGTTGCGAATCCACGAGATTGGGAGGGCCACCGTCTTCGTCATTCCTGCGGAAGCAGGAATCCAGACTGGGTCCCCGCTTTCGCGGGAACGACGCGGGGAGTGCCCGCGTCTTGTGTGGCTCATGCAAAGAACTGTGCCCTGAGATAGAGCGCCATCAGGAGGGCGTAGGCCGTCCAGACGAGCAGGATGAAGGCGAGGCTCAGGCGCGAGGGGCGGAGGGCTTGCGGCAACTGCTTCGGCAGGAAGCGATGGTTGAGTACGATGAGCCCGGTTGTGTAGGTCACCGTGCCGATGAAGCCGAGGACGGCGCTGAGGAGGATCAGCTCGCCCGGCTGATCGAGGAGCATCGTCACCGCCGTGACGATCGTGAGCAGAGCCACGAAGCCGTAGTAGAGCTTCTGGGGGCCGATCGTTTCCGCGCGTTTCCAGACGACCGGCAGGACGTCCACGTGGATCCGTGCCACGGCATCCACGGTGGCCAGCCAGGTGTCTGCGAGGAAAGCGCCCGCAATGAAGAGGAAGAGGACCCGCCCGAAGGCGCCCCAGGAGGCCTGGAAGAACTCGGCCTGGACGACGGCGATCTGGTAGCCGTCCGGGAGGATGCCCTTGGGGAACAGGAGGGCGAAGGCGAGGAGGCAGGTTAGGACCGTCGTGACGAGGTTGCCGAGAATCCCGACGAGACTGTCGACCACGAGGTAGCGGTTCCACCGCCGGCTTTTCGCGGCGAGATCCGGTGCCTCTTCCGGGATCTGTCCCCCCCCGAGGCTGAGGTTGCGGGCGCCCGCACGCAGGCCGAGAAGCTGGCTGCCGTGCGCGGCCATCCCGGCCCGCTTCTCCTTGAGCCAGTAGGAGTAGAAGGTCGTCCAGAAGCCGCCCAGCCCCGCGAAGGTGATCGCGGTGAGGAGCTTTGTGGCGTCGGCGGGATCCCACGGTCGGGCAAGAGGGAGCGCCGGGACGAAAAGCGCGCGGAGGACTTCGCCCGCCACGGCGCGCGCCTCGGGATGGAGGCAGGCGAGGAGCATCCCCGCGAGCGTCACGATCGCGACGACCTTCATCACCCACTCGATCAGGCGGTAGATGACTTTGACCGCGAGGAGACCGACCAGGCACAGCGC
This sequence comes from Nitrospirota bacterium, assembly GCA_016190245.1. Lineage (GTDB taxonomy): Bacteria > JACPQY01 > JACPQY01 > JACPQY01 > JACPQY01 > JACPQY01. The sequence continues at coordinate 151,593 of JACPQY010000024.1, read as the reverse complement.
GATCGAGGCTTCGCCCCACAGGAGCGTGCGCGCTTTGGGTGACCATTCGGCCGGGAATTGGGTGAGCTCGGCGAGCGCGGTTCCGCCCGCGGAGGCGAAGGCGCCAAACCAGAGGAACGAGAGAATGAACAGGGCGTAGAGGACGAGCCCGTAGGCGCGGTTCATGCGGAGGAAGCCGCGGAAGAGGCCCTCGCCGGTCAGGACGGTGTAGCGGCCGATCTCGACATTCAGCGGGAGTTGGAGCAGGCAGGCGGGAACGAGGAGGAAGAGAAAACCGAGGCCGTACTTCGCCATCAGGTAGGGCCACCAGATGAGCTCGCCGCTCCCCTGCGCTAGCGCCATCCAGACGAGGCCGGGGCCCATGAGGACGGCGAAGCCCGGAAAGGCCGGGAAGGGAGCACGCGTGAAGGGCCTCATGGCGTGTGACACTGGCACTTCGCCACCACGGGAGCAAGCGGAGCGGTCCTCGGGGGGCGGCCCGCGCTACTTGAACGAAACGATGAAGGTGTTTCCGCTGTTGGTCTGGCCGGAGACGTCATCCGCAGGTGCGCCGACCACGATGTCCAGTTTCCCGTCCGCGTCAATGTCCTGCCCGCCCGCGATGGCCTGGCCGAAATCCGAGTCCGCCTCAAGTCCCCCCCCCGTTCCCGGTGAATAGGAGCCGAGGAGGCTGCCATCCGTCCCGCTGTAGACGTAGATCTTCCCCACCTTGGTCGAGCCGGATTTCCACTTGATCGCCCCCACCGCGAAGTCAGGTTTCCCGTCGCCGTTCAGATCGCCCACGGAGGCGAGGGCGGTGCCGAACTCGTCGGCGTTGTTCTCGCCCGTCACTTGGTAGAGCTGCGTGCCGTCGGTTCCGGAGTAGACGCGGACGTAGCCCGGCGAGCTGCTGCTCCCGATCCAAGGCACGCCCATGAGAAACTCCGCCTTCGAGTCGCCGTTCACGTCGCCGAGGATGAGGACCGAATGCAGCTTCCCGATCCCGTTCATGCAGCAGGTGTTGTCCTCGGAACCTTTCGCGTAGAGTTGCTGGCCCGTGGCACCGCAGTAGACGTACGCCCCCCCGTTCGAGTTGCCGGAGAAGGCCGTCTCGGCGCCGGCGATCAGATCGCCCTTCCCGTCTCCGTTCACGTCTCCCCTGCCTGCGACGGCCGAGCCGAGCGTGCTGCTGGGGATGATCAGCGGGGAGTAGGAGGTCATGTTGAAGGTCGAGCCGGAGCTGTGGGACCAGACGTAGACCGCGTTGGCTCCGGGCGCGCCCGCGGCGAACTCCGCCTTCCCGTCCGCGGTAACATCCCCGATCACGGCCACCGAGGCCCCGAACTTGTTGTTGGCCCCCGATCCGCACAGCGTGGCCACGCCTGTTGGGATCAAGGCGGAGCCGTTCACGCCGTCGTACACGATGACCCCCCCCACGTCGGCCGCGGTGGCCCCGCCGTTGCACGTAGGCTGATCAATGAAAGGTCCGCCGATGACCCAGTCACCCGTGCTCGTGGCCCCGTTCATGTCGAGGCCGCCCGAAACGGAGGTGCCCAGCTTCATCTGGGCGAGGGAAGGCCCGTTGGGATGGCCCTCGATCCCGTCCGGTGTCGGCGTAGTCATGAACGCGCAGGAGTTGGCGGTGGATGTGCACGAGGAGGAGCCCGCGCCCTTGCTGTCGTACACGTGCGCGCAGCCGTCCGCCCCGCCGCACATTGGGATGCCCACGATCCAGTCCGCCCGTCCGTTCGAGTTGACATCGCCGAGCATCGCGATCGAGCTGCCGAAAAGATTGCCGGACACCAATTCCGTTTCCTGAGTGAACAGGGTCAGTGTTTTGGGGGTGGCGGAGACTTCGGACGAGGGCGAACTCGGGCAGGTCCCGTCCCTGGATTCCACGATGGCATAGGTTGTGCCCGTAGCGGGCACGTCGGTGGAGGTGGTTCCGGCCGAGACGGTGAGGTTGCTGGGGTAGGAGCCGCTGCTCGTGCCGTATCTCACCACGTATCCGCTGGCGTTCGTCACGGCGTCCCAGCTCACCGTGATTTTTCCGACCAGAGCGCCGGTGGCGGAGACGCTGCCGGGCGCAGGGATGGAGGTCACGGCCGATTTCTCCGCGGTCTTGGCCGATTCCTGTCCGAGCGTGTCGGTGGCCGTGACGGCGAGGTAGTAGGTGAAGCAGTTGCTGATGTTCGGCCCGGAGAGGCCCGATGAGCAGGAGGACGTGCTGCACGTGACTTGGAAGGGTGAGGCGCCCTGGGAGGCCGTCGTGCCGTTGTACGAGCCGGAGACGGTGCCGTAGTAGACGAGGTAGTGGCTGACTCCGGTGGCGTCCGTTGAGGCGGTCCAACTCAGCGTGACTGACTTGTTGCCGCCGCTGGCGCTGAAGCTGCCCGGCGTGGAAGGAGGGGAACTGTCCTGCGTCCACGTGGCCTGAGCGGGTGTGGCGTCGAGATTGCCGACGGGGTCTTTGGCGCGCGCCTTGAACGTATGGGCGCCGTCGGCGAGCCCCGTCACCGTGCGTGGCGAGGTGCAAACGAGGAAGCCGCCGCCGTCCACATCGCATTCGAGAACGGTCCCCGCATCGGCCGAGGTGATCGTGAAGGCGATGGATGTCTTCTTGCTGATGGTCCCGCTGAGGGAGGAGAGGTCGGTGGTGGTGATTGTAGTGTCCGGTGGCGTGGTGTCCTGGGTCCACGTGAACTCGGCGGGGGTGGGGTCGGCGTTGTTGGCCGCATCAATCGCGCGGACCTTGAGGGTGTGCGCCCCGTCGGTCACGGCAGCGGGCGTGTGGGGCGAGGTGCAGAGGTGGAAGTCGCCCGAGTCGAGGGCGCACTCGAAGGTCGCGCCGGGGGTGGCCGAGGCGTCCGGTTCGGACGCCGAAAAGGTGAAGACAGGCGCGGTGTCTGCGGTCGAGCTTCCGGGCTCAACGGTGGAGCCGGTGGAGGCTTTGGCTGAAACGATCGTGGTCTGGGGCGGGAGGGTGTCGCCGGCAGGCGTAGGAGGAGGGGCCGTGCAATCGGATGGGCAGCCGGAGTAGTTCTCGCCGGACTCGCACAGCCCGTTGCCGCAGATCGCGCCGGAGCAGTCGGACGGGCACGAGCCCGGATCCTCTCCGGCCTCGCAGACGCCGTTGCCGCACTCCGGGCCGCGCTTGCCCTTGGCTGGGAGGCGGACGGTCCAGCGGAATTCCCGCGGGACCGCCTCGGAGTTCCCGAAGGTGTCGGTGGCCTTCACGCGCAGGACGTGCTCACCCTCGCGCAGATCGCCGTAGGTGGCTGTCGTGCAGGCCTTGAACGGGCCGCCGTCCAGCGAGCATTGGAAGGCGCAGCCGGTCTCGCTGCACGTGAACGTGATGGTGAGATCGGGCGAGTCGGTCGTTCCGCCGGACGCCACGGGGTTCCCGTTGCCGTCCGAGGCCGTCACGGTCGCCGTCGCTGGAGGTGTGAGATCGGCTTTCTCCACGGCGCTCGTGACCTCTGCGGCAAAGGACTGGGTCTCGGCTTCGACGTCCTGGGCGATCTTAGCGAGATCGCTGTCACTCAATTTGTCCACGGCCACGCCTTTCGCCTGGGCAAGCGCCGCGGCCCGCTCGGCCTTTTCCTGTTCCTTGATGGTGGTGACGAGTTCCTGTCCCAGCGTGCGGAAGATCTCCTTGATCTGAGCCTCGCTCCGGGGACGAGTGCCTGCATCCTTGGGGTCGAAGGTCTGCCCCGTTTTCTCCGAGAGCACGACTTCAATGAGGTCCGATACGCCGTCGCCGTCCGAGTCGGGTAGCACGACCTGATCGTGTGGCACGTCCGCGTCCAGACCGGTCTTGCCCGACGAAGCGCGAGCGGCCATGTCCACGAAGCGGATGTCCGGGCGATCCTCGAAAAGAACCGCGACGCCGATCGTATGCTCACCGGGATCCAGTTCATCGTCCAGCTTGAAGTTGACCACGTAGGCCAGGTCGCGGAGGCTCGCTGCCTCGCGGCGGAGCGCGAGATCGGGAGGTCGTGAGGTCGTGAGGTCGTCGGCATCCCGACGTCCCGATATCCCGACATCCCGAGTGCGAATTGCGCGTACGCCCCCGCGAACACCCTGCGCCTCCGCCCCTCGGACGCCGCCGCTCACGCCTCCTCGGACGCCGGCACGGACACCTCCGCGAACGCCCTCGGTCTCGGCGCCGCGCACGCCCTCTGCATCCACTTCGAGCGAAGCGAGCGCTCGGACGCCCTCCTGGGTGCCGCCCCGCACGCCCTCTTCCTGTCCAGCCCGCACGCCGCCGCGCACGCCATTGAGGGCCGCGGCCTGTTCCAGCGTGAGCGGGACGGCCGTGTCGAGCGGGACCGGGTCGGCACTCTTCTTCTTAGAGCACCCGCCGGACCAGACCGACAGGAGAACCAGCGCGACGAGCCATGGGCCGTGATGGCCGGCTCTTCCCTGATAGGCGGCTTTCGTGATCTCCCCCAAGCCCAATACACGTAGGATGACAGGAGGCGCCCACCGCGTCAACTTTCGGCGCGGAGCCTCCGGGAGCAGCCTGACCATGTGCGGTCAGTCGCCGTCGGTTGAAAGCCTCGCCCCGCTGTCCTACAGTCCCGGCGATGCGATGGGCTCTCTTCCTCCTGGCGATGGTAGTCGCAGGCATCGGTTGTCTCCGTGGCCCCTCGGGGCCCGAGCGGCTCGTTCTCCGGCCGGGCCTTCTGATCGACGGGACGGGTGCCGCCCCACGCGTGGACACTTGCGTTGTGGTGGAAGGGGAGCGACTGGCCTACGTCGGCCCCTCGGACCGCTGCCCCGCACCGGAGGGCACGCCGGTGCTCGACCTGCCGCACAAGGTCGTCATGCCCGGTCTGATCAATGCGCATGTCCATCTCCTCTTCAACAGTGTCTGCTCAGCCGACGCGCCGGTTTCGCTTGCGCAGTTCATATTGAATGTGAAGGTCACGCTCGCGGAGGGCGTCACGACGGTCGCGGATCTGGCCGCCCCGTGGCAGGCGATCTCGGGCCTTCGGGCGTGGGTGGATCGCAGGCCGGACTCGGGCCCCCGCATCCTCGCGGCGGGACCCTTTCTCACGGCGCCGGGCAGTTATCCGTTCGATTGGATGCCGAAGGAGTACGCGGATCTCGAGGGGGCCATCGGCCTGACGACCGCCGACCAGGCCCGCCGTACGGTCCAGGATCTCGCCGCGAAGGGAGCAAACTTCATCAAGGTGGGGATCGTGAGCAAGTCGTACAACGGCCGATCCCTGCCGAGCCTGTCCGACGAACTGGTCCGCGTGATCGCGGACGCGGCCCACGCGAGGGGGCTGAGAGTGCTGGCGCACGTTCTCTATGCGGATGATTGGGCCCGCGCGGTGCGACTGCCGATCGATGCCATCGTACACAACGCGCTTGAACCGATTTCCGACGATACGCTGCGGGCGGTCGTGGCTCGCGGCCTCCCCGTCGCGCCGACGGTCCTTGTCTGGAGCGCCCCCCTGGAACGAGCGTTGGAGCCCGGCTTCCTCGACCAGCCATGGGTTCGCGAGCGACTCGATCCCGCCCTCCTCCCGGGCCTCTTCGAGTTCAAGCGAAAGGTCGAGGCGTCACCGGAAGAATTGCCGTGGCTCGTCCCGGGCGTGACGCGGGCGCTTGTGGAACAGCAGGGCAGGGATTCGATCGAGAACCTCCGCCGCCTCCATCGGGCGGGCGCGTTGATCGGTGTGGGAACCGATGCCGCTGTCTGCTTCAACCAGCACGGAAGCCTCTACTGGGAGATGGAGCGGATGATGCGCGCGGGGATGAATGAATCGGACGTCCTCCGTTCGGCCACGTTCGGCTCCGCGAGGGTGCTGGGGATTGATGGCGACGTCGGCACACTGGAGGCCGGGAAGCGAGCTGACCTCCTCGTCCTTGACGGCAATCCGGCCGAGGATCTCGCCAACCTTCGCCGCGTCTCGGCTGTGGTCAAATCAGGTGAGTGGTACGTGCCGCCACGTCTCGATGCCGGGTTCGGGGAGAAGGTGGCGCTGGCGTGGGCCATGAAAGCTACGCTTGGAAAAGTATTGTTCTGATGAGAGCCCCGCGCTCCCGATGGCTGGGCATGGTCGCCCTCCTGCTGGTCGGGTGCGGAAACGAATCGGGCTATTCGAGGCCCACTCCGCCGGACTGTGGCCAGGGCGTCCCGGCGGGATCCGAGTCGGACCTCCTGCGATGGCCGTACGTCCAGTCCGTCACCACCACGGGAGCCGTCGTCGCATGGGGCATGTCCGCGGCCGTGGACGTTTCCACAATCGAATACGGGACTGGTCGAGATCTTGGGTCGCGGCGCGAGGCCCAGGCGCGGGAGATTCCGGCGGGAGAGAAATCCATGGCGCTCTACAGCGCACACCTCGGTGGGCTCTCGCCGGACACGTACTACTGCTACCGAGTTCTGAACGGCGAACGCGAGGTGGCGGCGGGGCTTCGTTTCCGCACGGCACCCGCGGATCCCGAGGCGACGGTCACCTTCTTCGCCATCGGGGATTTTGGGGGGGGGACGAAGGATCAGGAGCGCATTCGAGACCGCATGCTGGAGCGGGCCGGAGATGCGGACCTCGTCTTCACGACCGGGGACAACGCCTACACCAAGGGTACCCACGACCAATTCCAACGATTCGTCTTCGAGGTCTATCAGGAGTTGATGACCGGCTTGCCCTTCTTTCCGACACCGGGGAACCACGACTACGGGACGGATCTCGCCCAGCCCTACCTTGACAACTTCTTTCTACCGGAGAATGCCTGGCGGGAGCATGACCGCGAGCGTTATTACTCTATGGAGTGGGGCCCGATCCACTATGTCGCCCTGGACTCGGAAATGTCCCTTCTTGAGACGGCCGAAGAGGCCGAAGACGACATGCAGCACTGGCTCGAGGCCGACTTGCGGGACACTCGACAGCCCTGGAAAATTGTCGCCCTTCATCAGCCGCCGTATTCCTCGCACCCTTCGCGCGAGCCCAATCCTCTCCTGGGCCTCAAACTCGTTCCACTGTTCGAAAGGTACGGGGTCCAACTCGTCCTTGCCGGTCACGATCACTTCTACGAGCGTTCGCACCCGATTCTAGGTGGCAAGCGGGCCGGCGTGGAGGAGGGCGGTGTGACCTACGTGGTGACCGGCGGCGGCGGGATGAGTCTGTACGATGTCGAGATCGGCACGAATCCGCTTCAGGCCGCGGCCGCGAAGGCCTACCACTTCGTGATCGGCCGCGTGGAGGGTTCGGAACTCACCCTCCGGGCCGTTGACCGCGAAGGGGTGGAGATTGACCGCGTTCTGATTGAAAGATAGGCGCCCGGCGTTTCTCTTGCCGCGACTCCCGACTGCCCGTAGTCCGTCGCCAACCAAGATGAGACGAGGAGACGGCTTACACCCCATGGGTGACGAGAGCTCGTCATTCCTGCGGAAGCAGGAATCCAGATCTTCTTGAGCTTTGTCCTGGATTCCCGCTTTCGCGGGAAAGACGGAGTGAATGCACGGTCTTGTCAACGGATTGAGGACTGCAGGAATGTATTGCCGCGTCCATACGCGTCTGCCAGCGTGTTCCCGTGAGGTTTGTGTTCGCCCGTGAGAAAGACGGGCGGATCCATTTCCGGAGGCGCCACCCGAATGTCAGCACGCAGGAGGTCATGGAGGTCTTCGAATCGCGAATGGCGATCCGGAAATCATGCGGGTCGGCGTGGAAAGGCATCGGGCATGCAAGGTCGGGCCGGTTCCTGGTGGTCGTGTTCAAGTGGGGAGTCCGCAAGGAGACGGTTTTCGCATTGACGGCGTATCCAGCGGGAAGACGGCACGTGGAGGCCTACGTGAAGACGATGGGGGGAGTTCAGTGAGGAAGTCATGCGGGAAATGCAGAGCGCCTCTCTTCCAGGCCGAGGACCTCAAGTGGTTCTGTCTCAGTTGTCTGGCGAAGGAGATCGAAAGGGGGGATGGGCCTGACGATCTGGGCGGGCCTTGGAAGATCTTGGAGCCGCGCACCCGACCCATCACCATCCGGTTGAGCGAGACGGACCTTTCCCGAGCCAAATCCATGGCGCGGAAGTTGGGGAAACCCTACCAGACGCTGTTGAAGGAGATCATCCACGAGGGAGTTTCAGAGAGGTCCCCTCGGTGGAGGCGTTCGCGCTCTGCCTGATTCCCCGGCCGGGCTCTGCCGCAGCAGCGAGTAGGCTTCGACGGCGCCCGAAACCTGTGCCTCAGCCGTGCCGCCGAAGGCGAGGATGCGGCCTGTGTAGGGTATGGCCATGGCAGCGCCTTGGCGGCCAGGGTGCCACGGGATACCGTTGGAAGCGATGGAGGCGTTGCTCGGTCATCAGGGCGCCTGCACCACACTCAAGGATGCTCATCGGACACGGGCCTATCCAGAAATGCCGGGAAAGTACCCGTCCGTACTTCTGCCTCGCATCCGGCTCGGCTTGTTGCGGCGGGGACCGCACCCCTTGCCACGGACGGCATGGGGCCATGATATGTCGCCGCGCCAAGGATGGCACGGCATGGACCATGGCCGTCCTTGGCTGGTCAGTCAGGAGTCAGCGGATGAGCCGTCAGACGAAACTTTCACTACAGATGATCCTGGGAATTATCTGTTCCTCCAATTCGAGGCTTCGCCGGGACGAGGCACCAACAAGGTTGTGCTGATCGTAGATTCGAACGAGGTTCTTGTATAGCGCTTCGCCGTGCACTCCATTTCGTCGCAACTGGTTCAGTTCCCGCTTCACGGCTCCCGTCAGCACTCCGCGGAACGTCCTCTCCAAAATATGGATGCCGTTCTTGATGTCCTCTTCAGAGGCGGCTTCGTAGAGGATGCGCAACTCTCGAAGAGCGTACAATTGACCGTGAGTCAGGTTGAAGTTGTATTGTTTCTCCGCTTCCCGGTGTTTGACATCCGCGGCGAAAGACTTTTGAACCGTCATGACGGCCTCGTTGTAACCGTCCGGACGTTTCACGGGCTTGGTGTCGGGCGAACACTTCACGGCTCCGACCACCCTCGGCACGTCACGGGAAATCGCCTTGCCCCTTTCGTCGAGCAGAACCAGTTGTTGGTAGCGTCCGGCTTGACAGAAAACGTATAGCCCCTTGTGTTCAGCCGCCCGGGCGGCGCGGATCCCGTCGCGCAGGCCGGCGATCCGCTCGAATTCGGCAGGGTTCTCCTTGCGGAGTTGACGCAGGAATTCCTCCGCTTCATTAAGATCGAGAAAGTCTTCTTCGGATTTCTCCGCAACGTCCGGTTCACCTCCGCTCATTCCTTGCGATTCGTAAATGGCATACATCGCCTCGGGGTTCAGTCGCTCGGTTTGGTCGAGAAGTTTGGAGTCCTCGCCGATCGTGTCGTGAATTTCCTGGATACGATTGCGCAGCTTTTCATGCAAGCCGAGGTGTTTCTCGATCCCGATCTCCGGGAGGAAATTGTACGCCAGGATGGCGTCGTGGTCGGACCCGATGCGGTCGATCCGGCCGAAACGCTGGATCAATCGGACGGGATTCCAGTGAAGGTCGTAGTTGATGATATGGTCGCAATCCTGAAGGTTCAGCCCTTCGGCGAGCACGTCCGTCGCAATCAGGGTCATGAGCTCGTCTTCATCCTTGGGGAAGCGATACTCCGGATTTGCCTTTGGAGCGAACCGACCCACCACGCGCTCCCTGCTCTTCTCTCCGCTATAGATCACGTCAGTATCCGAACGCTCCCCACCCGGGTTCAGATGGGCATGGAGATACTTCGCCGTATCGGCGTACTGAGTGAAAATCAGCCGCTTCGCGCCCCGGAGCGGTTTCTCCCCCAGTCGAGCTTTCAGGGTCTGCAACTTCGAATCCTTGTCCGGCGTGATCGGTTCGACGAGATCCAGGACCGTCTTCAAGATTCGGCGGTCGTGTTCGATGTGCTCTTTCAGTGTCTCCGTATCGAAGTCCTTCCCCTCGTACCTACCGGAGACCTCGTGCAGGGCATCCATCATGTCGGCCTCTTCCAGAACATCGCTCTCGTAGAGGATGGTCTGCGCCTCTTCCCCGGCCGGGACGACTCCACGTTCGAGGGCGATCAGGAAGGCGTGATGAATTTTCAGGAGTCGGCGGAGGGTTTCCTGGAAGGCGTGCACGCTGGACTCAAAACGTTTGAACAAAAGGACCCGAATGAGCCCGCGCAGGTTTGCCCCGGCGCGGTGAAGGTGGGCGTAGGGTTCATGCTTCTGCCTCTCAGGCCGCACATAATGCCAAAGGCCGTATCGGGCATACGTCAGTTCGCCCGGCGATGGCTTGATCGGCCCAGCCTTTCGCGCCTTGCCGAGGTAGCTCCGGAGCCGCTTGTAAAGTCCTTGATAGGTGTCCTCGATGCTGTACTCGATGGTTTCAAGTTTCCGTTGGGGGAAAAATTGATGCTTTCCGCCCACCAGGACGTACGCGCGACGCTTTCCGTCGGTATAGTCCTGGAAGGATTGCGCGTCCACCGTCTGATGGGTTTCGGCGTCGTATCCGTACCACCGCAGGATGTGATTCCGGGTGCGGCGCACGAGAATGTGTGACAACACGTCCGGCAGCTTCTTTTCCCCTTTCTCGATCAATTTGAAATAATCCTTGAGATGAGGCGGGTCGACCGGAAGATCGGTCCGGTCGTCCTGGTGAAAGAGTTTGATCTGATGGTACACGTCCCATGCGCTCTTGTTCCGGGGCGTGGCGGTCAGGAGGCAACACCTTCGGCCGGTGGATAGAAAGTTTTGCATGACCTTGTATCGTTGGGTATCGGGGTGGCGCAAGTTGTGACTCTCGTCTACGAGAACGAAATCCCTGTCCCTATACTGGAAGTCTTTCAAAAGGGTTGCCACTCCGTCGTTTTCGTCCTCCCGGAGGTGGCCCATGGAGAGGATTCGGGCGTTTAGCTGGTAAACCTCGTTGTAACGTTCCCACATTTCTTTTAGAGCGGCCGGACAGACAACCAGCGGGCGGGCGTGGTCGGCCCGTTCGAAGTGCTTCACTATCGCCGCCCCGATGTAGCTTTTTCCAAGGCCGACGACGTCCGCGACAAACGCGCCGCCGTAGTCGCGGATCATCTGAACGGCTTGGCGCACGGCCACCTTCTGAAAATTCGCGAGTCTGCGGAAGATATCGTCGTCCCACAACAGTTCCTGCTCTTCCTCGCCCTCAAGCCTGTCTTTCACCAGCGCGTAGAGCGTCTTCATGTAAATGTCATAGGGTTTGACCTGCGCCGCCGCCCAGGATTCCCTGAGTTCCGTCATGAGGGCTTCTTCAAACTCGTGGGATTCCTTCCAGAGTTCGTCGAACCAGCGGACCAGTTCCCGGTGGTTCTGATTCCCCTGAACGACCACGTTCAGCTCGGTGTTGTGGGTGAGTCCGGCCAGCGTCAGATTCGAGGAGCCGACCACGGCGATCCCCTCCTCGTGCCGTTCGACTTCCTTTCCGCCCTTGTCGAAGACTTCCCCATAATCGCAGATATAGGCTTTGGAGTGGAGTCGGCCCTTGGTGTACACTCGGACCTGCATGCGTTTCTCTTGAATCATGCGGATCAATCCGCCGATCAAGTCTTCTCCCTCATCCGTCTGATCCATCCACTCCACGGCGTTGCGGAGATTTTGCGCCGTGGCGTCGGCCATTTTTCCGGCCTCGGCCCGTTTGGGATACGCCTGTTTGTCGAGGTCCTCCGCCGCCAGGTCGAGCCGCTTGTATCCCTCGGCAAGAAGTTCGACGGTCTCCTTGTTCGAAGTATTTCCGATGAGCAGCCGGAGCTCTCTCATCTTGAGGAGTCGCTTGGCGACTCCGGTCAGTCCGGACAAAAACAGGTAGCCGACGGCAAATCGCGCCAGCTCGCAGCTACCGAGGATTTTGTTCAGATGATCGATCAGCTTCTCGTTGCGGTTGTCGATGATGTCGTGGGTGGGCATGGTTCAGGATTCTCCGGCGGACCACAAACACGAAAACGGCGCGGACCAGAGATTTGCCCCATGGGGAATAACCTGCCGGCCGTCATGCAGAAGAATGCCCCGGATGAAACGGGACTTCAACGATTCGGCCAAGGCCCTCATGGGATGGAAATCCTCGGGCCGGACGGTGTGCGAGGCTTTCACCTCGATGGCGACAACTCGCCCCCGTGTATCCTCCAGGATAAAATCGATTTCCTGCGCGGACGCCGAACGGAAGTGGAAAATGCGGACAGACACAGCGGACCAGGTGGCCTGCTTGTGCAATTCATTCGAAATGAAGTTTTCCGTCAGCCTGCCCTTCAGGGTCGCGTCCCCGTTCAAGCGGTTCTCATCCGCGCCCAGCAAGTGGCAGGCCAGGCCCGTATCGCACAGCATCAGCTTGGGCGCTTTGACCAGACGTTTGCCGAGGTTGACCGACCATGCGGGCAGGCGATAGGCGATGAAAATCATCTCCAGGAGGCTGAGGTATCGTTTGAGCGTTGAGTTGGCGATGCGCGCGTCGCGCGTGAGGTCGGAAGTGTTGAGGAGGCACGCCGAGCGGGTGGCGAGGAGCGTCAAAAGATTGGGGATGGACGTGAGGCGTTCCACGTGCGCCAGGTCCCGCACGTCGCGTTGAAGAAGGGCGCTGATGTATGAGCCGAACCATGCTGCCGAGCGGTTCCCCTTGCGTTTTTGGACTTCAGGGTAGCCTCCCACCGTAATGGGCCGTGCGAGGGGGATGAGTCCGTTCGAAACGGCCCGCGGGGGCCTTTTGGAGAACGCGGTGGCAATGAAGTCTTCGTGTCGGCCATGAATTTCGCCTTGTGAGAGGGGCCAGAGCCTGTGGATCTCCATCCTTCCTGCCAGCGATTCCGACACCTTCGGGAGCGTGAGGACGTTGGCCGAACCCGTGAGAAGGAACATTCCTGGCCGACGATCGCGATCCACTCGGAGTTTGATGGCGGGAAGCAGGGCCGGAACCTTTTGAACCTCGTCGATGACCGCCGGCTGTTCGAGATTTTCGATGAATCCTTGCGGGTCGGAGGCGGCTCCCGCCAGGGTTGCGGCTTCATCGAGTGTGAAGTACCGGGCCTTTCTTCGGCCGGCCCACTCCATGGCGAGAGTCGTTTTGCCCGTCTGCCGGGCGCCCGTCAGGAGCGCCACCGGGGTGTCCGCCAGAGACTCGTCCAAGTTCCCCGAGATATGCCGCTGAATCACGGCTGATATTTAGCCGATTGATGGTTAAAATGCAAGTTACTGAACGGGATCGCCCGTTCGATTCTTCTCTTGACTCAAAGGCGGACCACCCTTGCCTCGGCGGGAATCTGCTTATACGGTTGGTTCCTTCACCTCTGTTTGATCGTCCCTTGGTCCATCCTGTTTCGTTTCAGATTGAGGTGCTTGCCGCTGAGGCTGTCCGAATACAAGAACGGGAAGGGTAAAGGGGGGGAAGCCCATACGCGGGAGGAGATTGCTCAACATTTCCCTCATGTAGGGCCATGCGTGGTACGTTCCGTTCCCTCTGGCGAAATGGCCGATGTCGTCGTCCGATAGAGGATCTTGGCCTTCGAATTCATACACCAAGTGGAATGTCATGCTGACTTCAGCGACTTGAGCCTGACCAACGGTAACCGTGAATGCGAATGAGGAGGCAATGACGGCGCCGGAGTCCTTTCGACCAAGCAGGACGGAAGACACTTTATGTGCTGGAACAAGTTCGCCCCCCGGCCGTGATTGAGTGGTTGCCTGTAGTAAAGCGAGTTGTATGTCCAGCAGACGCGCTCGTCGCGCAATCTTGGCAACCGTTCCTAGATCGATATCCTCGGCCACGCTAATCTCCTCTCGAATCCAGCGAACCAACCAAGGGGAGCGTTCCCGCGAAGTCGGGTCTTGCCGACCACGTAGGAACGCCCCCCAAAATGGGAGGCGTCACGCTTGCTTGAGGTCGTGATCGGTAGAAGGTACGTTGGACCGGTGCGAGCGACCAGCTCTGACCGAGCGGAGCCAACTCGAAGTCCACCTCAAATCCGCATACCGCGAGTGCGCCGGAAAACGTTCTGATTGTCAAATTGTGATCGCTTTGCATCATGCGCGTAATATAGGGAGGCTTCTTGCGAAGTCTCCTGGCAAGCTCGGCCTTCGTGATATTCGCGCCATCCATTGCATTTTGGATCGTGGCCTGCGCCATGGCGATGGCCACACCCTCAGCCCTTTCCAGATCCCGGCGGGTTAGAGCGGGGGAACGACTCAATGGCTTAGTCTTCTCCATACTTCCTCCTTTCCGATCATTTTTTCTTCTTGCTGAAACTCTATGTATAAGTTCAAAGCTTTCCGAATTTCTTGGTCCTATTCTTTGGTCCCACCTTCCTTCTGTTTTTTCCACCCATGTAGAAGAATCACCCTCACAGCCGGTCCAACCTGCTCTCTGGCACAGTAGAGTCTGTGGTGGTGTTCTTTGAACTCCCACAGGGGTTTTCCATGCCCATGTAAGAGCCAGAATCGTTCTTGGTTGACGTAACTTGCTCCCATTCTCACGAGGGCAACGAACGCATCGTCAAACTTGTCCCGCATCGGCTTTTGGCACCAGTCCAAGAAAACGCGCGCCGGACATCGGCCACCACTTCGTACGTATTCAGCTACGGTGCCCTGTTTTCCGAAGGCGACCTGCCGAAGTGGCATGCCCCGCTCCTTGGCGCACCGATTCCTGCTGTACTTCCACCACTAGAATCGGCATTATTAACATATATATTAATGCTGTCAAGATCTCAAATAATATCGTGTATATTCAAATACTTATAAAATACCCGTTACGGATATTCGTCCCACGGCTCATTCGGTCCGTTCCTCGATCACGCGGACTTCTTCAATGGAATGGAGGTCGAAGAGCATGGCGCGGAGGGGGGAGTTGGTGTCGTAGGCGGACTCGAACGATTCCCGGAGGCGGGGGAGTTTCTGCGCCTCCGGAATTTCTGCGAGGTCCGGGAGGTTCAGCTTGGCGGTTTCATCGAAGAGGGTCAGTTTCCGGGCGTGGAGCTCGGCGGGGAAGAAGAGTTCGTACACGAGGCCGTTGAGCCATTGCTCGAAATACGCCTGCATCATGCCGACCGGCGCTTCGGTCGTCTTCTTCGATACTCGGGGGGAATGAAGCCAGATCAACGCTTCGGTCAGCCGCTCGCAGGATTGTTGTTGGTTCGGAGAGAGGGTTGGAATAGGGACCTGCTTCATGTAGTCGGAGAAGGCGCGCATGTAGCCTCCACGCACTCGGTTGGCGATTTGGGAATAGAACCACTCGACGCACGGAGAATTCAGAAGCCCGGCGAGCCATTTCTCAGTGGTAGGAATAAAATAGGTCGTATTCACGGACTAGAAGCCTTCACTGTCCCAGGCAAAGCTCTGATGATCGTAGATGTCCGGGTACAAAATCTTCGGCTGCTCGAATTCCCGCCAGTAGGCGCACGATCTTAGTTCCCAGAAGTATTCCCCTTGGTCATATCGCTTGATGAGGGGTTGCCTCTTTGCGTCGAAAAAACCGTGAACGGCCGGATAGGTCTTTTCGAATACTTTCTCGGCCTCCTTTTTCGGCTTCCCGGACCAAGGGTGATGCACATTTTTCGACGATTCAATCTTGATCAAATACCGATCATCGAATTCGCACCGCCAGCGTTTCACATCCCGGCCGCGGAGGAAGGGTTTGAGGATTTCCTTCGATGAGGGGTGCTCGTCAATCAGGCGGTCGCGCGTGGCGCGGTCCACGACAAACGCCTCGTTCAGTCCGGTCTTGATGCCGTAATAGAACCGCCCCTTCACGTAGTTGCCCAGCGGAGTGCCCGTCTTCTTCAATCGTTCGAGGAGGCGGAGTTTGAGCGGACTTTCAAATCGCCACCCGTCCGGTTTCAACTCCCGCTGTGGCAGGGCCTGGGCCTTCTGCTCGAAGATCTCCGGAAACTCCCTGAAGTCCGGTCCCGGCGCCCCGCTTACTTTCGTCGACCTTCCTGGCCGACCTTCTTGGCGGGGTGCCGCACCATCCTTGGCTGGCACCCACGTGAGAACGCGGGATTTCCAGTCCCCCGGCGGCGGATACGCATCCAGAGAGTCCGGCAGCTTCGCTTCCGCCTTGCTGATGTGTCGTGTCTTCTCCGCCACGAGGATGGCTGGTTCAACGATCGAGGTGAAAACGGGAGCCTCGCCGAAATCGAGGGCCGCCGCCGGCCGCGTGGCATACGCGAGATACCTCCGGAGGGGTTCCCCATACGCCGCCCTGAAATACTTGTTGCTCGTGATGAAGCTCAGAATCCCGCCCATTCGTAGCAGTTGCAGGGACCGTTCGAAGAAGTAGACGTAGAGATCGGCCGTGCCCACGTAACATTCGTACTGCTCTTTCAGGACGTCCTTGAGCGGACGCTCCTTCCCATCGCTCCCTACGGCCATCCGGCTCTTGAGTTCCTCCTGCCGAACGTAGGGAGGATTTCCGATGACGAGATCGAACACTCCATCGGTTTTGTTGGACGTCAGGCCGAACATCCAGGTTGGATCGAAAAAGGTGGCCGGCTCGTTGGCCTTGTACGGATTCCACTCGGCCAGCCGCTTGGCGTCATGCGTCGTAAACTCGCCGGACTTCGCCAGCTCCTCGGCCAGCTCTCCGCACAGGACGCGGTCCCGCGCCCGCAGCTTTTTCTTCTCCTTGTAGATTCTCGCGGTGAAGTAATCGTGCCGAATCTGTTTGAGCTCCTGTTCGAGACGTTCGACGTTTCCCGTGCGGAGGGTGAGTTGACCCCGCTTCAGCCCGACGAGAGTGTTAGCCGCCACAATCTTCGTTTCCAGGTTCGGCAGGGGGAGGATGCCGTAGTTCTCCTCCTTCGGATCGATGGCCTGATCCACCACGAGCGAGATGAAAAACCGAAGTTTGGCGATCTGGACGGCGATGGGTTGGATATCCACGCCGTACAGGCAGTTCTCGATGAGATAGAGCTTGCGGCCATAGTCGTCGTTGTCGCGGGCGAACGCGCGTTCGACGGCCTTGAGCGCTTCCTCGCGGGTCGGGCTGCTCTCGATTTGCCTCGCCTTGTCCTCCTGACGCTTCCGCCACGCCTTGTTCTCGGGGTCCAGCTTTTTCAGGACATGGACCAGCTTCTGGAGCAGGCCCATGGGGAAAGCGCCGGAGCCGCAGGCGGGATCGAGAGCCTTGAGGTTGTCGATCGCGTCGATCAGCACTTCGGTTTCCTGCGGGCTGAAATCGTGATCCGTGTGTTCCCATGAAAGGAGTTTTCGAATTCTCTCCGTCCGGTCACCCACGAGGGGAGATCCATTCTTCAGGGCGCCGGCAAATCGCGCCGTGATCGCCTGATCGACCATCCAATCCACCACCACTCGGGGGGTGTAGAAGGAGCCGGTGGCATTGCGGGCTACTGTTTCCGTTTCCGGGTTGTATGCGGCCAAGAGGTTTTCGAACACGTGCCCGAGCAGTTCCGGATCGAGGGCCACTTCCTGGTCGAAGGGTGTGTTTTCGGTGAGAGTGAAGTTGTACCGGCGCAGGATCTCCAGAATGGGGGTGACGGTCTGGCGACGCCGGGTCGAATCGCCGTACGGGCCGGAGAGATCCGCCGTCCGACCCGGCCCATAGAAGAGGAAATTGGGCAGTCTCGGCTGCTTCTCGGGATCGGTCGAGAAACCGTCCACGCGAAATTCCTTCGTATAGGGCGACCTCCCCTTTTCTTCCCGTTCATCGAGACACTCGAACAGACCCCCGTTCAGGAACGGAATTCCGCGTAGAAGGCGGGTCAGCGCGTCGGGGTCGCGCAGATCGTCCTTATGCCGCCAAAAGGTGTGAATCATGTGATCGCCGGCCCCCTTCGCGAATCGGCGCTCCGGTGGTCGCCCAGTCTTGTCCTCCTCGGCGGGTGGGTCCATCTCAGTATTCAGCGTGGCGAAGAAGAGGTTCTGGAGGATGGCCGTATAGTAGGAGCAGGAATCCGGAGAAGGGTTTTTCAGGTACCCGGCAATCCCACGCGGATCGAAAATAGGGTCAGGAATCAGGCCCTCCCCGGTCCGCGGATTGCGCTTTTCCCGCAGGAACCAGCAAAAGATCAGGCGGGTGAGGAGTCGGATCAGGAAAAGGGCTTTCTCGTCGTCCCGGTGGACGTCCGGGGGGTAGGACAACTGATCGCACCCGATGGCCCAGAAGTACCAGTCGGCGATTTCGCGAT
This sequence comes from Nitrospirota bacterium, assembly GCA_016190245.1. Taxonomy (GTDB): domain Bacteria; phylum JACPQY01; class JACPQY01; order JACPQY01; family JACPQY01; genus JACPQY01. The sequence goes on along the minus strand of JACPQY010000024.1, from coordinate 133,504 downwards.
AGAAGTCCTTGGTGACCTTTTCCACATCGAACGCATCGTCGTGGCGCTGTTGAATCGCGAGCGGCGAAAGCCCGACGAGGTTCGGGCTTACGGCTTGAAGGTCCAGCAAGGCCATGCGCTCTGCCGCGGTCCGCAATCCCTCGCCGGCCCGAATCGAGATGCGGCGGATTAGGCGCCGCTTTTCCACGGCGTCGTCATACTTCACATTCAGGAGATGCCAGGCCGATTGGCTCTTGTTCGAGAAGACGAACAGCGCGTAAGGATGGTCGCGCAGGAGTTGGTTGACGATGGGGCGTTCCGCTCCGCGGGAGAGGGTATCGCCGGACAGTCGCGCGTAGACGACGTGGAACGCGCCCTCCTCGCCGCCGGTGGCGAACAGAACCGGATCATCATCCAGGGATTCCGTGGCGCTCGCGGGCCACGGACGCGGGCTCAACGGCCTGTTTTCCTGGCTGTAGTTGAGCTCCGTCCAGAAGAGTTGCTTCAGCCCATTAGCTTTGGTTTGGTGAAGATTCCTTAGAATTTCCGATATGGCTTGCTGTCGCTCCACTCGTTCGGCCATTGCAAGCCGGAGAGTAGAAGATCAGTGGGAAGGTGTCAAAAGTACCCTTCCGTACCTCTACCTCGCATCCGGCTCGGTTTGTTGCGGCGGGTACCGCACCCTCCGCAGCCTTCGTGGCGCTCCAGGTACCGTCAGTCATCCTTGGAACGGCATCGTCCTTGGCTGGTCAGTCAGGAGTCAGTGGGGGTGCACGATAAACTTGTGAGATACTCCCATCAGCGGCGGGCGACCGCCGCCGCTGATCGTCGTCCCCAGAAGTCTTCGAACCGGCCGCTCAACTTGCAGCAGCGCAGGGCGATGATGGCGTCGGCCCCGGCGACGGTCCAGTGCATCCCGGCGCGCTTGAGGCGCGTTCCGCTGGCCACCTTGCAGCCCGCTTCGACGACGCCGGTGGAGACGCACAGGCCATGGGCGCGGAACTCCGGGTAGCGCATGCGGCTCCGGTTGCGAGTGACGTAGTCCAGGCACTGGCGTGCCGCGTCGGTGGCGTCGGCATGGACGCGCAGGGCTTGCAGCAAGGCGTCCATCTCACCCTTGTCCAGTTCGTCGTGTCGCTGCTCGGCCCACTGGGCGCCCACGTGGCTGCCCGGTCCGTAGTTGGCCTTGGCCACGTCCGAGAGGTGCCCCTTGGCGTGGTAGAGATCGACGATCTGGACGGCGCCGGGGAATTGTTCGTCGGCCACGTTCCAGATCCACGGCGCGCCGTCGCCCAGGACGGCCTGACGTGGGGCTTGGTCGAAGCCGCGGCGCTGGGCCTCGCGGTCCACGCGTTGGGCGAATTCGGAGGGGGCGTCGTTCGTATCGCGGCGAAAAAGTGCGCCTGATTCGCGTGAGGCGCTCTCGAAAGGAGGGAATGGAGATCCATGAAAGCGAAGGAATTTGACAGGCGTTTTGAGCGAGGGGAGGACATGGCTAAGGCTCTGGACCGTTCCAAGGCCCGCGGGCCCGGGCAGGAATAGTGGGTCAAAGTGGACTTCCCCACCTGGAGGGTGCAGTCCCTTGACCGGGAGGCGAGGCGCTTGGGCGTGACCCGCCAAACCATCATCAAGCTTTGGCTGGCCGAGCGACTCCAGGGAGGCTCCAGCTCAAGCTCCCGATACGATTTCGTGTCCGATGGCCCTATGCGGTGGACCTGGCGGCACGCGTCTTGATGCCCCGGCCGGGCTCTACGGCAGCGGCGAGTAGGCCTCGACCACGCCCAGGACTTGTGCGGCGCCGGCGCCGCCTACCGCGAGGATCCTGCCCGCGTAGGGCACGGCCACGAATGACGCGCGCGGCGTCGGCATGGAGCTGCGCGTGGCCCAGGGCGTCGCCGCGTCGAGATTGATCTCTTCGACCACGCCGTTGGCCTGCTCGGCCCGGCCGCCCATCGCGATGATCCGACTCCCGAGGGAAACGGCTGCGAGGCCGTATCGCGCGGTCGGCAGGGGCGGGCGGCTCGCCCAGGAGTTGCCGGACGGGTTGTATTCATCCACGAGGCTCAGCGCACTGGCGTAGCGCCCGCCCAGCACGTAGACCCTGCCGTTCGCGACCACTGCGGCCGCCTGCCAGCGCGGGCTGGGCAGGGGGGGAAGGGCAGCCCACGTGTCCGAGGCAGGGTCGTACACTTCCACTTGAGCGAGGGCGCTTCCGTTCCAACCTCCGGCTACAATGATCTTGCCGCCGAGCGCACAGGCCGCGGCGTGGGATCGGGGCGTCGGCATGGCGGCTCGCGTGGTCCACGTGCCCGCCTGCGGGTCGTAGACCTCCACCACGTTCAAGGCCGAGCCGTTGCTCCCGCCGATCACGTAGACCCGCTCGTCCACTTTGGCCACGGCGGGCCCCTCGCGCGGGGTCGGCATCGGCTGGCGGGCGACCCACCGGTCGAGGAGCGGGTTATAGCTTTCGACGGTGTTGAGCACCGCTCCGCCGGAATATCCGCCGACGATGTACAGTTCAAGCCCCGAAACGGCCCCCCCAGCGGTCGTGCGGGGCGTCGGCATCGGCGCGCGCCCGGCCCACACGTCGAACCCGGCGACGTCCGAACGCACGATCAGGTTGGGATCGGAGTTGCCCGCCTCGTCCTGGGCGCGGACCACGAAGTAGCCCGGTCCCGCGGGCACGTTTGCGACGACCTGACTGGATGCCCCGGCCGCGCTCACCTGGGTGGAGGTGAATGCCGCGCACCCGGCGGCCGTGGAGGATTGGCAGATCTGGTAGACCATGTCCGAAGGGGCGCTCACGTTGTCGAGGGCGGGCGTCCAGCTCAGGATGACCGAGTCGCCCACGGCGAAAGCTCCCGCGAGCCCTTCGAAGAGGGGCGGCGCGGTGTCATACACGAACTTCGTCTGCGCGCTGAGTGGTTCCACGTTTCCGGCGCGGTCGATGGCGAAGGTCCGCACGGTGTAGGACTCGCCCATCATCCAGGCCGGGAGTTCCGCATCGGACAGCGTTTCCTCTTTTTGCACGGGCAGCCAGGACTCCTGATCCACCCACCCGCCGGACCAGTACTTCTGGTCGGACTCGCGTTGTATGGAGACCCGGACCTCCTGCACGCCGCTCAACGTGTCGTCGGCGATTGCTCCGATCGGACCGACCGCCGCCACCTTTGCACCGTTGGCGGGCGCTCGGGGCACGGAGACGGGTGGGCGAAGATCCACGACGGTGCCGGAGGACACGGCCCAGGCGCTCGCGTTCCCGGCCCGGTCCACGGCCCGGACGCAGAAATAGTACTTCCGCCCATCCGCGAGGGAGAGATTGGTGAGGAGGGCATGATCCGTGTCGCCCACCTTGACGCCGGGATGGGTATCGCCGGGGCAATCGTTCCCCGTGCCGAGGTTCACCTCGAATCCCACGACGCCGCTCTGGCCGTCGGAGAAACCCGTCCAGGTGGCGGGGAAGACGGTTGCGGAGGCATGGTAGGCGGTCCCATCGGTGGTGGCGTGACCGGCCCGACCCGCATCCGGCGGGGTCTGATCCACAATCCACGAGAAGAGATTGGGAGCCGCGTCGGCGGATGCGCCGGCCGCCAACGTGTGGGGCCCGTCGTCGAGGTTCTTGATCTCGAACGTTGAGGGGCACGCGAAGGGTCGGCCCGTATCGAGCCGGCAGGCGAATCGCGCGGAGGGCGCAGCCGAAGTCAGATGGAAACGCGCGCTCGGGTCGGCCGAGAGCAGGGGCGGGTGTTCCGCGAACTCGACGGTCGGCTCCGGGGGGGGGGGCTCGTCGGAGGAGGTCGGAGACTCCTCGCAGGCGGCGCTCGAGCATGAGGGCGCCGGAGCCACGACGATCTCGGCGGTGGCTGGGTCGGCGCTGCGGTTGCCGAAGGGGTCTACCGCCCGGACTTCGAGGATGTGAGAGCCGGGGGCGAGCGTGAGGGCCAGCGTGGCGGGGCAGGGCTCAGGTTCGGCGCCGTCGAGCGCGCAGCGATAGGCGCAGGCGGCTTCGTTGCAGTCCAGTGTGGCGGATACCGTGCTCCCTTCGACGAGCGTTGTCGCGTCAACGGAGATTCGGGCCTCGGGTGCTGTGAGATCGGCTTGGGTGAGCACAGGGTGCCACGTTGCAGGGGCGGGCGTGCCGCTCCGGTTCAGGTCCTCTCGAGTCCGAACGTCGAGATCCTTGGCGAGAAGGCTGAACGCGGTCTTGACCTGCGAGGGGGTGACTTGAGGTCCGCCGGCCGTTCGGGCCGCCTGGGCGGCCTCGTCCAAGGTCAGCGGCCGGCCCCCGTTTTCGGGAGGGACCGTCACGAGGGTGGCGACCTCCACGAGCGAGGCCACGCCATCGCCGTCTTGGTCGGGGAGGTCCACTTCGTAGGACTCGAGCGGCTCCGGGGAGATTTCGAGCGCCCGGCGGGCACGATCCGACGTGTTGCCCTGTCCCGAGCCGTCCGAGGCCGAAGGGAGATCGCGCCACGTGGCGCGGATCAGCGTGCTCACCTGAGCGAGGATCAGGTCGGCGTGGCGTTCGGTGCGGATGCGAAAGTCGAAGCGATTGCCCCCGTCGGACGCGAGGTTCGTCGGCAGCTCGAACGACGTGCTGAAGTGATGAACGATTTCGTCGGCGCCCGCGGGTGGGTCGGCCTCGAGCGCGGGGAGAGGTGGGCTTTCGACGAGCGAGGACGAATCCTGAGTCTCGAGCGGCGTGTACAGGCCGAGACCCAGACCGCCCGCACCGCGGCCAGTTGAGACCGAACGGGAGTCGAGGACAACATTCGAGCCGGGGGTGGGCGAGGTGGAACCGCCTCCGCGCCCGGAGGAGAGACGGACGCCGGCCCGTACGCCGACACGGACGCCTTGCTTCACCGTGGGTGCGCCTGCCATGCGGATCCCGGCGCGAACGCCCGCGCGAACGCCGGCCTCAACGCGGCCCGGCAGCTCCTGGGCCGCTCGGCGCCCGTTTAGATCCACGTCGGCCACCAGACCGTCCTGCTCCTGCACGGCAAGGAGGGCCGCGGCGGCTTCGGGGGAGAGCGGAATCGTTACGTCGAGTCGGATCAGGTCGGCGGAAGACTTTGGCGGGGCTTCTTTGGGCGCCGCCCCGTCGAAACGGTCACATCCTGTGTTGGCGACGTGGACGGAAAAAAGACAGAAAACCAGCCACGCCCCATCTCTCCCTAGTCGTGCAGTCCATTGCATCTTGATACCCCCTTGATACGATCACCGCAGCATTGCCGGTTCCGCCCTCCTTGGAGCCGACACTTGCGTACCTGTTGCGGTTCATTTCCCTCATAAGGGTTTATCGGACACCTTCACACTACAGTTTAGCTTGAGCAAAGGGCGTTCCATGCGGCGCGGTGTGAATCGTGCAGGAGACGCGCGACGTTATCGCGGGTCGCGCCCGAGACTTACTCGGCGAAGGAAGATTCTTCCCCGGGCGACGGAATTTTCAGGTCGGGAACCGCTAGTCGGCGAGCTGTTCCCGCTGGCGCAGGATCTTCTGCCAGCGCGTCTTGTTCACGTGGAACCGCGCCATGATCGTGTTGAGCTTGAACCGTTGTGCGGTGTTCAGCGTGGGGTCAACCGAGAGCGTCTGAATCTCACGCTCCACCCGCGAGAGGAGCGCAAAGGGTTCGGTCTTGAGTCCGCCGGCGAAGTACTGATCGTAGTCCCGCCCGAGGACCCGCAGATCCTCCTCGATCTTCGCCAGTCGCTCGAACACATCCACGGGCGGACTTTACCACTGTGGCTGTTGCACCCGCTACTGCCACCGACCATACGCCACTCCCGTTGGAATCGGAGGCGTGGCGGGTTTCGCCATGACGGTGGCGGCTGTGCCGTTCGTGACCCCCTGAGACTCAAGTAGGCCTCCCTATCCTCACCTGAAGTCATCGCTGCCGAATCGGTTCAGGAGGTCCGACGAAATCCCATTGGCCCCGACAATCTCTCCATACACGGCCCCTCCAGCGGTGAGTTCTCTTGCGAATCCGTTCTCGTAATCCACGCTGTACAGACCGAACCGCGGACGAAAACTGCCCCATTCGTAATTGTCGAGCAGCGACCAGTGCATGTAGCCGCGAACGTCCGCTCCATCCCGTATCGCTCGGTGCAACTGGGCCAGATGTTGTACGATAAACGGCGCGCGCTTCTCTCCCGTCTGATCCGCGATCCCGTTCTCCGTCACCACCACCGGAAGGGCGTATCGCTCCCACGCCTGCCTCACGACGTCGTAGAATCCCTCGGGATAGATCTCCCAGCCCATGTCCGTCTTCGGCAGGTCCGGAGCCGGACATCCGAGCACGCCAAAGATCTGTGTCAGAGCCCCCTCGGAGGCACACGGCAGGAGATTGAGCGGGTCGAGGAGCCCCTCCTGTGCGCGGACCTTCAGGCGCGAATAGTACTGCAAACCGAGGAAATCCAGAGACCCCGCCCAGTCCGGTCTCTCGATCGCCTCGTCGAACCGGAGATCGGAATCGAAGTTTCCCCGCGCCATCGCGTCCGGGAAGAGCCAGACGTAGAAGCGGGCATAGCGATCCACCGCGGCGCGATCGGCCGCAGAGTCGGGATCGGCGGGCTCGATCGCCGACACGGCTTGCCCCACCCCCACCCATGCGGCGACCCCGTCGCCGTCCGCATCCGCCGTATCCACTTCGTGCAGCATCCGGTACGCCTGCACGTGGGCTTCGACCATGTTCTGCATGACCGGCAGCAACCGCTCGGTCGGGTTCAGGAGACCCACCTGTCCGGGAGGGAAGCGGCCGATGCCGTAGGCGCCGAATGAGTATACGTTGGGTTCGTTGAAGGGGATCCACATATCCACCTCGGAACCGTACTCCCGGGCCGCCAGTCGAACGTACTCCTCGAACTCTCTCACGACCTCGCCGTTTTCCCAGGGGCTCGGATCGATCTCATAAACCCACTTGGGATTCGTGAAATGATGCAGCGTGACCATCGGACGAATGTTCCGGCTCCGGAGGGAGCGGAGGACTTCATGATAGTGCTCGATCGCCTCGGCGTTCCATTCATTGTTGCGGGGCTCCAGGCGGGCCCATTCGATCGAAAACCGATAGACGCCCATGCCGAGTCGCTTCACCAACTCGGCATCTTCATCGAAAAGAACGTAGGAATTGGCGGCCGCGCCCGACCGCTGTTCGTACTTCACCTCCCAGTCCCAGAGGTCCGAGTGAGTGTTGTACCCCTCAATCTGATAGGCGGCTGTTGCCGCCCCCCACATAAATCCCGGCGGAAAAAGAAGAGATGTTTCCGCACCGCTGCAGGCGGAGTGGATCAGGGCGATGGGGGCGCAGAGGATGGTCCATGCGTGACACCTCATCTCTTGTATTCCGGGGACAGTCTACTGATTTTCGCCTTGACACGGAAGCCCGGGCCGGCCGCGAGGGGCCGCCTCGTGCCGAAGGCGAGGGAAACTGGAGCCTATCCGAAAACCCCTCTCGGCCCTGGCGCGACCTTCGCGGAGCCTGAAGGCTCCGCTACGAGAAGAATCCAACGGTCCGTAGCGGGCCCGCCTGTAGCAGAGCCTTCAGGCTCTGCCGCTCCGGCGGGGTCCGCGATACGTTTTAGGATAGGCTCTTGGTATTTTGTCCCCGGCATACACACGGAAGAGAGGGCCCGGGGGAGCCTGCGAGGATCGGGTCGGAGGGGGAAAGCGGGCATGTATTGACGTGCCTCGGCATTTGTATCAACATCATGGCATGAAGGATACCGCCATCACGATCCGGATCGAGGAGGATACTTGGAAGGGGTTCAAGAGATTGTCACGTCGGCGGGGGAAGACGGCCTCCGAGGTTCTCAGGGCGCTCATGGAGAGGGAAGTTCAAGAGACCGAGGGTGACACGGGACGGCAGGCCCTCCTGGCCATGGGATGTGACCCGTCCGAGGGACGGGGGCCGGGGGATCTGTCTCTGCGCGCGGACGACTACCTGTATGGTCGCCGGGCGAAAGGGGCGAGGCCGAAATCTCGTCCGTGATCTTCGTCGACACCTCCGGCTGGGTGGCCCTGGAGGATCCGGCGGACGGCCATCACCAAGCGGCCGCACGGTACCGGGACGGCGTCGCGGCTGGGCAGGACCGGCTGGTCACCAGTTGCTACGTGTTTGATGAAACGTACACGCTACTCCTTCGCGAGGTGGGGCCAAAGAAGGTGCGGGCTTTTCGGGAGCGGGTACTTGCGATGGAACGAAGTCGTGTACTGGACGTCGTGCATCTGTCCCACGAGGATGAGGCGGAGGCGTGGGAAGTGCTTGAGCGGATCGGCGCGGACAAGAAATGGTCGTTTACGGACTGCACGTCGCAGGTGGTGTGTGCGAAGCGCAGGGTTCAGCGCGTATTCGCGTTCGACCATCACTTCGTTCAGATGGGCCTGGTGCGCGAACCGCAGTAGGGCACGGTGAGCCCCCTCGTCATCTCCATCCCCGGCGACCCCGTCGAGATCGCGATCGTTGCGGGGCGGGCCGCGTAGTGGGGGTGCGGGGGTCAGACATGCACGCCTATGCTTTCTTTGGAATTCGGCCAACTCGGTGACCTTCCCAACGTGACCGGGCACGTGCGGAGGCTGTGAGGCCAAGTCTCAGATTCACGCATCCCGTGCGCGCGACCGTGCCGAAATCCTTCGCCTGACCTCTTACCCCCCACGCGCCGTCAACCGCCGAATGGTTTGGATGTACTCGCCCACCGCGCGGATGTGTCGCTCGATCAGCTTGGCTGAAACAAAATCCATGCAGCCGGCAGCCACGTGCAAGTTACTGTGGAAACTGTTGAACTTGTCGGTGATGGCGCTCCTCTTGATCTCGGGGAATACTCTCTCGAGATCGATCAAGTCCTGTTGTTTCCGCTGCGTTCCGGCCGTGATCTTTTTCCCATGCCGTTCCAGCAGCGCGTTCGTCGCCCGATGCGCCGCAAGCCATCCCTTCTCCGCCGCCTGGATGATGTCCGTCTCCTCCAGTCCGTTTCTCTTGGCTTTGAGGAACTCAGCCAGCGCCTTCTTGTGGAACTTTTCCGCCTGCAACAAGTACTTGCTCATGATCTGCTCTCATTTCATTCTACGCCGGGCATGGACAGCGTCAAGTTTTGGGGTAACCCCGGGAAGACCGGTTGAATCCCCCTGCGAGAACGAATACAATCTGCGAACTTAGGAGGCACGCGTCCCCATGATTGTGGTGATGAAAAAGGGTTGCTCGCGGGACAAAATCCAAGCCGCGCGCGAGAAAGTGATCGAGTTGGGGTACCTGCCTCACATGATCGAGGGCGTCGAGAGGACGGTCATCGCTGCCGTCGGTGACGAGCGCGGCAAGAGCATGGCCAAGGAAACGCTCGAACAGCAGCCAGGCGTCGAGAAGGTCATCCTTGTCCTCGAGCCCTTCAAGCTCGCCTCCAAGGAGTTCAAGCCCGAGCGCACGGCCGTGTCCGTGAACGGCATCGAGGTGGGAGGGCAGCGCATCTCGGTGATTGCCGGACCCTGCTCGGTGGAGAGCCGCGAGCAGATCATCGAGGTGGCGACCCGGGTCAAGGAGGCCGGCGCGCAGTTCCTCCGGGGGGGGGCCTACAAGCCCCGAACCTCCCCCTTTGCCTTCCAGGGCCTCGAGGAGGAGGGGCTCAAATTGCTGGTCGAGGCCCGCGAGCGCACGGGCCTCCCCATCGTGACCGAGATCATGAGCCCGACGGACGTCCATCTTTTCGAGGAGTACTCGGACGTCATCCAGGTGGGCGCGCGCAACGTCCAAAACTTCGCTCTCCTCAAGGCGCTCGGCAAGGTCAAACGCCCGGTCCTTCTGAAGCGGGGCCTTTCCACGACCATCCAGGAATTCCTCCTCTGCGCGGAGTACATCCTCGCCGGGGGCAACGAGAACGTGATCCTTTGCGAGCGCGGCATTCGAACGTTCGAGACGGCCACACGCAACACGCTCGATCTCAACGCCGTCCCCGTCCTCGCCTCCAAGACCCACCTGCCGATCATCGTGGATCCGAGCCACGGCACGGGGTACTGGAGATGGGTGGCGCCGATGGCCAAGGCCGCCGTGGCCTGCGGGGCGGACGGCCTCATTATCGAAGTCCACAACCAGCCCGAGAAAGCGCTCAGCGACGGCGGTCAGTCCCTCAAGCCCGAGAAATTCGCGACGCTCATGGGGGAGCTGCGCCGGTTCGCCGAAGCGGCCGGTCGCACGCTGTAGATCGCGCGTATCCCTGCCGGCGCGGACCCGCAGGTCGCGCCTTGGCATCCGCGCCGAACGTGCCGTAGAATGACGCCGCTCCGATGATCCGCCTGATCCTCGAAAAGATCTTCAAGACCAAGACCGAGCGCATTGTCCGGGGACTGCGCCCGCTTGCGGACGAGATCACCGCCCTCGAGCCGGAGATGGAGCGGCTCAACGATGAGGCGATCGCGGCGCAGACACGCAAGTTCCGCGAGCGGACCGAAAAGGGAGATGACTTGGATGAATTGCTCCCGGAGGTTTTCGCGACCGTGCGCGAGGTCTCGCGGCGCACGATTGGGCTCAGGCACTTCGACGTACAGCTCATCGGCGGAATGGTCCTGCACCAAGGCAAGATCGCCGAAATGAAAACGGGCGAAGGCAAAACGCTTGTCGCCACGCTGCCGCTCGTCCTCAACGCCATGACGGGCCACGGCGCCCACTTGGTGACCGTGAACGACTACCTGGCGCGACGTGACGCCACGTGGATGGGCCCGATCTACCTCGCGCTCGGCCTCGAGGTCGGTGTGATCCAGCACGAGGCCTCCTTCCGCCTCCAGTGGGAGCCCAAGGTCGGGAAATTCGGCGTCAAGCTCGTTCGTTGCACCCGCAGGGAGGCCTACGCGGCGGACGTTACCTACGGCACGAACAACGAATTCGGCTTCGATTACCTGCGCGACAACATGAAATTCTCCCTCGAGGAATACGTTCAGCGCGAGCTGAACTACGCCATTGTGGACGAGGTGGACTCCATCCTCGTTGACGAGGCCCGCACGCCCCTCATCATCTCAGGCCCGGCCGAGGAGAGCACGGAGAAGTACTACGTCATCAACCGGATCATCCCGAGGCTCGAGAAGGGCGAGGAGACGAAGCACCCGGATGGTTCCAAGACCTACACCGGCGACTTCACGGTGGACGAGAAGGCCCGCTCCGTCATGCTCACCGAGGAAGGCATCGCGAAAGTCGAAAAGCTCCTCGGCGTGCAGAACATGTACGACCCCGCGCACATTGACCTCGTCCACCACGTGGACCAAGCCCTCAAGGCTCACGAACTGTTCAAGGTGGATGTGGACTACGTGGTCAAGGAAGGCAAGGTCATCATCGTGGATGAGTTCACCGGGCGTCTCATGCCGGGCCGGAGGTGGAGCGACGGTCTCCACCAGGGCGTGGAGGCCAAGGAGGGGCTCAAGATCGAGCGCGAGAACCAGACGCTCGCCACGATCACCTTCCAGAACTACTTCCGGATGTACGACAAGCTGGCCGGGATGACCGGCACGGCGGCCACGGAGGCGGGCGAGTTCGAGGAGATCTACAAACTCGAGGTCGTGGTCATCCCCACGCATCGTCCGATGGTCCGCGCGGACTACGCGGACGTCGTCTACAAGAACGAGAAGGGGAAGTTCGCGGCGATTGTGGAAGAGATCAAGGATGTGCATGGCCACGGCCAGCCGGTGCTGGTGGGCACGATCTCGATCGAGAAGTCCGAACTCCTCTCGGGGATGCTTCGGCGGGACGGGATCAAGCACAACGTCCTCAACGCCAAGCACCACGAGCGCGAGGCGGAGATTGTCGCGCAGGCGGGGCGCAAAGCGGCCGTGACGATTTCCACCAACATGGCCGGTCGTGGGACGGACATCGTGCTGGGCGGCAACGCGGAGATGCTCGCGGCTGCCGTGATGAAGCCCAACGCGACGCCCGAGGAACGCGAAGAGGTGGTGTCACGCTTCAAGGAGCAGTGTGCGAAGGAGCGGGAGGAGGTCGTCTCGGCGGGAGGCCTCCACATCCTCGGGACAGAGCGCCACGAGGCCCGCCGGATCGACAACCAGCTCCGCGGCCGGTCCGGCCGACAGGGGGACCCCGGCTCGTCGCGCTTCTACCTCTCGCTCGAAGACGATCTCATGCGGATCTTCGCCTCCGATCGCGTCCGGAGCATCATGGAGCGGTTCGGCCTTCCGGACGACGAGCCGATCGAACACCCCTGGGTCACGCGCGCCATCGCCAACGCCCAGAAGAAAGTCGAGGCCCACAACTTCGACATCCGCAAACACCTCCTCGAATACGACGACGTGATGAACAAGCAGCGCGAGGTCGTCTACTCCTACCGGCGCAAACTCCTCGATCAGACCGAGCTCAAAGAGGAAGTGGAGAGGCTCGCCGGCGACGCAACGGACATCCTCGTCACGCGCCACATCCCTGCGAAGGGCGGGCGTGACCTGTGGAATGTGGACGGTCTCAAGATGGGCCTCCTCAAACACTTCACCGTGGCCGCGGACTCGCGGGTCGCCTTCGATGAGCTCCAAGGGCAGGAGGCGGTGAATGCGGAGATCCTCGATCTGGTGAAGTCGCGCTACGGCGAACGCGAACAGGAGCTGGGCAGTCCCGTGCTGCGCCAGATCGAGCGGTTCATCCTGCTCAACACGCTCAATCAGCTCTGGAAAGACCATCTCCTCAGCATGGACCATCTGAAGGACGGCATTGGGCTGAGGGGCTACGGGCAGAAGGACCCGCTGCGCGAGTACCAGCGGGAGGCGTTCGAGCTGTTCGAAGGGATGATGGAGAGCTTTGCGCTCGACTCGATGGAGAAGCTGTTCAAGGTTCAGGTGCGGATGCCGGAGAAGGAGGTTCTGCACCTGCACGCGCCGGTGGCCCGGCCGGCGCAGACCGTGGAGTCGCACCCCGATTCTGGCGGTGGCGTGTCGGCCGATCCGCCGGGTCCGGTGCCGTTGTCCGTTGGGCCTCGTCCTCTGCCGCTGATGGGCCGACCGATGCGGCCGCCGGGACCGCCCCGCAAGGTGGCGCCGGTCAAGCGCGACGCCCCCAAGGTGGGCCGCAACGATCCCTGCCCCTGCGGCAGCGGCCAGAAATTCAAGAAGTGCCACGGACGGTAGGTCGCGAGCCGCGAGTCCTCCCTCTGGCGGTGAGCCGAGAGCAGAGGAGAGGACGGCTTCACCGGATTAGCTTTGCTGGATCGGCTTCCGGCTCGCGGTTCCCGTCCTCCTACGCCATGGTTGCAATTGCCGCTGAACTGGAGTAGAAGACGCCCCCATGGCACGGCATGCCTCGCCCATCAAGGAGCAGCGCAAGTCCGCCCGGCGGCACGCGCGCAACCTCTACCACCTCTCCGCGATGGCGCGTTCGATCAAGGGGATCGTGCGTGCGATCGAAGAGAAGGACGCGGCGAAGGTGCGCGAACTCCTTCCAGAGGTTGTTTCGCGCATCCATCACACCGCCAGCCGCGGCGTGATCCACAGGAACGAGGCCAGCCGTCGCGTTTCACGCCTCACCAAGCGCGTGAACGCCTTCCTTTCTGCCTCCGCCTGATCCCGGCCCCCTGCAGGGCGCCATCCCAGGTGCAGCTGCGAGCCGGCCCGGAGGAAACCACCGGGGCGGGGGCAGGGTGGTGTTCTCCCTTCTACTCGCGTTCTGCTTCTTCACCCGAGCGCAGGCCTCGGAGTTTCCCCCCGAGGCGGCCTCCCGCTCGTGGCCTGAGGCGCGAGTCCTCTTCGATCGGACGAAGTCGCCGGTCGAAAGAGCCCAAGCCTGTCGGAGCATGGCTCGGGCGGCCGGGGCGGATGCCCTTCCATTCCTGATCTATGTAACCGAGGACGATCGGGCCGAGGTGCGGCTCGCAGCGGCCGAATCTCTCGCGAGCTTCCCGACGCCGGAATCGACCGAGGCACTCGTCACGCTTCTGGAGGACGTGGGGGAGAACACCGAGATCAAGCTGGCCGCCGCCGAGTCGCTGGCGCGCCACCGAACAGATCGTGCCCGCGAGGCGATCGGCATGGCCTCACAGGCCCTGTTCCAACCGCTGGCCGTTCGCGAACGGGCCGTGGTCCTCTTGCAGCAATATTTCGCCGCGGCGCCCCCGCCCGTCACTGCCGGTTCTGAGGAGTGCGAGTCGGGCCGGCGCTGCCGGAGAGGTGGCGGGAGACCCCTCGCCATCGCCGCCGGCAGCCTCTGGGGAGGGTGGTCGCTCATGACGCTCGGGTGGTTGAACGAGAACCCAACCAGCAGCACGATCGGCGCCGGCACCGGCCTCGCGCTCGGCGGCTTGGGAACGGCGATGTATTTCCAGGACCGTTTCGTTACGCCGGCGCAGGCAGGGGCTGTGCTGTCCGACGAGCTGTGGGGGCTTTGGTCCGGTCTCGCCTTTGCCGCTGCGGCGGACATCGACGATTCCCGCGCGGGTCTTGCCAGCGGGCTGCTGGGGCAATCGCTCGGCCTGGCCTGGGGCGTCAATACGGCCAAGCGCGATCCGGACGGCGGCGATGTGACATTCGCTAACCTGAGCGGCCTGATGGGGACCTCGTTGGTGGGATCCTACTTGGTAGCAACCGAGGCAGACGACTCGCGGTTGATCTTCGGCACGCTCGCCGCAGGCGGGCTGCTGGGTCGGGGAGTCGGCGTTCTCGTTTCGCCCCACCTTGCCTACTCTCAAGGGGACGTTGCGCTGACGAATCTGCTGATGTTCGAGGCGGCCTGGCTCGGTGCATTCGGCCCGGGAGCGGTGCAAAAGCATCCAGAGGGGCGAACGATCTCGGCCAGCATGCTGGGGGGTGTGCCCGCCGCGTTCGGTGTTTCCGCTGCCCTCTCGGGATCGCGGGACCCGGCACCCGAGGCCGTAGGGGTCGCCTTCGGGCTTGGCGCATACGGCAAGATGCTGGGCGCGGGCATCCCGCTCCTGGCGGACAACAACGATTCACGGACGATCAAGGCCGCGATGCTGGGCGCGAGCGGGGTGGGACTCCTCTCGGCCATTCCTCTTGCACCACGCATGCAGTACACGGACGACGATACTACCCTGATTCTCGCAGGGACGGCCTGGGGCTTCTGGCAGGGGATCGGCTCCAGCGTGGCCGCGGACGCCAGGGACAACCGCGTAGCGGGCGCAGCGCTCGTGGGAACCTCCACGGCCGGATTGATTTCGATGGGAGCTGCGCGCAAACTCGACGTGCCGCCCGTGAAGACGGCGCTGGCCGTGAGCGGGGGATTCTGGGGGGCATGGATCCCTTTCTGGGGCGGATTCGCAGATCGGCAGTCTGCTCAGAACATCACCACGCTGTGCCTGATTGGGAGTGACATGGGGCTCGCGGCGGCCTCCGCGGCCCTGGGAACGAGCGAGGGGGCGGTTCGGACCTTGGAAAACGTGAACCTTGGCGGTTTGGCTGGGGCCGCGCTGGGGAGCGTGGCGGCGGGAATCGCGACGGTGCGGGCTCGACCGGTGGCGGCCGCCACCTCGATTGGCAGTGCGGCAGGGCTGGCGGCCGGGGCCATCGTTGCCGGCGTCACCAAACCGGCCAAGCACAACTCCTCCGTCCCGGCGCGGCGTCGGTCGAGTCTGAGCGGGGGATCCCTCTGGAACCGGTTCATGCTCTTCCCGGTCTACGATCCGAACTGGGAGGGGACGGGAAGACCACTGACCGGCTTTTCCGCGGTCATCCGCTAGCCCGAACAATTCATGCACGAGGAGCGGAGACCTGCAGAGTGTATTTTCAGGGTCGTACCGTCTCCTTTGATGAAATGCATGAATTATTCGCCCCAAGGGGCGGCCCCAACGCAGGAAGCGTGGGGCGGGGCTGGCCCCCGCCTCCTTGGCCTCGCCGAGTTCATGAATAAAGGGGGCTAGAGGTGCGTCGCCGCACCAGCGGTCGGGCGGACTGAGATCGTCCTCGACTCACCGAGCCAGCGCCTGTGCGGAAAACAATTGAAAAATGAATCTCTGTCGTGCTGGCATTTCCGCGTCGGTGGCGCATGGGCGGATCTGCCCACGCTCGTGATTTCTCCGTAGGAGAGCCGGGCTCGGTTTCGACTACTTCGGCATCCTGAGCGCCAGCAATTTCAGCAGGGCTTGGCGCATCAGGCTTGGGTCAGGGACGTGGGCGCTCTTGGCAAGGACGTCGGTTTCGGAGAGGACGGAGAGCATCGCGAGGGCGCGGTCGGCCTCTGTGCGGCCGGTCCCTGGCACGCTGCGTCGAGGCGGTCCGAAGCGAGTCTCCCCCGGCGACACCCTGCGCCGGATCGCGAAGGAGATGCCGCCGAGCACCCAGGGGACATCGTCCCCGAGCTCGAGGACCCGCTCGAGGGCGAGCCAGGCCGCGGGCGCGTCCGAGGCCCACGCGGCGTCGGCGAGCGCGAAGGACGTGCGCTCGGCCGTGTCCGCCACGCTGTCGCGGATCTCCTCGGGCGACAGCGGTGCGCGCCGATCGGGATAGACCCAGGCGATGCGCCGAGCGGCCTGTTCGAGGTCGGCCAGCGAGGTCCCGGTGTGATCGAGCAGCCAGGTGGCGGCCGCGGGGGTGAGCCGCACGCCGTGCTCTTCGAGCACGCGGCCCGCCCAGAGGCGCAGCTCCTCGCCGCGAAGGGATCGGCAGTCGAGCACCTCGAAACCCCGCGCGGCCTTCACCCATTCGAAGTCTTTTTCCCTCTCATACTCCGCCCGGAGGAGCAGCAGGGTGGTGTCCGTGGCTGTCTCCGAGAAGGAGGCCAAGGCCGTCCGGTCCGCCTTCCCGAGGGACTCGGCTCCATACAGGATGGCCATGCGCCGCACCGCGAAGAGCCCCGTGTTCCCGAGGTGGGCGAGGAGGCGCGGGAGGGAGAAATCGGACTTGACGTGCTGGACGAGCGGCGCGTCGTCCGGGCGGAAGTTGGCTCTCAGGCGTTCGAGGCTCTTGCGGAATAGGTAGAAATCGTCGCCCCAGGCGAAGATGACCGGTCGGTTGCGCGTGGCCGTGGGGGGAGAGGAAAGAAACTGAGTCGCGCGCACGTCCCCATCATGCGCCGAGGGCGGCGCGTGTCAACCGGAGCCTGTGCGCTGTGGAGTGGCCTACCCGAACAGACGCAGCGCGCTGCCACGCAGCGCGTTGAACTGGGCGAGGGTGGCCACGCCGGCCTGACCCACGATCTGGTTGCGCGTGAGACGGGACACCTCGGCGGCGAAGTCCGTGTCCGCCATCGCGCTGCGCGAGGCGCTGGTGTTGACGAACTGGGTCTGCGTGTTCCGCGCGGCCGTCTCGAGCCGGTTCATCCCCGCGCCGATGTCGGCCCGGTTCTGACTGGTCGTTGTCAGCGCAGTGTCAATCTGCGCCAGCGCGGCCTGCGCGCCCCCCTGTGTGCTGATGTCCAGCGTGTCGGTCCCCAGCGTGGCGGCGGTGGATTGAGGGATGTCCACCGCGACTTGGCTCTCTGCCCCCGCGGTGGTGCCGGCTTGGACCTCGACCGTGCCGCCCGTCGCGAGATCGGTTTGCCCCACGTCAGTCGTCTCGGCGATGCGGTCGATCTCTTGATTGAATTGCTGAAACTCGTTGTTGAGCGCCTGCCGCGCGGCGGGGTCGGTCGTGCCGTTGGCGGCCTGGAGAGCGAGAGTGCGCTGCTGAATGAGAATGTCCTGCTGCGCATTGAGGCCGGAATCCGCGTTCTGAAGCTGCGGGGCGGCTTGGTTAATGTTCTCGAGGGCCTGTGACTGCGAGGCGACATCGGCGGTGAGCCGCTGCACCATCGAAATCGCACCCGGATCCACACCCGGCCGGTTGAGCCGGTTGCCGGAGGAGAGGCGCGAAATGTTGTCCTGAGCTGCCCCTAAAGAGCGGTTGATATTGAAGATCGACCGCATGCCGGGAGCGTCGTCATTGATACGCAGTGCCACGGTTACCTCCTTAGTCCCCTAACCCACACGTGCTCGATAATGTGTACCACCGTTTGAGATGGGATGCAACTACCATTAGGAACTTCATCGGCAACTTGAGAAGAAACTTTAGGTTTACTTTAGGTTTTGTGATGGATGTCACGCGTGTATTGTTTATCACTTGGATAGCATATGTTATGGAATAGCGCGTCGTCCTCTTCGTAGGGGAGCCTTAGGGCTCCCCTGAAGCGGGGAGTGACCTTCAAGTCACTCCTGCTGCGGCTCTACCGGTCCGTTCGGCGAACTTCGACAAGGCCTTGGGGGAGTTCCGCCAGGAACCGCGAGGGGTTCTTGTACCGCGTCCGCCCAAAGAGCTGGCGGGTGCGGGCAAAACTGAGGTAGAGCCTTTCCTTCGCGCGCGTCATCCCCACGTAGAACAACCGGCGCTCCTCCTCAATGTCCGGGGGATCGCCATCGCGCCGGATGAGAGGGAACAACTCCTCTTCGAGCCCCGCCACGAAGACGACCCTGAACTCCAGCCCTTTAGCGCAGTGGAGGGTCATGAGCGTGGCCTTCTCGATGCCGTCCGCGAAGTCGTCCGCCCGAGTCATGAGCGTGACGTGGGAGAGGTAGTCTTCGAGCGTTGATTCAGGCCGCCGCGCGACGTGATCGGTCATGCCGGTCACGAGTTGGCGCAGGTTCTCGCGGCGGGTCTCGGCGTCTTCCTTGTGGTGGGCGGCCAGGACATCGAGGTAGCCGGATTCCTTGATGACGAAGGTAGCGAGGTCGGGGAAGCCCGTGGGCCCGAGCCGCTCGCGTTCTTCCCGCATCCGGCCCAGGAATTCGCGCAGACGCGCCGCCGCCGAGCGCAGGCGACCCGCTTGGCCGTTCCCCTCAAAGGCCTCAAGGGCTTGGTAGTAGTCCCCTTGGCGCTCGTCGCGGATCCCATCCAGTCGGGCGACGGTGGCGTTCCCGATACCCCACGGCACGGCCTCGACGAGGCGGACGAAGCTCACGCGGTCGCCAGGATTCACGCACCACCGGAGGAACCCCAGAATGTCCTTCACCTCCTTGCGCTCGTAGAACCGCAGGCTCCCGACCACTTGGTAGTCGATCTCCCATTGCGTGAGCGTTTCCTCGAACACGCGGGACTGGGCGTTCGTCCGATAGAAGATGGCGACCTCGCTCGCCCGCACGCCCTTGCGGGCGAGGCGCCGGATCTCGGTGCAGACGAGGTCCGCTTCTTCGGCCTCGTTCTCGGCCACGAGGAGCGTGAGCGAGTCGCCCGCGCGGTTCTCGGTCCACAGCTCCTTCCCTTTGCGGCCGGCATTCCGGCGGACCACCGCCGAGGCCGCGTCGAGGATTCGCTGCGTGGAACGATAGTTCTGTTCGAGCTTGACCACGCGGCAGGGCGCGAAGTGTTTCTCGAATTCGAGGATGTTCTTCAATTCCGCCCCGCGCCATCGGTAAATGGACTGGTCGTCGTCCCCCACCACGCAGAGGTTCCCGTTCTCCCCCGCCAGGAGGCGAAGGAACTCGAACTGGACGCGGTTGGTGTCCTGGTACTCGTCCACCTCGACGAATCGCCAGCGGTCGCGGCAGGCTTGGAGGACGTCCTCGTGGTCGCGCAGGAGATGGAGCGCTTTCACGAGGAGGTCGCCGAAATCGAGGGCGCCGGACGCCTTGAGTTGCTCCTCGTAGACGCGGAAGACGTTTCTGAGCCGCTCGGCGAAGAAATCGTCGCCGCGCACGCCATCCGGTCCCAGACCGCGGTCCTTGAGGCGTTGAATCCGGGACTGGAAAAACCGGGTGGGGTTGGTTTCGGTGCTGAGGTCGAGGCGCTCGAGGGCGTGCCGCAGGGCGCGCTCCTGGTCATCCTCGTCATAGACGAGGAAGTTGGGCGTGAGGCCCAGGCGGTCGCCGTAGCGGCGCAGGAGACGCAGGCAGACCGCGTGGAACGTGCCGACGGTCAGGCCCTCGGTGGGGATCCCCTCGCGGCCGAGGATCGTGTCCACGCGATGCCGCATCTCGTCGGCGGCCTTGTTGGTGAACGTGACGGCGAGGACATTCCGCGCGGGGACGCCGTGGTCCTGGAGCAGGTGGGCGAGGCGGTAGATGAGAACGCGCGTCTTGCCGCTGCCGGCGCCGGCCAGAATGAGGAGGGGGCCCTCGACGTGCCGCACGGCCTCGAGCTGCCGGTCGTTGAGCTCCTTCTCGTAGTCGATCATTCTCGTCTGCAGCGGGTGGCCCGCCACTCCTTTTGCCTCGGGCGCGCCGCGTCTCCCGCCCGTCTTCATAGCACGGGCACTCGGGGCTCCACAACTTGACGCCGGTGGAGGGGCTTGGTAGGACTGCACGCATGCTGGGCTGGACGATGGCCGCGCTCCTCGCGCTCGGGCTCGCGCAGGAGGCGGGCTCGACGCCGCCGGAGAAGATCAAGGTGGGGGTCGTGCTCTCGATGACCGGGGACACGGCGGCCTTCGGGGAACAGACTTGGGCGGGTTTGCAGGTCGCGAAGGAGATGAAGCCCAAGGTCCTCGATCGAGAGATCGAGCTGGTATTGGTGGACGACAAGAGCGACAAGATCGAGGCGGCCGTGGCCGCGCAGCGCGTGGTGCAGAGGGACAAGGTGGTGGCGATCCTCGGCGAGGTTGCCTCCTCGCGCTCGATGGCGATCGCGTCCGTGGCCGAAGCGAAGAAGGTTCCCCAGATTTCGCCCTCGTCCACGAATCCGTTGGTGACCCAGGGCAAGAGGTACGTGTTCCGGGCGTGTTTCATCGATTCGTTCCAGGGCGAAGTGATCGCGAATTTCGCGGTGGACCACCTCGAGGCGAAGACGGCGGTGGTCTTCAAAGACATTGCGCAGGACTATTCGGTGGGGCTTGCGTCGTTCTTCAAGACTACGTTCGTGAAACGTGGGGGGAAGATCACGCAGGAGTTGAAGTACCAGACAGGGGATCAGGATTTCTCGCCTCAGCTCACTTTGCTCAAGAGCGAGCCGCCGGATGTGATCGTGGTGACGGGCTACTATCAGGAGGCGGCGCAGATCGCGAAGCAGGCGCGGGGTCTGGGCCTCAAGTCGGTGTTCCTGGCGGGGGATGGAGCGGAGGCCCCCGAGTTGGTCCAGATCGGTGGTGCGGCGGTCGAGGGTCTCTACTTCTCGACCCACTTTGACGAGAAGTCGGCGACCACCGCTCTGGGGGATGCGTACGTCAAGGCCTTCCGAAAGAAGCATCAGACGGCGCCGGACGGGCTGGGGGCCTTGGGCGCGGACGCCTACTTTATGCTGGCGGGGGCGATCGAGCAGGCCGGCTCGGCCGAGCCGGAGAAGATTCGGACGGCCCTGGAGCAACTCAAGGGTTTCGAAGGTGTCTCGGGCGTGATTACCGTGGACGCGAAGCACAACACGCTGAAGAGCGCGGTCATCCGGACGGTCAAGAACGGCGAGTTCGTCTACGTGGCCACGGTGAATCCCTGAGACCGGCCGGGAAGCTTTCGGCTGTCATCTCTCAGCAAGACGAAGCGGACGGGGTGTTTCTCTCGCAGGCTGAGCGATAAAAGCGGTATGCTGACCGCTTCGACATGGATCTCATCCTTCAGCAACTGATCAACCTCCTCTCCCTGGGCAGTTTGTACGCCCTGGTGGCGATCGGCTACACGCTCGTGTACGGCGTGTTGCGGCTGATCAACTTCGCCCACGGGGACGTGTTGATGCTGGGGGCGTACCTTGCGCTGTTTCTCCTGACGGGCATGCACCTTTCGCCGGTTCCCCTCCCGTGGCCGCTGGCTTTTGCAGGCGCGGTGGCTCTCACGGCCCTGGCGGGCGTGGCCTTGGAGCGCGTGGCCTACCGGCCGCTGCGCTCGGCGCCGCGGCTTTCGCTGTTGATTACCGCCATCGGGGCGTCTCTGTTTCTGGAGAACTTCGGGATCGTGGCGTTCGGCGGCCGGCCGCTGGCCTTTCCTGACGTGGGCAACCTCGATCGAGTGGTTCAGCTCGGGGCGCTCTCGGTGCCGATCCTGAGCCTGTGGATTCCGGGCGTGACGGCTCTGACGCTCGGGGTGACGTTCTGGATCGTCTATCGCAGCAAGGTGGGCATGGCGATGCGTGCCATCTCGCGTGATCGCGAGACAGCCCAGCTCATGGGGGTAGACACGAACCGGGTCATCTCGCTCACGTTTGGGCTGGGATCCGCTCTGGCCGCAGTGGGCGGGATCATGTGGTCGCTCAAGTTCGCCCAAGTGAATCCACTCATGGGCGTGCTGCCGGGGATCAAGGCGTTCGTGGCGGCGGTGCTCGGGGGGATCGGGAGCGTGGCCGGGGCGGCTCTTGGAGGATTCCTCCTCGGAGGACTCGAAGTCCTGTTCGTGGCCTTCCTGCCGGACTGGTCGGGCTACAGGGACGCGCTCGCCTTCTTCATCCTCATCGCGATTCTCCTGCTGCGCCCGACGGGCATCATGGGGGAGGAGCTGCCGGAGTGACCCGGCCACCCGAGACCGGCCCTCCGGGCCGGACGTCTTCGAGCGACTCCGGCGCTGTCTCGGGTGGTCGGGTGACCCCACCTGCTGCGGAAGCTCAGATCTCAGATTTCAGATCTCAGAAGGGCTCCGGGGCGTTCGTCTCCCGCGCCTTCACCGTGGTCTCGATCGCGGCCCTCTACTATCTCTCGCACCGGCTCAGCGGCACGGAGGCGACGTACCTCGTCCACGTGCTCACCGTGGGGACGATCTACGCGGTCCTCGCGACGAGCTACAACCTCGTCAACGGCATCACGGGCCAGTTCTCTTTGCAGCCGAACGCGTTCGCGGCCATCGGTGCTTACACGGCGGCCATCCTCACCCTCTCGCCGGAGGAGAAGGCGATGACGTTTATTCTCGAGCCCATCCTCCCGCCGTTCGACCGCATCCAACTCCCGTTCCTGCCTGCTCTCCTCGCGGGGGGGGGGATGGCGGCGGCGTTTGCCGTGCTCGTCGGCCTGCCCGTTTTCCGCGTGCGGGGAGACTATCTCGCGATTGTGACGCTGGGTTTTGGCGAGATCGTGCGCATCGTGGCGACCAACGCGATCGGGCTGACCAATGGCGCCCTGGGGCTCAAGGGGTTGCCCCCGTACACGACCTTGACGGGTGCGTTTGTCTGGCTCGTCGTGACCCTGGTGGTGATCACCGGCCTGCTGCGCTCGCCCGTGGGCCGGGCCTGGCGCTCCATCCGGGAGGACGAGCAGGCCGCGCGCGCCGCGGGGATCAACGTGTTCCGGTACAAGCTCTCGGCCTTTGTCGTGAGCGCCTTCTTCCAGGGAGTGGGGGGAGCTCTGCTGGCTCATTTGCTCACCACGGTGGATCCGAAGCAGTTCAACTTCTTTTTCACGTTCAACCTCCTCATCATTATTGTGGTGGGAGGGCTGGGGAGCATGACGGGGGCCGTGGTGGGGTCGTTTCTCTTCGCGGGCGGCTCAGAACTCCTGAGGGTTGTGGAAGAGCCGATCACCATCGCAGGGCGTGAATTTGAGGGGATCCCGGGCCTCCGGATGGTGATCTTCTCCGCGTTGCTGATCGTCATCATGCTCTTCTTCCGCCGGGGCCTGTTCGGCAGGCGAGAGTTCTCGTGGTCCATTCGGGGATGGCGCGGGGCGGCCTGACGGAAACGGCGATTCGGCTGACCGGTGTCACCGTCCGGTTCGGCGGCCTCGCGGCGGTGTCGGCGATGGACTTGGCGGTGGGGGCCGGCTCCATTCACGGTCTGATCGGGCCCAACGGCGCGGGGAAAACGACGCTGTTCAACGCCGTGTCCGGTTTCGTGCATCGGGACGCAGGCCGGATCGAGATCTTGTCCGTGGACACCGCGGGACGCGGCGCCCACGAGGTGGCCGCGCTTGGTGTGGGGCGAACGTTTCAGAACATCCGCCTCTTTGGAGAGCTGTCCGTGCTGGAGAATGTGCTCATCGGTTTCCACCTGCGCACCCGAGCGATGCCGGTCTCCGCCATCCTCCGCCTGCCCGGTTTTGGCCGACGGGAAGCGGAGCTGGTGACGGACGCGAGGGCTCTGCTGAGCGAGGTCGGCTTGGGGGCTGAGGCCGAGAAGCCCGCCCACACGCTGCCCTACGGCCACCAGCGCAAGCTCGAGATCGTGCGGGCGCTGGCCTCGCGCCCGAAGGTCCTCCTCCTCGATGAACCGGCCGCGGGGATGAACACGCGCGAAAAGGAGGAACTGCGGGCTTTCCTCCGCGGCGTGCGCGAGCGTCACAACCTGACGCTCCTTGTGATCGAGCACGACGTGAAGCTGGTGCTCGGCCTGTGCGAGCGGATCACGGTGATGGACCACGGCGAGAGAATCAGCGAGGGCGATCCGGAGACCGTTCGTCGGGATCCGAAGGTGATCGAGGCCTATCTTGGGGAGGCGGTGTGATGTTGAAGGTGGACAACCTGCACGTGGCCTATGACGGCATCCAGGCCCTGCGCGGTGTGCGCCTCGAAGTGCCGAGGGGATCGCTGGTGGCTTTGATCGGAGCGAACGGGGCGGGGAAATCCACGCTGCTGCGCGCGATCGCGGGACTGCTCCAGCCGCGCGCGGGCCGGATCGAGTTCGAGGGGCGCGCCATTCAGGGGCGTCCGGCCCACCGCATCGCCAGGGAGGGGCTCGTGCTCGTGCCCGAGGGGCGCCGGATGTTTCCAAACCTCACGGTCGAAGAAAACCTCAAGATGGGGGGATTCGCGCGGTCCGAGGCCGACGTGCGGAGAGCCGAGGTGGAGGTGCTTGAGCTGTTTCCCCGCCTTCGCGAGCGGCGCCGCCAACTGGGCGGAACGCTTTCCGGAGGCGAACAACAGATGCTCGCGCTGGGACGCGCTCTCATGGCCCGCCCGCGTCTGCTCATGATTGACGAGCCCTCGCTGGGGCTGGCTCCCAAGATTGTCCTTCAGGTCTTTGATGCCCTGCGCCGGATCCACGCCGGCGGACTGACCTTGCTTCTCATCGAGCAGAACGCCCGTCTCGCGCTCCAGAACTCCGATCACGCCTACGTGCTCGAAACAGGGGAGATTGCCCTCGAAGGCCCGAGCCGCTCGCTCATCGAGGACCCGCGCGTCCGCGAGGCGTATCTGGGGGCCTAGGCTCTGTTTGAAAACGACCTTAAGGGGATCGACCATGGGCAGGGCGGTTCTTAGGGGCGGGTCCTTGGACCCGCCCGAGGGGAGGGAGGGTGCAAGCACCCTCCCCTACAAGGATTGCGGTGGCCGGCGAAGGGTTTTCAAACAGGGCCTAGGGGGCGCGATCCATCGCCCGTCGCGTCGAGTTGCGGCAAACCCCGCCCTGCGGTAATCAGACGCCGTGGCGGAAACGCGTGATGCAGTCGTCATCGGTTCGGGATTCGGCGGCTCGATTGCCGCGCTCCGCCTCGCCGAGTCGGGACGCGACGTTCTCGTCCTCGAGTGGGGCGGACGGAACACCGCCAAGGACTTCCGCCAGAGCTGGGACCCGCGCTACCTCCAGACGCTCTACACGGCGGTCCCTTCGAGCGACTATGAGGCGCTCTTCCGCTATGCGCGAACCCTTGGAGGCGGCTCGGTCCTCTTCTCGGGCATGATGCTGCGCTCGCCCAGCGAGGTGTTCGAGTGGGTGGACGAAACCGGCTACAAGCCGTGGCCGGACGGGATCACGCGCTCGCTCATGAGCCCCTACTACGAGAAAGTCGAAAAGATGATGTCGGTCTCCCAGGCGCGCTGGGACGAGGTCCCCGCCGGCGGCACGTTTTTTGCCGCGCTCATCCAGGCCGCGGGCAAGAAGGCGGATCGCGGGCGGTTCCCCTACGTGGGCTGCGTCCAGTGCGGCTTCTGCGAAGCCGCCTGCATCTACGATGCGAAGAAGAGCCTCATCCTGAACTACATCCCGGCCGCCGAAGGACTTGGCGCCGAGTTCCGAACAAGCTGCAAGGCGATGACCATCAAGACCGAGGGCGCCGGCTACCGCGTGACGTACCGGGACCCCTTCGGGACCACCAAGGAGGTGGACGCCCCGCTCGTGTGCATCGCTTGCAACGCCGTCGAGGACGCGGCGCTCCTGTTGCGGTCGGCGCCGTACCTCGACAAGCTGTCCGACCAAGTGGGACGCAACTTCACCAACAGCGGCGACCTCGCGTGGCTCTGGCTCCTCAAGAAGCCGTTCTATGAGAACATGGCGATCTGGCGCGGGCGCACCAACGCGGTGATGCAGACCTACGGCTGGTGGCGCTCCCACCTCATCCACATGCACACCGGCTCCACCCCGCCGGGGATCTTCGGCGGTTTGGATGTCCGCCGACGGGGGGGGGGAAGCCCCGACCTCTCGTGGGGGCTCGATCACAAGCACTTCGCGTTCGAGGTCTATCGGAATCGCCTGGTGCCGTGCCAACTCAGCGGCATGGTCAAGGGCGAGGGAACGGTGCGGATTGACGGCACCGGGAGGGCGATCATTGACCTGCCGGTCACGCCCGTTTTCCAGGCGTACATGGACAAGGTGCGGAGGGTGGCCGAGGAGATCGCCGCGGCGTCCGACGCGGAGGTCCTCGACGTGGCGCCACGTGGATTCGAGAGGGGGGGCGCTCACCTCCAAGGAACCTGCCGGATCGGGGCGTCGCCCGATGCAGCAGTGTGCGATCCCTACGGGGAGGTCTTCAACTACAAGGGGCTGTTTGTGACAGACGGCGGGAGCGTCCCCAGCGGGACGGGTGTCAACCCCTCGCTGACCATCTCCGCGAATGCCGAGCGGATCGCGGAATATATTGTGGGGAACGTCAAGTCATGAGTCGGGCGCCTCACGGCCGCCCTGCGGCCTGGCATCGTCGCGACTTTCTCGCGGTTGTCGGCCAGGCATCGCTCCTGCCGCTCGTGACCTGGGCCTGCGGGAATGAGTCCTCGATCCAGCCCAATGTGGCCTTCGGCTCGTGCCGGACGCCGACCCAGCACGAGGAGGAAAAGCTCCTGATGCTGGCGGACACGATCGTTCCGGGCGGCAAGGCGGACCCGCGCGGACTTGCCGGCGCGGTGGAGGCCTGCCCCCTTGAACCCCTTTACGACCCGATGCTCCCCCTTGCCTTGGCTGCGCCACTGGTCGTGAGCTTCCTCGACGATCAGGCGAAGCAGAAGTACGGCGCAGAATACGTGAAGTTGGGTCTCCCCGAGCGCACGGAGGTAACGCGCGCCGTCGAAGCGACCTCGCCGCTCTTCGGCTACCTGCTCAAGTTCATCCGCGGGATCTACTACACCAGTGCGGTGGCCTACGAGGCCATCGGGTTCCCGGGCAACAATCTGGGCTACATCAACCACCCGGACTTCAGCCTCCGCCGCCCCCTGGGCGAGGGGATGACGGAAGATGGGAACATGCCGTGAGAACCGAGAATGGTGAATCGGGAATCGCGAGTGGGGAGGGACGGGTGAAAGGGCTGCGACGCCTACCTCCGATTCACGATTCACGATTCTCGATTCGCTTCTGGCTGCTCACCGTTCACTGTTCACTCTTCACGCTCGCCGCGTGCGGCAACGACGACACCCCGCGCGTGGGTCTCGAATGCTCCGGCTGCCACGACACGGCCGCGCTCACAGCGGCCCGGGGCAATGACACCGACGGTCCCCGCGAATGGCTCCAGAGCGCCTCGAGAGGCCTCGTGGCCACCGATTCGGCCTACACAGGGGAAACGGAATACACCCTCACCTGGCCGCGCCGCGGCCGCCATCCCGCCTTCACGCTCGATCCCGAGACCTGCTACACGTGTCATCCCGTGTCGGAATCCGGCGAACGCCATTCGCTCGATGCCTACCCGCCGGGCGTGACGGAGTCGGAGGGGGATTGCGCGTCGGCCTGCCATCTGTGGCTCCCTGAGAAAATCCACAGCGAAGGGATGGGGGGGCTTGCGTATGAAGGCACGGCCCGTCCGTTCGCCATGCTCGCCGAGGGTCAAACCCGCCACGCGGACATCTTCAGGGAGGGCTACGCGGCCGGGAAGTCGCCGAGAACGGGCGTCAAGATCCGCTTTGTCGCGCCAGGCTGCGTGGGCTGCCACGCCCTCAACGACCCGCGCCACGGCGCGATCACGACCTGCACGGATTGCCATTCGTTCGCCACCGGCAATCCGCAAGAGGCCGGCGGCTCGAAAGGACTTCACGAGATGCACCTTTCATTCATCAAGAATGGTCGCGCCTCTGCGGGAATGAGCGGCTCCACGCCCAGCGACTGCTCCTTCTGTCATCGGTTCGAAGAGGAGCAGATTCTCTCCAACGCGGCCTGCTACAACTGCCACCTCTCCGCCCACGACCCCGCGACGCGGCTCTGGCCGTGAGCGCCGGGAATCGAAAATCGGGAATCGGGATTCGAGCGTGAATCGGTTTTCGATTTGCGATTCTCGATTCGCTATTCCCGCCATCCCCCTGTTCACCGTTCACCGTTCACTGCTGACAGCTTACTGCTTACTGCTCACTTTCATGGGTTGCAGCGGTTGCTCTTCGGGAGGCCTGACGCCCCTCGAAGAACGTTACATCAACCGCCGACCGCCGCTCGGCCGGATACAGGTGGTCGATGTCTCGCCCGAGCCGATCGAGCGCAAGATCCTTGCCGCGAGCCTCCAGGGTTTGATCAACCGGAGCGAGGTTCGCCTCTATCTCGTCGGGGGAACCCGCGACGAGAACCGGCCTTGGGAAACAGACGGCGAAGCGGAGAGCGCCCGGTTCTGGATCGAGCACTATCGGAGCCGCGGAATAGCATGGTTTGGAGATGAGATGCTTCTCGATGACGCGCTTGCCCGTTTCGCGGGCGAGGTCGAGCGCGTCTACGTCGTTTCGGCGTCCGAACTGTGGACGGTCACCGCCGCCACTTCGATGGCCGCGATGCAGCCGGGTTTGGTCGTCTTCGACTCGGATCTCGATCGCGTGAGACCCCTGCTCCCTGGTTCCGCCGGCCTCACGGATCTTCGCGGTCGCTGGGGGAGCGAACCGGAGGTGAACGCAACCGTCGGCGAATGGCTCGCCGAAATGGATCAGCCGCGCCTTGCAATTCTCGCGCCTTCGGAATACCGGCTGCGGGATTTCCTTATCCAGCAGGGCATCGTGGCGGCGTTCGGCCGCCCGACCACGGATACTTGGCCGTCTCTGACGGCACTCCTGCCCCTCCTTCGCCCCCTCTCTGCCGTCTTCGGATACGTGGCCGACAACGCCGTGCAGGAATTCCTGGGGGTCAAGGCTCTCTCGGAGGCGGGGCTCTTCCTCGTTCCGACCGACACGACGTCCAACCTATCCGTTCACGTCGCCGTCCTGCCCGCCTCCGGAATCTCAAATCTGAGATCTCAAATTGAAAATTCAGGAGGAGCCTGCGACCCCCACGCCGCCAACGTCCTCGTGGCCATCTCCGACGGCGACAACCTCACGATTCCCCTCAACCGATACACGTGGAGCGACTATTGGCCCAGCCCGAAGCGTGGGCGGCTCCCGCTCGGCTGGAGCCTCGGCCTCAGCCTCCGGACGCTCGCGCCCGCGGCGGCGGACTACTACCTGTCAACCGCCTCCACGAGCGACGAGTGGGTCTCCATGGTCGGCCTCGGCTACGCCCTTCCGAGTTACCACCAGTTCGCAGATCCGTTTCTCAATGAGGGTTTTGCTCTCGCCTCCGAGCTCGGCATCCGCTCCACCTGGTTCCTCGACGTCCCGTTGCTCAGTCCCGGCGCGCGGATGTGGGCGACGATCGCCGACCGTCTGGCTCCCTATCCCGACCACCAGTTGCTTGTCGGATATCTCGCGTTTCCCGGCCAGGAGCGCATGATCGAGTTCGCGCCGGGCCGCCGGGCTCTGCTGGCCACCAACCAATACGAGGACACACCCGAGGTCCTGGCCCAGCGCGTGCGCGAATACCTGAACACCGATCCGTCCGCGCGCGCGCCGGTTCTTTTCCTCAGCGCCTCCGTTTGGAGCAACCGCCTCGACGGTCTCGTTGACGCCCTTACCCCGCTCGCCTCCGAAGGCGCCCGCTTCCTCACCCCTTCCTCCGCCTCCGCCTGTCTTGGCCCCTCAGTCGGGCGCTGAAGCCCTGTTGGTGCCGCCCGACGGCCAGAACGTTGCCGTTGGAGGCGCGCTCGGGTATGATCCGCGCCCATGAAACACATCCTCCACACCCTCATCGCCCTCGCGGTCCTCTCGGTTTCGGCCGGCCCTCTGCGAGCGGAAGAGAAGAAAGACGCGCCGGCCGCGCAGTCCGAAAAGAAAGGGGGTCCGCCCGTGGTGGTGTTTGAAACGACTCTTGGATCCTTCGAGGTCGAGCTGAACGAGGCGAGCGCGCCGATCTCGGCGAAAAACTTCCTCGGCTACGTGAAAGAGGGATTCTATGACGGAACGATCTTCCACCGCGTGATCGCCGACTTCATGGTGCAAGGTGGGGGCTTCACCAAGGACATGCAGCAGAAGCCCACGAAGGGTCCCATCAAGAACGAGGCGGGCAACGGGCTCAAGAACACGCGCGGCACGGTTGCAATGGCCCGGACGAACGTGGTGGACAGCGCCACCGCCCAGTTCTTCATCAACGTGGTGGACAACGCCTTTCTCGACCACCGGGACGAGTCTCCGCAGGGTTTTGGGTATGCCGTGTTCGGGCGCGTGACGAAGGGTATGGATGTGGTGGACAAGATCCGCAAAGTGAAGACAGGCGTCGCGTCCGGGATGAGAGACGTTCCGGTCGATCCGGTCGTGATCAGGAGCGCGAAGCTCAAGGGCGGCGAGGGGGAGGAAAAGCCGAAGGCCGCGAAGCCGTGACCCCCCACCACCTGTCGCATGTCTACGATGTGAAGAACAGGATTGTGGGAAGTCTGGAAATCGCGAGAGGTGGTGGGGGGTGATCCATTCCCCCGGCTTCCTCGCGATTGTCGCCGAGGCGAAGACGCGAATCCGGGAGATCGGTATTGAGGAGGTGGCGGAGAAGCAGGAGCGAGGGGAATCTTTCTGCTTGGTGGATGTTCGCGAAGACAGCGAGTGGGACGCGGGGCACATTGCCGGCGCGGTGCACATCGGGAAGGGCGTCATGGAGCGCGACATCGAGTCGAAGATCCCCGATCCGAAGACGGAGATCGTTCTCTACTGCGGGGGAGGGTACCGCTCGGCTCTGGCCGCAGACGCTTTGCAGAAGATGGGCTACCGGCGCGTCTCCTCGATGGCGGGCGGCTGGCGCGCCTGGACCGAGGCGGGTCTGCCGACAGATAAGTAGGCGCGGTTTCGAGGTCGGGTCGGCGGTGGAAGGCGGCCGCCGGGGTTGGCTCACAGCCCGAACGGGCTGAAATCCACTCCCGGGTAGTAAACGATGAGGCGGCGGAGGCGCGAGGCCTGGGCCTCGGACATGGTCTCCTCACCGCGCCCTGCGCGTCCGATATGGAAAGTCTCGTACTTGGCCCGCACGGCCGCTTCCAGGCGGTCCACCTGCGCAGGCACGCCCGCCGAATCGAGCAGGCCGAGGACGACGCCCCGCGGGTCGGCCATCAACTTCTCGTATTGCACCCACCGGGCTTGGACAAGCCCTTGCCCGACAAGTCGGCTCCATGAAACGAGGTAGTTCACGTACCACGGGGCGGCCAGATCAATGAGCGCGTCCAGCAGCGAGGGGTCGTCCAGCCGGGCCAGGTCGTCGTCCTGCCAGATGAACGAGAACCCTTCCGCCCCGTTCCCGAACCCCTGAAGCTTCTCTTTCTTTCTCAGATCTTCACGGAGGCTGACGAGGCAATCCGCAAGGCGGCGCACCAGGAGGATGAGGCGGACGTCGAAGGCCCTGGCGAGCGCGGCGTTGTGGAACGTTCCTTTCATGTGCATCTGCGAGACGCAGCCGACCCGGTTCATCACGTAGAGGGCCGGAAGGTACAGGTCGTGTTCGTTGGTGGAATATGCCGAGCACAGGCGGACGTAGGGCAGGCCGGTGACACGCGAGAGGACGTTGGAGAGGAACGTGGAACCACTGCGGGGTGGGGCGGCGACGACGATCATCGGTCCGCCTCGCTGCTCACGCAGGGTCGGCAGGGCATCGGGCGGGACGAGACCTCCGCCAAGCACGCTTTGCACGAGGGTCTGCGTGAAATGGTCGGGTTTGACCTCGATCACGGGCTGAGACGAGGGCATGCGATCTCCTGGGCGGCCGTACCTTACTCGGTAGCCGCCGCTCTGCTCGGGTCGGTGAGTTTCCGCCCGTGGGCCTCCCAGTGGCTGCTCGTCACGGTGAACTCCGAGACGTGCCCCACCTCCACCGAGGAGTCCACCCACAACTCGCAGCCGGCCTTGAGCGCCATCAGGCAGAAGTAGAGATCCTCCGTGTACTCCGTCGAGTCGCGGAAGAGATCGACGCCGGGTCCCAGCAGGGCGCGGACGCGGCGGACCACGTCCGTGTGCATCAGGTTGCAGTGGAAGCCGATGCCGTCCACGCGGAAGAGGCGAGGCGGCCACGGACTCACGGGTCGGAAGCGATTTTCCCTGAATTCATAGCAATGAGGGCGGTGCGGGGGCTTGCGGTCAAAATAGCTCGGCGCGATCCATTTCTTCCCGTGGCTCATCAGGCGGGCGAGCAGGCCGGGATTCGGCACGCAGTCGTCGTCCATCCACAGTATCCAGTCGATACCCAGCCGGAGCGCCTCCTCGCAGGTTTGCGTGCGCATCACGGCGACCGCCGGCCCGTAGACGATGTGGAGCATGACATGGGAATCCGGGCCGTAGGTTTCCCGCCACCACAGCGTGGACTCGACCGCGCACCAGGCCTGCGCAGCGAACGCCGGAGCGCGCACGGAGGCCCGGGCGGGGACCGCGATCATCAGGCGCTGGGCCACGGAACGTCTACCTCCGTGTCAGGTGGGATCGGGCGGAGCCCATCGCGTCAGTGAAGGACGCCCACGCCGAGTCGGACCGCCAGAGATTCATCCTTTATCGTTTTCGTCCGACCCCGAATCCGACTTTAGTCCGGGCGGAACGGGCCGACCTTTCTCAACCTGAGCTCCACAGATGCCGATCATGTCCGCGGAGTTGTATCTTGCCCACCCCGTTGCGTTTCAAGGAAGGCGCCGCTCCGAAGACCGGAGCGACCTCCCTTCCCGATGGATTGCGTGAGGGCGAGACGCGCGAATCCTTTGAGCAAACGGTGTGGCCGGCCTACCTTGGCCGCTTCTCTTCCCGCCTCGCGGGGCTGTTCTCGACGTGGGAGCTGGACATCTCGGATCACCTGCCGACCCTCGCCATGCTCACCGTGGAGCATCGGCTGACCCGTGTGGTGGAGTTAGGCGTGCGGCGGGGGGCCAGCACGCTCGTCCTGCTTGAGTCGGTCGCCCGCCTTGGCGGACACGTCACGAGCGTGGATGTCGATCCGTGCGAGGATGCCCGGAGCCACGTCGAATCGGCAGGACTCGGTCGCTTCTGGACGTTTCTTCAGGGCGAGGACACCTCCCCGGAGGTGCTCGGGCAGACCCCGCAGGCCATTGATCACCTCCTCATCGACACCTGTCATCTCTACGAACAGACACGCCGCGAGTTCGAAGCGTACCTGCCCAAGGTTCGGCCCAACGGTTTCATCACACTCCACGACACCGAAATGGCGGGGGTGGTACGGGCCATCTCCGAACTGCTGGAAGCGAACCCTTCGTACCGGTACTACAACTACTTCAACTCCCACGGCTTCGGGATCATCCGCAAGGTCCTGCCGGGATCCTGAAGTGAAGGTGCCGCCCGGAGAGTGATCGGGCGGACTCGCATGTCAGCGAGGCGCCGCCCGCCGGCTGGAGAGGCCCAACTTGGAGAGGCGGCTCTGGAGCGTGGTGGGTCTGACGCCCAGACTCTTGGCGGCCCCTCCTGGCCCGTAGATCCGGCCGCCTGAACGCAACAGGGTCTGGCGGAGGAACTCCCGCTCGACCTGTTCTCCGTACCGTTTCACGTCCTCCAGCGTGCGCAGGCGCTCGGGGGCGCTTCCTGAGCCCCGGACCGCGGCTTGGAACTGGTGCGGGCGGCGACTGAAATCAACGTGGGCAATGCCGAGCGTGTCTCCCTCGCAAAGGATTACCGCTCGCTCGATGAGGTGCTCCAGTTCGCGGACGTTGCCGGGCCAGTCGTATGAGAGGAACAGATTCATGGCCTTGGGCGTGATCTTCGTGACCCGCCTGTGGAGCCGGCGAGCGTGTTTCTTGAGGAAGTGCTCGGCGAGGACGGGCAGATCCTCCCGCCGGTCCCGCAGCGGCGGGAGCATGATCGGGAACACATTCAGGCGGTAGTAGAGGTCCTCGCGGAACCGGCCGTCCACCACCATCGCCTCGAGGTTGCGATTGGTGGCGGCGATGATCCGC
Organism: Nitrospirota bacterium; assembly: GCA_016190245.1. GTDB lineage: Bacteria > JACPQY01 > JACPQY01 > JACPQY01 > JACPQY01 > JACPQY01. The sequence goes on along the minus strand of JACPQY010000024.1, from coordinate 99,395 downwards.
GCGTCCACGCCGATCGGACCGGTGCCGCCGAGCCGCTCGATCTCGCGCTCCTGGAGGGCCCGCAGGAGTTTGACCTGGACGCTCGGGGGGACGTCGCCGATCTCGTCCAGGAACAGCGTCCCCCCGCTGGCCAGCTCGAATCGGCCCTCCTTGCGGCTCACCGCGCCCGTGAAGGCCCCCTTTTCGTGCCCGAACAGTTCGCTCTCGATGAGTGTCTCCGGAATGGCGGAACACGAGACGCGAATCAGCGCCTTGCCTCGCCGCGTGGAGAGGTTGTGAATCGCGCGGGCGATAAGCTCCTTGCCCGTGCCTGTCTCGCCGGTGATCAGTACAGTGGTGTCGGATAGCGCGACCTTCCGCGCGGCCTCCAATGACGCCGCCAGGGCTGGTGAAGAGCCGATGATCTCCGTGAACGGCATCGAGACCTCGTCCTTGAGATAGACGTTTTCCATCTGAAGCTGGTCCTTGAGGCGCTCGATCTCCTGGTAGGAAGCCTGCAGTTCGCCCGTGCGCCGCTCGACCTCGGCCTCGAGCTGCTGCACGAATCGGCTCTTGAGTTGGTCGGCGTCCCTCAGAGCGACGTTCTGTTGCTCGAGCTGCTGATTGCGCCGCTTGAGCTCGTCCATGAGCAACCCGTTCTCGACGGCGATCGCCATGGGACCGGCCACCTCGCGCAGGAGGTCCTCGTGGGCCGGACGGTATGAGCCCGCCTGGCGCGACGAGAGGAACATCACCCCGATGGGCCGCCCGCGGGCGATGAGGGGAAGCGTGAGGTTCGATCGCATACCCTCCTGAAGGATACGGTGCGTGGCGTGGGACTTCGGGTGCTCGCCGAAATACGCCTCCAGGTCGTTGATGATCCGGACCCGCTGCTCGCGCAGGAGCGGCTCAAGCGTGGAGCCCTTGAGTCGGCCCGCGTAGCCCACGTCAATCTTGGGCGGGCCGTCGCTGCGCACGGACGTCATCACAAGCCGCTCCCCCGTGGGGTCGAGCGTAGCCACGCCGATCCGGTCGAACGGCACGATCCCTCTGAGCTCGCGGTAGACGATGTCGAGTACCTCCTGCTCGCTCTTGCCGTGGTTGATGGATTCAATGAGATCCCGGGCGAGGAGCCAGGGTCGAGCCAGATGGATTTCCTTGGGCATGGGATGTGAATCTATACTATCAAGATCCAGGAGAGGCGTCAACGAAGATATCGGTGTACAACGAGAAATACGTTGTTGTGCCACTGCTCATGGAGCACTCGTATTGTTTATATAATTATTACAGTATCTTCTATGTATTCTAGTTGGCACGATGGTTGCTTTATCCATCGCCATGGGTAGCGTCAGAGTCTTCATACTCCCAACGGCCGGTGGAAATCTGGGAATCCCGATCCTGCCTCTGACTTCTGGTTTTCATACCAGAGCCAGGGCACGATCGGGTTCCGGAGGTGAAGGCTTCGGGGGCGGCGATCCAACGGGATTTATCGAAAGGAGTGATCATGGCCCTAATAATCACTGAGGAATGCACGAACTGCGGTGTCTGTGAGCCGGAGTGCCCCAACGAGGCGATCTACGAAGCAGCCGTGCGTTGGGTCTATCCCGGCAAGGCCGGCGACAACGACCCGCTCGAGGCCTCGGCCATCGGGAACGACGTCTACTACATCGTCCCCACCAAGTGCACGGAGTGCGTCGGTCACTATGACACGTCGCAGTGCGTGGATGTGTGCCCCGTGGATTGCATCTCGAAGCATCCGGATTTCCCGGAGTCGAAGGATGTTCTCATGGGGAAGTACCGCACGCTGATGACCTTGACGGGGAAGGCCGCCTAGCCCAGAGGAACGGATCGCGATGGGCGGACTCGATCAGGCGGTTCTCGGCGCGCTGGGGAAGATCCAGGATCCCGACCTCGGCCGGGACATCGTCTCGCTGGGTTTCATCAAGAACCTTGCGGTGAATGATGGGTCGGTCTCCTTCACGATCGAGCTCACCACCCCGGCCTGTCCGGTGAAGGACCGCATGAAGGAAGAGGCGGAGCGCGTGGTCCGCGCCGTGCCCGGCGTGCGGGACGTGCGCGTGGCGATGACCGCGCAGGTTCGCTCGATCGCCGGGGAGAAGAAGGAGCGTCTCTGTCCTGGGGTGAAGAACGTCATCCCCGTGGCGAGCGGGAAGGGCGGTGTCGGCAAGTCCACCGTGAGCGCGAACGTGGCCCTGGCGCTTTCTCAGCAGGGCGCCTCCGTGGGCCTCATGGATGCGGACGTGTACGGCCCGAGCATCCCGACCCTCCTCGGTTGCGCGGACCAAGCGCCTCATGTCGATCGCGAACGCATCCGGCCCGTGGAAGTCCACGGCCTCAAGACCATGTCGTTCGCGTTCTTCGTCAAGCCCGAGCAGGCGGTGGTCTGGCGCGGGCCGATGCTCCACCGCGCGATCCAGCAGTTTCTGGGCGACGTGGAGTGGGGCGAGCTCGACTACTTGGTGGTGGATCTCCCACCGGGGACGGGTGACGTGCAGCTCAGTCTCTGCCAGAGCATCCCGCTGACAGGGGCCGTGGTGGTATCCACTCCCCAGGACGTGGCGCTCAGCATCGCCCAGAAGGCGATCTCCATGTTCGAGAAGCTGAACTGCCCCATCCTCGGACTGGTCGAGAACATGAGCTATTTCATCTGCGGTCAGTGCAACCATCGGCACGAGATTTTCGGTCACGGTGGGGCCCGGCGAGCCTGCGACCGCATGGGGCTGCCCTTCCTCGGCGAGATCCCGCTCACGACCGAGCTCAGGATCGCGTCGGACGAAGGCCGCCCCCTCCTCGCGGGTACAAACGGATCGTCCCCGCACGCCGAGGCGTTTGTGCGGGTGGCGCAGAACCTCGCGGCCCAGGTCAGCATCCGGGCCATGAAGGACGAGAACCGCGCCGTCAGCATCACCTTCTGATGGCCATGGACAACACCTTCGAGATTCGCGACCTGCGCGTGAGCGTGGAGGGGAAGGAAATCCTGAAAGGGGTCTCGCTGACGATCCGCAAGGGCGAGATCCATGCCCTGATGGGACCGAACGGCTCCGGCAAGAGCACGCTCTCGATGGCGCTGATGGGCCACCCCCTCTACTCCGTCACGAACGGCACCGCACTCTATAAGGGGCTCGACGTTCTGGGTCTCCCGCCCGATGAGCGCGCCCGCCAGGGGCTCTTTCTGGCGTTTCAGTACCCGCAGACGATCCCCGGCCTCACGGTTTCGAGTTTTCTCCGCATGGCGGTAAGCGCGCGCCGCGGGCTGCTCGTTAGGGCGAACGGGGACGCCAGGCCGGACGGCCCGCGCCGGCCCGGCCAGGATCTTCTGCCGGTCAAAGAATTTCTACGCGAGCTCAAGGAGAAAATGGCGGCCCTGAAGTTGGACTCGTCCTTCATGTCGCGCCATCTCAACGACGGTTTCTCCGGCGGCGAGAAGAAACGCGTCGAGATCCTCCAGATGGCGCTTCTCAACCCGGAGTTCGCCATCCTGGATGAAACGGACTCGGGGCTTGATATCGACGCGCTCAAGGTCGTCGCCGAAGGTGTGAACCGCCTCACCGGCCCGAACATGGGCGTGCTCCTCATCACCCACTACCAGCGACTACTCGACTACATCAAGCCGCATGTCGTGCATGTCCTCATGGATGGGCGGATCGTGCGCACCGGTGGTCCCGAGTTGGCCCGTGAGCTCGAGGCGCAAGGCTACGAGGGTTTTCGCCCATCGGCCGACGGGGGGGAGGCAACGCATGCAACCCCTGCCTAGCGACCTCGAGGCCGTCAAGAGCCTCTACAAGGAGAAGTACGGCTTTTCCGATGCGGAGGACTACGTTTTCAAGGCCCGCAAGGGGCTGGACGAGCGGGGCGTGGCGGAGATCTCGCACCTCAAAAACGAAGCACCCTGGCTGCGCGAGTACCGCCTGAAGGCCCTGCACGTCTTCGCGAAGAAACGCATGCCGAACTGGGGGGGGGACCTGTCGGCGATCGACTTCAACAACGTGTACTACTACATCCGCCCATCGGAGCGCTCGGAGGACAATTGGGAGGATGTGCCGGAGTACATCAAGAACACGTTCGATCGGTTGGGCATACCGGAGGCGGAGAAGAAGGGCCTCCTCGGTGGCGTCGGTGCCCAGTACGAATCCGAGGTGGTCTACCACAGCCTCCAGGAGCAGTGGACCAAACAGGGTGTGCTCTTCCTGGATCCTGATTCGGCCCTGCGCGACCACGCGGATCTCTTCCGGCGCTGGTTCGGGAAAGTCATCCCGGTTGCCGACAACAAGTTCGCGGCCCTCAACAGCGCCGTGTTCAGCGGCGGCTCGTTCATCTACGTGCCGCCCGGAGTCAAGGTGACCGTGCCCCTTCAGGCCTATTTCCGGATCAACGCGAAGAACATGGGCCAGTTCGAGCGGACGCTCATCATCGCCGACCGGGGCAGCGATGTTCACTACGTGGAAGGCTGCACCGCGCCCGTCTACTCGAGCGATTCTCTCCACAGCGCGGTGGTTGAGCTCGTGGCCCTGGAAGGGGCGCACATCCGCTACACGACGATCCAGAACTGGTCGAACAACGTCTACAACCTCGTCACCAAGCGAGCGCTCGCCCATGCGGGAGCGTTCGTAGAGTGGGTGGATTGCAACCTCGGCAGCAAGGTCACGATGAAGTATCCCTCGGTCTACATGGTCGGTGCCGGCGCCCGCGCGGAAATCCTCTCGCTTGCGTTTGCGGCGGACGGGCAGCACCAGGACGCGGGCGGAAAGGTTGTGCATGCGGCTCCGGACACGCGCTCGACGATCGTGTCCAAGTCCATCAGCAAGGGGCGAGGCAAGACGACGTATCGCGGTCTGGTCAAGGTCGAGCGCGGGGCTGAGCGCGCCAAGAGCCACGTCCAGTGCGACGCATTGCTGCTCGATCCCGAGTCGGTGTCCGAGACATTCCCCTACATCGAAAACGAAGAAGATCGGGCGACGCTGACGCATGAAGCTACGGTGAGCAAGGTGGGGGAGGACCAGCTCTTCTACTTGATGAGCCGGGGCCTCCCCCAAGTGCATGCGATGAACCTCATCGTGCGGGGATTTGCCGAGTCGATCGTGAAAGAGATGCCGATGGAGTACGCGGTGGAGATGAACCGGCTGATCGAGATCCAGATGGAGGGGGCCGTCGGGTAGGCGGACCGATCGAGCCCCGGGGAAGAAGCCATGGACCGCCACGAGATCGAAGCGTGGATGGATCGCCGTCGCGAGCCGGAATGGCTGCGTCGGTTGCGGCTGGAGGCCTTTGAGGCCTACGAGCGCACGCCGCTGCCGGCCCTCCAGGAGGAAGAGTGGAGAAGGACGGACGCGCGGCGGATCCCGCTGGGCCGAGTGGTCCTGAACGGGTTCCGGGACGGGGCCTTGCACGAGGAGCACACCTCAGGCCACCCCGCGGGGGTCGCCGCCTACTTGGAATCGGGTCCCCGACGCACCGGGGCATGGATGGAGACGGCATACTCCAAACGGGGCCTAATCCTGACCGACATGGAGCTCGCGCTTCGGGAACACGCAGACTTGATGCGGCCTCATCTGGAAGGTTCTGCGCTGTCGCTTGAGAGAGACAAGTTTGCCGCCCTCCACGCGGCCGTCTGGCACGGCGGCTGGTTCCTTCGCGTGCCGGAGGGCGAGCGAATCGAGCAGCCCATCTGGGTGCGATCGTGGCTCCCGCGGTCGCATCGCTTCGCCGGTCCGCGCACGCTGATCGTGGCCGAGCGCAGGAGCCGGGTCATTGTGATCGAGGAGCGAGAATCGGAGCCAGGCGCGGATGCCGCCTTCCACTGCCCGGGTGTCGAGATCGTTTGCGGCGAGTCGGCCGAGGTGGTGGTCGTGACGATCGACCGCCGCGGGGACGATGTGTGGGATGTGAGCCACGAGCGGGCCAGGGTGGGCGCGTCGGCGTCCCTCACATGGATCGTCCTTCACCTGGGGACCCTGGCTCGAAAGACCTTCCTCGAGACCTCTCTTGAGGGGGCTGGGGCCGAAGCCCGCATGGTGGGGCTCTCCCTCCTCGATGGCGTGCGGCAGTCGGACGTCGTGTCCACCTTCCACCATGGTGCGCCCAGGACGCGCGGGGACATCGTGTTTGGAGGCGTCTCGCGCGACCGAGGGCGATCGGTCTACCGCGGACGTATTGTGGTGCCGCGGCACGCCCGAGGAACGGACTCGCACCTCACCCATCGTGTCCTCCTCATGAGCCCGGATGCGCGGGCGGAATCCATCCCGATCCTTGAGATTGAGGCGAACGATGTGAAATGCAAACACGCGGCCAGCCAGGGGGCGATCGATCCCGATCAACTCTTTTACCTCATGAGCCGCGGTCTCCCGCGGGTCGAGGCCGAGCGAACCCTCGCCTTGGCGTTCGTGGAGGACCTGATCGGACGGGCGCCGGCGGGCTGGGTGCAGGAGCGACTGCGGGAGCGAGTGGCGGAGAGATTCAACCGATGAGCCCGCACGAATCCACGCGCTTCATCCGTGCGGCCGGCGTGGCCGACGTACCCCCGGGCGAGGTCTGCCGCATCGAGGTCGAAGGCTCGGCCATCGCGCTTTTCAACGTGGATGGGAACTTTTTCGCGCTTCCAGACCTCTGCACGCATGACGAGGCGCCCCTCTCGGATGGTTTTCTCGAAGGCGAGGAGGTCGAGTGCGCCCGCCACGGGGCAAGGTTTCACGTCCCGACAGGCGAGGTGCGGGGCATGCCGGCCACGCAGGCCGTGCGCACCCACCCCGTGGAAATCCGCGGGGAGGAGATCTGGATCGGAGTGAGGATCGATGGCGCTCGCGGCTGAACGGCAGCCCGTGCTCGATGTCCAGGCCGTGAGGGATCTGTTCCCCATCCTGGAGCAGCGCGTCCACGGCAAGCCCTTGGTCTACCTGGACAACGCGGCGACCACGCAAAGGCCGCGCGCCGTGCTCGACGCCATGGCCGAGTTCTACGAGTCGTACAACGCGAACGTGCACCGCGGGATCTACGCCTTCAGCGAAAAGGCGAGCGCACGCTACGAGGAGGTCCGCTCCAAGGTACAAGCCCTGATCGGTGCCGCGGCGCCCGAAGAGATCGTGTTCACGCGCGGCACCACCGAGGCCCTGAACTTGGTGGCGCAGTCGTGGGGGAGGGCGAACCTCCGTGAAGGCGACGAGATCCTTGTGACGGAGATGGAGCACCACAGCAATTTCGTGCCTTGGCAGATGGTGGCCAAGGAAACCGGGGCGCGGTTGCGATGCGCGCGGGTGACGGATGAGGGCCGTCTCGATCGGGAGGATTTCCGGGCGAACCTGACCGGCCGCACGCGGATCGTGGCCCTTGCGCACGTCTCCAACGTCCTCGGCACGATCAATCCCGTGGCCGACCTCGCGCGGGAAGCGCATACCCGAGGGGCCATCGTCGTGGTGGATGGCGCACAGGCCGCAGGTCATCTCCCCGTGGATGTCCGCGCGCTGGGCTGCGATTTCTACGCCTTCTCGGCCCACAAGATGTACGGTCCCACCGGCGTCGGCGCCCTCTACGGTCGCTTGGACCTCCTCGATGCCATGGAGCCGACGATGGGCGGGGGGGGGATGATCGGCGAGGTGACCTTGGAGCGCACGACGTGGGCGGATGTGCCGCACCGGTTCGAGGCCGGCACGATGCCCATTGCGGAGGTCATCGCCCTGGGTGCAGCGGTGGATTTCCTGTTGGACTTGGACCGGGAAACCATCCGCGCCCACGAGGAACGATTGACGAGCTACGCCCTGGCCCGGCTGAAGTCCTGCCGAGGGGTGAAGGTCTTTGGTCCGCCCACCACCGCGGGGAGGGCTCCCGTCCTTTCGCTTGCCTCCCATGATGTGCATCCCCACGATTTGGCCACGGTGATGGACCGGGACGGCGTGGCGGTACGGGCGGGCCACCACTGTGCCCAACCTCTGATGCGGCGCCTCGGTGTGGGGGCGACGGCGAGGGCCAGCTTCGCGCTCTACAACACGACCGACGAGGTGGACGCGTTCATCCGCTCCCTCGAACACGCGGAGGCGTTCTTCCGTGGTAGCTGAAAAGATCGATCGCGTCGCCCGGCCCGGCGAAATTCCCTCTGCGGTGGGGGAGGCCGCGCGGGAGCCTGATGAGCTCGATGACCTGTACCGCGAGATCATCCTCGATCACTACCGGTGCCCTCACAACAAGATGGCGCCAGGCGCGACAGACCTCACCTGCTCGGACCGTAACCCGATCTGTGGCGACGAGCTCACGCTCGGAATCGAGATGCAGGGGCCGTGCATCCGGCGGGTGTGCTTCGAGGGGCGCGGTTGCTCCATTTCGATGGCCTCAGCCTCGATGATGACGGATGTCGTGAAAGACAAGAATGTCGAGGAAGCTAAGGATTGGATACGAACGGTGAAGGATCTCATGAAAGGTGTCGGACGGAAATCCGACGATGAGCTGGGCGATATCGAGGCCCTCAAGGGCGTGGCCAAGTTCCCGGTGCGCGTCAAGTGCGCCTTGTTGTGCTGGAGCGTACTGGAAAAGGCGCTCGCCCGGCAGGACGGAACCCGCCCCGCGCATGGAGAGGAGAAGGGGAGGTGAAGGATGTCCGAGACGCAACCTGACCAGGCTCTCTTCACGCCGGACCAGATCCGGGAGGCGCTCCGGCCGGTGGTGGATCCCGAGATCGGGTACAGCATCGTGGACCTCGGCCTGATCTACGATGTGCAGGTTCAAGAGAAGCATGCGAACGTGAAGATGACGCTGACCAGTCCGAGCTGCCCCTACGGCCCGATGATGGTGGACCAGGTGAAGGACGTGCTGGAATCGCTCAAGGGGCTGGAGACATCAAGAGTTGAGGTCGTGTGGGAACCGCCGTGGGACCCGCGCACGATGGCCTCGGAGGAAGTCAAGATGAGCCTGGGGATGATGTAGGATGAGTCTGGAGAGGACGGTCCAGGAGCCCCCGCCGATCGAGATCGGCCGCGCCGGGGAACACGATGTGAAGGTGAGGTGGCGCGACGGGACGGTGCACCTTCTCCCTGCCCAAGACCTGCGGGCCGATTGCTGGTGCGCGGCGTGCGTGAGCGAGGCCACGGGAGATCGCACGCTGCGGCCTGAGAACCTTCCCGAAGACGTGCACCCGGTGGGGATCAAGTCCGTCGGAAACTACGCCGTTCAGATCGAGTTCAGCGACGGCCATGGGACGGGGATTTATACCTGGTCCCACCTGCGCGAACTCGGTCACCGCGTGGGCGGCAGCCAAACGAAAGAAAGGAGAGAAAGCGTGGGAAGCACACTCGTATCCAACATTTCTTCCTTGGGAAGAAAAGACCGGGAGGAGACACGAAACCCGAAGTCGATCCCCATCGAGCTGGGCGGTCGCGCGCCGGCGGAGCCCAAGCCGCAGGCCGCGGCGAAAGAAAACGGGGACGCCCTCACCGGCCAATCCACGATGGGGGAGATCGTCCGCCGATATCCCAGTTCGCAGCGGACCCTTTTCCAGAAGTTCCACGTGGGGGGATGCAGCTCATGCGGGTACAGACCGGAGGACACGCTGCAGGAAGTCCTGGCCAGCCATGGCCATACCAACGTCGAGGAAGCCGTCCGGTTCATTCTCGATGGGGCGGATCAGGAGAAGAAACTCCAGATCTCGCCCGCGGAAGCGGCCCGGCTGTTGAAGCAGGACCCGAAGGCCAAGCTGCTCGATGTGCGCGACGAATATGAGAGCAGCCTCGCGTCCATCCAGGAAGCCCAGTTACTCTCGCGCGAGCTGGCGTCGGACATGATGTCGTCGTGGCCGAAGGACTCGACGGTCGTCTTCTTCTGTCACACCGGCGCTCGCAGCATGGACGCGGCGGCGTACTTCGCGGGCCATGGTTTCACCAACGTGAAGAGCATGGCGGGTGGAATCGATGCGTGGTCTCAGGAGGTGGACCCGAGCGTTCCGCGGTACTGACGTCTATACGGGTGGAGGATACGACGGGAGCGTCGTGAGCCGCGGATCCTCCACGGGCCCGCCGATCGTGAAATGGTAGAGGCATTGGAGGCGTGTGTCTTGGATGCCGAACACGTGGTGGGCGGCGTCGTCGAAAAAGCAGCCGATTCCCGTGCCTCTTAGGCCCGCCGCCTCGGCCTCGAGATAGAGCATCTGGCCAATGAGGCCTGTTTCCCAGAAGAGTCGGCGGTAAAACGGCGCGTCGTAGGTCTCGAGCCGAGGCGTGAACTCAGCCAGCATCGCGACGCAAAAGGCGCCGTCGCCGGCGATGTCCTGGTCGCAGCTCACGCGCGTGGAGGGCAGTCGCGCGTCTCCCTCCGCGAGCAGAAAAAGCGGGAGGTCGGGTGGAGACCCCTCTGGGGCGCTCCACCGAAAGCCTGAATCAAGGACCCCCTTGAGCCACTCGGCGCGACCAGGGTCGCGCGGGAGGAAGTAGAGCCCCGGCGTCAGCCCTTCGACGCGGTGCACGAAGAGGCCGAGGTGGACGCTGGTTGGCCACTCGATCGCGTCCCAAGGCGGCACCGCCGGATTTGGGATCGTCCTCCGAAGGAGGGAGAAAAACGCGCCCCGCGTCATGCCCGTCTCGCCGTCCATCGCCACTGCGCTCCGGCGTTGTCGAAAGATCCGGGCCGCGGAAAAGGTTGAGGCCGGGACGATGGAGCCGGTGGTGTTACCTGCAGCGGTTGGAGTCTGGCTCCACACGGGATGCTCCGACGCGAGGCAGGCGTGCGAAACTTCCTCGATGATCGGCCACGGATGGTGCTGGGGACTGAGGAGGTTCGCGCGGCCATGAAACTGGGGCTGCGTCTGCAGTTTGCGGGAGTCGATCGGGGTGGCCTGAGGCACCGGCGGCGCGGACCCCGTCGTGACCACGGCAAGCGGCCCCGGGGTTTCGAATTCGTCGGGATGAAATTCGTCTCCGCGGTCGAGCCCGAGCAGACGCGACACGTCCGGATCCGTGAATTCTCCGGCGGTGCTCAGCGACCAGCCCATCGCTGCCGCGGAGAGTCGCAGCGCGGCCAGCGCGTGTCCGAGATCGTGCTGGCAGTAGCGATAGGCCCGTTCGCCGTACTTCCACGCTTCCCGCCAATGGATGGACGTGAGGGCTACGAGGAAGCCGCGGGGTGGAAGCGGTCCCGCCAGGTCGGACCAGCCCTCTCTCGGAATCGTCGCGCGTCGCTCGAGGCCGTGTTCCCTTGGGGTGTAGTGGTAGACAGCAGGATCGTCGCCCAGCCCCGGGAGGGCCGGGAGCACGGCATAGCCTTCCGTCGGGTGGAGGTTCCCGCTGGATGGATTGACGCGCAGCGCCCACGTGGAGGACCCGTGGCTCTTCCACGCCGAGATCGCGAGAGCGCAGTAGAGGAACTCGGAGAGGTCATCGAGGTCGAGTGCGCGCGGAGTCACCGCCCCAGGCACGTAGATACGTTCATAGGGGGGGGTGCTATCCGCGACGGGGATGGGCAGTCGAATCAACTCGGCGCCGACGTATCGTCGAAACGGATCGGGCTGGCTGGCCCAATCGAGATAGCCAAGCGAGGCGGCAGACCGGTGTGCATGGTGCTTTGTGCGCTCGTGGTAGGCGAGGGCCTTCTCGATCGCGCTGGGGCTGTGCTTCGGGTTGCGCTTGGGCGGTTCGGTACTCATCCTCGATCAGGCATATCGTAACCCGGATCTCGGGCCGGCGTCGATCCGGGAGGGGCTTGACAGGTGGACGTGTTTTCTGTAGAGTGACTATATGACTGAAGCAGTCATGTAGTCATCTACGATCAACTATGCGCAACAACAAGACAAACGATTCAAGAGAACGCATCCTCGCTGCCGCAAAAAGGAATTTCGAACGCTATGGTTTCCGAAAATCGAGCGTGGACGACATAGCCCGGGACGCAAACGTTGGGAAGGGAACGGTCTACAACTATGTATCCTCGAAGGACGACCTCTTCGTGCAAACGATGAACCTCGAAGCCGCCAAGCTCTGGGGGATCGCGAAGCAGGCGATGCAGCCCGCGCAGCCGGTTCCCGAGAAGTTGCTGGCGGTCTTCTGCTCCGTCATCGAGCAAATCATGAGCGATCCGTTCCTGAGCCGCGCCTTGATGCGCGAGCCGGATCTCATGGCCACGCATCTGCACTCGTTCGTCCTGGATCTCGAGCGCACGGCCGTCTCTTGGATCGAAGACCAGATACGGCAGGGCGTGGCCGAGGGCAGCGTCCGTACCAACGACCCTCGCCTGCTGGCCTACACGTTCTACAAGATCTACCAAGTCTTTGGTTACGCGAGTTCGCTGGAGGAAGGCGAACGCGATCCCGCGCGGGTTCGGTCGTTCATGACGGACCTCTTGACGAGGGGTTTTCTCGGACTCAACGCGGGTGCCGCGAACGCGGATGAATCACAGAAAGGAGGGTCCAATGAATCCTGATGCGAAAATGTCCCGACTCCGCGAGGTCCACGATCAATTGAGGGAATTCACCCAAGTGTGGGCGCGGAAAGAAGCGGTCGACCCGGACGCGGGCCGCAGGCTCCGCGAGGAGGTCATTCTCCTCAACCACCGGCGGTACTTCGAGTGCATCCCGATCTACCGCAGGTGGGTCGAGGAGTCCGGACAGGGGGAGGACGTCGGCCTGGAGACGATCAAGACGGATCTGATGTCCACCGACGACGTGTTCAAGTCCTACAACCCCGAATGGATGGACCTGAAGGACTTCGGCGCGATGACGCGATGGCTGGGCGAGATCTACCACGAGCGTCTCGAGGCTCCACACGACGGACTGGGCACGGTCGGCGATTGGGTGGCGTACCTTGAGACGTGCGGCGTGCAGGTCCTCTTCTCCAGCGGGACGTCCGGCCTCTTCTCGTTCGTCCCGCGCGACGAGTACACATGGAACAGCCTCATGAACAACAGCTTCAACTACCTCTCGTTCATGCTTCTGGAGAAGGGCTTCGTGATGGGACAGGAGTTCTCGGCCTTCGTTCTCGGCTTTCGTGGCGGCCGACTGGGCATCCAACTGGTCGGACAGCTCATCGGGAATTTCGCAGCCGAGTCCCACTTCCTCTACGAAACGGAAATCATCCCGGACGCGATCCGGATCCTCAGGCGCGGGCCCAAGGACGAGCAGGAAATGAAACTTCTTCTGCGGTTCAAGGACCTCACCGTTGACCGGGAGGAGGAGAACTACCGCAGGCTCATGGACGCCATGGCCGGCACCGCCGCCACCGGCCGGAGCGTGGTGCTGTTCGGCGCCCCGTTCCAGGTTAAGAAAATGTGCGAGCTGGTTCTCGCCTCGGGCCGGAAGGTCTCCCTGCCGCCCCAGAGCATGATCGTTTTCGGCGGAGGGTGGAAAAGCTTCGAAGGAGAGAAGATCGAACGGGATGTTCTGGTTCGCATGATCGGCAACACGTTCGGTGTGCCGAAAGATCTCATCATGGAGGGGTACTCGATGAGTGAGATGAACGGAGCGTTCTTGCGGTGCACGGGGGACCGCTACCACCTGCCGCCGCTGATCGAACCCGTCATCCTCGATGAATCTCTCTCGCCCATGGCGGGCCGCGATCTGCGGGGGATCTTCGGTTTCCTCGATCCGTTTGCCGTCTCCTACCCGGGGTTCATCATCAGCGGTGACCTGGTACACCTTGTGGATGAGGCGTGCCCGTGCGGGCTGAGCGGTCCGGCCCTGGTGGGTGAGGTGACTCGCGCCCCCGGCAGGGAAGTGAAGGGGTGCGGTGGCGTCATGGCCACCGTGCGAGCGTAGGTGATGCTCATGAGCACAGCGAACCCAGGGATTCTTCCCGCTCAGACCGACGGGAACGACGTCTTCGTGGAACTGCCCTTCATGATCCGAGGGACACTCCGATACCCGCCGCACGCGCAGGTGGATGCCGTTCGCGCCGCCTTCGATCGGGAGGCCCGTGAGAAAGGGCTCTCGCCGCGCCAGGCTGCATACCTGAAGCTGGCCGATGTCCAGGTTCTGCGCGAACCGATGATCGACCGCGCCCGGTCCGCGTACCGCGACGGATTCCTCTACCAGATCATGCCGCTCTTCCGACCCGAGGAGATCGGGGAGACCGATTTCGCGGCCCTGGCGGACGAGCTGTATTCCCTGCCCATGGAAGGGATTTCGTCTTTTCTCGCCGCGCTGAGCGGCGCGGTTTCCATCGAATCGGAGTATGCGGCGCGCGGACTGGAGCTCTCGCTCCTGTCGAGTGAAATGCCGGAGGGTTTTCTGAAGGCGGCCTACGGCACGTTCTCGGCCCTGCTGAATCCGGAGACGGCGATCCGCATGGTGGACGATGAGTTGAGTTTCTTGAACCGGCCCGGCTCGGAGTATCTGAGCGGATGGGTCCGTACCGGGCGGCCGAGCGTCACGGGCCTTTCGACCGCGATGGGCCCGGCCCCCTTTGCCGGCGGCACCGACACCTGGGTGCGGGCCATGCCCACCCGCCAGTTGCACATCACGGCGGGAAATTCGCCGGCCGTCCCCATCGTGTCCGCGCTCAGGGCCTTCGCGACGAAATCGGCGTCCGTCATCAAGTCCCCGAGTGGCGCCTTGATTCCAGGCGCCCTCTTGGGACTCGCGATGGCGAGGCACGTGCCGGATCATCCGTTGACTCGCCACACCTCGATTGTCTACTGGCAGGGAGGGGATGCCGGTCTGGAGGATGTCCTTTTCTCGCCGCTCTTCTTTGATCGGATCGTCGTGTGGGGCGCCCCGGATGCCGTCGCGAGCGTTCGCGCACGCGCCCTGTACAACCGCGTCATCACGTTCAATCCCCGCTATGGCGTGACGTGGATCGGCCGGGAGGCGTTTTCGGACCCGTTGGAGGAAGTCGCGGCCAGAGCGGCCGGAGATTCCATGATCTGGAATCAGAAGGCCTGCATCGCCTCGCTGGTCCACTATGTCGAAGGCAGCGAAGCCCAGGCGCTGGAGTACGCGAGGGTCCTGAGCTTGGCGCTGAGGGAGTGGGACAGGCAGGTGACCAACCTCGTCCCGCCCCTGCTTGCCGGACAGATCCGCCGGCTGCGGAGAGGCACTCTGTCGCAGGCGCGCTGGTTCGTGAATGGGGAGGATGGGCGACTGGGCTCCGCCGTCGTCTACGTGCCCGGGGAATTCAACCTCCTCGACCACCCCATGTGCCGACTTGTCGTCGTGCGGCGGGTGGATGTGCTTGAACGATGCCTGGGGTATCTCCACGCGGGGGTCTCGACCGTCGGCATCCACCCGTTGAGTCGCATCCCCGGCCTGCGCGATCGGATTGCGGCGCGAGGGGTGAGCAACATCATGCCGATCGGCCAGCATGAGCGCATGTATCCCGGCATGCCGCACGACGGCATGCGCGTACTCGGCGACCTCGTTGACTGGAAGAACGCGTGAGGACGATCGTCCCATTCGCGTGCCTGGCGGGATGGCTCTGCTCCTGTTCGGGCCCGGGATCCGAGCACGTGCCGGATCTCCCCGCCGGATGGACTCGAATCGAACCGGGGGGCGAAACGGTGTGCTCGCGCGGCACGCCGTACGCCTTCTGGGTTCGCCCCGGCACCGTGAACCGGGTTCTCGTCTACCTTGAAGGCGGCGGGGCGTGCTGGGATGCCCTCACGTGCGGAATGGCCGGTGCCATTTTCAGGGATGCCGTGGCGGAAGGAAACGCGCCCCCACGCACCACGGGAATCTTCGACTTCGAGAACGGCGAGAACCCGTTTCGGGACTGGTACGTTGTCTTCGTGCCCTACTGTACCGGAGACGCCCACTGGGGCAACCGAGTGGCAATCTATCCGGGCACGGGCGATTCGCCCGAGGTGACGATCCATCACACGGGATTCATCAACGCCTCATCCGCGACGGGTTGGCTCTACGGGAATTTCTCGGGTCCGGATTTCATCTTCGTGGCGGGTTGCAGCGCCGGCTCGTATGGCTCGTTCCTCCACGCCCCGTACATCATGGAACACTACCCGAACTCCCGGGCCGCTCAGCTCGGGGACTCGGGGGCGGCTGTCGCGCCGCTGGACTTCGTTCCGCGGGCTCTCCGCGCCTGGGGGGCCGAGCCCAACATCCCGGGGTGGATCCCGGAATTGGCCACCACCCCGGTTGAGGAGTTGACGATGGCCAAGGCGTTGGTCGCCGGCTCAAGGTACTATCCGCAGCAGCGCCTGTCCGAGTTCAACTACGCCTCCGACAAGGCGCAGATGTTCATCTACGCGGCGATGGGAGGTCAGATGGAGGACTGGCCGGGGCTGTTGGAGGAGCAAACGCAGGCGATCGCCGCCGACGCCCCGAATTTCCGTTTCTTCACGGCCGCCTCCGATGCCCACTGCGTCCTGCCCGCCGAGCGGTTCTACACGAGCACAGAGGAGGGAGTCCGGCTCCGTGACTGGGTGGCCGACATGGCCGCAGGCCGCGAGGTCCCGAACGTCCATTGCGTTGATTGTGCTGGGAAATCGAACGACCCCTTGTCGCTTGGCGAAGGGGAGCAGGCGGCGGGTCGTTCTCGGTAGGACAATCTCCACGGCAGGCCGACGGTCCGCCGCTTCGAGCGGCAAGACCCAGTGGCCGCTTGATGGCTCACTCGCGTGCGGCGTGAAGGGGCGGCGAAAACGATCGCGGCGTCCTTGGTCGCTCGTCATTGTTGACATTTCTGGACCAACGCGGTACACATGTGGAGGACCATGGTCTCCTCAATACCAAGAACCCCAATCCGAGGGGGTGCTCTGCACGTGTACGCCGTGGTCACGGCAGCCGCCACGTTTCTCCTGATCCTTGCCGGAGGCACGGTGACGAGCACCGGCTCCGGTCTCGCCGTCCCTGACTGGCCGCTTTCGTACGGCCGCTTCTTCCCTCCCATGGTGGGAGGCGTGCTCTATGAACATGGGCACCGCATGATCGCCGGCACGGTGGGCCTGATGGTGGCGATTCTGGCCTTCACCCTCGGCCCGCGCGAAGAACGAGTTTGGGTAAGGGGCCTGGCGTACGGCGCGCTCGGGGCGATCGTTCTCCAGGCCCTGTTGGGTGGAATCACGGTGCTGATGCGCCTTCCTCCGGCCGTGTCCATCGGCCACGCTTGCCTGGCGCAGGCGATCTTCTCGGCTCTGGTGGTGGTGGCCGTGGCGACGTCGCCGGAGCGGGTTCGCTCGCCAAGCGAGAGCCCCGGTGGGGCCCGTCGGTCAGCTTTCCTCTTTTGCGCCATTGCGGCCGGTGCCATCTACGTGCAGCTCATTCTCGGCGCGATGCTCAGGCACACCGGCAAGGGGCTGATCGTTCACGTCCTGGGCGCGGTGACGGTGGCCGCGCTTGTGGGAGTCTCGACCACGCGCCTGCGTAGGATCGAGCCGGGGTTGGCCGGCCTGCGGGTTTCTCACATCCTCCTGGGGATTCAACTTCTCCTCGGAATTCTTGCCTGGAGGGGGGTCTGGCGTGCCGGGATCGCGACGGCGCACGTGGGTGTGGGTGCGCTGTTGCTTGCGATCATGGTCTCACTCGCCTTGCCCCCCCTGCTGGAGCGATCCGAGGGGGAACTTCAACCTTCTCCGGACATGGCGGCTTCCTGATGGCGGATCTGCGAAGCGGTGTTGCGTCCGTCGCGAGCCGCAGGCCGATAGCCGACACGCGAAGCCGGGCGGCGGACTACCTGGAGCTGACGAAGCCCGGCATCACCCTCATGGTCATCCTGAGCGCCCTCGCGGGGTTCCTCGTGGCGGCCCGGCCGGGTCCGGGGCCCATCGTCTTGTTCTGGACTTTGCTCGGCACAGGACTGAGCGCGGCGGGAGCGGGTGCGCTCAACATGTTCCTCGAGCGGGAGACCGACGCCTTGATGTTGCGAACGCGAAATCGCCCTCTCCCGGCCGGACGTGTCTCCCCGCTCGAAGCGGCCGTCCTGGGGGTGCTCCTCGCAACGGCCGGTCTTGCCTGCCTCTACGGCGGTGCGAGCGCGCTGACGGCTACGCTCTCGGCCGTCACCCTTGGCCTCTACCTGTTTGTCTACACGCCGCTCAAGCGGCGCGCTTGGTGGTGCCTGATCGTGGGCGCAGTGCCCGGCGCCCTGCCGATCCTGATGGGGTGGACCGCGGCATGGGGAGAAGTGGGGTGGGGAGGCTGGCTGCTGTTCGGGCTCCTCTTCCTCTGGCAGTTCCCGCACTTCCTCGCACTGGCGTGGCTGTATCGGGAGGACTACGCCCGCGCGAACCTGCCCATGATCTCGGTGATCGATGCGGACGGAAGCCGATCCGCGCGACAGACGATCTTCTCGACACTGGCGCTCGTGGCGGTCAGCCTTTTCGCTCTGCGTGAGGCGGGGGGGGGGACATGGGGGCTCGCAGCCGTCGGCTCGGCCGGGCTCTTCTTCTTGTGGCGCGGTCTGGGGTTTGGCCTCCACAGGACACTCGCAAACGCCCGCCGGCTTTTCCTCGCCTCCGTCGCCTACCTGCCTGTCACGCTTTCCCTCGTTGCGGTCTCCGCCCTGCTCCGATAAGGTTCCGAGATCAAGGATCCCTCTCATTGGTTGCGGCTGAAGTAGACGTTCGAGGTCTGGGCCACCGCTACGGCGACCGGATCGCGCTGCGCGATCTCTCACTCAGCGTACCCTCGGGCTCGACGTACGCGCTGGTCGGACCCAATGGCAGTGGCAAGACCACGCTGTTCCGGCTCCTGAGCACCCTCCTTCGGATCGTGGAAGGCGAGGCCAGGATTGCGGGCCTCGATGTTCGGATCCAGCCCAGCCTGGTGAGGCGGCGAATCGGGATCGTGTTCCAGCACCCGAGCCTCGATCGCGACCTGACGGTCGAAGAGAACCTGCGTTGCCAGGGGCGACTGTACGGTCTGGCTTCGGAGGCGCTTCGTCACCGAATCGTCTGTCTCCTGGGTGTGTTCGGACTGGAGGACCGCCGCGCCGACCGCGCGGGGCGTCTGTCCGGCGGGCTCGCGCGGAGGGTCGAGATCGCCAAGGCTCTCCTGCACGAGCCCTCACTCGTCCTCATGGACGAACCTACCACCGGCTTGGATCCCGCCGCGCGGGCTGATTTCTGGGCCTACGTCCGGAAGATGCGGGACGAGGCACCTGCAACGGTACTCCTCACAACCCACCTCATGGACGAGGCCGAGCGGTGCGATCGGGTGGCCATCCTCGACGGCGGACGTCTCGTGGCCGAGGGGCGGCCCAGTGATCTGTCCGCAGAGGTCGGGGGAGATGTGATCCTGGTTGAGGCAAACGCTCGTTCGGAGATGGCGACGCGCGTCGCCGAGTTTCTCGGGCGGCGGGTGGAGGTCGCGGATGGCGTCCTACGGATTGAGGTGGAGAAGGGTGCAGACGTGATCCCCCGCCTCGTCGAGGCCTTTCCGGGGCGAATTCGCTCCGTCTCCCTGAGGAAGCCGAACCTTGAGGATGTCTTTTTCCACAAGACGGGTCGTTTGATCGCCCATGCGGTCGGATCAGAGACGTCATGGGCGTGAGCGATACCACCCCCGCTGGGCGCGAGGCCGCCACCGTTCTTTCGTCGGCTGTTGTGTTGGCCGGTCGCGAGCTTAGAGTCTTCGCGCGCCAACGCAGCCGTATCGCCGGCGCGCTCCTGACGCCGGTCGTGTTCTGGCTGCTGCTCGGCGCCGGTCTGCGGGCCTCCTTCCGCCCGCCGGGCGTCCCGGCTGACCTATCGTACCCGGAGTATTTCCTCCCCGGCGTGGTTCTCATGATCGTCCTCTTCACGTCCATCTTCTCCACGATTTCGGTGATCGAGGACCGGAAGTCCGGATTCCTCCAGGCCGTCCTCGCGGCACCGGTCCCCCGCGGAGGTATCGTACTGGGCAAGGTGGCCGGTGGGAGTCTGGTGGCCGTCCTCCAGGCGGGCCTGTTCCTGGCCCTTGCGCCGTTCGCGGGCATCTCGCTCTCGGCGGCGGGCGCTGCTGCGGCCCTGTGCGTGCTCCTCGTCACCGCGATGGGGCTCACGTCGCTGGGATTCCTTCTCGCGTGGCGGGTGGAATCCACGCAGGCCTTTCACGCGATCATGAACCTCTTCCTCATGCCGATGTGGCTTCTCTCGGGGGCGTTCTTCCCATCCACCGGAGCGAATGGATGGGTGCGCGGTGTCATGACGGCGAACCCGATGACCTACGGACTCGCGGCACTCCGGCGGAGCCTCTACTGGGGGGACCCGGCCCGGGCGGGCGAGGTGCCGTCTTGGACGCTATCCCTTGGCGTACTGGCCCTCTTCTCGATCATAATGTTCGTCGGCGCGAAGATCGCATGCGAACGCATTCGGCACTCGGACTCCTGACGGCCCTCCTTCTGGCGCAGGCTTGTCAGAAGAAGGCGGACCTCCCTGATTTTGGCGAGGTGCCCGCGTTCAGCCTCACGGAGCGGAGTGGGAAATCCTTCGAGGCCGCCCTGCTCAGGGGCCACGTGTGGATCGTGGATTTTGTCTTCACCCGTTGCACCGGACCCTGCCCGCGCCTCACCGGCCTCATGCGGACGCTGCAGGAGGAGATGCCGAAGGAGATCCATCTCCTCTCCATCACCGTGGATCCGGAGTTCGACACGCCGGAGGTGCTTCGCGAGTACGCCGAACGCGCCGGGGCCCATCCCAACCGCTGGTTCTTCCTTACGGGCCGGAAGGAGATGGTCGCGAGCGTGGTGACGCAGGGCTTTCGACTGGCGATGGTGGAAGGGGAGTCGGGTGATTCCATCGTGCATTCTACCAAGCTGGCGCTGGTCGGCCCGGATGGTCGGCTCCGCGGGTACTTCGACTCCGAGGACCCCGAGGAGGTGGAGCGACTCAAGAAGAGTGCAAAGGCCCTGCTGTGAGCGAAGAGGGCGGTGGACTCCCGATCCTCCCAACCCTGAACGCGGCCCTCAACGGGCTCAGCGCCCTCTGTCTGGGCTTCGGCTTCTATTTCATCCGTCGGCGGAAGATCGCGGCACACCGCGCCTGCATGCTCTCGGCATGCGCGGCATCGCTCGCGTTTCTCGTTTCCTACATCGTGTATCACTCGACCGCAGGGGTCACGAGGTTCTCGGGCACCGGCGGCGCGCGGGTCGCCTACTTTGCCCTCCTGACCTCGCACACCGTCCTTGCGGGACTTGTCGTTCCCCTGGTTCTTCTGACGCTCTCTCGCGCCCTCAGGCAACACTTCGATCGGCACCGGGCTGTGGCGCGGTGGACGCTGCCGATGTGGTCCTATGTTTCGATTACGGGGGTGCTGGTGTACGTGATGTTGTATCATCTCTATCCGGCAGGTGGATGAGATGATCCTCCCTACGCGCGGACTCACCCGGGAAGAGGTGCTGTCCCGAATGAAGGAGCTCGCGAGCCGGGACGCCCGCTGGCGCGACGGCAAGACGTGGAGCCTCGTGTATTTCGCGGGGGACGACGTCCTGGACCTCCTCAAGGAGGCGTACACGATGTTCATCTCCGAGAACGGCCTGAGTCCGGTGGCCTTTCCGAGCCTGCGCCACTTCGAGGCGGAGGTGCTCGAGATGACGGCGGGCATACTGCGCGGGGGGGGGGAGGCGGTGGGGACGATGACCTCGGGCGGGACGGAAAGCATCCTCATGGCAGTGAAGACCGCGCGCGACCGCGCCCGCGCCGAGCGACCCGAGGTGGCGCAGCCGGAGATGGTACTCCCGATCACCGCGCACCCGGCATTCGAGAAGGCATCCCATTACTTCGGCGTGAAGGCCGTCCACATTCCGATCCGCGAGGACCTCCGGGCTGACGTGGAGGCGGCGCGGAAGGCGGTCACGGAGAACACGATCCTCATGGTGGGCTCTGCGCCGGGCTACCCGCACGGCGTGGTCGATCCGATCGAACAGATGGCCGCCCTTGCGGCCGAGAACGGAATCCTCTTTCACACGGACGCCTGTCTGGGCGGATTTCTCCTGCCGTGGGTGCGGCGGCTGGGCTATCCCGTCCCGGCGTTCGACTTCTCCGTGCCGGGTGTCACATCCATTTCAGCCGATCTGCACAAGTACGGTTTCACGGCTAAGGGGGCTTCAACCGTCGTCTACCGGAACGATTCGATCCGCCGCCACCAGTTCTTTGCCTACACGGAATGGCCGGGGGGGCTCTACGGTTCGCCGAGCATGACGGGCGCTCGTCCCGGCGGGGCGATCGCGGCGGCATGGGCCGTCATGAAATACCTGGGAGAGGAAGGGTACCTGCGCATCGCGCGAAAGATCATGGATACGACGACGCGGCTTCAGGACGGCATCCGGTCCATCCCCGAACTGCGCATCCTCGGCAGGCCGGCGATGAGCGTGTTCGCGTTCACGTCGGACCGCATCAACGTCTATGCCCTGGCCGAGGCGATGGAGGCGCGGGGCTGGAAGCTTGACCGGCAGCAGTTGCCCCCCAGCCTCCACATGATGGTGACCCCCGCGCACGAACGCATCGTGGAGCCGTTTCTCGCCGACCTGAAGGCCTGCGTGGGCGAGGTTGCGGCGGCCGGCGAGTCTCCCGTCTCGGGGCAGGCGGCGATCTACGGGATGGTGGCCTCCCTCAAGGATCGCGGCCCCGCCCGCGAGATCATTCTCGACTTCCTGGGCGAGCTCCTGCGCAGGGAGACATGAACCCCGTTTCGAGAATCCGGGAGGGACACCCAGGAGAGAGTGAACCGTGGGGGTGCTACTGTACACTGACCGGCCGTTCACTGTACAGTAAGGTCCGCCTGTTGGCGCCCGATTCGGGCGCGTTCTTGGGTCGGATCTGAGTCATGGTGGTCGGGTACCTGGCGGGCGTGATCGTGCTGGCACACGCGACCGAGACGGCGACCGGGTTCGGGGCCACGATCATTGCCGCGTCGCTCGGCGCGCACTGGGCGCCGCTGGAGAGCTGGATCCTGACGCTGATTCTTCTCGGTTGGCTCCAGAGCGCCTGGCTGGCGGCGCGGGGGTGGCGACAGATCGATCGCGGCGTACTCCTACGCAGGATCCTTCCGGTGACGGCAGCGGGCTTGCCCCTTGGATACTTTGGGCTCAGGGCCTTCGAGACCCCCGTGCTGCAAGTCATGCTGGGGGGATTTGTTGTGGCGGTGGCGGGGATTGAGCTGCTGAGGCTTCGGGGCGGGAACGGCGTCCCAGCTCCGCTTGGCACAGTGAGCGGCACGGGCGTCCTGTTCGCGGGCGGCATCGTGCACGGGATGTTCGCGACCGGAGGGCCGCTCGTCGTTTACTACGCGAGCCGGCGAATGGCAGAGAAAGGGGCATTCCGCGCCACGCTCGCCGCCCTCTGGTTGTGTCTCAACACCGTTCTCATCGCGACGCATGCCTTCTCCGGGGCGCTTGGCCGAGCCGCGCTGACCCAGGCGGCCCTCCTCGTGCCTGCGGTGGCCGCGGGCATTCTTGCGGGTGAGGTTCTTCACCGGCGGGTGCCTGAGCAGGCCTTTCGCGTCGTGGTGCAGGTCTTGCTCATCGGCGTGGGCGTTTCTCTCCTCGTGTGAACGACGCGACTCCGGCTCTGCCGATCCCGGTCCAGGCGCTCGTGCTGGTTGGGGTTCCTGCGCTCGTTCTCTGGCTCGCGGCGCACTCGAAACTCGTCAGCACAGTGGGGCCTGTGGTGATTTGCTACGGCGTGGGCATCGCGCTGGCCAATCAGCCGTGGGTAGTCCTCCACGCGGGGGCAGCCACCAAGGAGGCCCAGGTGGCGGTCGCCTTGGCCATTCCCCTGCTCGTCTTCTCCGTGGATTTCCCCGCTTGGCTCCGCCTGGCGAAATCCACCACGGTGTCGTTCCTGGTGTGCGTGATCTCGGTCATGCTCGTGGCCGCGGCGGGCAGTCGGATCTTCGGAGGGATGGTGCCGGAGAGCCACAAGATCGGCGGCATGCTGGTCGGTGTCTACACCGGCGGGACGGCCAACATGGCGGCCATCGCGACGGCGCTGGGCGTGGAGCCGGAAACCTTCATGGTCGTGAACGCCTGCGACATCTTCGTGACGGGCATTTACCTCCTCTTCCTTGTGACCCTGGCCGGGCGCGTGTGGGGGTTGTTCTTGCCTGCGTTTCCCCGCCGGGTAGGAGAGGGCGCGACGGAGGGTGCCGATCTCGGCCCTCGAATGCCCCCTCTTCGGACGATCGTCCTGGGTGGCGGGCTCTCCTTGGCCATCGTGATCCTTTCCGACCGGCTGGGGAGGCTCGCGGGGGAGGGGCAACGGGACAGCCTGACCATTCTCGCCATCACAACCCTCGCCCTCGCCGCGTCGTTCGTCCGACCCATCCGGCGCTTGGGTGGCACGCAGGCTATGGGAGAGTTCTTTCTTCTCATCTTCTGCGTAGCCATGGGGAGCCTGGCGCGTCTCGACCGGGTACTGGGCGCCAGCACGGGCATTCTTCTGTTCACCACGTGGGCGGTGGTGGCGTCGGTACTTCTCCACCTTGTCGTGGCTGCCCTTCTGCGCCTCGATCGTGACACCGTAATCATCACCTCCACCGCGGCCATTTTTGGTCCGGCCTTCATCGGTCCTGTTGCCCTCGCGCTCGGGAACCGCGAGATCATTTTCTCCGGCATCACGACCGGGCTGGTGGGCTATGCGGTCGGAACCTATCTCGGATTGGCTGTCGCGTGGGTGATGTCGTAGGGGCCGGTTCTCCGGGCGTGATGCCAAGCCCCAACACTCCATCCCTCTCCCGCACGCGGGAGAGCCCGTGGTTGGTAGCCGCGGGCTTCCCGCCTGTCCAGTCCGCCACGGCGGACGGACTTCGGCGGGCAGGCAGCCCGCGTTCGAGGCGCAGCCTGAAGGCCATGTTCCATGTGGCCCATCCTGGGCCACAACTTATCATGGCCCCATGCCCTCCTGGGCAAGGGGCTGCGGCTACCCTGAACTGCCGCCCTCCGGTTCTGCTCCTCGCCGCCCGATCTCTCGCCCTCGCCGCCGCTCTCGCGCTCTCCTGCGAGGCCGCCCAACAACCCCCCTACACTGAAGTCCTGGTCCTGGAAGGAACGCCCTACGAGCGCGGCCTCCAGCATGGCCGTATCCTGTCCTCCAAGATCCACTCGTTCTTCACGCAGATGATGACGGCCTCGCTCCTTCCGTATTTCAACCGGCTGCGCGCGCCGGTTGCGCAGTACATCCTCGAATACCAAAAGCCGCTGTACGACAACGGCCGATTCTCGTATGAGCTCCTGGTCCAGAGCGCCACGAATCTCTCCGCCTCCATCCCACCCGCGTACTTGGAGGAGATCAGGGGCGTTGCCGACGGAGCCGGGATGCCCTACGAGGAGATCCTTTTCTTCAACACCTTCGTGGACACGTTGATGGGACTTCGCTCGATCTCGTACTTCCTCGAGTTCGCGAATGCTCCGAGGCTGACGCGCATGTCGTTCGGCGCCCTCGACGCCGACGGCGTGGACAACGACGGCGACGCCCAAACGGATGAAGCGGGGGAAGGGGGCCTGGATCCCTACGAACCGAAACCGTATGCGGTCGCGGTCGAAGTTCCACCCTCCGCGGGGTTGGACATCGGGCTGGTGGATCCGGACGGCGTGGATCCAGCGACGATTCGAGTGAAAGTGGATGACGTGGTGTTCCGTCCCGGTGACCCGGGTCTCGAAATCGTGTCGGATGAGTCGGGCGGCACCCAACTCCGGCTGCGGCCGCCCGGCGGATTCCGCGAGGCTGCGGCTGTGGCCCTGTTGGTCCAGGCGGGCGATCGCTCACTGGCGACCGATCCCCCTCCCGCCCATGCCCACTTCATGCGCGACGAGCGAATGGTGTTCACCACGCGCGGCTACGGCCGGCGGCCCCACGAAGTGGTCAACCGACCCGTGTGGGACGAGCGCATGCAGGCCCCCTCGATCGCGTTTGCGGTCGGCGGCGAGGCAACCCCCTCGGGCCAACCCGTTGTCGCCCACCATTTTGCGCTCCTGGATACTAACATCTCCCATAAGCACACCGTCCTCTTCGTGTACCGGCCAAGTGACGGTAATACCTACGCGACTCTCGGTTGGGCCGGCGCGGTCTGGGGCTTCTCCGGCATGAACGACAAGGGCCTCGTCTTCACCGCCAACTTCTCGGATACGCTGAACAACAGCGTCGCCGGCCAGTTCAAGGAACGGCTCGTGGCCGCGCGGCTCGTGGCCGATGGGATGCCGATCGGTGCAATGGGCCGCGAGATCCTCGCCCGGGCCGCCGGCGTCGAGGAGGGGCGACGTCTGATGGACGGGGTTCGGAGCGCCTTCGGCTGGAATGTCGTGCTGGCAGATCGATTGGGTGGGCGCATGGTGATCGAGCTGGATTCGAACATCATGGGCGATCCCGACGGCGGTATCCATGCCTTCTCGGCGGACGCGGCCGATCCGGGCAGCTTGGACGAGTGGGGGCGGTTGATCGGGAGCGTCCGGGGAGGCGATGTTCGGACGACTGCGAATTTCCAGAAGAACACGAACGAAATCGATTTGGAGATCCTGGGATTCAAGATCCGCTCTCAGCGTTTCTCCAGCACCTACTTCTACCGTTCGGTTCGCGCCCTCGATGTTCTGGGCCAGGCGATCGACGAGAACTATGGGCGGCTCGACGCAGAGCGGGCGGTTGCCATTCTGCGGATGCCGGAACTCCTTGACGCGCGCGACAGCATGAAGGCCGCCGTCTTCGAGCCGGCTTTGGGGCGAATGTACTTCGCCGTGGGGCAGGTGCCGGCCACGGACGGGCCGTTCCGCCTCTACGATTTCGCCACAGGCCAGGTGTCTGAGGGGATACCGTGAGAGCCATTGGCTCGAGGGGAGCGGCCGTTCTGGCGATCGGGATCGCCATTCCACTCGGCGTTCCCTCGATCTCCCTCGCCGGCTTCACCGAAACCCTCCCGAAGGGACTCTTCCTGCTGGAGGAAAGCGTCATCGTTTCCAGCACGGATCGCTTCTACACACGTGATGGCAAGCTGGGCCCGATCGTGGAGGATGTCCAGCGCTACGAACCGGGTGGAAGCCTCCAGGGTACCATCAAGGTCAACGCGCGATCGGAATACGTCATCCTTCTGAATCAACTTCAGTTCGGACTGCGCGACGATCTCACGCTCGCGGTCGCGGTCCCTGTCGTCCTGAGCAACGCCGTCGATCCGCGTCTGGGATGGGAATCCGGAGACTATCAGCCGGGTCTGGGACGGTCGTACTCCGAAGACGATTTCTGGCAGTGGGCGGCCAGCATGGGACAGCCGAAGCCGGGCCGATGGTCCGGCAACGAGGGCGCCCCGGCCGACAGCTACCTCGGTCTTCGATATCGTTTCACGGATCGGTGGCCCACCTGGAGGTCACGCGGATGGGCGGCTTCCGTCATGCTTCTCGGCGCACTTCCCACGGGGCGACCGCCCGATCCCGAAGAGCCCGTCGCTACCGGCACCACGGCGTGGGACCTGCACGCGATGGGCGAATACGGCGCTCATCTCTCGGCGGACAAGGAGTTGGGCGGGGCCTTGGCTCGCCGCGTCGTGCTGGGCCTGGATCTCTACTACGAGGCGCTTCTCCCGCGTGAGTACCGGACGCCGACGGGTTCGAGACATCCTCTACTGCTGACCTACACACCCTACGTGGGATCCACGTATCGACTGGACCCGGGGGATTTCAGCGGCGCCTCGGTGCAGGCCGATCTCGTGGCGTGGAGAGGACCTGCACGCGCGACGTGGCTTTCCCGCCGCGATCCTGCCGTTGCCGAGGGATTTCCCCCCGTGCTCACTGCGTCGGCGCGGTACACCTTTAATCACTTGCAGCAGTCCGATTGGTCGTCCGATTCCGCACTGTGGGACTGGGACCGCGAGAAGATCTGGAGGCCGGGATACCGGAACATCCTTACGGGAACGGTTCTGGCCAGCCTCCTGCGGGTGGGAGTGCCCCTGCAAGTCTATCTGAGTTATCGCAACACGACGTGGATCCCCGGGAAGAGCGCGCCGGCGGTCAACTCCTACACCGCCGGTTTCCGTCTCCCGGTGCGGTTCTGAGGAGGTGTGAGATGCGCATGCGCCTGACGATACTAACCTTGCTGACGCTCGTGGTCGCTTCGTGTGCAGCGGCCTCGCTCATCGGCTACCGCCTCTGGCCAGACTATCCGCGCCCCCAGAACGAAACCCTGGCCTTCGAGGGCTTGGGGTCACCGGTCCACGTGTTCCTGGATGCGGCCGGCATCCCGCACATCGAGGCGGCGACGGAGAAGGACCTGCTGTTCGCTGTGGGCTTCATGCACGGTCGCGACCGGTTCTTCGAAATGGACGTCATGCGGCGGGTCGCGAGAGGGCGCTTGTCCGAGCTCGTGGGCGAGCAGCCGTTCATGTCGGGGACGACCGTCGAGTACGATCGCTCCATGCGGGGATGGGGCTTCGAGAGGGCCGCGCGCGAGGACGAGGTCGCACTGGACGCGGAAATGAAGGACTGGATGGAAACCTACGCGCGGGGCGTGAACACGGCCCGGACCCGCTATCGCCCGCTCGAGTATCGTCTCCTTGGTGTCGAGCCTGAACCCTGGACCGTGTTGGACAGCTTCGCCTTGGGCCGGCTGAATTCATGGACGGTGACCCACAACTGGCATCAGGAGGCGAGCCGCCTCGTGCTCGCGCTGCACGTCGGCATCGAGCGCGCGGAGCGGATCCATCCCTCGGAGCCGTGGCGTGGGGCGTTTAGTCTCCCCGTCGATCGACCGCCGCGCGAGCTGCCGCCGGCCGTCGCGCCCGAGCTGCGGGACCTTTTCCCGGAGCGGCCGCCCTCCGCTTCGAAGGCGCAGGAACGCGAACGCGCCTCGTGGGGTCCGATCTTTCCGGTCCCCTCGGCGGCGAGCAACGCTTGGGCTGTCGGCGGGGGGCGATCAACCTCGGGCAAGCCCCTCGTAGCCAGCGATCCCCACCTTATCCACCTGCTCCCCTCGCTGATGTACCAGCAGCATCTCAAGTGTCCCGGCATTGACGTGATCGGCGGCACGATTCCGGGCCTGCCCTATGTGTTGTTTGGGCACAACGAGACTGTCGCGTGGGGAATCACGTCCACCGTTGGAGATGCGATTGACCTCTACATCGAGCGCGCCCATCCGGACCAGCCGGGGCTCGTCCTCACACCGAAGGGCTATGAGCCGCTGGCCGAGGAAGAACTTATCGTCCGTGTGAGGAAGGACTTGGGCTTTGAAGAGAGACGATTCGCGCTGCGCCGCAGCCGTCACGGCCCCTTGCTGAACGACGTGTATCCGGGTCTCCTGCCCGAATGGGCGCCGCTGGTCGCCATCCGCCAGTACGACGGCCCGGCCGTGGATTCCCTCCGGAGCCTGCGCGCGGCCAACCGGGCGCGAACGGTGCGCGAGCTGCGGACGGCGCTCTTCGACATGACCGGCCCTGTGCAAACGTGGACGGCGGCGGACGTCGGCGGCGAAGTCGCCCTCTTCGTCATGGGCCGGGTTCCCGTACGCACGCGACACCGCGGAACGTTTCCCGTGCCCGGCTGGGTGTCGGACTACGACTGGACGACCTACATCAACCCCTCCAACATGCCTCATGCCTTTGGCTCGGGCGAGGCCTCGTTCGCCCACGCGAACAACCTCACCGAGGATCCACGCCGCGGCTCCGCCTTCATCCAAGTGGACAGCGCGCCTTCCTACCGTGTCGAGCGTATCGCCCAGATGCTCGGTGCGCGTGAACGCCACGATCGGGAGAGCTTCGCGCGCATGCAGCAAGACGTCCGCCTCGGGCGGGCCGACCGGCTGCTGCCCTACGTTCTGAGCGATCTGCGAGGGGGAGCGGACTGGAGCCACACGGAAGCCGAAGCGATCTCGATCCTGGAGCACTGGGATGGAGCGGCGCGGGGGGACGCCCCGGCCCCGGCGATATTCTTCGCGGCGTACCGCGAGGCCGTTCTGGCCGCACTCGGCGACGAGGTGGACCGAGCGGGGGTGGAGTTCATCCTTGCCCAGCGGTACTCGACCAACATCTACGATCAGTGGATCGAGGAAGTGGATCACCCGGTGTGGGACGATCGGACCACCGCACGAACGGAGCGTCGCCCGGAAGTGATCCGTTCGGCGTTCAGAAAGGCGGTGGCGGCCTTGGAAGACGAGCAGGGGAGCGATCCCGGAAAGTGGCGGTGGGGCCGACTCCACGACATGCATGTGAAGCACATGTTCGGCTCAAAGCGGTTCCTTGCAGGCCTGGTCAACATCCCGCCTCATGAGGCGGGCGGGGCGCTCGACTCGGTCTGGAAGTCCCATTTCGATCTCGGCCACCCCAACACGCCATTCCGCTCGATTGCAGGTCCTATCTACCGGATGGTCATTGACCTTGCCGACCCACGGCACGCCCAGTGGGTGATCGATACCGGCAGCTCCGGCTGGCCCGCCTCGCCTCACTACGCGGACCAGCACGAGCTCTGGCGCGAAGGCCGCTACCTCCCGATGGTTTCCGACTGGGACGAGATCCGCCGCGACGCCGCCGCGACGCTGGGCCTTCAACCCGCCACCGGCGCGAGATAAAGCCCGTCGTCCAGGTTGCTCCCCTTGAACCAACATTCCCTCGTGGAAAACCGGGGGAGTGCTCTTGTGGAAATCGTCCGATGTGCCCCCCGAGAAGGGCGGATCTTGTTTCTTGACCTGGAGGATTGCAGATGGCTGAGCTTTTCGACGTGACGGTGGAGGACGCGGTGGCTCGAATCAGGGCGCTGGACCCCGCAGTCCACATGTTCATCAACACTCGACTGGATGAAGCCCTTGACGACGACAAGGCGCTGAAGTCTGAGTCCCCCCGATCGGTGCTCCACAGAGTCCCTTTCAGTCTCAAAGATGAGTTCGAGACGCGGTGTCTTCCCACCACGGGCGGGAGCTGGCGGTATCGCGATCGCCTCCCGGAGAAAGACAGCAGTCTCTACGAAGTCTTCAGGGAGGCCGGGGCGGTCTTGCTCGGCAAGACGAATCTCAGTGATCTTGGTGTAGGGTCCGAGGCCTCCAGCTATGTCGGAGGAGTTACCACGAGTCCCTTCGATCGGAAACGCACGGCCGGTGGCAGCTCCGGGGGCTCGGCTGCGGCGGTGGCAAACGGTTGCGCGGGCTTCGATTGGGGTACAGACATTGGAGGCAGCATTCGCTCGCCGGCGGCTTTTTGCGGAGTGCTGGGGATGCGCCTCAGTCATGAGACCTGGCCGATCAGAGATCTTTTTCCAAGAGTGCCGCCTGCGATGGATTGGATGTGTGGACAGGGGCCGTTCACGAAAACGACGGACCAGATGAGGGCGGTGCTCAAGGTCGCGGCGCAACGACTCCGCAAGGGAGAGGATCGTCCCTTTGAGGCGCAAGGGGTTGTGATCTATCCGCCCGATCGAGGTCTTTGGCCGCGTTTCGTTGACGATGTGAGGCCGCACCTGGAAACAGCCATTGATGGGCCGGTGAAACTCAACGAGAGTCTCGATAGGCCCTCAAAGATGTTCCGAGTGTACGCATCCATGTGGGCCTCCCACTTTGAGGACCTGCTCGAATCCGATCCGGGATTGAGCCTTGCTTCAGGGCTCTCTGCCGTCCTTTCGGCCGTGCTGTTCCGGGGTGCGTTTGGCGATAGACGTATCCATCCGACAACCGCTGCCATCCTGCTCCTGGTGGCCCTGGGGAGGATCACACTCTTCGGAGACAAGTCCGAGGCACGGGCGCGGGCCTTCGAAATTCGCGATGCTTTCCGAAGACTCTGGGACGAAGGTGTGGTCATCGCTTCACCCGTTACCCCATATCCACCACCGTATGTCTCCGGGGCGAGCCTGCGGATACCCAGGTATCTCAACAACAATCTCTTGTCCTGCACGGTGCCCGGGAATCTCGCCGATGCCACGTGCCTGGCTATCCCGTTTGGGACCTTCGACGGTCGGCTCCCGCGCTCCATCCAGTTGATGGGCCCACCGGGCAGCGAGCATGAGATGCTCTCGATTGCCGACAGAGTGATGGCTTCGAGGGATCGGGATCCGAGGCTAGGCCAACCGAAAGTGTCTGTGTAGTTACTCGAAATCATGTGAATGGCTTTCTACGGGTGCACTTTCGAGGTCGAGTTGACGTCGTGACGCCCAGACCCCGAAGCGGAGGACCCTCGCAGCGATCAACGCCTGAGCTTCTGGTACTGAATCCGGTGCGGGCGGTCGGCGGCGTCGCCGAGACGCCGGCGGCGATCCTCCTCATAGTCGCTGAAGTTGCCCTCGAACCAGACGACCCGGCTGTCCCCCTCGAAGGCGAGGAGGTGCGTGGCGATGCGGTCGAGGAACCAACGGTCGTGGCTGATGACGAGGACGCAGCCTGCGAAGTTTTCGATGGCGACCTCAAGTGCGCGCAGGGTGTTCACATCGAGATCGTTGGCCGGTTCGTCGAGGAGGAGGACATTGGCGCCGCTCTTCAAGATGCGCGCCATGTGAACGCGGTTGCGCTCGCCGCCGGAGAGGTCGCCGGTCCTTTTCTGTTGGTGCTGCCCGGTGAAGTTGAATCGGGCGGCATACGCGCGGGCGTTCACCCACCGGCCGCCGAGACTGACCTGCTCCTGCCCGTCGGAGATCGCCTCCCAGACCATCTTGTCCGACGGCAGCGCATCGCGATCCTGGTCCACATATCCGAACTTGACGGTTTCACCCACCGTAACCGTGCCGGAGTCGGGCTTCTCTTTGCCCACGATCATCTTGAAGAGCGTGGTCTTTCCCGCGCCGTTGGGACCGATGATCCCGACAATGGCCCCACGGGGGATCGTCACGCTGAAGTCATCGATCAGGAGGCTCTCGCCGAACCCTTTGCGCAGGCCCTTGATGTCGATCACTGTCTCGCCGAGCCGGGGGCCGGGCGGAATGAAGATCTCGAGTTCCTCTTGCCGCTTCTCGGGTGCTTCGCCTAGGAGCTCCTCGTAGGCTTTGACGCGAGCCTTCCCCTTGGCTTGGCGCGCCTTGGGCGCCATCCGGATCCACTCCAACTCGTGCTGGAGCGTCTTCTGTCGCTGCGATTCGGCCTTTTCCTCGATCGCGAGTCGCCGCTGCTTTTGCTCCAGCCAGGAGGAGTAGTTTCCCTTCCACGGGATGCCTTCGCCCCGGTCCAGCTCGAGGATCCAGGCGGCGACGTTGTCCAGGAAATAGCGGTCGTGCGTGACCGCGATGACCGTTCCTTTGTATTCCTTGAGGTGACGTTCCAGCCAGTGGACGGACTCGGCATCGAGGTGGTTCGTGGGTTCGTCGAGGAGCAGTATGTCCGGCTCCTGGAGGAGGAGGCGGCACATGGCCACGCGGCGACGCTCTCCGCCGGAGAGATGCGCCACGCTCTCGTCGGGGGGGGGGCACCGGAGGGCATCCATGGCCAGCTCGAGACGGCTGTCCAGATCCCAACCGCCTGCGCGTTCGATCTGTTCCTGGAGGTTGCCCTGCCGCTCGAGGAGTTTCTCCATTTGGGCCTCGTAGGCGGGGTCCCCGAGTTTTGCGCTGACGTCCTCGTAGTCCCGAACGAGGCGCAGGGTGTCGGCCACAGCCTCGGAAACGATCTCGCGGACGGTCTTCGTCTTGTCGAGTTGGGGTTCCTGCGAGAGCAGCCCCACGGTGTAGCCCTTTGAGAAGGCCAGCTCGCCGGTGAATTCGGTGTCGAAGCCGCCCATGATTCGGAGGAGCGTGCTTTTCCCGGAGCCGTTGAGGCCGATCACGCCGATCTTGGCGCCGTAGTAGAAGCCGAGCGAAATTCCCTTGAGGACCGGCTTCTTCATGAATACGCGGCCGACGTCGCGCATGGAGAAGATGACCTGGCCGCTGGCAGTGGTCATGGGGCGCTCCATTCTGGTAGGATCGCGGACGACATGACCGAGGTCCAATTCATTCTTCCCGTGGATCGCATTGCGGGGGATATCCCACCCGATAAACTGGAAGAGGTCAAGGCGACTTGGCGCGGGCGAATCCTCTCGTGCAAGCCGGAGAAGGGGGCGATCTTCAAGGTGTACGTGTGCGACTCCGGGGCGGAGGTGCGCGCTGCGCCGCCTGAGAAGTTGGCGGCCTGCCGCATCAACGCCAGTCCGTTCTTCGACACGCTGGTCCGAGTCGCGTGGCCGAGCTACCGGTTCACGCTCGAGCACGCAGGCGGGACGACGGCGCTGCGGTGGGGCACGGTAACGGATTGCTCGCTGCTCGATCTCGAGGGACGGATCGTTCCGCTGGACTCCGCCCGCTGAGACGGAGCGGGCCGCGGAGCCCCGGCCCTACGTACGCTGGCTCGCGCGGTACTTATCGAGCTCGGCCAGGATGTCGCGAAGGAGCTCGGGGGGGAAGAGGGAACCGGAGAGCCGGTCCCAAAGCTTGGACACGTCGCGCCTCACCTGCTCCATGATTTCCGGCGGGGCGTCCGTGAACTCCATGCCGTGCTGCCGGAGCCCATCCTCGGCCTTCCTGTCGTCCTTGCGCAACTGCTCGATGATGGCCTCGCGGTCCCGGTTGAGCACCTCCATGATGACGGCGCGGTCCTCGGCCCGGATCTTCGCCATCGACTTGCCCGTCACGAACACGAGGGCCTGCGGATAGGCCACGTTCATGCGCACCGCGTGCTTGAGGTAGCGGTACCAGTTCATGACGAGGACGGCGAGCGACGTACCGAAGAGGGCGTCGATCATCCCGGTCTGGAGGCCCGGGAAGACCTGAGTGAAGGGCAGGACGACGGGTGTGAGTCCCGTGACCTGCATGCCTTCGAGGGAGATGGGCTCATCGGTCCATCCCCAGATCTTGGATTTCTGCAGATCCTCGCGGCTCTTGATGGGGCGGGAGCTGTAGAGCTGGACGAAGCCTCCAATCTCTCCCCACGTAATCAGGACGAGCCCTTGGTCCTGGAGAATTTTCTGGGCTCGCGGGAAGAAGGCCTTTTGGATGTGGGTGAACTCTTCGGGCGTGCGGTAGAGATAGGGCAGGTTGAAAACCTGGAGCGACGGCACCATTTTCGAGATGCCCTGACTGACGAACGCCGCGCCGTCCACTTGGCCGAGGTTCATCTTACGTACCACGTCGATCTCGTCGCCTAGCACGCCACCCGCGTACACGTTCAGTTTGACGCGCCCATCCGTGCGCTGGAGGATCTCGGCCTTGGCGACGCGGAAGCGCTCGCCCCAGGAGGAGTGGACGGGAGCGATCGTGGCGAGGCGCAACTCGTAGGGGGTAGTCTCGGCAGCCTCGGCCGGGCGGATGGAGAGCGCGGGTGCGGCGAAGAGCAGGGCGCTCGCGAGGGCATGCGAAAGGCGGCGAGGGGGCATTTGAACGCCCTGCGATTACCACGGCGGGGGAGATGAATGCAAACAGTTGGGGCGAGATCAGCCCTTCCGGAACGGCAACCGTCCGGCCATCGTGCTGCGGAGCTCTGCCATCAGGTCTGCCGTCACCATCTGGACGTTCCGCGCACGCGCAGCAGACTCGACCGCTTGCCGGACCATGCCGCGCGCGAAGAACGGGACTTGGCTCAGTCGCGCTTCTGCCTCCGGTGTCCATGCGATCCCGCTGGACTCCGCCGTCGCTCCGTACGTGCGCTCAGGCGGAAGGGGGGTGCGTTGCCGATCGTACTTGCCCGGTTGATAGACGCACGAGGGATCTTCAGCCAGGTAGTCGCCCGTCATCGCGTAAGCGCGGCAGCGGCATCCGCCACACAGCTCGTCGAATTCGCAGGCCCCGCAGCGCCCTCCGCGCCGCTCCGTTCGGAACTGCGCCATGATCTCCGATCGCTCCCAGATTTCATCGAACGGCGCCGAGCGTACATTCCCGACCGCGAG
This sequence comes from Nitrospirota bacterium, assembly GCA_016190245.1. Taxonomy (GTDB): domain Bacteria; phylum JACPQY01; class JACPQY01; order JACPQY01; family JACPQY01; genus JACPQY01. The sequence goes on along the minus strand of JACPQY010000024.1, from coordinate 63,772 downwards.
CGGCATGTAGGGGCACGGGGTGACGTCCCCCGTGGGACCGATCCGGGCATAGTAGGTCCCCGCGGGGCATCCGCCTCCGCGGAAGGTTCGGACGAATTCCGACTGGGGATTGCGTTCCCAGAGCACGCGTCTGTAGTGAGGGGCGCACTTCGCGTTGATGAGGAGCCTGCCGGCAAAGCGCTCCTGCAAGTCCGCCAGCAGACCGAGCGATTCCTCGTATTCGGCCGGCGTCAGGTCGTTCACCTTCGCGCCGCGTCCGGTCGGCACGAGGAAGAACACGTTGAGAGCGGTCGCACCCTGAGCCGCCGCGAACTCCGGCAGGGCCGGGATCTCCGCCCTGTTCATCTTCGTGATGGTCGTTTCGATCAGAAAGGGAAGACGCTCCTCGCGCAGGGCGTCCAGCGCCGCCACCGTGTGCTCCCACGCCTTGGGGATGCCGCGGAAGGCGTCATGCTTGGCGGGGTCGAGTGAGTCGAGGCTGACCCCCACACCGCGCAGGCCGGCGCGGGCCAGTTCTCTCGCCGCCGATCGGTCCATGAGGCCGCCGTGGCTCCCGAGCACCGTCCAGAATCCCAGACCTGAAGCGGCGCGAACGAGCTCGAAGATGTCCCGTCGGAGGAGCGGTTCGCCGCCGGTCAGAATGAGAAAGGCCTCCGGGTTGAGCCGCGCCACCTGCTTGAGGGTTTCGAGGCACTCCCCGGTGGTGAGCTCGTTCTCGCCTTTCTCGTGGCCGGAGGCATCGATGTAGCAATGCGCGCACGCGAGATTGCAGCGGCGCGTGAGATTCCAAGAGAGGGTGAGGGGAATGAATCGGGGCGGGCTCGGCCCCGCTCCGGTCACTGATCGGACTCCTGGTCGGTGCCCGGCTCCGGCCCCGTCGAACCCGGCGCTCGTCGCTCCACTCGGCGGAGGTCGTCCGCGACCTGGTCAAGCGCCGACTTGACGACCTCGTGGGTGACATGCTTGATCCCGTGGCGCGCGGCATAGCCTTCGACCGTCTCCCTCATCTTCTTCCGGAGGAATCCCTCGGGGTAGGCCTGGACAGCTTGGAACGCCTCCTCAGTCCACTTGCAGTCGTACCCGCCAAGAAAATCTCCGAGCCCTTCCGAGCGGAACATCTCCTCCACGAACTCGCGGGGTATGATGGAGAGCGAACGGATGCGCGCGTTCTTCTCGATGCGGGCCTTCAGCCGCCGCTTCGTGTAGCCCTGCGGAGCCTTGGCCAGCGTATTCCACGCCTCATAGGACCAGCGGATACGCGCCCCATCGAAGGATTCCTCCTCGCGCGGCCGGCCTTGATCCAACGCGAGGGCTTCCAAGGCTTCCCCATCGAGGGGGCCGAACTCGGTCGAGGAGCAGACCGCGCACTGGATGGGCGCCACCGTACGCGTGACGTGGCCGCAGTTCCGGCAAACGCTGAGCCGGACCTTGCCGGCGCTGACGGCGTCGTAGACGTACTTGACTGCTGTCTCGGCGAGGAGCCGCGAGGCCTGCTCGGGGAATAGCTTGCCGACGGCCTTGTTGATCACGCTCTCCGTGATCACCGTGTGGCCCATCTCGAACGCGTATTTCGCCACCACCATCCGCATGAGGTTCCGTCTCATCGCGGGAATCCGCTCCATCCGCTTCTCGGCCTCCGGGGACCACGTGAGGTACTGCTGCGTGCGCATCTCGAGGGGCGGCATGTACCTCTGCGTCGAAACGAACACATTGCACGGCGCCATGCGCAGGATGTTCTCGGTGTTGTTGCCGATATCGAGGTCCTCGCTCCCGTGGTAGCCGAGCCGGCCCAGAACGATCATCCACGCCTTCGTCTCCTGCGCGTGCTTGAGGATCTTCGGATAGGCCTTGCCGTCGAGGAGCGTTGTGCGCAGCTTCGTGCCGTGCTGCTCCGCCACCTGCTTCGCGACATCGAGGTGGGATTGGTAGATGCGGCCGAGCCCCGTGTCGATGATTTCCTCGTGGAGTTTCTCCTGCTCCTTGAAACGGAAGACCTTCGATCCCTCGGCGGAGAGCACCTTCGAGATCATGTGGAAGAGGACGTAGTGGAGATAGGGATCGTACACGGCCACGGCCTCGACTTCTTTGTCGAACATGTGCGCGAGGTGGAAGGCCGTGAGTAGCCCGCCGAAGGACTGGGGCGACCCGTCGAGGCCGACCAGGATCCGGCGTCCGTGCCCGTTGGTGTGGGCGCCGCCTCCCTCGACTTCACGCACGAGCAGGAGATCCGTCTGGGTCCGGCGCGCCACCCTCTCGCAAACGCTCCCGATCTGGCTCTCCTTCGTGGCGCCCATCCCGAGCGCGCCCATCACGACGAGGTCGTATCCGCCCTCGCGGATGTCATTCGCCAGGGAGCGCCAGTGGAGACCGTCCACGATCTTGCCGCTGAAGGGAACCCCGTGCTTCTCGCAGAGGAGCCGCACCTGGTCGAGGTAGGAGTCGGAGATCAGGCGCAGGCCCATGGTGATGAGCGTGTCGTGAAGCTTTCGCTGCCGTTCCATCTCCTTCTCGTCGAGGTATTCCTCGGGGAGTGTGTACTCCATCTGGCGGAAACGGACGTCGTGAAGGGCGGCGGCATAGATGTGGGAAGCCGTGAGCCGGGCCCCGCACTTCCGGGCGATCTCGGTGGCCATCGCGGCCGCCGCCATGGAATGGTCGGACTGGTCGTGAGGGACGTAGATGGAACGCCACCCCTGGACCCCGGCCGGGTTCGTTGTTAGATCCAACGCCAGGGCCCCGAGATTTTCCCCCTGATGCCCGCAGGCCGGCGACTACTTCGCCGCGAGGCTGAAATCCGCGCTGGAGGCCTTCCCGCCCGTCACGGTGACATCCTTCGTGGCCTGGCCAAGCTTCTCGTGCCATACCTCAACGGTGTAGGTACCTGGGGGGACATCGGCAAGGCTGAACTTTCCTGCGGCATCCGTCAGCGAATAGTAAGGATGCTCGATCACCTGAAGCCATGCGTGCATCCATTCGTGCGCATCGCACCGCACTTCGATGTTCTCGGCTTCGCTGAAACCGCTGCCGGGCACCGTGAGCTGTTTCTTGAACTTGGGCATGGCCTTGTTGAAGGAAGGATTCTTGGTCCCGTACGTGTGCACGTTGTGGAGGATCCCGTCAGAATTGAGGATCTCGAGATCCTTGCCCTTGGGCAGCAAGATGATGTGCGGCGTGTAGTCGCATCCCTTCTGGTCCATCGTGACGGGGCTCGCGGCGAACCTCTTTCCCTTCTCGATCTTCGTGATGCGTACAACCGCGTTCTGCAGGCCGCTGGTCGGTGAGGCGACCACGGCCTGAAGGATCCGTTCCTTGCCGCAGACTTCCTGGTCCTTCGTCACGGGGCTCTTCTTTGCCGCCGGGGCCTTCCCCGTGAGCGTCACGGTGCCCGAGATGGAGCCGCCGCCCGCGACATCCACTTGGTCGTAGGCAAAGGCGGGGACCACTAGCGCGAGGAGCAACGCAGAAACCAGCACGAGTCGAGACATGATGAACCTCCTTTTTCTGAGTGGGAAAGGATGCTCGTGCGAACATAGTTCCGAATATGGGGACTTGTCAAGCCGTGGATGCGCCAAGTCGCGCCGGCACCCGGGGTGACGCCCAGTCCGTGACGTGGGATGAGTTTGGGCTATAATCGCGCCTCATGGGTCTCTTCGAGAAATCGATCCCCCAGGAACTGTGGGTGAAGTGCGAGGGGTGCCACGAGGTCATCTTCAAGAAAGAGGTGGACCGGGGGATGGGCGTGTGCCCGAAATGCCAGTACCATTTTCGGCTCACGGTGACCGAGCGCCTCCAGATGGTCCTCGATGATGGAGCGCTCGTTGAGTGGGACGCCACGATCGGGACGACCGACATCCTGGGGTTTCGGGACACGACGACCTACCCGGATCGGATCGAGCAGGCGCAGAAGAAAACCGGCCTTACGGAGGCCGTTGTGACCGGCGAAGGGCGGATCATGAACCGCGCCGTGGCGGTGGGGGTCATGGATTTCCGGTTCATGGGCGGCAGCATGGGGTACGCCGTGGGTGAGCGGATCAGCCGGCTCTTCGATAGGGCCCGGGAGCGGGACTGCCCGGTGGTCCTTTTCAGCGCCTCCGGCGGTGCGCGCATGCAAGAGGGGATCATCTCCCTGATGCAAATGGCCAAGACATCTGCGGCTGTGTCACGGTTTCGCGAGGTGGGGAAACCCTTCGTCTCCGTCCTGACCGATCCCACAGCCGGCGGCGTGGCGGCGAGCTTTGCCTTCCAAGGGGACGTGATCATGGCCGAACCCCGGGCGCTGATCGGGTTTGCCGGTCCCCGGGTGATCGAACAGACCATAAAGGTGCGCCTTCCCAACGGTTTTCAGCGGGCAGAGTTCCTCTTGGAGCACGGGATGATCGACTTGATTGTGGCCCGGCCCAACCTCAAAACGACGCTCGACACCCTTCTTCGCCTCCTATCCCACACGCCATCCTGACGGCGGATCGGGCTTCGGGGCGCCACACGGCCCGATACGGACGGGGCTGACGGGTGCGCTTGACAACCCTAGCTTTGCGGAGTAATTAGCTTCGCAGAATTGACCCAGAGTAAATAAGGGGCAATCGGAAAACAGGAAAGATGGACAAGAGAATCAGGCTCGGGATTGTAGGTGTAGGTAACTGCGCCAGTTCCCTCCTTCAAGGCATCGAGTATTACACCCGCGAAGGGGCAAAATCAGCCGCCCAGATGGACGGCCTCCTGCACCGCGAAATCGGTGGCTACCGGCCGGAATCCATCGAGGTCGTTTGCGCGTTCGACGTGGACAAGCGGAAGGTGGGGCGCCCCGTCCACGAGGCCATCTTTGCTCCCCCCAACTGTACGAAGGTCTTTTGTGGCGATTTCTCCTGCAACGGCACGAGAGTCAGCATGGGGCCGGTCCTCGACGGGGTCGCCTCCCACATGGCTGAGTATCCGGAAGATCGGACCTTCCTCTTGGCCGACACAGACCCGGTAGATGTGGAACGCACGCTCCGCGAGACGGGCTGCGAGATCCTCGTCAACTACCTGCCTGTCGGTTCGGAAAAGGCCGCCCAAGCGTATGCCACGGCGTGCCTGGCCGCCGGCGTGGGGATGGTCAATTGTATCCCCGTGTTCATTGCCTCCAACTCCGCGTGGGCAGCCAAGTTTCAGGAGAAAGGCCTCCCCATCGTGGGAGACGATGTGAAGAGCCAGCTTGGCGCCACGATCCTGCATCGCACCTTGGCCCGCCTCTTCCGGGATCGCGGGGTCAAGATCGAACGGACCTATCAAATGAATGCCGGCGGAAACACGGATTTCCTTAACATGCTCGCCCGCGAACGGCTCACCTCGAAGAAAATTTCCAAGACCGAGGCCGTACAGTCGCAGCTCGCTCAGCCCCTCCCGGCCGAGGATATCCACATCGGGCCGTCTGACTACGTGCCTTGGCTGAAGGACAACAAGCTTTGCTTCCTCAGGATCGAGGCGCGCGGGTTCGGCGGCGTGCCCTTGGAACTCGAGGCGCGGCTGTCGGTGGAGGATTCGCCGAACAGCGCAGGGGTGGCGATCGACGCGATCCGGTGCTGCAAGCTGGCGCGCGACCGGAAGGTCGGCGGTCCGCTCACGTCCATCTCGGCTTGCACCATGAAGCATCCCCCAGTCCAGATCAGTGATGAACGAGCGCGCCAGCTCGTTCGAGACTACATCGAGGGCCGGGCGGAACGGTAGCGACACCGGTTGTCCCGGGGTGAGGCGGATACCCCCGAGATAGACCGATTTGGGCCCACAGCAGGCATGAAAGACACTTTGGCGCCCCGCCTGGATCAGGCGTGATGTCAGGCCCCCTCTGGGTCGTCATCGGCCCGCTGCTCGCCCTCTACATCCTCACCGTCGTCCTCTTCGCCCTCTACCTCCTGCGGGGGGTCGGAACGCAGGAGATGGATCACGAGAAATACATCAACCTCAATATCCCCTTCAAACGCTACCTCGTTGAGTTCATCCTGTGGGTTTTCGATCCCTTCGAGCGGTTCTGCCGACGTGTTGGGATCACCCCCAACATGCTCACCCTGGGCGGCTCCGCCCTGGCCTTCGGGGCGGCTTACGCCTACCTCCAGGGGCGCTTTGGCGCGGCCGGTTGGCTCCTCGCCTTCGGCGGCATCCTCGACACGCTGGACGGGCACTTGGCCCGCCGGTTGGGAAAGGAAACCCGCGGCGGCGCGTTCCTAGACTCGACTATGGATCGCTGGACGGAAGGCGTCGTCTTCATCGGGATCGCGGGGTACTACCGGGCGTCGGGCTGGTTCTACCCGGCGCTCTTCTCGTTCCTCGGGTCCATGCTGGTCAGTTACACCAAGGCCAGGGGGGAGGGGCTCGGCCTGAATTTCAAGGGGGGCTTCTTCAAGCGGTCGGAACGGATCTTCTATCTGTGGGCCGTCTCGGTGCTCACTCCGCTGGCGGACCTGCTGATCCCACGATGGCCTGTGCTCGAGCCAGAATATCTGTTCAAGGCCGGCTTGGTGCTCTTCGCCCTGGGCACCAATTTGACAGCCCTATATCGGACCTATAACATCCTCAAAAAACTTGATAGCCCGGGTGCGTCATGATAACGTCTGACCACATGCCTGTCCACAAGGCGGTGATTATCGCCGCAGGAAGCGGCGCCCGGCTCCGCACCCCCCTCACACGGTCCCCCAAACCGCTCGTCCGTGTCTTGGGTGTACCCCTTCTCAAGCGGGTCATCATGTCCGCCCGCCAGGCCGGAATCCGCGAGTTCAACATCGTGGTGGGCTACCGGGCCGATGAGATCAGGGCTGCCATCGAAGGAAGCCCCGACCTCGCCGGCCTTACGTTCAAGTGGATTTCCAACCCTGACTGGAAGAAGGCCAACGGCGTTTCCGTCCTCAAGGCGTCCGAGTCAGTTCGAGATCCGTTCGTCCTCCTGATGGCCGATCACTTGTTCCCCGCCGAAACGCTCAAGGCCCTTCTCGAAGCGCCCCTCGGGGAGGGTGAGACGATCCTGGCGATCGATCGGAAGGTGGACGAGATTTTCGACCTGGATGATGCCATGAAGGTCCAGGTGGAGGACGGTCGCGTTGGGGCCATCGCCAAAGATCTCGGGAGCTACAACGCGATCGATACCGGGATGTTCCTCTGCACACCGGCGCTCTTCGGCTCGCTGCGCGCGTGCTACGAACGAAAGGGCGACTGCTCTCTGGCGGACGGTGTCCGGCAACTGGCCGAGACCGGCCGCCTGCGCGTGTTCGATATCGGCCCCGGCTGGTGGCAGGATGTGGACACACCGGGCTCCCTCCACTACGCGGAGAAACTCCTCCTGCGGGCGACGGAGAAGCACACGGATGGCGTCGTTTCCCGCCACCTCAACCGGCCTATCTCGCATGTGGTAAGTCGGTGGGTCAGCGGTACGTCCGTCACGCCGAACCAGATCACCTTCGCGAATTTTGCCCTCGCCCTGCTGGCGGCCTACCTCGTGAGCTTCAAGAGCGCGATTCCCTTCATCATGGGTGCGGCGCTGTTCCAGTTGACGTCCGTCCTGGACGGCGTGGATGGAGAGGTGGCCAAGTTGAAGTACCGACAGAGCCGGATGGGGGAGTGGCTGGACACGGTGACGGACAACCTGTCGTATCTCGCCTTTTTCGCGGGGGTCACCATCGGGGCCTACAAGAGGGTGCCGGAGGTTTCCACGATTTGGCTTGGAGCCTTCGCCGTGGGAGGCACCGTCGCTTCACTCGCCTTCATGTACCACTACGTGCATCGCAACGGCCGGGGCACGCTCGTCCTCCTCGATTCGAACCTTCGCCAGGTGGTGCAGGACTGCTCGCCGCTCGTCCGGTTCTTCTATTACCTGCGCTTTGCCGTGAAGCGGGATTTCTTCGCGATCCTCTTTCTCAGTCTCGCCGTGGCGGGGAAGCCGCTCTGGATCCTCTGGTCGGGCGCCGTGGCGAGCAACGTGTTGTGGCTGATCTACCTCTTGGCCCGCACGCAACTCTGGCAGGGCGTCCCCGCGCGCGGCGAAGTCCGCGCCAAAGAGTAACCCTATCCCTCCTGCGCACCTTCGCGGCCGCCCCTGATCGATGAGGCCGGAGGTGTTCTGGGCCAATCCCATGTCCTGGCCCGTGGCCCGCCGACTCCGGGCAAGACCGTATCTCACCCTCGCGGCGGCGTTCGTGCTCCTCATGGCCTGTGTTCCCCTCGTTAGACGCCTCTCGCTCGAGACCAACCTCGTGGCGTTGCTGCCGGACGACTACGAGAGCGTCAAGGAACTGAACCGCGTGGCGGAGACGGCCGCCGGCGGATCGGGCGATCTCATGCTGGTGATCGAGTCCGAGGACTTCGAGGCGAGCCGGCGTTTCGCGAGCGACGTCGGCCAACGCCTCGTCGCGTCGGGCCTCGTGCGCGAGGCCACCTACGAGCGGCGGAACCCGTTCCTCGAGCAGCACACCCTCCTCTACGCGAGCGTGGAGGATCTCCGGGACCTGAAATCGAGAATCCTGAAGAGGATCGAGGCCGAGAAACTCAAGCAGAATCCTTTCTACTTCTCCCTCGACGATCCCCCGCCGGAGCTGCCGGAGGACGAATCCCAACGCCTGGACCGCCTGTACTACGCCACACGGGACGGGCACATCCTCCTGCTGGTCCTCAAGCTGACCGGACCGACATCGGACATGGGCTACATCAAGTCGGCGGCCCGGCAGATCCTGGCCGTCGCGAAGGAAGAGCTGCGGCCGGGTTCCTACCATCCATCCCTGGATTGCGGCCTTGCCGGACCGATCCAGAACCGGATTGATGAATACGCTTCGATCCTGCGCGATCTGCGATCGAGCGCCCTCACGGGTGGACTTCTTATCCTGGCCACCGTCTTCATCTACTTCCGCAGTCTCGGGGCTTTTCTGCCCGTTTTTTTCCCGCTCTTTCTCGGCATCGCCGTGGCGTTCGCCCTTGCGGAGCTCACGCTTGGCGAACTCAACATGTTTACCGCCTTCCTATTCCTTACTCTTTTCGGCCTGGGTGTGGACTACGGCGTCTTTCTCCTCAACCACTATCTTCAGCAGAGGCGGGAAGGGGTCACCCCGGAGGAGGCCGTCGAACGTATCAGCGGAGGCACGGCCCGCTCCATCGGCATCTCGGGGCTCACGACGGCAGGAGCCTTCGCCACGCTCCTCATCACCGATTTCAAGGGGTTCTCTCATTTCGGCCAGATTGCATCCACGGGGATCGTCTGCATCCTGTTGAGCTACGGTTTTCTCGAGGGGCCGCTCCTGCTCGTCCTGGACCGCTGGGGCTTCCTAAAGGTCCGCGCCGGGGGCGGCGCCAGGGGGAGCCGGTGGCCGCTCTCGAACGGGGTTCTCCTCCTCGGGATGGGCCTGGCCTTCCTCGGCGGCGTGCTGGCCCCGCGGATCAAGTTCGAGTACGACTTCTCCGCCCTCAAGTCGCAGGAAAAGGAATCCTCGGTCTGGCGGAGCAAGATGCGCGACGTGCTGAGCGGTTCGCTGACGCCCGCGGTGGTCCTCACGCGATCGCTGGAGGAACTCGATGCGGTCCGCGAGGCGGTGGAGGACAAGATCAAGAACGATGTCCACTCCCCGACGATCAAGTCTTTCAAGTCGCTCTACTCGCTCCTGCCCGAGGAGCAGGAGGAGAAGCTCAAGGTGATGGGCGAGATCCGGGAGATCCTTGACCGCGAGCCGATCGGTGTGCTCCCCGCCGCCGATCGCGACAGGATCGGGCGGTTGCGCGGCCGGCTCACGGTGGACGCCATCGGCCTGGAGGACCTTCCGGCCGACCTCCGGGAAAAGTTCGAGCGGGGGGGGTACTACCTGGGCCTGGTGTACTCGGACTCGGGTACGGTGAAGCTCGCGAACGTGAAGGATGCGCGCCGATTCGCGGAAGACGTCCGAACCATCCCGACTCGGCAGGGGATTTTCCATGCGGGGAGCGACACGATTGTACTGGTGGATGTCTTCGATCTGATGCTGCGTGACGGGCGGACGGCGTTCCTATCCGCCTTCCTCGCGATCGTGGTTCTCGTATTGCTCGACTTCAGGAGCATCCGTCTGGCGTCGCTTTCACTCGTCCCGCTGGTCGTCGGGATGGTGTGGATGCTGTCGGCGATGTTTTTTTTCAAAATCAAGCTTAACTTCTTCAACATGATCGTCCTGCCGAGCCTGATCGGGATTGGGACGGATTACGGCGTTCACATCCTGCACCGGTATCTGGCGGAGGGCGACATCGGCGTGACGATGAACCGGCTCCTGGGCTCCATTCTGGTGGCCTCGCTCACCACGATATTCGGCTTCGGCGGGATGATCACGGCCCATCACGAGGGGCTGGAGTCCATCGGTGTCCTCGCCAACATCGGACTCATCTGCGTGACGCTGGCCTCGCTCTTCTTTCTTCCCGTGCTCTTGCGCGTCGTGGCCGGCCGCCGGGGCGGGAGGGACGAGTTGGCGGTGGGCTCGGGTCGGGAGGGGTGACCTGATGGAGCTCCGGAAACCTGTGATGCCGCAACCACGACCGAGAACGGCTCCGGGCCACGCGGGAGGATGCTCGTTGGCGTGGGGTGTCCGCCTCGAGCATAATTCATCCATTCCATCGCCTTTACATCCTTTTTGACCGGACCTAACATCAACCTATGGGCAAGCCGGTTCTGAAAGTGACCCTGACCACGGCGGATCAGAAAGCGAGAACGGTGCCGGGGCTCTTCGATACGGGCTCGTTCTACACGATCGTCAGGTCTGATTGCGTGCCCTCGGGCAATGCGGTGGCCGCCTACAAGACGGCTCACACGCTCGGAACGGCAAAACGCCGTGCCAAGGTTCGAGTCGTGGGCGACGTGGTCCTCGTCATTCGAATCGGCCGCAAGATCATTCGGAGCCCGGCCTTTGTCTCGCCTGACCTCCAGAGGGAATTCATCATTGGTGCCGAGACGATGCAGGCGTGGGACATCACGATTCGGAATCGCAACGGGAAGACGAAGGTCATCGTGGGCCGGGACATGCGCGACCCGGAGGTCACCGAAGTCGACTAACCATCTGCTGGCGTCAAGCCAAGGCGGCCCTCCTGGCCGCGGCTGGGGTCGGCACCACATCGCATGAAGCTCTACGTGGCCCATCCTGGGCCAAAACTTATCATGGCACCATGCCCTCTCGGGCAAGGGGCTGCGGCTACCCAGAACTGTTCGGAAAAGGAGGCAGACTTGTGCGCGCAGGCACGAGAGGTTCGGTTCGGATTGCTATCCGGCGAGGTCGAGACCCGGCACGTCGTCGAAGTCCCGGGGATTGAGAGTGGCCAAGGCCGCGCCGTGCTCGATGGCGCACGCGGCGATGAGGAGGTCGATCTCGCGGCCGCGGGGCGACCTGACCGCCCGATACAACCGGGCCGCGAGGGCGGAGACAGCGCCGTCCACGGGCACGGTATCGGCTACGGGGAAGAGCCGCTCCTGATCTTCCATCTCCTCGGGGGTGCGCGGCCCTCGGAGCCACTCGTAGAGGACCGGTGAACTCAAGGTCACGATCTCGCCTCTCTCGAACCACGTGCGGAGTTGTTTCCCCTTCCGGCGCGGACCGACGAGCGCGTCGATTAGGAAGGACGTATCGAGATGGATGAGCAACTTCAGTCCGCGCGGTGTTTTCGCCCGTAGCCCTGGCGCGAGCGCCCTAGGGTTCTCAACTCGTCATCCACGTGGGAGGTCGTCTTGTTCGCCCGGCGGTCGAGGATGGTGTCTAGGATCCTGAGTTTCCTCCGCCGCTCCTCCTCCGGGAGGGTCCGAGACCGCTCGGCGTAGGACCGCACCGCTTCGCGGACGACCTGGCTCTGGGGGATGCGCAGGCGCTCGGCGGTACGTCTGAGGCTCCCAAACGTCTCATCGTCGAAGGTGAAGGTGGCCTTTACCATACAGCAACCATACTACCATACCCACCTCCATCCTCAAGCGGGAGGGCGGCTACCCAGGACGTCCGACGTCATCACGCGGGCTGCCTGCCCGCCGAAGAGGCGCAGGCGGGAAGCCCGCGACTACCTGGACCGAGAATCCGAGGTGGGCGGGGGGGTCCAGCGTGCGGGCATCCTGAGCGAGGCGTTGGTTCTGCTAGACGCTCCTAGAACTGCAGGTCGGCGATGACGGGGTAGTGATCGCTGGCGAGGGAGCGAACAACGAAGGCGCGGAGGATACGCAGTCGGCGGTCCACGAGGAGGTGGTCTATGCGGAGCAGGGGAAAGAAGCTGTAGGACGTCGCGCCCCAGAGCCCCACGCCGGCAGAGTCCCAGGCGTCGACTAGGGCATCGGCCGCAAGGATCTCGAAGGCTTTCGCCCGGCGGGACATGTTCAGATCGCCCCCGAGCACGATGAAATGGGGGTCTTCCGCGAGGATGGCGCGGATCTGGGCGGCTTGGGCCTCGCGATCCTTGCGCGCGGTGCCTCGACCGTGCCACCAGGCCACGAGATGTGTCGAGTAGAGGGAGATCGTCTTTGCGTGCCATTCGAGTCGCGCCCGGAGGAGGGCCCGATCTTTGTGGCCTGGAACGGGGGCAAGCGGGAAAACGGCGTCCTCGAAAAGGGGGTGGGGCGAGAGGATCGCCAAGCCGTGGACGCCCACGCCATCGGCGTAGCGGTGGGCGGGGGCGAAGACTCCATTCCAGCCGAGGGTGGAACGGAGGCGCTCAAACTGGTCCTCACCGCCGCATCGCTCGGTGAATCGGTCCACCTCCTGGAGCAGGACGGCGTCCGGCTTGGCGTTTCGGATGACTTCGGCCACGTCGTCCAGACCGTACTTCCCCCAGAAGATGTTGTAGGTCATCACGCGGAGTGACTCCGCCGGTGTCGGGCGTTCAAGAGGGGAACGGCAGGCGAGGTGGGCGGCGGCCATCAGAACGGCCGGAAACAGGAGGTGGAGGCGGTTCAGGGGAGGTGCCGGCCGGCCAGGATGTGGTCGGCGATCCCCACGGCCCGGTTTTGCCCGAAGAGGCCGAAACGCACTTCGAAGTGATTTCGCGGGAAGCGGTGGTCGAGATACTCGTTGATCTTGCGGAAGGGGTCGAAGAGGTGGACGAAGAACGTGGAGACGTAGTTGCGCGGCGCTCGCTGTTCGAGCGTGTAGCTCAACTGGCGCAAGGCTTCCCCCATCAGCGCGCCCGGGAAGGTGGTGATGATCATGTCGTTCGTGCTGACCTGTTCCCGATATTCCCCGACGTATTCCCACATGAGGCTTCCGCCGAACGCCCAGACGGTGGAGCCCAGCGGGCCGTAGCCGTTCGCTCGGCCGATCTGGTAGTAGAGGCTCCCCGAGTAGGCGTGATAGACGGAGTTGGTTCGGAAGGCGTTGGTGTCCCAGGCCCAGCCGTCGCTGACTTTCTCCTTCATGCCGTCCCACGTCGGCTGGTATTTCCAGTCCGGGATGTTGACCTCGCGGCGGATCCAGTACTGGGCCTCGCCCAGGCCGTTGAGGAAGAAGAGTTCCAGAAAGCCCTGCCAGAAGCGGCGTTCCTGCGTGGGTTCGCCGGTGATGGACCAACCGGGTTCATCCAGCCCGACCGCATCGGAGGCGGAGGCGGAGCCGATCGGGAGAGCGAGTGAAGCGAGCAGGAGGATGATCGCACTGCGGTGGGGGGCCCCTCGGACGGCGCTCGTGCTCTTCATAGCCGATACGCGAGGCACGCCCAGATCGAGGCCCAGTGAGCGGTCTCGCGCCTCTCGTCGATCCGACCGCGGATGGTCCAGTGCTCGGCCCCAAGTTCGAGATCTATGCGTGGCGAGAGGTAGGCACGAAGGTAGCTCCTCAGCAGGTTCATTTGATCGCGGATCTCGCCGTTGTGGAGCAGCGGCTGGAAGGCGAAGAACTTGTCGGTGAATCCGAATTCGCCGAGGTTCTCTCTCGCGAGGGCGCCCCGCGCCTCTATGAGAAGCCCTTGGGAGTAGTAGTAGTTTTGTTTCGTGTGCGTCTCGCTCATGAAGACCCGGCTCAGCGCGTTTTCGGCTTCCTCGGTGTCAATGTCGTGGAGGAGAGCGGACGAGTTGAGGGAGAGGAGGTGGTAGGCACCGAGGGCGCCGTCGAGCCGATACCCCCCGATCGGGCGGCCCGCGAATCCCTTGAGGCCTGCGGTTCGCCAGGTAAAGATCTGCACGCGCGGCAGGCGCGGGTCGTGAGTGTCGTTCCAGGAGAGGGCGCTGCTGGACAACCGTGGCCGGTAGAAGTCGCTGCCCCCGAAAACCCCTGCCCCGGCGTACGGATCGGCAGGCCGGCGGGCGGGCGTCGTCGCCACAGGTGGTGTGCCGTAGCCCAGGAGGACGGTGTCCAGGCTGTATTCGTTCTTGAAGATTCGATAGAGGGGCCACCAGGCGGTGGACAGGCGGACATCGAGGTCGAGGATGGAGAAGGGGCGGATCCAGAGGCCGGGCTGCGGCCCGTTGTAGCCGTTCCTGATTCGGGCGTCCAAGTGGAGGAGGATCTCACCGGACTTGTGGGAGGGGACGAAGTCTTTCTGGGCTGAATCGGTGGTCCGGATCGTGCCCGCGGCCACGCGGATTTCCGTGGCGCCTGAGGCCGAGGCGGCCAGGAGGGTGGTCGCCGTCGCGAGCGTCGCAGAGAGAAGAAGTCGAGGCCCCACGGGTATGACTCATATCCGGGCGCTCGTCCCGGGTCAAGTCTCCCTCCCAGGGATCCCCCACCCGCCTGGGTGGTGCTTGATGAGATTGCTTCTCCGCCCACTGGCGGATGGCGATCTCAAGTTGGGGGATCTCTGTCTCGCTCCGAGACGAGGCGGGAGTCAGTTGCCGGTTCGCGTGAGGTTTTTGTGGAAGGTGGGCCAAGGGGTGGCGCCGATGCCCGCAAGGCCGGTCACTTGATACAGGTGGAATTGCGTGGCGTCATCGCCCACGGCGATCTCGAAACTCGTGGGGTCGTTGTCGAAGTTTCCGACCGACGGCGACGAGGTCACGGCGCCGGAGGCGAATGTGGGGAAGCCCGCGAGATCGGTCGCGTCTTGCCAGTTGTAGGCGTGGACCTGTCCGTTGCCGTCGGCGAGGACGATCTCCAGGTCGCCGTCGTTGTTCACGTCTGCAATCGCGGCGGAGGAACGGATGGCAGTGGCGGGAGAGCTCGTGAGCACCCCGCCGGTCCAAAAGGCATTGAGCGAGGAGCCGTCGGTACCCTTGAGGACGTAGAGGCGCCCGTTGCTGCCGGCGATCACGATTTCTCGCCCCGGCGTTCCGGCATCGAGATCGGCGATGACGGGCGAGGATCGGAAGGGTCCCGACCCGGCCAAGTTCTGGGTCCATCCTGCCGCGCACGGACTTGCCCCGGCCGGGCCGTTGACGGAGATCACGTTCCCGCCGTCGTTGGCGAATACGGCTTCGGCGAAGCCGTCATTGTCCACATCAGTCACCGCGGGCGAGATGTTGATCGGAGTGCCTCCTCCGATCGTGAGCGGGAAGGCGGCGCACACGGCCGTCTCGGAACCGGATCCCTTGATGAAGTGGGCTCGGCCTGAAGCGTCGCCTGCGACGATCTCGATGTCGGCGCCCCCGTCGAGGTTGGCGAGGGCGGGGGTGACACCGCGCGGAGGGCTGCCAGTGGAAATCAGATCGCCGAGGGCGATGGGGAAGCCGACAAGGATTTCGGCCAGCGCCCCGGTGGCTACGTTGACGTCGAACAGGTGGAGGCGCGAGTCGGTGGCGCCGTTCTTGGCGACGAGGACGATCTCGAGATCGGCCGCGCCGTTGCCGTCCACGTCCGCGAGGGCGGGCGAGGAGGTGCCGGCGGCGCCGGAGACCGCCTGTGCATCGGCCTGGATGCCGCTCATTCGGTAGATCCGTAGCATTCCGTCGTCTCCCGCGATGACGACTTCGTTGCCCACGCTTGAGGCGTCCAGTTCCGCCACGGCGGGCGCGCTCTGGACGGCCGCGCCGGGCGGCGTGGCCGGTGGCCATCCCGCGAGATTCGTGCCGAGGTTGTTCCCTTTCTTGATGTACATCGCGCTGGAATTCGTGGCGCCGAAGATGATCTCGAAGACGGCATCCGAGGTGTCGAGGTCCAGGACGGCGGGGGACGAAATGAACTGGCTGCACGAGCCGGGGCACGGATCGAACGGTGCCGTGGCGAGCTCCCCGTAGCTCGGGACGGCGCTGACCTCGAGAGAGAAATCGCTCGCGGAGTTCGTGGCGGTGGCGCGCACGACGAAATCGTAATTGACTGCGGCCGTGAGCCCGGTGATCGTGTCATCGCATGGCGTCGGCGCACACGAGCCGGTTCCCACGGACTTGGGGGACCCCGGGGCGTTGTACGGAGGCCCGGCGGGAGTCGCGTAGTGGATTTCGTACCCGCTCGCTCCGGTCACCGGGTCCCATTGGACCAGCACGCTCAGCTTGGCCGCGCCGGCCACGGGATTGAGAGGAGCGGCCAGGGCGGTGGCCACGCCTTCGTTGGAGAAGCTGCTTGCGCCGTTCTCGGTCGAATGGATCGCCTTGACCGTCCAATAGCGCGTCTGGCCGTTCGTGGCGGCGACGTTGGAGGGGAAGCCGGGGTTGGCGGGGTCCGTTTTCGCGGGGCAAGGGCCGCCTCCGCAGTCGTAGGGGCCGCCGCTCGCCAGGCCGTAGTAGATCTGGTAGCGGTCCTCGCCGTTGTTGATGTCCGTGTACGTGAGGTCCACGCTCCCGGTCTTCCCCGTGGCCGAGGTGAGAGTGGGGGCGGTCAGCGGCCTGGCCTTGATCTCGCTCGACGGGAGGCTCTTCACTCCGTACGAGGTGTTCTCGGCCTCGACGACAAAGTAGTAGGTCGTTCCGTTCGTGAGGGGGTCCGGCGGATTCGTGATGTCGGCTGTGAGCGGGTTGCAGTTGGCGGTGCTGGTGGTGTTTGTGTAGGGGCCGCCGGGGGCCGTGCCCCAGAGCATGTTGTATTGGTCGGCCCCGTTGACGCAGGAGAAATCGAGCGTGACCTTGCTGGTGGCGGGGATGACGCTGTAGAGGTCCGGGGAACGGAGCGAGGGGCGCTCGATGGAGAACGCGCTTTTGCCCCCGGAGCTGATGGCGCGAAGCGCGAAGAAGTAGACGCAGGTGGGATCGAGGTTGGCGAGGGTGCACTCGAAGTTGTTGTCGGTGGGCGTCGTGTCGCCGCAATCCGCCGCGTTGGCGTTGAACAGGAAGCCGGTGGACTTCGGGTTGCCTCCGGCGGTGAGCGTTCCGCCCGGGCAGCCGCCGCTGATGCCGGTGTACGGCGTCGAGTTCTGGTCGGGGGGACTTGAGCTCAGTTGGGCCTCGCGGGTCTGCGTGTCGTAGTGCAGTTCGTAGTCGGTGGCAAGGTTCATCTTTTTCCATTTGAGCCGGAGCGAGGTGGAGGAGATGAATTCCACGGAGGGCACGTCCCACACGGGGAAGCTGGGGCGCACCTCGGACTCGGGATTGGAGTAGTCGCCCGCCCCGCTCACGTTGGCGGCTTGCAGGCGCAGGTAGTACTTGTTGAAGGGGGAGATCTCGGTGAGGTCTTGGGCGGTGGCGGTGAGGCCGGTGATGGGGGGTGTGCCTTCGGCGGCGCGGTCGCAGCCGCCGCTGGAGGGGTTGGGGGGAGGGCCGCTGCACGAGTAGGGCGGGCCCGTCGCGTCGGCGTAGTAGAGCCGATACTCGGAGGCGGCGGTCACGGCCGACCACGAGATGGCGACCTGGCCGCCGACGGGAAACTCGGTGTCGCCGGCGACGGAGCCGGGCTGGACAAGGAAGCAGTCCGAGTAGTTCACTTCGAGTCCCCCGCCGATCTCGGCCACGAGGAGGAAGTAGTAGGTCGTTCCGGTCGTGAGTCCGCCGATGGTGACGGAGCTGCCGGAAACGTTCGTCGTGGTGCCGAAGGGTTGGAGGCAGTTGTCGGTGTCGCGCTTGAGCTTGTAATTGCTCGCGCCCGTGCCGCGGATCCGGTTGTTGTCCGTGTCCGCGATGTACAGGAAGCCGGAGACATTGGTGGCCACTCCCCTGGGGGCGTTGACCATGGCGCTGGTGGGAAGCCCTCCGTCGCCGGAGAAGCCGGCGGTGCCGGTGCCCGCGGCCGTCCGGATGGTGCCGCCCACGGAGACTTCGCGGACGCGATTGTTGCTCGTGTCGGCGATGTACAGGGTCCCGTCCGGCGCCACGGCGACATCTGCGGGGGCATTCAGCTTCGCGCTCGTGGCGGGTCCACCGTCTCCGCTGTATCCGCTCGTGCCGCTTCCGGCCGCAGTCGTGATGATCGAAGCGCTGGACACCTTCCGAATCACCGCGTTGCTCTGGTCGGCGATGTAGAAGTTTCCTGCCGTGTCGAGGGCCACGGAGGCGGGGTTGTTGAGGGTCGCGCTGGTGGCGGGCCCGTTGTCGCCTGTGTAGCCCGCGCTGCCGTTTCCCGCCACGGTGGTGATGTTGCCCGCGCCGTTGACCATGCGGATGCGGTAGTTGGACGTGTCCGCGATGTAGAGTTTGCCGCTCGTGTCCACGGCGAGGCCCTGGGGCGTGTTGATCTCGGCGCTCGTCGCGGGGCCTCCATCCCCGCTGTAGGCGGCCGTTCCGGTGCCCGCGAATGTGGTGATGAGGCCGGTGGTGTCCACCTTTCGAATGCGGTGGTTCGCCTGGTCCGCGATGTAGAGGTTCCCGGACGAGTCCAAGGCGACGCCCGACGGAGTGTTAAGGTTCGCGAGGGTGGCCGCGCCGTTGTCGCCGGAAAACCCCGCGGTGCCGTTGCCTGCGACCGTGCTGATGGTGCCTGCCGTGGTGACTTTGCGCACGCGGTGGTTGGCGCGATCGGCGATGTAGATGTTGCCCGCGGTATCGAGGGCCACGGCCCAGGGTTGGTTGATGGCGGCCGAGGTGGCCGATCCACCGTCGCCGGAGTATCCGCCGGTGCCCGTGCCAGCCACGGTGGAGATGGAGGGCGTCCCGATGGCTCCTGCCGGCGGCCACGAGAACGTGAGCGTGGCGGTCCCGCCGCTTGGGACGATGTTGACCTTGGCCGAGCGCAGGGGATCGGGGGCCATGAGGATGCCGGTCGGCCGGGCCACGGGCGCGGCGCTCGCGCACGAGGAGAGGGGGCTCTCGCTGAGGGCGGTGGCGGCGGAGACGGCCACCGTGTACGTGAGGCCGTTCGTTCCGCCCGAGAGCGCGGCGCATTGGGTTGCCCCGACCTGCGCCGTGACGCTGAGCGGCGACGGGCCGGGAAGGCCCCCATCCACTCCGAGATCGCTTCCGGTGAAACCGGCCTTGGCGCTGCAACCGTCGGTATCGTAGTAGATCTTGTAGCTGGTGGCGCTCGTGACCGTGTTCCAGCAGGCACGGATGTCCAGGCTGCCGTCGAACTGATTGGAGCCCAGATCCAGCGTGGTGGTCAGGCCGGAGGGCGTTCCGACTTGGCTTGAGACCGGGCCGACAGTAGTGAGATCCGCCTCGGTAACGTAAGCCCCCCCCCCGAGGCTGCCTTTCACCGCGCTCACGGCCACGAAATAGGGCAGGTCGGTTTGCAATCCCGCGAGCGCGTAGCTGGTGGTTGAACCCGTGCACGCCGTGACGGAAGCGAGATCTATCGCAGAAGGCCCGTCCGTGGCGCCGGTGCCGTTCCAGCCGAGCGAGACGCAATTCTGCGAGTGGGGCTTGCACGCGCCGGGCGAGGTGGAGCTTTGGACGTAGTACACTTTGTAGCAGTCCGCCGCGGCTACGGCGCTCCAGGCGAGATCGATCCGGTTTCCGTTGGGTGTCGCCGAGAGGCCCGTGACGGCCGCCAGGGGTGTTCCGCTCACCTCCGTGCTCAGGCGGCTGCAATTGCTGCCGGGGGTGAGGGACGAGAGCGAGGGGAAGGGATTGCACGAGACGGTGGACTTGCCCCGAATGGACACATAGTGGGCGGCCCCGTTGGAGAGGCCGCCGAGGGTTGTGTTTGTGGAGCCGGTTACTGCGGGCGAGGCCGGGATCCCGCTCGGCGGGGTGTCGGGAGGAGTGCCGGCGCCCGTCCCGTAATAGACCTCGTAGCCCGTGGCCCCTGTCACGCCCGACCACGTGATCGTGCCCTCGCCCGTTCCGAGGCGGAGGGTGACGCCTTGCGCCCGCGGGAGCGTGGTCGCCTGGGCGAGATCCGTCGGCGTCCAATAGTCGCTCTCCCCTCGGTCGGTGTTCACCGCCGTGATGTTGATGAAGTAGATCGTATTGGCGCTCAGGGTGGTGAGAATCTTGGTGGACGCGGTCAGGGCGATGGGCGATGGCTCGGTGCCTCCCCCCGACTGTGAGCCCGTGTAGGGAGCGCCAGCCGAGCCGGTGTCGTAGTAGACCTTGTAGGTCGCGCCGGCGATGTCGTCCCAGTCCAGTGTGATTTGGTCATCCGTGGCGTAGGTGGCGGGCTGCCCGCCCGGGGGTGTCGGTGTTGCCTGCGCGATCGGTGTAGCTGTGATCTCGGGCGAGGCAAAGAAGCCGCAGTTGTTGGAGAGGGTGGCGGGCGGTGAGACCATGCAGGCGCTGCCGGATTTCTCCGACCGGACCGAGAGGTAGTACTGGGTGCCGTTCGCAAGCGGTGGCGAGTTGATGATCGCGCAGCAGTTGTTGCTGGACATGCTGGGGCAGATGACGTCGAAGGGGCCGGTGCACGAGACGGAGGCGGAAACGGTCGCGGAGCAACCGGCCGTTGTCTGCGCGCAGACACCGTGCTGAGTGGCCCCGCTGACGCTCTTCCACGAGAGCGCACCACGGGTGGTGGCACCCCGCGCCTGGAGATTCGTGGGCGCACTGAGACGCGTGGCGGAGGGCAGTTCGGTGGAATAGGCGCTTTCCGAACTGCCCGCGGTCGCCGTCACGGCAAAGTAGAAGAGCGTGTTGGGGGTAAGCCCGTTCAGGTCGGCGATAGTCGTCGTTCCTCCCGACAGCGTCACAGGAGAATTCCCCGCGGTGGCCCCGGTGCCGGCGTAGGGCGCCCCGGTGGCGTCCGTGTCGTAGTAGAGCCGGTAGCCGGTGGCCCCGGTCACCGCGGTCCAAACGAGGGTCGCCGACGTGTCGCCGAGGGCTGCGGAACTGGAAACGGCCAGCCCCGTGGGGGCCGCGAGCGGGGCCCCGCTGACGGTGGAGCTGTAACTGCTGGTGGCGAAATAGGTTGTCTGCGTGGCCCTCAGAGCGACGTGGTAGGTGGTGCCGTTGGTCAGCCCGCTCAAGGTGAAGCAACGGAGTGAGGAGGAGGAACCGGTCGGGCACGCCGAGGTCGCGGCACTCTCCGTGACGGCGACCGGTGAGGCGCCGTTCGTCGCGCCCGAGCCCGTGAAGGGCGGGTCGGGGCTGTCCGTGTCGTAGTGCACTTCATAGCCCGTGGCCTTGGTGACGGCCGACCACTTGAGAGTCACGGAGGAGGTGGACCACGCTGTGGTGCTGAGAGCGGGCGTTTCCAGAGTGACCGTTTGAACCTCGGTGGTGTAGGGACTGACTCCCAGCGTAGTGTTGGTGGCGCGGATGGCCACGTTGTAGGTGGTCCCGTTCGAGAGACCGGTGATCGCGGCGGTGGTGCTCGCGCCCCCGGAGACGGTTTTCGAGCCGGCGTAGGGCGGTCCGGGTGAGTCGCTGTCGTAGTAGAGCACGTAGGCTTCCGCGCCCACCGCAGAAGTCCAGCTCACATCGATCCGGTTTGTGCCGCCCTTGGCGGTCACGCCCCCTGGAGGCGACACGGGGGTGGCGGTGACGGCGTCCGTCGGGTCGCTCGAGTGGAGGCCGCCTTGCAGGGCCATGACTTGCACGTAGGTGCAGGGCTGGCCGTTGACGAGTCCCACAAGGGTGCTGCACCGTCTGGAAGCGGCAGATCCCGAGCCGCAGGCGGCTTGGGCGACGGAATCGGTGATCCGGTTGGCCAGTCCGCTCTTGAAGGGATCCGAGCAGTTGGCCGCGGCGTTCCCACAGGAGTACCTCAGGCAGTACGAATCGGCCTGGCTGGAGGGGTCCCAGCCAAGTTGGACGGTGCCGTCGCCCGCGGAAACGGCGAAGTTGGCGGGCATCCCGAGTGTGAGGGCGGTGGCCGCGGTGGTGAAGTCGCTCTCCCCATCGTCTCCGGCTCCGGGGTTGGCCGTGTCGAGGTATGAGGCGCCGCGGTTGGCGAACGCGGTGACGTTGAAGGTGTAAGTGGTGCCGTTGGCCAGGCCCGTGAGGTCGGCGGTGAGCGCGCCGCCGGAAGCCAGGCCGGCTCCACCCGTGGCCGCGGTTGCCACGATCCCAGGCCCCGTGGAATTCGGGCGCGCGGCGCAGGTTGAGACCCCGGGTCCGGGATTCACGCAAACCGGCGACGGCCCTTCCTGGGCCCCCGTACCGAGGTATTTCGAATCGGCGGGGGTGGCGGTGTAGGTGTAGTAGAGGAGGTAACCATCGGCGGAGGCGTGGGTGTTCCAACCGAGTTGAACCCTGCCGCTGTGACCGCGGGCGAGGATGCTGGGCACGGGTGCGAGGGGGGTGGCGAAGATTTCTTCCGAGGGGGGGCTGATGCTGGATTGGACGGCGATGGACCGCACGCGGACGTAGTATTTCTTGCCGACTTGAAGTGCGGGCAGGCAGGCCAAGCCGCCGGCCCCGATGGAGATATGGGCCACGCCATTTTCGATCCGTACCTGGCCGGCGGTGGCCCGGCACACGCTTCCGTCGCCCCCCGGGGTCTCGCTCACGATGATCTCGTATTCGGTGGCCCCCGGCGACGGCGTGAATGAGAGCTCGATCGAGGCGCTCCTGGCGCGGATGTCGATCGGTCTCGGCGGCGAGACGGCCACGACGGTTCTCGAAGTGGGGTCGCTGACTCCGTGATCCTCATTCAGGGCGTAGATGTTGAACGTGCAGGAGCGTCCGCTCACCACACCGCCGATCATCGCGCACCGGTCGTCCTCGGCGGCCGTGGCGCCGCAGGCAGTTCTCGCCTCGCCGACCTTGATGTTCGCGAGGGCGCTCGTGGGATCCTTCTCGCAGGAGCTGTGGGTGGCCTCGAAGCAGGGGGAGTCGATGCAGTAGCGCGTCTCGGAGCTACGGTGTTTCCAGCTCAGGATGACGAGATCCGGCTGGAGAGTGTCGATGATCTCGGAGACGATAGGGGCGATCGTCGTCGCGGTGAAAACCGTGTTGGTCTGATCGCGTGTGGCGCTCTCGGGCAAGTCCGACTCCGAGGCGCCCTCCGCGAGTGGGAAGCCGGGGGCAAGGGCGGGGAGGGAGGCGCTGGCGGCGTTGCGCGCGAAGACCTTCAGGAGATACTGGTGGTTCACGCGCAGCGGAATGGGCTGGCCGGTCTCGGGATCAGGAGTCCCGAGAATCTCACCCTCGGTTGAAGTGAGGACCGTCGCATCCTCGGTGGCGCGCCTTCCGGTGGCCGATCCGAAGCAGGCCACGTATTCGGACGCGCCCGGAAGGGCGTCCAGACTCACCCGGATGGTGGTGGAACGTGCCACAAGCTTGATATTGCCGGGGCGTTTCTTCTCCAGCACATCCACGAGTTGAACGTCGCCGATGTCCGTCGGGCTGGTCAGGCGCACGCGAATGTCTTTCCTGAAACCTCGCGCGACCAATTTGAATTCCTCCGTTCCGTCCCGCTGGCGCTCGAGCTTGTAGGCCTCCGCGACGAAGTGGATGACGCCTTCAGGAACCGTGGCGGTGATCCGGGCGGTACGCTGGCTGTAGTTGAAGATTTCCTGGTGGAGGGGTTCTGCAGCGATAGGAGGGTCGAAGCACAGGTTGTAGGCATCCGTGACATGGGAGCCTGGAAAGTCATCGTTCTCGTCGTAGAGCTGGAGCACAATCCGCGAGAGGTCCTCGTCTTTGGTCGAGGAGGCGTTCACGAGGCGAAACTGGAGATTGGTGTCCACGGCGTTCCCCCCGAAGCACGCTATCCAGCGGGTAGGCCCGATCAGGAGGAGCGTCAGGGCAAGGGTCGCCAAGAGGGCCCGACTCGATCGGGCCTTCTCCGTGTGAAGTGGCGCCACGTTGGTCATAGGAAAGGAACGAGGTGGGAGTGTCCGCCCTCCGGCATCCCTGCAAGCCACAACCTATTTTTTCACATGGGAGGTGCCGCCGTCAAACGGCGCCGGGGGAGCGCGGGGTGGCGGCGTCAGCGAGGGAGGTGCGATCCGGGCCGCGTCGCTCGCACCGGTCCGGGTCGGCCTGGAGCGGACCCCGCGCGGTGACGTTGCTCGAGCGCGCGCAGGCGATCGCGCAGCGCGGCGGCTTCCTCGAACTCGAGGCGTCGTGCTGCCTGCTTCATCCGCTGCCGGAGATCGGACAGGGTCTCCTCCAGGCGCGCGGGGTCCCCGTAGAGCTCGGCCGGCTCCGCGATCGCCGCCGGCGCGGCCTCGGTCGTGACCGTGTAGTAGTCCTGTTCCCAGATGGAACTGCGGATGTCCTGGATGCCCTTCTGAATTGACTGTGGTGTGATGTGGTGTGTCTCATTGTACTCCCGCTGCAGCCTCCTCCGTCGCTCGGTTTCGGCGAGCGTGCGCTGGATGGACTCGGTCTCGGCCTCCGCGTAAAGGATGACCCGGCCTCGGACGTGACGCGCCGCCCGGCCGCACGTCTGGATGAGAGACCGCTCCGAACGAAGGAATCCCTCCTTGTCCGCATCCAGGATCGCCACGAGGGAGACCTCGGGGATGTCCAGCCCCTCGCGCAGGAGGTTGATCCCCACCAGCACGTCGAACTCCCCGCGGCGCAGATCTCGGATGAGGTCCATACGGTCGAGCGTCTCGATGTCCGAGTGGAGATATCGGATCCTGACTCCGGCCTTGCCGAGATACTCGGTCAATTCCTCCGCCATGCGTTTCGTGAGCGTGGTCACGAGGACTCGGTCCCCGTCGGCGACGCAGCGGCGGATTTCGTCGAGGACATCGTCCACTTGGTTGTGGGCCGGGCGGATTTCCACCGCGGGATCGATGAGGCCGGTCGGCCGGATGATCTGTTCGATCACGTGGCCCGTGGATTTCTCCACTTCGTAGGCACCGGGCGTGGCCGAGACGTAGACGCGCTGGGGTGCCCTCCGATCGAACTCCTCGAACTTGAGCGGCCGGTTGTCGAGCGCCGAGGGCATGCGGAAGCCGTAGCGGACGAGGGTTTCCTTGCGCGTGCGGTCCCCGCCGTACATGCCGTGGATCTGAGGGATCGTTTGGTGGCTTTCGTCGATGAAGACCAGGGCGTCCGGAGGGAAATAGTCCAGCAGCGTGTACGGAGGTTCGCCGGGCAGGCGTCCGGTGAGGTGACGCGAGTAGTTCTCGATTCCCGAACACACACCGATTTCGTTGAGCATTTCCAGGTCGTATCGGGCGCGCTGCTCCAGCCGCTGGGCCTCGAGGAGGTTCCCCTCCGTCTTGAAGAGGCGGAGTTGCTCTTCGAGCTCCCGTTCGATCGCCTCGAGAGCCTTCTTCATCATGTCCGGCGGGGTGACGTAGTGGCTGGAAGGATAGATGGCGGTTCGTTCGAGCCGGTTCGTCTTCCGCCCGAGGAGCGGATCGATCTCCCAGAGGGCTTCCACCTTGTCTCCGAAGAACTCGATGCGCGCGGCCCGGTCGTCCTCGTAGGCCGGGAAGATCTCGAGGATGTCCCCTCGCGCACGGAACGTGCCGCGCCGGAAATCGATATCGTTTCGGGTGTAGGCGATATCCACGAGCTTGCGGGTCACGTCCTCGCGGGCGACGGCCTGTCCCAGCTCGAGGCGGAGGGCCATCTCGCTGTAGGCATCCGGGGCGCCCAGGCCGTAGATGCACGAGACGCTGGCGATCACGATCACGTCGCGGCGCGTGAGCAGCGCGTGGGTGGCGCTGTGGCGGAGCTGATCGATCTGCTCGTTGATGGAGGAGTCTTTTTCGATGTAGGTGTCGCTCGTGGGGATGTATGCCTCGGGTTGGTAGTAGTCGTAGTAGCTGACGAAGTATTCCACCGCGTTGTCCGGGAAGAGATCCCGGAACTCGTTGAAGAGCTGGCCCGCGAGGGTTTTGTTGTGAGCGATGACGAGGGTAGGTCTCTGGACGCGATGGATCACGTTGGCCATGGTGAAGGTCTTGCCCGAGCCGGTGACGCCGAGGAGAACCTGGTGCCGTTCGCCGCTCAGGACACCGTCCGCGAGTTGCTCGATGGCCTTGGGCTGGTCGCCTTCGGGCTTGAAGGACGTGCGGATCTTGAAAGTGCCCCCGAGCGGGGCACCCGTCACAAGTCCACCCGCCACGTCGTCCGGTCCTTCGCGTCTTCGAGGGCCACGCCCTGCGCCTTCAGGTCGGCGCGGATGCGATCGGCGCGGGCCCAATCCTTCGCCGACCGGGCCTGTGTGCGCTCGGCGATTCGTTCCTCGATGGCGGCTGCTGTGAGGCCGATCTGGGTGAGGTGAAGTTGCGTGACGCGCGCAAAGTAGTCCTGGGGGTCGGCTTGGAAGAGTCCAAGCGGCGCGCCCATGGCGAGGATGGCCGCCCGCGCGAGGGCGATCGCATCGAGGGGGCGGGGGCGGCCGGTTGCGTGAAGGTCGGAGGCCAGCGCATCGAAGCGGCCGGCGATGAGGGCGAGGGCGGCGGGCGTGTTCAGGTCATCGTCCATCACGTCGTTGAAACGGGTGAGTTCGGCGTCGAGGGCGTCGGGGGGGGGGGAGAGGTCGGGGCGCACGGTCGAGAGCAGCTTGTACACGCGGAACGTGCGTTGCTCGGCCTGACGGAGGTTGTCGTCGGAGTAGTCCAGGGGGGACGCATAGTGGGTGGACAGCAGATAGAGCCGAAGGGCCTCGGGGGTGAAGTGGCGGTAGATGTCCTTCAGCGCGATGATGTTGCCCTCGGACTTGCTCATCTTCTCGCTCCGGATGTTGACGAACCCGTTGTGGATGAACATGCGCGCGAAGGGGCGGCCTGTGGCGGCCTCGCTCTGCGCGATCTCGTTCTCGTGGTGGGGGAAGATGAGGTCGCGCCCGCCGCCGTGCAGGTCGAACGATTCGCCCAGATACTTCATGCTCATGGCGGAGCACTCGATGTGCCAGCCGGGCCGGCCGGGCCCCCAGGGGCTGGGCCAGGAGGGTTCGCCGGGTTTGGCGGCTTTCCACAAAGCGAAGTCGAGCGGGTTGCGCTTTTCCTCGGACGGCTCCACGCGGGCGCCGGCAATGAGTTCGTCGATGTTCTTGCCGGAGAGGCGACCGTAGGCAGGGAACTTCTCGATCGCGAAGAAGACGTTTCCTCCGGCGGCATAGGCGTAGCCTTTCTCCACGAGGCGCTCGATGAGTTGTAGCATGTCGGGGATGTGATCCGTGGCGCGCGGCTCCACGTCGGGCCGCACGAGGCCCAGAGGATTCATGTCTCGATAGTAGGCCTCCACGTATCGCCGGCTGATCTGCGTCCAGTCCACGCCTTCCTGGGCGGCGCGGTTCAGGATCTTGTCATCGATGTCCGTGAAGTTGCGCACGTAGGTGAGGTGGAATCCCCGGTGCCGGAGGTAACGGACGAGCGTGTCGAAGGCGACGGCGGCGCGCGCGTGGCCGATGTGGCAATCGTCGTACACGGTGACGCCGCACACGTAGAGGCCCACGCGATTCGTGTCGAGCGGAGCGAAGGCTTCCTTGGCGCCGCTGAAGGTGTTGGTGAGGCGAAGGGTCATGGCATCTCCAGGAGTTTGATGAGCGCTTCTTCGTCGAGGGTTTTCACGCCCAGTTGCTGCGCTTTTCTCGCCTTGGATCCCGGAGCGGCGCCCACGATGACGTAGTCGGTCTTTCGGCTGACGGTGGAGGTGACGCGGCCGCCGGCCTCGCGCAACCGGCGCTCGGCCTCTTCGCGCGTGAGGCCGGTGAGTTCGCCCGTCAGGACGAAGGTCTTGCCGGAGATGGCGGTGGCCCGTGGCGGTGGGACGGGTTGCGGGGCCACGCCCAGGGAGAGGAGTTCCCGCACGAGGGTGAGGTTTTCGGGCAGATCGAAGAAATCGCGAATGCTTCGCGCGACCTCGGGTCCCACCTCGCGCACGCCCTGAAGTTCGTCCGCGCCGGCCGCCAGGAGGGATTCGACGCTCGAATACCTCTGCGCCAGAAGGAGTGAAAGGTGGCTGCCCACGTTGCGGATGCCGAGGGCGAAGATGAACCGATCCGCAGAGCGGCGTTTGCTCGCCTGTATCGCGTCGAGGAAATTCCGGGCCAGTTTGTCGCCCATGCGATCGAGATGGAAGAAGTCGTCCTTCGTGAGGCGGTACAGCCCCGGGATGTCCTTCAGGAGGCCCTTGGCCACGAGTTGGTCGGTGAAGCGGTCGCCGATCCCCTCGATGTCCATGGCGTCGCGGGAGGCGTAGTGGCGGATGCGTTCCTTGACCTGGGCGATGCAGTGGAAATTGGTGCAGCGAAAGACCGCTTCGCCCTCTTCCCGCTGAACGGCGGCGGCGCATTCGGGACATGTGTCGGGCAGACGGTAGGCGGTGGTGTCCGCGGGCCGGCGTGAGAAGTCCACGCGGACGACTTCAGGAATGACGTCTCCGGCGCGTCGGACGGTGACCCAGTCTCCCTCGCGCACGTCCTTGCGGTCCACTTCGTCCTGGTTGTGGAGTGTGGCCCGGCTCACCGTGGCGCCTCCGAGGCGGATGGGCTCGAGCGTGGCGACGGGCGTGAGCACCCCCGTGCGGCCGACCTGGGCCTGAATCCGGAGCACGCGGGTTTGGCCTTCCTCGGATGGAAACTTGAAGGCCACCGCCCAGCGGGGGTGGCGCGACACTTCCCCGAGGCGGTGTTGGTACGCCAGGTCGTTGACCTTGAAGACCACGCCGTCCGAATCGTAGGGCAGGGTGTGGCGTCGGGCGAGCAAGTCACGGTAGAGGGCGATCGCGCGCTGGATGTCCGGGGCGACCTGGTTTGCGGGGTTGGTGGGCAGGCCCCATTCGGCGAGATGGCGCAGGAGGTCCCCGTGTGTTCTGAAGGGGGGGGTATCCAGCTTTCCCACGCCGTAGAAGAACACGCTGAGGGGACGTCGCGCCGTGACGGAGGAGTCGAGCTGTCTCAGCGAGCCGGCCGCGGCGTTACGCGGATTGGCGAAGAGCTTCTGGCTACCTTCGGCCTGCCGGCGATTGAGACGCTCGAAAGCGCCCCGCTTCATGAAGACCTCGCCACGGACTTCGAGACGCTCGGGCCACGGGGTTTTCCCCGGGCGCAGGCGCAAAGGAACCGTGCGGATGGTCGTCAGGTTCGCGGTGACGTTTTCGCCCACCTCGCCGTCCCCGCGTGTCGATCCGACGGTGAGGCGACCGTCCTCGAATACGACCTCGACGCCCAAGCCGTCCAGTTTCGGTTCGACGGCGTACGCGATGTCCGACTGGATCGCGAGGAACCTCTTCACGCGCCGATCGAACTCGAGGGCTTCCTCCTCGTTGAACGCGTTGTCGAGGCTGAGCATCGGCTGCCGGTGGGTCACCTGGCCGAACTCGTCCACGGGCTTCCCGCCGACCCGCTGCGTGGGGGAGTCGGGGGTGACGAGTTCCGGATGTGCCGTTTCGAGATCGCGCAGTTCCCGGAAGAGCCGGTCGTAGGCCTCGTCGCTGATCTCCGGATCGTCGAGCACGTGGTACCGCCGGTTGTGATGCTCGATGAGCCGGCGCAGTTCCTGGATGCGGTTTTCGACCGATGACATGGGGGTGAGAATTCTCTCCCACGTTACCGGCGGCCCCTCCGCAGGTCAAGGTTTGACAGACGGGGGGGCGGTTGATAGAGACGCGGCATGGATGCCGGCATCGGGAGCGGAGCGGCGGGCCCGCGCTAAAGGGGCTCGGAGCATGGGGATGGTACTGGAAGGCAAGACGCTCGCGGCGAAGATCCGCGAGGGCGTGAAGCAGGACGTCGCTGTGCTCCGGCAGCAGGGGGTGCAACCTCACCTGGTCGTTCTGCTTGTGGGAGAGGACCCGGCTTCCAAGGTGTACGTAGGGCAGAAGGAGAAGGCGTGTCAGGAGGTCGGGATCCGCTCGACGCGGGTGGACTTGCCGGCTTCGACGACACGGAGCGAACTTATGGGCCGGGTGAAGGAGCTCAACGAGGATGGCTCGGTCCACGGAATCCTCGTCCAGCTTCCTCTGCCGCGCGGCCTCGATCCTTTCGAGGTGCAGGAAGCGGTGTCGCCCGACAAGGACGTGGACGGTCTCCACCCGGAGAACATCGGGAAGCTGGCGGCGGGCCGGCCAGGTTTTGTGCCGTGCACGCCGGCCGGAATCCTGGCACTGCTCGATTACTATCAGGTCGAGCTTGTGGGGCGGCATGCGGTGGTGCTCGGTCGGAGCCTGATCGTGGGCAAGCCGATGGCCGCGCTCCTGCTTGGGCGACATTGCACGGTCACCCAATGTCACACGCGCACGAGAGACCGCGGCGAGATGACGCGTCAGGCCGATCTGATCGTCGCGGCGGTCGGTGTGCCTCGAACGCTGAAGGGTGAGGAAGTGAAGGAGGGCGCGGTTGTGATCGACGTCGGGACCTCTCGCGTGGATGGCAAGCTGGTGGGGGATGTGGATTTTGAGTCGGTGTCCGCGAGGGCGTGGGGTGTGACGCCCGTGCCCGGTGGGGTCGGCCCCCTTACCGTGGCGATGCTGATGCGCAATGTGCTAGGGGCGGCGCGGACCCCGGCGGGTAGCCGCGGCCTTTCCGCCGGCAGGGCGGACAGGTAGGCCGTGTCTCAGACGCACCCTGAAGGCCATGTTCTATGTGGCCCATCCTGGGCCACAACCTATCATGGCCCCATGCCCTCCTGGGCAAGGGGCTGCACCTACCCGGAAAGGCCGGAAGAGCCTTGTCGGTTCAGGGCAGCAGTCGCCCGGCGAGATCGAGCAGCCGGACGAGCCCGTAGGCCAGGAGGATGGTCGCGGGGAAGGTGAGAATCCAGGCGTAGAGGATCTTGGTGCCGATGCCCCACTTGACGGCGGAGAAGCTCTTGAAAGCGCCCACGCCCATGACGGAGCCCGTGATCGTATGGGTTGTGCTGACCGGCACGCCGAAAGACGCCGCGATCTGAAGCACGCAGCCGGCGCCCGTCTCCGCCGCGAATCCGTGGATCGGTTGCAGGTGAGCCAACTTCATCCCGAGCGTGCGGATCACCCTCCACCCGCCGGCGGCGGTGCCCAGCCCCATGGCGACGGCGCAGGCGAGTTTGACCCAGAGCGGGATGCCCGCTTCGAGCCCCGGCCAGTGACCGCCGGCGATCAGCGCCATCGTGATGACGCCCATGACCTTCTGAGCGTCATTTTGCCCGTGCTGGATTGCCATATAGCCCATGGACACGAGTTGGAGTCTGGAGAACACGGACCGGACCCGGGCCGGGGACATCCGCGAGGCGAAGATGTAGGTGAGATACTGCAGGACGTAGGCGAGGACGAAGCCCAGAATCGGAGAGACGAGGAGGGCTAGGAGGATCGTCCGGATCCCGCCCATCTTGAGGGCATCGAACCCGTGGCCCGCCATCACCGCACCCATCACGCCGCCGATGAGAGAATGGGATCCGCTGATCGGCAGCCCCAGAAACGTGCAGACCGTAACCCACAAGGCGCCGCTGATCATGGCGGCCAAGACGACGTGATGCGTCACAATCATTGGATCCACGAGCCCGCCGCCGATGGTCTTGGCGACCTTCACGGAGATGAACGCGCCGGCGAAGTTGAGGACCCCGGCGATGAGGACGGCCCAGAGCGGGCGAAGAACGCGTGTGGACACGACGGTCGCGATGGCATTGGCGGAATCGTTCCAGCCGTTCGCGAAATCGAAGATGAGGGCGGCGACGACGACGATCCAGAGGAGAGAAGCGGACTGAGAGTCCATGATGGCTCTATCGCGGCACCGGATGCGGGACGCGAACGGCCGACCTCATGAAGGGCCCGGCGTCCACCCGGTCAGGCCCGCTCGAGAATGATGCCTTGGATGACGTCGGCGACGTCTTCACACCGGTCCGTGGCTGTTTCGAGGTGCTCGTAGATCTCTTTCCACTTGAGCACCACCAGGGGATCGATCTTGGACTTGAAGAGGTTGGCGACGGCCCGGCGGAGGATCTGGTCGGCCTCGTTCTCGAATCGGTTGATCTCGATGCACGTCCGCAGGACTTGTTCGTTGTTCTTGGCGTCTTTCAACCCTCCGACGGCCGTCTGGACGGCTTCGACGGATCGGACCAGGACGTCCGCGAGCGCCCGCGCCTCCTGAGTGATGTCCTTGATTTCGTAGAGAACGATGAGTTCCGCGGCACCGTCTATGAGGTCGAGGATGTCGTCCAATCGGCTCATGAGCTCGTGAATCTGGTCGCGGTCGAGCGGCGTCACAAACGTTTTGTGGAGCATGTTCATTGTGTCGTGGGTGATCGTATCGCCCGCGTGTTCCAGTTCATCCACGTCGCGGGCTCGAAGGTCGAGGTCGACGGGGCTTTTCAACATGTTGAGGAGCACCTGGGCGGCTTGGAGAGTCTTCGCGGCATGCTCCTCGAAGGCGTCGAAGAATTCCCGCTTTTTTGGGAGGAGTTGGTCAAACATGCCGCCCGTGTACCATAGCCCCACGGGGCTTGCAATAGAGGTGAGGGCGTGAGTCCGATATAATCCTCCCGAGCACTAATGGAACTCAGCGGACCGGACAGCGACGCCTTGCGCGAGCGGCGCCGGCGGAAGCGCGAATGGACGATCGTCGGAATCCTCGCGGTCGTCATCCCGGTGGTGTTCTATTTGGAACATCGGTACGCGCCCCTGCCCATCCCGGGGTCCGCGCAGATCCTGTTTTTCTCCCTCGTCAATCTCGACGCCCTCCTCATCGTCCTGATGCTCTTCCTCGTCCTGCGCAATGTCTACAAGCTCATCATCGAGCGCCGCACGGGCGTGCTGGGCAGTTCGCTCCGGACCAAGATCGTGCTCGCGTTCGTCGGCCTCTCCTTCATCCCCATGGCGGTCCTGCTCTACATCGCCTCGGATTTCGTGCGGCTGTCCGTGCAGATGTGGTTCGGCCGCGAGGTGGAGCGTACGCTGGCGGAGGCGATGGACGTTGCGCAGACCTACTACGCCTCGGTGGTGGATCAGGCGGAAACGGCCGCGCAGGAGGTGGCGCAGGACGTGTCCGAGGCGTATCCAGCCGGGGACGCACCGCTCGCGGAGGTGCACGAGCGGTTGTCGTCGAGGCTCAAACGCCACGGCCTGTACGCGATCGAGCTGCGCATGGCGGACGGGCGCTCGATTACGCGGGTGGACGTGGAGCAGGACACGCCCTATCTGGAGACACCGGAGGATCTGTGGGCGCAGGCCGCGGCGGGCGAGAACGTGCATCAACTCCTGCCCTTTCAGGATCGGCAGCAGGAGATGGTGAAGGCCGTCGCACCCATCGGCGCGCCGGGGGGGGGGACGGTCGGGGCCGTGGCCGTCAGCCTTGTTCTCCCCAGGAACCTCGTGAACAAAATCCACGAAGCCGAGCGCACGTACCGCGAGTTTCTCTCGATGCAGTCCATGCGGGTCCCTCTCAACCGGTTGCAGCAGCAGACGATTCTGGTGATTATCGGGCTCCTCTCCCTGTTCGCGGCGAGTTGGATCGGATTCTATCTCTCGGGTTGGCTGACGGTCCCGATCCGGGAGCTTTCCCGAGCCACGCGCAGGCTGGCCGCGGGCGAGTTGGGGTTCACGGTCAACCTGAAACGGGGCGATGAAATGGGAATCCTGCTCGAATCGTTCAACCGGATGAGCTCCGACCTGAAGCGGAAGACCGACGAGATCGAGGCGGCCAACCGAGAGGTGCGGAGGCGTGCGGCCGACATGGAGGCCATCCTGGCCAGCGTGGCATCGGGCGTGATGACCTTGGATGCTCGAGGCAAGGTCGTGACCGTCAATCGCTCGTTGGCACGCGTGTTCGACGTGGACACCGCCGGCGTGGCCGGGCGGACGTACCACGAGGTATTCCCCGACCTCGCCCGCCCTCTCTCGGACATGATTCGGGGCGCCGAGGCCGGGTCGCGCGAAGCGCCGGAAGGGGAGGTCGTCAGCCGGACCGCGCAGGGCGTGCGCTGCTTCCGCGTCGTGGTCACGAGACTGCTCGGAGAGCGGGAAGGCCATCCGGCCGAGGGCGACGCCCATTGGGTCGTTGTGTTCGACGACGTCAGCGACCTCATCCGGGCCCAGAAGGAAACCGCCTGGCGCGAGGTGGCCAAGCGGCTGGGACATGAGATCAAGAACCCGCTCACGCCCATTCAACTCTCGGCCCAACGTCTGCGGAAACGCTATCCCCAACTCCTGGAGGATGGGAAGGGGACCTTCGACGAGTGCACCCGCACGATCATCTCGCAGGTGGACGAGATGAAGGGCTTGGTGAACGCGCTCACGGACCTGGCGCGGATCCCCGCCTACCAGCCCGTGGAGTGCGACCTCGGGGCATTGGTGGACGAGGTGCTGCCGCTCTACCGGCAGGCCCACCCCGCCATCGAATTCGGCCTCCGACGCAACGGGGCGCAGGCCATCATCGCGGACCGCAGCCAGCTCCGACAGGCGCTGATCAACCTCCTCGACAATGCGGTGACCGCGTTGGGCGGGAAGCAGGGGAGGGTGGAGGTGCGCACGCGGCTTGAAGAAGACGCGCGCACCGCCACGCTCACCGTCTCGGACACGGGCCCGGGAGTGCCGGCCGAAATCCTTGAACGGATCTTCGAGCCGTATTTCTCCTACGGCAAGAAGGGTATGGGTCTCGGGCTCGCCATCGTGCAGCGGATCGTGGACGACCACGGCGGCTCGATTCGGGTGGGCGCCAACCTGCCACATGGGGCGGTGTTCCGGATTTCGCTGCCGGTGGGGAAGTGACATGTCCACCATTCTTGTTGTAGACGACGAAGAAAAGATCCGCACCACACTGAAGGGATTCCTCGAGGAAGAGGGCTACCGGGTCTGCGCGGCGCCCGATGGCGAGTCGGCCCTTTCGGCCATCCGGAAGAGTGAGCCGGATCTGATGCTCCTGGACATCGCCATGCCGGGGCTGGATGGGATGGAGGTGTTGCGACGGTCGCGGGAAATCGCGCCGGGGATGGTTACGTTGATGGTCTCCGCGTTCGGGAACGTGGACACGGCTGTGAAGGCGACGAAACTGGGGGCGTACCACTTCATCGAAAAGCCCTTCGACGTGGACCAGGTCCTCCGTCTCATCGAGAACGCCCTCGAGGCCCAGCGACAGGAGAGGGCGCGGCTTCAGCGTCCCAAGGCGGCCGTGAAAGTGGAGTTGACCGGGGCGAACCCCGCGATCGTCCGGCTGCGCGAGACCCTTGCGACGGTGGCGCCCACCCACAGCTCGGTCCTGATCTCGGGTGAGAATGGGACCGGCAAGGAGGTGGTGGCGCGTCTCGTGCACGCCCTCAGCCGCCGCGCCGAGCAGCGCTTCGTGCAGGTGAACTGCGCCGCCATCCCCGAGGACCTGATCGAGAGCGAGCTGTTCGGGTACGAGAAGGGGGCCTTCACGGGCGCGGATCGCTTCAAGCCCGGCCGGTTCGATCTCGCACACGGAGGCACGATGTTCCTGGACGAGATCGGCGACATGTCGCTGCGGACGCAGGCCAAGATCCTGCGGATCCTTCAGGAGCGAACCTTCGAGCGGGTGGGCGGGACGACGGCCCAGGAGGTGGACGTCCGAGTCCTCGCGGCCAGCAACAAAGTCCTTGAGGAGGAGATCCGGCAGCGGAGATTCAGGGAGGACTTGTACTACCGGTTGAACGTCATCCCGCTGAGCGTGCCGCCCCTGAGGGAGCGCGCTGAGGACATTCCCGCACTGGTTCGGACCTTCCTGGAGGAATTCCACCGGGAGGGGGAACTCCCGATGAAAGAGGTGTCGGAGGAGGTGATGCGCACCCTGGAGAAGTACCCGTGGCCCGGCAATGTGCGGGAGCTCAAGAACGCCGTGGAACGGCTGGTCGTGCTCTCCAAAGGGGCGCGGATCGAGGCCGGCGACCTCCCGGCCCACTTCCAGAGGAGCGACGTCTCCGCTCGCAAGGCGATGTTTGACGACATCCGGGACCTGACCCTTCGAGAGGCGCGGCGCAACTTCGAGCGGCGCTACATTCAGGAGAAGCTGGAGGAGTTCGGCTATCACGTCGGGCGCACGGCCCAGGCCATCGGTATCGACCGCGCGCACCTCTGGCGCAAGATCAAGCAGTACGACATTCCCGTGCGCGATCCGGATGCGCCGGCGGGCAAGCCCGGCGGTGCATAGGGCAAGTGGTGTCGGAGATGGCTTCGGTCGTTCGCCATGGCGGTCTCCCTCGCCATGACGCCGTTCCCTTGTCGTGGCGAGCGACTCGTGCTACGCAGCGCTTCGCAGAGTAGCAAGCGAAGCAATGTCATGTGCAAACGATCATGCCGGAACTTCTCCCCTGAACCACCGGAGGAGCGCGAGGAGCCATGACCGGTCTCAGGGGGCTCGATCTCCAGCCGGAGGTCCGCGAGGGAGCGAAAGAGGATTTCACGTCCCGCTACCGCCGGCGGATGGCCGTCCTGCGTGAGGCGCATCGCGCAGGGGCCTCGGGCCTCGATCTGGCGCGCCGAAATGCGACCGAGATGGACGAAGACCTGACTCGCCTGATCCGCGGCTCCGGCGCGGCGCCGCCCGCCGGTCTGGCGATCCTGGCCCTCGGTAGCTACGGCCGGATGGAACTCTGCCCCCAGTCGGATCTGGACCTGCTTTTCCTCCATGCTTCGGATGAGCCGGCGGGGGAGGGGCTCGTCCGGTTCCTGCTGTACTTTCTCTGGGACGTCGGGCTCGAGGTGGGTCATGCGGTCAGGAAGGTGGAGGAATGCGCGGAAGTGGCGAGCAAGGACTCGCGGACCCGCACGGCGTTGCTGGATCACCGATTGGTGTTCGGCGATCCGGACCTCGTTGAACGCTTGCGACGGACCCTTCGCGAGGAGGTGTTTCGGGATCCCCTGGCCTTTGTTCGGGAGAAAATGGGGGATATGCATTCGGCCTGGTCCAAGTACGGCGATTCGGTCTACCTCCTGGAGCCCCACGTCAAGGACGGTGTGGGCGGCTTGCGCGACCTCCACGTGCTGGAATGGGCCGCCAAGGCCTTCCGCCCTTTCGCAGGCCTGGCTGAGCAGCAATCCGATGTCATCGCACCGGCGGAATTGGACCGGATCCGGCGAGCCCAGGCCTTCATGTTGCGCGTCCGGAACGATCTCCACTTCGAGACGGGGCGCCGGAACGACCGCCTGACGTTCGATCAACAGGAACGGATCGGCCGGGCGTTCGGCTACGCCGACACCCCGCAGCGGCTCGGTGTGGAATCCTTCATGCGTGATTACTACCTCGAAGCCCGGGAGATCCAGTTCCTGACGGAGCGCATCCTTCACCGAATCGTGGATCGGCTCTCGCCTCCCGGGGTCGAACGCCCCGAGGCGGTTCATCCGCGCGGTCTCATCACCGGAGAGAAGTTCCGGGTGAGATGGGAGGCCGAAGGGGCGACGCCGGTGGCCATCCTGGAAGCCTTCCGGGCGGCGGCGGAAGCGGATGTGGAGGTGGACCCGGCAAGCCTCGCCGAAGTCCAAGGGGCTGTCGCGGGTTTCTCGAACGACGCCCAACGGCGGGACGAAGCCTGGCCGGCCTTCCTGGCATTGATGGAGGCCG
Organism: Nitrospirota bacterium; assembly: GCA_016190245.1. GTDB lineage: Bacteria > JACPQY01 > JACPQY01 > JACPQY01 > JACPQY01 > JACPQY01. The sequence continues at coordinate 26,267 of JACPQY010000024.1, read as the reverse complement.
GGCCGGGCCTCGGACCCGTCCTGCTCCAGATGAACGAATCCGGGTTTTTCGGGTGGCTCATTCCGGAATTCGGGCGCCTGCGGTGCCAAGTTCAGCACAACGCCTACCACATCTACACGACCGACGTGCACACGTTGCGCGCCGTGTGGGAGTGGAAGCAATTGAGGCACGGGCGCTATCAGCGGGAAATGCCCATGCTCACGCGCCTGGCGCGCGCCCTCAAGAACGACCTCGTACTCACCTTGGGGCTCCTCTTTCACGACATCCTGAAGGGTTCCGGAAAGGACCACTCTCATCGCGGGGCGGCCGTGGCCAGGGAGATCGCGGAGCGGATGGCTCTGAAAGCCGAGGAGATCGACACCCTGGTCTTCCTGGTGGAGCAACACCTCCTGCTCTCGACCGCGGCGTACAAGCGGGATTCGGATGACCCCGACTTCATCCGCCGGCTGGCCGAGCGCATCCAGACCGAGGAACGTGTGACTCTTTTGTATCTCCTGACGGTCTGCGACACCCGGGCCGTTGGGCCGGGCACGTGGACCCAGTGGAAGGCCACGCTTCTGCAGGAGCTGTTCATCAAGGTGGCGGAGGTGATCAACCCGACCGACTACCGCGACGAGCGCCAGCGCCTGAACGAGCGGGTCGAGGAGATTGTCCGGCGCGCCTCGGCGAAGCTTCCGGCCGAGGTCGCGCGCGCCGAGTTGGCGGTTTTGCCCCCGAGCTACGTCCTGTCGAACCCGCCGTGGAAAGTGGCGCGTCACGTCCAGATCCTGCATCAGATCCGCGACAAGACGTTTGTGGCGACCCTCCGGCGCCTGCAGAAGCGACCCCTGCTCGAGCTTCTCATCGCCACGAGGGACAAGCCGGCCCTCCTCAGCCGCCACGCCGGAACGCTCACGTCCTATGGGCTCAACATCCTGAAGGTCCAGCTCAACACGACGGCCGACGGACGGGTGCTCGATCTCTACCATGTGGAGGATACGAGCGGCCGGTTGTATGATGAGCTGGAACGTTGGGAAGAGTTGAAGGCCGATCTCCAAAAGGCCTGGAGCGGGGAGCTCCAGGTGCAGGAGTTGGTCGAGAAGAGGCTCAGCCAGGGCGCGGGTCGGGACCGATACCTGCCGCGTGTGAAACCCCAGGTGCTCATCGACAATGAGATCTCGTTGAAGGACACGGTTGTGGAAGTGATCGCCCAGGATCGCATGGGCCTGCTCTACTCGCTCGCAAGGAAGTTGGCCGAACTGAACACCACCATCCGCCTCGCCAAGGTCAACACGGAGGGGGAGAAGGCGATCGATGTCTTCTACGTCCAGGACGTGGCCGGGGGGAAGATCGAGTCCGCCGACCGGATCGAGCGGATGCGCCACGAGCTCTTGGACATGCTGGCGGCCTGACATGGCGGAATACCTCGGACGCGCCCTTCTGCTCCTGCCCATTATTCTCCTAGCGCTGACGCTCCATGAGTTGGGCCATGCGTGGGTGGCGGAGCGCTGCGGCGACCGCACGGCGCGGCTGGCGGGCCGGATGACCTTCAACCCCATGGCCCACATCGATCCTTTGGGGCTGATCCTGCTCTTCGTGTTGAACTTCGGATGGGCGCGGCCGGTGCCCGTCAACCCCGCCCACCTCCGAAATCCAAGGCGGGACATGATCCTCGTCGCCGCCGCCGGCCCGGCGGCCAATCTGCTGCTCGCGTTTCTCTCGGCCGTGGGTCTCCGGCTGCTGCTTCAGTTCTTCAGTGGAGAGGGGGGCACCGGCCACTTGCAGACGGGCCTAATGGTGATGCTGCAGGGGAGCATCCTCATCAACCTCTACCTCATGGTGTTCAATCTCCTGCCCATTCCCCCCCTGGACGGGTCGCGCGTACTGGCGAACTCCCTGCCGTACACCTACCGGCCCGCGTATGAACGATGGGCCGCGCAAGGGCCCATGATCCTGTTCGGCCTTTTCTTCATCAGCTACGTGGCCAATATCCGCGTTTTCGGGTTTCTTCTCGATCGACCCGTGATGTGGCTCCAGGGCCTCATCCACGCCGCCGTGGGACTCTGAGACGCTCGCGGGGCGAGCCGCCCCGCACCGCCTGAGCCATGTGGCAGGCTTTCACCACCTATTTCCGCGAGCACCGAAGGGCCTACGCCGTCGGCCTCGTCGCCCTCGTCATCGTGGACCTCCTCGACCTGTTGCCGCCTCTCATCCTGAAGTGGGGCATCGATGCCCTCACGGACAAGTTGCCCGCCCGCCTCATCGGCGGCATCGCGCTCGCCTATCTCGGCGTGGTGGGGGCCCAGGGTCTCTTCCGGTATCAATGGCGGATTCGATTCCAGGGGAGCGCCCATCGGATCGATCGGTCGCTGAAAGCGGCCCTCTTCCGGAAGATGGTGCGCCTGCCCCTTCACGATTTTCACGAGATGACCACCGGGCACCTCATCGCTCTGGCCTCAAACGACGTGCAGGCCATCAAGCAGGCCATGGGAATCGGGTTGCTGATCTTTTTCGACGCCGTGCTCTACTGCCTCACGATCCCGGTGCTCATGTTCGGGCTTTCCCCGCGGGTGACCGTGATGTGTCTCGCCATTCTCCCTGCCGTTCCCTTTTTCGTTTATCACGTGGGCCGAATCATCGACCTGAAGTTCGGCCGCTTGCAGGAGGGATTCTCGGTGCTTAGCGAACGCGTCCACGAAAACGTGGCCGGGGCAAGGGTGGTGAAGGCCTGCGGCCTGGCCACGGCGGAGACGGAGAGGTTCCGGGAGGCGTGCGATGAGTATCGCCGGCGCGGACTGAGCCTCGCGCGGACCGAGGCGTACTTCTCTCCCATCCTTGAGTTTGCGGCCGGGATCGGCGCGGCCATCGTCCTCATGGTCGGCGGTCTGGATGTCATGAAGGGCGCCCTCACGCTGGGCGCCTTCGTCGCGCTCAAGAGCTATGTGGGCAAGATGACGTGGCCCATGATGGCGTTCGGTTGGAGCTTCTCCATGTTCAAAGAGGCGTCCGCCTCCCAGAAGCGCGTGGACGAGATCATGGCCCGGCCTTCGGAGGCGGCGGCATCGGACGGGGTGGAGGATGTGACGGGGCGCTCGGTCGAAATCCGGCGCCTGAGTTTCACTTACCCCGGGTCGAACCGGCCCGCGATCAGCGACCTCTCTCTGGAGCTGCGATCGCCGATGAGGGTGGCGGTGGTCGGGCCGATCGGCGCGGGGAAGTCCACGCTCGTCCACGTGTTGACTCGGTTGTACGACCCCCCCGCGGGAACGGTGTTCGTGGACGGCCGCGACGTGAGGGACCTACCCCTCGGTGCGCTACGACGCTGCGCGGCGGTTGTGCCTCAGGAGCCGAACATCTTCGCGGAGACCATCCGCGAGAACATTCTGCTCGGCGCGGACGGTTCCGGGGGGGGGGCTCTGGGAATCGATCTTCGCGCCCTGGCGGAGGCGGCGGCGGTGCATGACGAGATAGAGGCTCTTCCCGGCCAATACGAGGCGGTGCTCGGGGAACGGGGTGTGAACCTCTCGGGAGGTCAGCGCAAGCGTGTCGCCATTGCGCGCGCGCTGGCCAAGCCGGCGCCCATCCTGGTGCTGGACGATCCCTTCTCCGCCGTGGATCACGCCACCGAGAACCGGATCGCGGAGGCCATTCGGGGGCTGCACCAATACGGCTTGATTCTGCTCATCACGCACCGCCTCGTGTCCGTCCGGTGGGCCGATCGCATCCTCGTGATGGACCAGGGGCGGTTGGTTGAGCAAGGCCGCCACGAGGAACTCCTCGAGCGGGGTGGTCTATATGCCAGACTGTACCGTGAACAGGAATGGCTCACGTCGGTGGAATCGGGTGCGCCGGAAGGTGTGCCCGCGGGAGCCGCTTCATGACCGGCGAGTACGCCTTCGAGGACACCGTCAAAGGGAGGACGGACTACGCAGGCCTGCTGCGCGGCCTTGCGCCGTTCGTGCGTGCGTATCCGCGGCTGTTTCTCGGTGGCATGGCCCTCGTGGTTCTGGGGATGGGACTCTCGGCGTCGGTTCCCTATCTCCTGGCTCGCGCGATCGACGAAGGGATTCTCCCCGGCAGACCCCGGGTTGTGCTGCTGTTCGGCGTCTGCATGCTGGTTTTCGAAGGGGTCCGGACCGTGGTCCAGGCCGGGTACCGGTACCTCCTGCAAGCCCTCGGCCAGCACGTCATGTACGACCTGCGGCTGCGACTGTTCGGACATGTCCAAGAGCTCCCGGCCGCCTATTTCGACCGGAATCCCGCGGGACGCGTGGTGACGAGACTGAGCAACGACGTGAACGCCATGGCGGATCTCTTCTCGTCCGGACTCGTCGTCATCGTGGGCGACCTGTGCGTCATCGCCGGCATCCTGGTCTTCATGGCGATTCTCAATGCCGAGCTGGCGCTCGTGTTTTGCGCGGCGCTTCCACTGATGGCGGGCGCGGCCATCGCCTTCAGCCGCAGGATGAAGGGGATCTACCGTGAGGTCCGCCGCAAGCTTGCCGCCATCAACGGCTTTCTCGCCGAGCGGCTCCATCCCACGGCCGTGGCCACCCTCAAGCTTTACGGAACGGAGGAGAAGACGGCACGGAGGTTCGATCGCATCACGGACGACTACTATGACGAGTTGATGAAGTCCACGCGGATGTTCGGCCTTTTTCACCCCGTTGTGGCAGTGCTTTCGGCGCTGGGCATCAGTTTGGTGTTGTTCTACGGCGGCGCCATGCATCTCAGGGGCGATCTCACCTTTGGCGTGCTGGTGGCCTTCCTGACGTACAGCCAGAACGTGGCCGTGCCGATCCGGGACATCGTGGAGAAGTACAACCTGCTCCAATCCTCGATGAGCTCGGCGGAGCGCGTGTGGACCGTCCTCTCGGAGCCCACGGAGGATGCGGCGGCGCCTGAACGGGCTGCGGCCGTCCCGGCGGCCGGCATTCCCTCTCCTCGCAGAGGACCAGCCCGCCGATCGGCTGGTCCGCCGCGGCGGAATGGCGGGGAGGGCGAGGGTGAGGAGTTCCGAGCCCAGGCGCCCGCACCTTCGGAACGGCATGCACCCGCCCTCCTCCAGTTCGATCACGTCTCTTTCAGCTACGACGGGCGTCGCGAGGTGCTAACGGACGTCAGCTTCGCCCTCATGCCCGGTCTCCGGAATGCCTTGGTGGGGACCACGGGATCGGGCAAGACAACGGTCGCCCATCTCGCGGTGAGATTCTACGAGCCTCGCGCGGGCCGAATCCTCCTCAACGGCGCGGACGTCCGTGAAATGGATCGCAGGGAGCTGCGCCGGAGGGTCGGTCTGGTCTCACAGGATCCTTTCCTCTTTTCCGGGCCGCTCGAGGCCTCGCTCGGCGGGGACGGAAACGGTGGCGAGGGCTATTGGGAGGCGCTGGAGCGCGCGGGCTTGGGGGAACTCCTCGAAAAGATCCGACGTCCGATTCGCAGCGGGGGCCTCAACCTCTCGATGGGCGAGCGTCAGGTCGTCTCGCTCCTCCGCCTCCTCCGCCACGATCCTGAGATCGTCGTTCTCGACGAGGCCACATCCTACGTTGACGCCCTGCTCGAGGCGGCCCTCCGGAAGCTTCTGGCGGAAGTTCTCCGCGGGCGCACGTCCCTGGTCATTGCTCACCGCGTAAGCACCATCGCGGACTCCGACCACGTGTGGCTCATGAGCCAGGGGCGTCTGGTGGGGCATCTCACCGCCGACGAGTTCGCGCGGCGGGTGGGGCGGCTTTGCTGAGGGCTGGAAAAGCTTGAGCCACGAGATGGCCTCTCCGCCCGCTGGTCCGCCACGGCGGACTGGCGGATCGCAGTGACACACTCGTTTGTCATTGCGGGGAGGCTCGGTGACGAAGCCATCTCCATCGGGACGGGTCTGCTGCCCTGAGGCATCCTGATTGGGTTTCACTCTCACATTGAGGAGGCGTAAGATTCGGAGCTTGAACTCGAGCGTGGCTCCATGAATATCATCATCACCGGGCTGGGCGAAGCGGGGCTACACCTCACGCGGAAGCTGTACGCCGAGGGTCACAACATCAGCGGGGTCGACTCGGATGAGGAGCGCACCCGCCGCGTGGCGGCCGAGGCGGACGTGCGCATCGTGCGCGGGCACGCGGCCTCCCCCAAGATCCTACAACAGGCGGGGGCGGCGGAGGCGGATCTCCTGCTGGCGGTGACGAACCTCGACGAAACGAACCTCGTTGCCTGCTTCAACGGAAAGCACTTGGGCGCCAAGAAGGCCGTCGCGGTGATCCGGAGGACCGATCGTCTCCTCCTGCGCCGCAACGTCTACCGGGACGCGATGGGTGTCGATCTGCTCGTGACGCCGGCCACCCTGGTGGTCACCGAGGTGCTGCGAATTATCCGCGACCCAGTGGCCCTCGCCGTGGAGAATTTTGCGCGAGGCCGGGTCACCATCCGTCGCTTCAAGGTGCCCGAGGGGCCGCCCTGGCTGGGCAAGCCCCTCCAGGAGGTCGCTGCGCTCAGGCAGAGCCTGGTGGCCATGGTGACGCGCAACGGCAAGTGCTTCATCCCCACGGGGTCCGACCATATCCGGGCGGGCGACCAGATCTTTGTGATTTCCACACCAGGGCGCATGGGAGAACTGGAGAAGGTGATGGGTTTCAAGACCGACGCCTCCAAGCGCGTGGCGATCGTCGGTGGCGGGACCATCGGTGTGGGCTTGGCCCTCGGGCTCGAGGCGTTGGGAATGGACGTGAGGCTTATCGAGCTTCAGCGAAGCAAGTGCGAGTCCGTGCTCGAGCGGGTCAAGAAGACAGAGGTCATCCATGGTGACGGGCTCGATCCCGATCTGCTCAAGGAAGAGAGAATCGGTACGATGGACGTGGTCATCACCTGCACCTCGCGCGACGAGATTTCCCTGATGTCCGCCCTTCTCGCCAAGCAATTCGGCGTGGCGCGGGTCATGACCGTGATGCGCTCGGTCGAAACTGCCGCCCTGGGCGAGCGGCTGGGCATCGATTCGGCCTTTACGCCTGCGATGCTCACGGCCGACCGCATTTTCCAGTACATTCTGAAGGGTCACGTAACCCACATCACGACCTTGGCGGAAGGCGAGGCGGAGGTCTTCGAGGCGCAGATCGCGGCCCAGTCCCCGGTCGCGGATAAGCGCCTCTCGGACATCCGTTTTCCCAAGGGGAGCCTGGTGGGCGCGGTGATCCGGGGCGACGACATGATCGTCCCGACTGGAGCCGAACGGCTGCTGCCGGGGGATACGGTCGTCCTGTTCGCTCTGGCGGAAGTCGCCCGAAAAGTCGAATCGCTCCTGCACGGCTGACCCGCCCCCGGGGGGGAAGGGGGGATGTCTGAGACGCGCGGCGGCGGGCCTGGATTGAAAACGCGCGCCATCCACGTAGAATCCGGTCCATGAATGGCTCCTGTTTCAAGTGCGGTGCGGTGCTGGTCGCGGAAGGGAGAATCACCCGGAACGACGTGTGCGAGAAGTGCTCCGCCTACATCCGCGTGTGCTACAACTGCTCCTACTATGACGCGCACGCGCCCCATGAATGCGCTGAACCGTCCGCGGAGCCCGTCCTTTTCAAAGACAGGGCCAACCTCTGCGACTTTTTCCGGCTTGCACAAGGGCGGCGGGGCGGAAAGGGGTCGGCGGGCATCCCCGAAGATGCCCGGAAGCTGTTCAAGGACATGTAGGCGCGATGAACGCTTGTCGGTTTGGGTAGGGCCATGAGCAGCGAGAAGACCGACTACAAGGCAACCCTGAACCTGCCGCGCACAGAGTTCCCCATGAAGGCGAACCTTCGAGAGCGAGAGCCCGCTCTCCTGCGCGGATGGGAAGAAGGGCGCGTGTACGAGAAGATGGTCCAGGCTGCTCAAGGGCGGCCCCGTTTCATCCTTCACGACGGCCCGCCCTACGCGAACGGTCACCTCCACATGGGCCACGCTCTCAACAAGGTGCTCAAGGATATCGTGGTGAAACACAAGTTCCTGAGCGGCTTCCAGGCGCCGTTCGTGCCCGGCTGGGATTGCCACGGTCTCCCCATCGAACTCCAGGTCGAGCAGGAGAACGGTGAGGCCGCCAAGAAGGACACGAGAGAATTCCTGCGGCTCTGCCGGGCGTACGCGCGCAAGTACATCGAGATCCAACGGAGCGAGTTCAAGCGGCTCGGCGTGTTCGGGCTATGGGACCGACCCTACGAGACGATGGACCGGCGCTACGAGGCGCGAATCATCCGCGAGTTCGCCGCGCTGGTGGAGAAGGAGTTCATCGTGCGCCGGAACAAGCCGGTCTACTGGTGCATCTCCTGCCGCACGGCCCTGGCGGACGCGGAGGTCGAATACGCGGACAAAGTCTCGCCCTCCATCTACGTGAAGTTTCCCGTGGTGCAAACGGATCCGGCCAGGAAAACGCAGTGGCCGGAGAAGACGTTCGCCGTGATCTGGACGACGACGCCGTGGACGCTCCCCGCGAACCAAGCGCTCTGCTTCCATCCCCGGCATCCCTACGTGTTGGTTCGAGCGGGCTCAACGGGGGAGCATTGGATCCTGGCCAAGTCGCGCGTCGAGGCGCTGCGGTCGGTCGCGAATCCGACCGCACTCGAAGTTGTGCGAGAGGTTCCGCACGAGGATCTCCGCGGCGCCCATTTCGGGCCCCCGTTTCCTTGCTCCGTGGGAGATGGCGTGTCCCGCTTCGTGCTCGGCGAAGACGTGAGCATGGAGGAGGGGACGGGGATCGTACACATCGCCCCCGGTCATGGTGAGGAGGATTACCACATTGGCATTCAGCACAAGCTGGATGTGTACTCGCCTGTGGATGGGCAGGGCAGGTTCACCGCGGACGTCTCGAGGTTTGCCGGGCGGCAAGTCTACGAGGCCAATCCGGCTATCATTGCGGACCTGAGGGAGCGGGGGATTCTGGTGGGGGAAGGTCGAGTCAGTCATTCCTACCCCCACTGCTGGCGCTGCCACAATCCCGTGATCTTCCGCGCCACACAGCAGTGGTTCATGAGCCTGGAGCATCGGGAGCTTCGAAAGAAAGCGGTCAAGTGGATCCGAGAGAACGTGTACTGGATCCCGGTTTGGGGTCAGGACCGGATCGGGAACATGGTACAGACCAGGCCGGACTGGTGTCTCTCTCGTCAGCGCCGGTGGGGCGTTCCCATCGTCGCGTGGGTGTGCCGCGAGTGCCCAGCGCACGTCCTCTCCGCAGAGCTTGCGCGAAAAGTGGCCGATGAGGTGGAGGCTCGCGGTGTCGAGGCGTGGTGGGATCAACCGGTCGAGCACTGGCTGGGGGGATCGCCGGTCTGCCCCGACTGCGGGAGGAAGAGCACCCTTGAAAGAGTGAACGACATTCTCGACGTCTGGGTGGATTCGGGACTGAGCTATACCGCCGTTCTTGAGTCCGACCCCGCGCTCGCGTATCCGGCTGACCTATACCTCGAAGGGAGCGACCAACATCGCGGTTGGTTTCACAGCTCGCTGCTCCTGTCGGTTGCCACGCGGGATCAAGCGCCCTATCGGTCCGTCCTGACGCATGGTTTCGTGGTGGACGGCGAAGGGAAGAAGATGAGCAAGTCGGCGGGCAACGTGATCGCGCCCTCGGAGGTGATGGACCGCTACGGCGCCGAGATCATCCGCCTCTGGGCGGCCTCGGAAGACTATTCGGAGGACGTGCGGGTGTCGAAGGAGATCCTCGATCGCTTGGCGGATGCCTACCGCCGGATTCGGAACACGTGTAAGTTCATTCTGGGGAACCTGTACGACTTCAAGCCGGAGGAAGCCGGGAAGTGGGAGGCGTTTCTGCAGGAGACGGATCGCTGGGCGCTCCACCGGATGGCGGTCCTTGAGGCGGAGGCAAAGGAGGCCTATGATCGTTTTTCGTTTCACACCGTCTTCCATGCGCTGCACAATGCGTGTGTCGTGGATCTCTCCGCGCTCTATATGGACCCCCTGAAGGATCGGCTCTATTGCGAGGCGGCGGAGTCGGCCACCCGCCGTGCGGCGCAGACGGCCCTGTTCCACATCGGAGGTTCTCTCACGCGGACGATGGCGCCGATCCTTTCGTTTCTGGCCGAAGAGGTTTGGGGCCAGCTCCCCCTGTGGGCCGGCAAGCCCGAAAGCGTGTTTCTCTCGCCGCCGGGCGACGACCTCCGGCGATTTCGGGATGAAGCCCTGGCCGAACGCTGGGACCGCGTGCTGGCGGTGCGTCGCGAGGTGATGAAGGCGCTCGAGGCCAAGCGAGCCGCCAAGATTATCGGAAGCTCGCTCGAAGCGTCAGTGGAACTTCGAGTGCCCGAACCCTACGGGGCCGTGCTTGCGGGTTTTGGAGATGAGGTCCTGGCGGAAGTGCTGATCGTCGGGTCCGCCCGCGTTCGCGATCAGATCGCTGATGGTCCGGATCTCTACCGAGGCGAAGAGCACGTCCGCGGCCTGGCAGCGAAGGTTGGAACGGTGAGTGGGGGGAAGTGCCCGCGCTGCTGGAGGTGGCGGGAAGAAGTGCCTCCCGGCGGTGGGCTGTGCGGCCGGTGCGCCAAGCTCGTGCAATAGAAGGAGGTGATTGTGGGTAAGGAGAAGCGGAAACATCCGCGCGCAGATGTCAATCTCGATGTCTCGTACAGGGTGGAGAATGAGTACGCGGACCGAATCACCAACCTGAGCGGGGGGGGGGCGTTCATCGAGACGCCCAGGCCTCTGTGGGCCGACACCGTGCTGACCTTGACCTTCAACCTTCCGGATACGCCCGGCCCGATCCAAGTCCGCGCAAAGGTGATGTGGGTGATGGAGGCCTTTCCCGATGAGCAGGGCGGCGCAGGCGCGTCCGGCATGGGTCTCATGTTCGTGGATATTTCTGAGGACGCGCGCCGAAAGATCGAGGCCTACGTGGCCACCCAGGAGCCGTCGGATTGACCGGGGAGGTCGGCTCGGGCCCTGTGGACGGCCCTGACCCCACAACCGGTGGCGAGAAGAACGGGGACCTCCGCCCCGCGCCCACTCCGGCCGGGCGGCGTAAGCTGTGGGCCGTGGCGATCGTGGCCGCGCTCGTGTTCGCAGGCGACCAGACCACAAAGAGGATCGTGCGCGCCACGATTGAACCCGGCGAGGTGATCACCGTGGCCGCGTGCTGCATGAACTGGACCCATATCCACAACCGCGGAGGGGCCTTCGGCATGTTCGCGGGGGCGGCCCGCGACGGCTGGGGAAAGAAGCTTTTCTCGGCGGCCTCTCTGGCGGCCTTGGGGTTTCTGCTCTACCTGATCGTGGTCACTCCCCCAGGCGTGACCCACACTTTGGTGGCGCTCGCCGCCATCTTGGGCGGCGCCGTGGGGAACCTCTGGGACCGGCTCCTCCAAGGATACGTGGTGGACTTCATCGATCTGCACGCTCGAGGGTGGCATTGGCCGTCCTTCAACGTGGCCGACATGGCGATCACCGTTGGTATCGCCTTCGTTCTCCTCGATTCGTTCCGTGGCCGGACCAAAGTCCTCTGAGCCCGGCTACGCGGGGGGGCGGCTCTGGGGAGGGGTGGCCGATCGTCCTCCCGCGGAAGCCGTGAAGTCTCTCACTTACTCATTCGCGTTTGACGCCGTCCTCCTCGCCTGCGACCTCTCCGTGAACCGGGCGTGGGCGGAGGCCCTTCGCCGAGTTCGGGTGCTCACCGACCGCGAGGCGAAGCGCATCCAGCGGGGACTCGCCCGAATGGAACGGGAGGCGGACGCTCTTCTTCGTCAGGCGGATCGGGCGGCGTGGGAGGATGTGCACACTTTTGTGGAGGTGACGCTGCACAGGCGCGTCGGAGACGTCGCCAAGAAACTTCACGCGGGAAAGAGCCGCAACGACCAGGTCGCGACGGATCTGAGAATGTACGTCAAGGAACTCCTCACGAGGCTCGATGGCCTCCTTCGCGGACTGATCGCCGCCCTGCTGGAGAAAGCCGAAGCCCACGCGCAAACGCCGTTCCCCGCCTACACGCACATGCGTCAGGCCCAGCCGACGGTCTTTGGCCACTACCTGATGGCGTATGTCGCGGCCGTGGAGCGCGATCGCGAAGACCTGCGCGTCCGATACAACGAAACGGATGTGCTGCCGCTCGGCTCCGGCGCCGTTTCCGGCAGCGGCTTTCCCGTGGACCGGCGACTGCTCGCACGGCGACTCGGTTTCCGGGGGATCTCCGCAAATTCCATCGATGCGGTGGGCGATCGGGATTTCGTGCTGGGATTCCACCTGTGGGCCGCCCGGCTGATGATCCACCTATCACGCATGGCCGAGGATCTCATTGTGTGGTCCTCGGACGAGGCCCGGCTGGTGCGATTGCCGCAGGAGTTTTGCACGGGCTCCAGCCTGATGCCGCAAAAGTTGAATCCGGATGTGGCGGAGCTCGTAAGGGGGAAGACCGCGCGCGTGATCGGGCACGCGGTTCAGGCGATGGCGCTCCTCAAGGGTCTCCCGTCCTCGTACGACCGCGATCTCCAGGAGGACAAGGAGGCCCTGTTCGATTCCGCGCGGACGGTCCAGGACTGCGTGGCTGTCTGGACGGGGCTCGTGCGGGGAGTGGAAGTGGACGAGAAACGGGCGCGCGGGTTTTTTCAATCGGGATTCTCACTGGCTACAGACCTCGCTGATGCGCTCGTGAGGGAACGGGGCGTTCCCTTTCGCGAGGCGCACCACATCGTGGGGCGGGTGGTTCGCTGGTGTCTCGACAACCATTGGCGACTCGGTGACGTGCCGGCTGACGTCCTCGCCGATATTTCGCCTCAGGTCGATTCGAAACTTCTGAAGGGGCTTGGCCTGGAGTCGGCCCTGGCCTCCCGCGACCTCACGGGGGGTACGGCGCCGAAGCAGGTGAGATCCCAGATCCGCGCCGCGCGGCGCCGCCTCAGCCGAGTCCTCAGGGGTGCGCAGGTTCCTTAGAGGCGCGGCCATCTATGTGGCCACCGGCTTTGGGATCGGCTTCGTTCCAGGGCCCAGCGGAACCTACGGCACGGCTCTTTCAGCCGCAATCTACGCCTGCTTCATGGCCGATCTGGGAGTGCTCGGGCAGTGCCTTGTCGGGGCGGGGTTGCTGGCGCTTGGTCTTCTGTCGTGCCACTTCGCCGCACCCGCGTTCGCGGAGCCGGACCCGCGCCACTTCGTCATTGACGAGTTCATCGGCTTCTACTGCTCTGTCCTGCTCCTGCCCTGGGACTGGAAGACTGTTGTTGCGGCGTTTGTCCTCTTTCGGCTCTTCGACATCACCAAACCCTTTCCGGCGAGACCCTTGGACAAGAAGCTGCCGGGTGCCTTTGGCGTCGTCGTGGATGACGTGGTGGCGGGCATCTACGCCAACCTTGGCGTGCGCCTTGTGAGAATGTGGATCTGATCCGAACGATTCTCGTCCACATCGGGAACGAGCTCCTCCGTGGCGAGACCGTGAACACGAATGCCGCGATGGTGTCGCGCATCCTGTTCGAGGCTTCCTATCCAGTGCTTCGACACGTCGTGGTGGCGGACGACCCTTACGACATCCGGAAGGCGCTCCTCGATGCGACGGCGGAAGCGGACTTCGTGATCTGCACAGGTGGTCTCGGCCCCACGAGCGATGACCTCACCGCGGAGGTGGCGGCCTCCGCCTTCGGCCGGCCCCTGAGGGAATCCGCCGAAGCATGGACTTCCATCGGGGAGCGGTTCGCCCTGTTCGGGAGGCTGCCGACGGGCCGCGATCGGAAACAGGCGCTGCTCCCCGAAGGGGCCGAGATGATCGAGAATCTGTGGGGGACCGCACCCGGATTCTGCGTGGCGCACAAAGGCGCAACCGTGTTCTTCCTCCCGGGCGTGCCTCGCGAAGCGGAGCCCATGCTGCGATCGGGCGTGATCCCGCGCATGGAGAAGCTCCGTCCGCCACGCCAGAAAGTGGCGACCCGTTCGCTGCTGGTGTTCGGACTCCGCGAGGCGCGGATCAACGAGATCCTGGACCCTGTCCTCCTCGAACATCCCGGCGTGCAATTCGCCTTCCTGCCGCACTTTCCCGAGATCACGCTGCGCGTGACGGGTGTGGGGGTGCCGGAGTCACGTGTGGAGCAGGCGGCGGAGGCCATCCGGGCAAGGCTGTCCGCCCACGTGATCGGCTCCGCGGAGGATTCGCTGGAGGCCGTCGTGAACAGGTTGCTCAGAGAGCGCGCGATGCGCCTCGCCCTCGCTGAATCCTGCACGGGGGGTTGGATTGCCAAGCGCCTCACGGACGTGCCGGGCAGCTCCGAGGTGTTCGAGAGGGCCGTCGTGGCCTACAGCAACGCGGCCAAGGTTCAGGCCCTCGGCGTGGCCGAGGAACTGCTGCGGGAGCACGGCGCGGTAAGCCGCGAGGTGGCCAGTGAGATGGCGCGTCGCGTACGCTTCGTGTCGGGCGTTGATCTGGGCCTCTCGGTGACCGGCATCGCCGGCCCAGGGGGATGGACGACGGAGAAGCCGATCGGCCTCGTCTACATCGCCCTCGCGGCGGGCGACGAGCCGACCGTGACGGAGCATCGCCTCGCCGGCACGCGCGACCAGATCCGCCTGCTCACCTCGAGCCTCGCGCTGGACCTGTTGCGGAGACACTTGTTGGCTGTCAACGGTTGAGGCTCTTGATGGGGCCGACCGGGAGGTTGCGATGTTTTGTGGCGGTGGAGATTGAGGCGGGGGTGCGGGAGCGCCTGGTGGAAGCACAGGAGGCGTTCAAGCGGTACAGGGCTCCGGTTTCGTGGGTGAAGAGAGAGAACATCCACCTGACGGTGAAGTTTCTCGGCGATGTGGAAGAGGCTAGAGTTCCGGACGTGACTCGCGCGCTGGAGACCGTTTCGGCAGGCGGGCGGTCGGGGAGGTACAACGTGTGGGGAATAGGGAGTTTCCCCGAACGGGGAAATCCGCGGGTCATCTGGGCCGGCCTGGCCGGCGATCTCGATGCGCTCGAGGCGGCGGCGGGAGGTGTGGACCGCGCGATGGCCACACTGGGGTTCGAGCCCGAGCGCAGGCGATTCCGTCCCCACCTGACGATCGGGCGGGTGCGCGGGCTCATCCGGGACCGACGCTTCTTCGGCGCATTGGCCGATCGCGCGCAGGAGTCGTTCGGCGAGACGGACGTTCGGGAGTTGGTGCTGTTCAGGAGTGAGTTGAATCCGGCGGGGTCGATCTACACGCCGCTGGCCCGCTGCGGGCTGGCTGCCCCAGACTGAAAGCGTCCGGCGAAATGACACGGGCTGCCTGCCTGCCGAAGTCCGCCGCGGCGGACGCGGCGACACCTGAGCAGGGAGCACTGGTGCTACGAGCAGAAGGCAGTCCGCCGCGGCGGAGAGGGGCTGCAATCAACGTGGCATTGCATGGCCCCATGCCCTCACTGGCAAGGGGCTTTGAGCCTGCGGGCCTCTCGCGCCAGAGGCTAGTTCACGCAGATGCCTTGGGTAGCCCGAGGTTCAGGAAGAGGACGGAGGAGCCGCCACTCCCTCGGAGTGAACGAGTTGGCGAGCTTTCCCTGCCGGTATGAGCCACGCCGACGGGAGCGCAAAGAGCGCTGCGAGCAGCCCGATCCAGAACACGCCGTGGAGAGCCTCATCCAAGGCCGCCCGGAGGCGGTCCCGGTTGGCCCCGTTGAGCGGGCCGGCAAGTGTATCGGCCTTGATCAGGAGGCGAATTTCGTGGGGTGACAGGCCCTCGAGCTCGGGCAGGGCACGCGCCAGGCTGTAGTTCATGGCGGCCCCCATCACGCCCAGTCCCAGCGTCGCCCCGAAGTTCCGAAAGAACACAAGTCCGGACGTCGCGATGCCGAGCTGGTCCCTTGCCACAGCATTCTGAGTGGCGATCAGCATGGGCACGAAGCTCAGGCCCATCCCTGAGCCGGCGATGGCGAGATTGCGTGACACGTCGAATTTCCCCGTGCGTGTGTCCATCCCGCGCATCAGCACGAAACCCACCACGACGGCGGCCACTCCGGCGAGGATCACCCGGCGATAGCCCAGCGTAAGGATGAGGCGCGAACTGAGGACCGAGAAGAAGACCCAGCTCAGGATGAACGGCGTCAGGATGCTGCCTGCGGTTGTGGCGCTGGTCCCGATCACGCCCTGGACGAACAGGGGGACGAAGGAGAGCGAGCCGAACATGGCCATGGCCGTAAAGAGGCCGTGGTAGATGGCCGCGCGGAAGATCCGGTTCGACCAGAGGGCGAGCGGCACGAGCGGGCGGGCCGTGCGCCTTTCGTGCCGGACGAAGAGGGCGAAAAGAGCGGCGGAACCCCCTAGCAGGGGCCAATGGGGATGAGCGTCGGCGGCCAGGCGCTCGCCGGCCTCGAGAAGGAAGACGAGGAGGAGGGCCATGGCGCTCGTCAGGAGTCCGAAACCAGCGACGTCGAGCCGTCGTTCCTCGGCCCGAACCCGTGTCCCCTGCCAGCTCGCGCTCAGGAGAAGCGCGGCGGCGATCCCGAGGGGAATGTTGACGTAGAAGACCCAGCGCCAGGAGAGGTGGTCCGCGATGAGACCGCCCACGAGCGGTCCGACCAGGCTCGCCACTCCCCAGATGCCGCTGATCGCCCCCTGCAGGCGGGCGCGCTGTTCGAGGGGAAATGCCTCGCCGACGATGGCCATGGCAATCGGGATAATTCCCCCTCCCCCGATTCCCTGGATGAAGCGGAAGACGCAGAGTTGGGTCATGCTCTGGGCGAGTCCGGAGAGAGCGGAGCCGAGGATGAAGAAGGACATCGCCACCATGTAGAACCGGCCTTTGCCGTAGAAGTCCGAGAGCCGGCCCCAGAGGGTGGCGGAGAGCGTGTTGGCGAGGACGTAGGCGGAAAAGGCCCAACTGTAGATCTCGATCTGGCCCAGCGAGGCGATCACGGTGGGCATGGCCGTACTGATCACGGTCGTTTCCATCGCGGCGAGAAAGATCCCCAGCCCGAGGCCAACAAGAAGGGTTATCTTTCGCCGCCGGGGGGGGGGCGCCCCAACGGGAGGCAGGCCTGTCTCGGGCGCCTCAGCCGACATGTCGGAGGACTGTCTCGTAGTACGCGTGCTCGAGATCCGCCAGAACCTTCACCTGATCCGCCACGGCACGCAGATTGCCGGGGGTTTCCCGCTCGCTCTCGGCCTTGAGGAGCGCGGCCACGGCCTGCCAGGTCTGGGCGATCCGCCGCATCTGTTCAGCCAGGCGCAGACTTTTCACCGTAGGAACCGTCCGTTCCAACTCCTCAAGAAACTCGGCATAGAGAAGCCGGAACGCGCCGCCGCCCGTGCCGCGTTTCTCGATGACTTGGTAGGCGAAGCGGGCACACCACTTTCGATCCTGGACCTCGGCCCAGTTCGGCAGATCTTCCGCGAAGGCCCGGATTCCACCTACGCCCCGACGCGCGACGAACGACTGGTCGTCCATCATCTCGCGGGTGTTTGCCTTCACCGCCGAGAGCATGAGGTCAGGCAGGTTGCCTTTCAGGCCGTCGACCTTCCCTGGGAACCAGTTGTTCTGGACCGGCATGGGGAAGGCCTGCGACGTGCGCGCGCGGGCCATGTCGGCATGCGGTACCTCCTGAAGGCCGGGGAACTGGGTGTCCCCCACAAAGCAGATGCCGCGCTCGTCATCAAACCCCCAAGCGACAATGACGTGGCCTGAAAATGACGTTTGCGTCTTGTAATAGTGCAAATACTTCAAGTCACACTGGATGAGAAGGGGGATGCCGTCTCGGATCTGGTGACGCAGTTCCTCGAGGGCTCTCTCGTCACTGTCGTCCGTCCGCCATGCAAAGGGGTGGCCGATCAGATTGAAGAAGTTGGGCTCCAGGCCGGCTGCCCGCGTGGCCACCGTGCGCGAGGGTGAGAACCCGTCTAGGGCGACGTAGAAGCAGCCCAAGCCGGACCCCAGCCCGAAGCACAAGGCTTCCGACATCGGGAGCCCGTTGAAGTGCATGAGGTCCGATATGGAAGTGGACCCGCAGTGGCGGCCCGGGCGATGGACCCAGCCGCGAATGATCTCAGGCACGGGACCCCCCCCCCGCGGCCCTCGACGGCCGGTGGGAGGTGACGCCTAGGACCGGAGGACCGGCAACGCCTGTTTGCTTGCCGGCCCGATCCAAGAATCCCGGCGCACGGACGCCCCTCTGCATTGCGTGATAGCCGGTCCGTGGCCGGCGCGCCTCAGGCGATTTTCCCCTGAAGGAGGTAGGCGATGACGAACGTGAGGAGCACGAGGGACTCGACGAACGCGACGCCCAAAATGAAGGGCAGAAACATCTGGCCGGAGGCCGACGGATTGCGCGAGATGCCTTCGAGCGCGGATCCGGCCACACGGCCCTGGCCCAACGCCCCGCCGAGAGCCGCAAGGCCGACGCCCAGGCCGGCACCCAGCGCGACGAGTCCGCCGATACCTCCGCCCGCGGCACCGCCGCCGGCGGCTTCCTCCGCCCACGCGAGGGCAGGGAGGACAAGAAAGGTGAGCAGCAGCGTGAGTGTGGAAGCACGTTTGGTCATGAGGGTTCTCCTTCCATTCAGTCGTTCAGCAAGGGAGCCGCGCCGGGCATTCCCTGGATCGGTTCCGCGTTGGGAGCGCCGATTCTGTTCGAATTCATTTCACAACGAGGCGGTCTAGTGTTCATGCGACACGGCCAGGCCGATGTACACGGCCGAGAGGAGCGCGAAGACAAACGCCTGAATGATCGACACGAGCGTGCCGAGCATCAGGATCGCCGCGGGTACGACGATCGGGACGAGGCCGGAAAAAATCTCGAAGGCCGTATGGTCTGCGAAGATGTTCGCCATCAGACGGATCGTGAGCGTCACGGGGCGGACGACGTGGCTGAACAGCTCGATGAGAAGAAGCATCGGAGCAAGGTAGATGACGGGCCCGGTGAACTGCTTGATGTAGCGCCAGCCGTGGGCGCGGATGCCCACGACGTTGTAGTAGACGAAGGACAGCACCGCCAGACCGATGTTGGTGGCGAACACCTGCGTGGGTGGGAGGAAGCCGGGGATGAGGCCGAGGAGGTTGGAGAGGAGGATCGCGAGGAAAAGGCTGCCAATGAAGGGGACGTGCTTGTCCCCCTCGTGGCCGATGAGGCCGCGAAGGAAATTGCGGAGCATCCGAACGACGTGGAGGACGAGGAAAGCGCCCCGGCGGGTTGGAAGTTTCGTCGGGTCGCCTTCGCGTTCGAGCATGGCGTGGATCCCCACCGCGATCCCGCCGAGGACGAGCGTGACGAACCCGAAGGTCACGGTGTTCTCGGGCAGTTCGGTGATTCCGGGGATGTGGTCGATCCAGGTGAAGGGGTGGTGCTCGGTCATGGTGCCTGTAGGGCGCGCGTCCTAAGTCCGGCAAGCGCAAGGGAGGCGGGCAGCAAGAGGAAGCCCACCACAAAGCCGATCGGACTGAAGTGGAAGAGTTCAAGCAGACCCCACGTCAGTCCGAGCAGAAGGAGCGGCTTGACCACGATGAGGGCCTGAACCGCCTTCGTGGCGCGGCGGGGCTGATCCGTTTGGAGAAACATCGGTCTCACGGCAGCGGCCAAGGCGGCCAGGTACAGGCCACCCACGGCGCCGCCCGCGAGGACACCCGAGGCCGCAGCGGACCCGGCCACGACATCTCCGATGATCGCAGCGAAGAGCGACAGGGCCGCATGCGTGGCGCCACCGAGAAGGATGGTGCGGCCGGCAGGATCGGTGGTCATTCGGGCAGCCTATGTCCCCGTTGCAATCGAATCAGGTTGATGAAGGCCAGCGCGAAGCCGAGCGAAAGCAGGCCGATCGTTCCCCATGGAGCGAGGCCGAATCGGCGGTCCACCCACAGGCCGAGCACGGCGGACCCCACGATCGAGAGCGTCGTTTCCGAGGCCACGGTGTAGAAGAAAATCCATTTGGTCGTCGGCTTTCCGTCGGATCCCTTTTTGTCCCGTTCGTCTAGCATAGCGATGGCGAAAAATCAAAAAGCCTCGGTCCGATTGCCCTGTCGCTGACATGGCACAAGACAGGCAGGACGAGGGCGCATCGATTATAGCGGAGGTCGGGGTTATTCTCGACGGCTGTCTTCGAGGCCGATGCTTCAAGACATAACTGGTGTTTGGCAGGTTTTTCAGACCCTAACACCCTGGACAATCGTAATCTTAGGAATTTCCCGCCAAGCTCATCCACCAGGGGATCGAAGCGAAATTCGAGACGCGGGCTGAAGCCCGCGACTACCGCCCGCAAGCCTAGAGGTGTGGTAGCCGCACCCCCTTGCCGAGGATGGCATGGGGCCATGATAGGTTGCGGCCCAGGAAGGGCCGCATGGAACATGGCCTTCACGGGTGCGTCCGAACGATCCGCGGAAACATGCCAAAGGCCAGGAAGGGAGGAATGATGAGGGTTGGCCTTCCAAAGAAGGAAGGCCCTGTTCGCGCGCCGCTGAATCCTCTCCGGAAGGCCGTTCAGCCTCTCCCGGAAGGGAGGCGACGCGTAACTCCTCAAGGCCAAGCGCGAGTCTTACCTTGCCTGTGGTCCTCGATAGCCTCCTCGATCAACGAATCCAAACGCCCCGCCTTCGCGTCCTCCTCGATCTGCTTATCCCATTCGTCTTCGAAGTATTTCTCCAGCCACTTGGCGAGCCGGCGTGCTTCAGCCGGCTTCAACTTTGCGATTTCCGCCTCAATCCGCTCCACTCTGCTCATGCGCGAATTATGCCGAAGGTCTTCAAGGCCCTCAAGCAGGTTTCCAGAAAGAAGGACCGATGAAAGTGAGCGCGAGCAATCAGGAGGACGTGGAAGCGAAATGGATCAGTTGCCGGCTGCGGCTGCATCACACGACGAGTGAGCCGGCCGGCTCCTCAGGATCTCCCCCTGGCGGCCATCCTCCAGGCGTTCGAACCGCTGGGTCGCGTGCCAATAGAGCTCACGGGCCACGGCGCCGGCCTGGCCGGTAAAGGCAAGCTCAACGCTCACGGGCTTTGGAGTCTGCTCGTACTTGGGTCAGAAAACCTCGCCACGATGCAGCCGACTGAGGAAGTCCACCACGTGCCGGGTCTCGGTGCCTGGCATGTGCCGGGTCTCGGTGCCTGGCATGGGACTTGATGGTTTTCTGTCGCCCTCGAACGGCGAGGTGTGCACAGACGTGAGATGAGGTTGGTGCTCGCACTGGCGGTGGCGGATTCCTCAGGGCGGCCTCGGGCTGGCGGTAGGTTCAGACGATGGGCGAAAGGGCAGGAGAGCCATCCCTCTTGGAGATCCTCAGGGCGTACATCGAAGAGAGCCGAATGGATCGCAAGAAGTGGGACCTGAGGTGGGGGCGATTCGAGGAGTGGGCGGAGGCGGCGGAATCGCAAGCCCCGTTGAGAGGCCGGCGGATGGAGTCGGGTCACCTACAACGCCCCTCTGTTGGAGTTGGCGACCCAGTGGCCCTCCGTGCCCGGCATGAGACTGGCCTGATCCTTCCTGAAACCTGAAGCCCTGATCCGCTCGGGGGGGGAGACGGAGTTCATGCCTGTGCCCGGAGCGAACCTCCAGTTTTCCCTTGCCGTCCCCACGCCAACAACAACGTCTCGGCTCCACACCCACTCCACTCAATCCAACCTCACAGTTCGAATGGGGACTGCGGGGCGGCCATGCCTTGTGAACGGGTCAGTCGGTAGCTTTGGATCTTGCGGTCCAACGTGGAGCGCTGGATCGCAAGGCAGGTGGCGGCGCGGCTTTTGTTCCAGCCGTTCGCCTGGAGCGCGGAGAGGATGTGGTTGCGCTCGATCTCCTTCAGCGTGAGCACCTGGCCGGCGGCCGAGGGTGCCGATTC
Organism: Nitrospirota bacterium; assembly: GCA_016190245.1. Lineage (GTDB taxonomy): Bacteria > JACPQY01 > JACPQY01 > JACPQY01 > JACPQY01 > JACPQY01. The sequence continues at coordinate 4,578 of JACPQY010000024.1, read as the reverse complement.
TGGCCTTTCCGATTCCAGCAGGGTTCCGCCGAAGGTGATGTCTTCGGCGTCGATCATCTCACTTTGTGCGAAGACGACCGCGCGTTCGATCACATTCCGGAGTTCGCGCACGTTGCCTTCCCATGAATGGCGGCGAAGTTTCTCAATCGCAGCCGGGGCGAAGCCTGCGATCGTCCGCCCAATGGATCGTCGGAGCTTCTCCAGGAAATACGTGGCCAGCTCGGGAACGTCCTCGATGCGTTCCCGGAGGGGGGGAACGCGGATTTCCAGAACCCGCAGGCGGTGGTAGAGGTCACCGCGGAATTGCCCGTTGCGTACGGCCTCTTCGAGGTCGCGGTTCGTGGCTGCCAAGACACGAACATCCACCCGCACGGGCTGGGAGCCGCCGACTCGTTCGAAGGGGTGCCCTTCCAGAATGCGCAGGAACTTGGCCTGAGTTGCAGGACTCATCTCCCCGATCTCATCGAGAAGGAGGGTGCCCTTGTCAGCGGCCTCGAACTTCCCGATCCTTCTGTCCGCAGCGCCCGAAAAGGCCCCTTTCTCATGGCCGAAGAGCTGGCTCTCCACAAGTGTTTCAGTCAGCGCGGCTCCGTTCAGACACACAAACGGCCCCGTTCTTCTCGCGCTGGAGAGATGGATGGCTCTGGAAACTAGTTCCTTCCCGACGCCGCTCTCGCCCCGAATGAGGACGGCGGAGTTGGTCGCGGCAACGCGTTCGATCCGTTCGCCAAGACGCCACATAACGGCACTCCTTCCGACCAACTCGATTTCTGCCGACCAGGTTCCTCGATGAAGCTGTTGGCTCGCCTCTCGGACGGCGTCCCGAGTCCTTTCCCGGCGATGCAACTTGACCCGTCCCAACGGCACCACGCGCCCAAGGCCAGCGACTGTGGGGGCAAGCTGGGTATGATCCCATTCTGAGATCAGTGCCGGCATCCTTGGTAGGCTTTCGTCGGGTTCCTGTACCAGCCCGCTCGGACTGTGCTGCATGCAGCCCTCAGCCATTTCATGGAAAGGAGCGATGCTCTGAGATGCCATTGGACCCCCTTGGTGTTTGACCGATGCCCAAACATGGCCGCCTCCGGTTTGCTTCCCATGGCTAGGGGGCGACTCCGGGCACGTTGTGTTCATCGAGGAATCGATTGGGTCAGAGGAGCAAGCCGCATACCAGGAGAGAACCGGCCGCTTGCGATTGACGACAGCATATGGAAGTATGTGTGAAAACGACATGTTCGAGAACTGAAGACCCCATGACAGATGTCCGAACAGGCATTTCGTCCCCGAGCCGGATGGCCGGATATCCGGACGTCCGTCCGGAAAACCGGACGCTTGCCCAGTAACTTGGATAGCCTTTCGGGGGCGGGCATGCCAAACCCGTGGCGCTGCTCGGACATTCACCCCAACGCAGAAGTCCGTCCAAAACCAGCCTCCAGGGTCAGCGAGTGAAACTGGCAGAGAACTGGGGAGGTAGGCTCGGGAGGTGGTCGCTTCTTCTTCTGTGCGCCGGCGTCCTCTTCTACATTGGGACGGTCCTACATTTCCTCACTCATCAACCCTACTACGGGGGGCTGCTGCCTTTCGTCGATCGCACGCTCCTGGCAGTCCAACCGGGGGGACAGGCCGAGGCGGCCGGAATCAGGAAGGGTGATCGGATTGTGGCTGTAGAAGGGGAAGAAATCACCGGGCAGATCCATTGGATGCAACTCGCCAAAAGACATGGCCGGATCGGCGAGCAGGTCATCCTGACGGTGGAGCGAGACGGCTTCAGGGAGGCCATTCCGATCACGGTCAAGGCCCATCCGCTGCCGCCTATGGCCATTCCCGCCGCGCTCGCGGGGCTTTTCTGTGTTGCTTTGGGGTTGCTGGTTGTCTTCAAGAGGGGAGCTGAACCCGGCGCGAAGACGCTTTCCCTCTGGTGCCTCTCGTCAGCCGTTCTGATCGTCGGGAGCATCAGGTGGGTGAAGCTGGCGGAGTCGACCTGGTTTTTCGCACCTTGGGTCGCCGTCACCACCATCTATGCGCCCCTCCTCCTCCACTTCACGCTCGCCTTGGCAAGCGGGGCAGGCTTGCGGCCCTCGGATCGACGCTCTCCCTACCGCCTCCTCCTCTACGTGCCGAGTGCTCTGTACCTGGGTGGCATGGTGGCCTTGTTGCTCCACGCGAAGCGGCTCTCTGCATGGGGGATGGACGACCTCGAAGTCTTTCGACCACTGATCCAGATCACGATGGTATTCCTAGTCCACGTGCCCCTGTACCTGGGTGCAACGGCCATCGGCTTGGTCCGGAGCTACGTCTCCACCCCGGCGATCGAGACCAAGCGCCAGATTCGCTGGATCTTCTGGGCTGCCGTGCTCACCCTCCTCACCATCCTCGTGGGTGTCGGGCCCTTCCTGGCGCGAGACTTCGCGTCTTTCCTGTGGGGCGGGCTGGCCCCGTCCCTCCTCGTTTTCATCCCCATCATGCCGCTCGCCTGTACCCTGGCGTTCTTCCGGTATCGCCTGATGGACATCGAACTCCTGGTGAGTCGCGGAGTCGCCTATCTTGCCTCCGCTGTCTTGGCGGTCGGACTTTTTTTGTTGATCCTGGCGGCGGTGAGTTGGTCGCTTCGGACCCTGACATTGGATGCGCCGGTCGCGACGACGGTTCTCTCCGCGTTGTGCGTTGCGCTGGTCTTTCATCCCCTCAGACAGGCGGCCAAGTCCTTTGTGGACCGGCGGTTCTTCCCCGAACGCCAAGGATTCCGGAAGAAAGTCCTCCAAGCTAGCGGCTCACTGACCACACTCCTGGATCGAGACGACATAGTCCAGGCCACGATCGGAACAGCCGTGGACGCCCTCCATCTAAGGCAGGGCGTCGTTTTCCTGCAGGATGGGACCACCGGTCGCTTCGAACGAACTGCGACGGCAGGGGAGGGGTTGCCCGCCGCGCGCCTGGCACTCGCCCCTGACAACCCGTTGGCGCAGGCGTTGCCAGAGACCGGAAAGGGTTTGTCACGTTTCGAAATCCAGAACCGAGCGCGCTTCGCCCCAAAACGAGCCGAACTGCTGGCCGCCATGGCCGAAACCGAGTGTGAGGCCGTCATCCCGCTGTTCTTCGAGACTGAGTTGCGCGGTTTTCTAGGATTGGGCTCGAAACTTTCGGGTGATCTCTTCGCAACAGAGGAGATGGACCTCATGCAGACCCTGGCCAATCAGGCCGCGACTGCACTTGAGAACTCGGCCTCCTACGCGAAGGTCACGGACCTCAATCGGCGGTTGAAGGCGCAGGTCGAGAAAATCGAAAGCCAACAAGGGCAGATCCTGTCTCTCCAGGAACGGCTCGTCCAGGAGAACGTGTATCTGAGAGAGGAAATCCGAGACCGGCACAATTTCGAGGAGGTCATCGGCTCAAGCCCGGCGATCCGGGAGGTGCTTGACACGGTCGGGAGGGTCGCGCCGACTCCGTCGACGGTTCTCCTGCTGGGGGAGACCGGGACAGGCAAAGAGCTCATTGCCCGGGCCATCCACTTCAACAGCCTGCGTAGGGATGAGCCCTTCGTTCGGTTCAACTGCGCAGCCCTCCCGGAGGGCTTGGTGGAAAGCGAGCTGTTCGGACATGAGAAGGGGGCGTTTACCGGCGCTGTTGGCCGCAAGACGGGAAGATTCGAGCTGGCCCACAAGGGGACCATTTTCCTTGACGAGATCGGGGACACCAGTCCCGGCACGCAAGTCCGCCTCCTCAGGGTTCTCCAGGAGAAGGCGTTCGAGCGCCTGGGTGGTACGGAGACCATCAGAGTGAATGCGCGGGTCATCGCCGCATCCAATCAGGACCTTGGTGCCCTGATCTCTGCCGGCAAGTTCCGTGAAGATCTGTTCTACCGGCTGAACGTGGTGGCCATCAGGGTCCCACCGCTTCGGGACCGTCGTTCGGACGTCTACCCGCTCGTCCTCCATTTCATGAACAAGTACAACAAGGCCATGGGCAAGAATTTCAGGAGAGTGGATGAGGAGGTCATGGCCGCGCTTGTGAACTATGCCTGGCCGGGAAACGTCCGCGAGTTGGAGAATGTTTTGGAGCGAGCCATGGCGCTGGGAACGGGTGACACCCTGACGGCCCAGCATCTTCCGGCCGAAATATCCTTCGGCGCCCAACGGGGGGACACACCACAGCATGCGGCGCAGGATTCTCTTCTCCCTCACACGCTGCAGGATTTGGAAGAATTGGAGAAAGAGCGACTGCTTGCCGCCCTCGAGAAGGCCCGAGGAAACAGATCGAGGGCCGCCCGCCTCCTGGGCATTCCAAAGAGCACGATGTGGGACAAGCTCAAGAAACATGGCCTGATGTCCGGAGAGCCCGAAGACTAACCGTCGGGCTCCAGGGAGGGGTAGAACGATGGGGGGAGCGGCAGCTCAGGCTGCGCTCCCCCCGCCCGCGGATCACGAGGTCCGGGTGTGGTTGGCTAAGCCACCTGACGTAAGTCATGAGAAATCCGGTACGCGAGGGAGAGGGCGGTGTGCGGATGTCGGTTGAGGTGATGGAACGCTTCCACGATGGCCTCTCCCAAGCGATTCACCGAACCGAAGAAGTAGTTGTTGAGCG
>JACPQY010000023.1 GCA_016190245.1 Nitrospirota bacterium | reverse complement strand
TTCTTCTGCTGGGGCGCTTCACCCTGGGCGAGGTGTCGCTCCAGCCAGGACAGATCCAAGTTCAGAGCCGTCAGTCCCTGGCCAAGCTCATCGTGCAACTCCAGGGCCAGCTTCCGGTTTTGTTCTTCATGAGCCTCCATCACGCGGGCGGAAAGCGACTGGATGGTCGCGCGGGCCGTTCTGAATCGGGCCACCATCGTGTACATGATGCAGATCATCATGACCGCCACGCCGAAATCGGTCGGATAGGCCGGCACCCTCGAGAGGACGGAGGTGTAGCCGAAGGCCCCCGACCATTCGATTCCGATGGCGGTGAAGAGCACCGCCAGACCGGTCAGCACCGCCCACGCGCCGGCGTAGCGGAGAAGAATGCCTCTGACACTCGCTGCCAGGGAGACCACCGCGGTCAGCAGGTACAAGGGGAGCGAGAGCATCAGAATCTCCCCGGAGTACCGGTCGAGGAGAAACCATGCGACAAGGGACAGAAGCACGCAACCTCCGGCGGTGATGCGAGCCATTGCTTTCAGGGGCGCTTGGAATACGCGGACCGCCAGGATCCCACCCGCGCCCACCGCGAGGAACCACAGGATGAACACGAGCTTCTGGACACCGTGCGTTTTCAAGCCCGCGTCGTATAGAAGCTGGCTGTCCAGCGCAAACGCCAGGCCATAGGCGAGCAACAGGATCGCGCAATAGAGATACTCCAACCCTTGGGGGTTCCTTGACTGGAGGAGCAAAATCAGCAGGAGGAGGAGCACCGTCAAGGTCAGGAAGACACCCTCGAATTGTTTCCGGGCGCTCTCACGCGCCGCCTTGACCAGCTGGAGCGACCTGAAGTCCCCCACGCCGATGTCCGAATCCAACAGGCCGCCCGAGCCGTAAACGTTCATCACCCTGACCGCCAGGATGTTGGGCCTGTCCGCACCCTTCGCGAAGGACTGTGATGCCTTCCTGGCATCACTGGAGAGCTTCGGGTACAGGCCATCCTTGGCCGAACGAAGGAGATTGCGCGGCAAGGGGTACACCCTCTCGGTCCAGGAGGCCTGAACGAAACCTTGTCCCAGCTCCCCTTCGCCCCCGATCTTGACGCCATTCAGGAAGACCTCGTCGCTTTGGCCCACTCTTCCAAGATACACAGCGGGTTCGACGCTAGGAAGGCTGGTCGTACCCGGAGCGCCAAGGACGGCGCGTGAGGGTGCGATGGCGGAGAGATTGGGGTCTGTGTCGAATCGCAGCCGGTACCACCCGATACGTTCACCTCGCAAGGGGATGGTGATGGAGGGCCAACCCGCCCCCGCTTCCCGCTCCGACCACTCGGAATCGTCGAACGAGGGCGAAGACCGAGCGGGATCGTCTCCGATCCGAAACTTGGGGGGGGCGTCAAAGGGCTTGAGGGCGGCGCTGAGACTCCACAACGCTTCACTTCGCCGTCCTCGGAGCGTGGCGAAGAGGGCGGCGTCCATGTGGGCGGTGGGCGACAGCCCCGTGGCGAAGACCAACAACGACAACGCGCCGGCCAGGTTCACCTATGGACGATTCGGCCCCTGGTCCATCCGGCCTTCTTGCCCGCCCGCCCGCAGGATGCCGTGCCCTCCGTGGCACGGGCGTCTGCGATCATCTTTGCAATGTGGCGGAAAAACCCGGCACGAATTCATGATTTCAAGTACTTAGCGTCCGTCGAGCACCGACCATAGTCCGTGTAGCACGTGGGCAGGTGATGCGTCAACGAATGAGGTGAAGGGATGGCGATATCTTGACGTGGGCAGTCAACGACACGCGGGAAGTCGAAGACCCGCCAAGCGGCGCGGGTGAGGAGGGGGGGGGGCGGGACAATCCGGTGGGATCCATGGCGTCAACGGCTTGACTTCGGGCTCGACATGACCCATTGAGAAGAGCCATGGGCTTGGAGCATGTCGGGGAGTTGATCGAGGAATTCGTGCGAGCCTTTCAGGATCTCCGGAAAAAAGCCGAGACCGTGGAGGCCGAGGTGCGGGCCTTGCTGAAGCGGGAGGCGGAGATCGAGGAGACCTACACCGGCCTCAGGAAACTGCTCGAGGCCGATGAGAGGGAAAGCCGCCTCAAACCCCTCAAACTCAAGCGGGAGGACGCCAATAACGAGCTCGCGAGGTGCCACCGCCAACTCTTCCAGATCCACAGCACGAAGTTTTGGGACATTCTCAAGGCCGTAGTCCGCCGCAAGCTGACGAATGGCGAGGCCTTCGAGACGGACGAACTGCTCCTCCTCGACTACGGTTTCTGTCCCGGCCTGAGTCCCGCGGACTTGGAGGAGGCGCTCCGGGCCGACCTGGAGGAGACCCACCCTGTGGCGCGGCTCGTGCATCAAACGGTGGCGGAATGGATCGAGTTTGCCCTCAAGAACCCCCAGAAGACTCGGGAATGGATGGATTCCTTCGAGAGCCTCCGGGCGGCGGTCCGCTCGGCCACGGACGGAATGTTCTACAGCGCGCTCCTCGGAACAGAATGGACGCGGCGAGAACAGGCGGCGCGGGCCTACCAAGAGGTGAGGCGCTTCGATCGCCGGTTCCGGGAGGGGGACTTACCGCTCCTCATGGTCCCCTACGATGGCGAGAACGGAGGCGTGTTGTACTCGAAACGCCGGATCGAGGCCATCGTGGTGCCGGTGTTCGGGGCCAAGCCGGTAGGCTATGCCCTCGTTACGGGGATGGCCGCGCTTCGCAAGGAGGAGGAGGTCCGGTCGTTCATTGACCAAGTGGACACGTACGAGCGTGAGCGGCGCCGGGAGGAGGCGCGGATGACGCGGGAGGATCTGGCGGCCGTCCGCGAGAGGGAGCAGAAATTCAAGATCGAGATCATGCGCGAGAGGCGCAAGAGCCGCTTGCGCGGCCCGCTCGAGAAGGCCTACCTGGATGCCGGCCTGGGTTTCGAGTCCTTCGAGGAGTTTGCGGAGCGCTTCATCTCGGACTATGTTCTCTGGATGACCTCCGTGGTGAAAGGGAGCAAGACGCTCGCCGGGGCGAGCTACCGCGTATTCAAGGAAAACATCGGTCCGCGGTGGGATGAACTGCTGGACGAACCGGATTGCCCCGGGGGAAGACCTACGCCGGAGGCCGCTCAGATTCTTCTGCAGAAGTATCGCTCCCTCGCAGAGAGCCGGCCGAGCCAAGTCGGCTACTACAACCTGGCGCTCCTCAGCGACGTGTTCACCCACAAGAAGGATCGCGCCGCCGCGCGCGAGCTGTATCGTAAGGCGGAGGAGATTGACCCGCACAGCCTGTGGGCTCTCTACGCCCACGACCGGGCGAATGAGCTATCCGCCTAGGGCCCCGCGATCGTGAATCCCGGGGCCGCTCGAAAATCGGGGGGCTCGATGGTTCGCCGTGTTTTGTTCTTGTCGTCGGTGGGGCTCATCGCGGGATTGCTGACGGTGGAATTCGGATTGCGCCTCTTCGCGCCCCAACCCCTGTACTCGTTCGAGAAGGGACTGTTTCAACCCTTCGAGCCAACAGGGTACCGCCTCACGCCGGGCTTCGTGGGGAGGCACTCGCAACCGGAGTATTCCTATGCGATTCATGCCAACTCCTATGGCTTTCGCGGTGAGGAACCGAATCCCGATGCCGGATTTCGAGTCCTCGTCCTGGGCGATTCGTACGGCATGGGGCAGGGCGTGGAGGAAGGGGAGGGGCTCGTCGAACGCGCTGAAGGAGCCCTGCGTGATCGGTATCTCGACGTTGACCTTTTCAACACTTCCGTGAGCGGCTATGCCACGGTCAACCAGTTAGGGGTGCTGAGCCACTTGGCGCCGCTGTATCGGCCTCATCTCGCCCTGGTGCTCCTGGCTTGGAACGACGTGGGCGTCGAGACGTCGCTGCAGGTGCAGGACGGCTTTCTCGTTCTCGCCACCGACCGGCAGAGCCGCCTCCGGGAGTGGCTCAACACCCATTCTCATGTCTACTGCGCCGTCAAGAGGGCTTGGTACACATACCTGGGACACGTGGAAGGTCGGGAGGGTCTGCGTGCGGGGATCTCGGAGAAAGCCCTGGACGTAACCGTGGATCTGTTTCGGCGGATGCAGGACGTCGCTCGGAGGGAGGATTTCAGCCTCGTGGTGCTCTACATGCCGACGTCGCCCTTGGAAGAGAGGAGCGAGGCTTTTGTGCGCGGCAAGAGGGTCCTGGCACAGCGGCTCGAGGGGTTAGGGATCGCCGTCCAGGACTGGTGGGGGATTCTGCCTCCGGACGAACGGTGGCGAAGCATGATCTTCCCCGTGGACGGCCATTGGAAGAGCGAAGGGCACGCTCATTTCGGTCGCGCCCTCGAGGCCTTTCTCTTGGACTATGCGTCCGAGCATGGGCTCGGTCTACCCGCGGCCGCACACTGATTCAGGCCCGCGCCGGGACACACCGACGCTATTCGATTTCGAGGATTTTGTGGAACGAGGTGAGATTCTCCGAATCTCCGCCACGAACGACCACCGTGTCCTCGATGCGCACGGCGCCGATCGCGGGGTAGTAGAGACCCGGTTCGACCGTTACGACATTGTTCTCGGCAAGCTGCTGCCCGAGGCGGCTGAGGCGCGGGGGCTCGTGGATGTCGAGGCCGAGGCCGTGGCCGGTTCCGTGGAAGAAGCCCTGCATCCGGCCGTCCTTGAGGCCGGTCTTGTACCCTTTGTGGGTGAAGTAGTCGAGTATGGCTCGGTGGATCTTGGCGCCGTCCGCGCCGGCCCGCACGGCACCGAGGCCCATCCGCTGTCCGTCCAGCACGGTCTGGTAGAGCCGCTTGAGCTCGGGGGAGGGATGGCCCTTAACGACGGTGCGCGTCATGTCGGAGTAGTACCGGGTTCGAAGTGACCTGGGGAAAATGTCGATCACGAGGGACTGATGAGGCCGGACGGGGCCTGTCCCGCGGCAATGCGGATCGCAGCCGTCGGCCCCGGAAGCGACGATCGTATTCGCCGCGAGGTAGCCGCGCTCGTGGAGGAACAGATCCATGCGGGTCCTCAGCATCTCGCAGGTGACGGTCTGCCCCTCGTGTTCGATCCTTCCGTCCACTATCCGGGCGCGGTGGAGCAGATCGAGCGCGTCGGCGACGGCGGCCTCCGTGGCGCGCTGCGTCTCTCGGATGGCCTCGATCTCGTCGGCCGTCTTGGTCATTCTTTCCTCGAAGAAGAGGGCTGACGGTTTGCACCTCACACGAACACCGCGGCGCTCGAGATGTCGGGCGTGTGCGATGGGGAAGGTGGATGGCACCTCGACGACGCGCGCCTGGTGACGGCGGAGAAAGTTGACGAGGGGGACGAGCGACCCTTTCTGCCCTTTGCGCAGCAGATCTGTCGTGCACAAGACCTCATCCACGGCTGCTTCCCTCCGCGCCCGGTCCACCTCGAGCTCGTTCAGGAGCAGCGTCTTTCGGCCGCGGATCTCGACGTAGGTGAAGGGATCCGGCGCGAGAAAGCGGGTGGCGTAGAAGAGGTCGGAGTCGAGCTCGCTCGCGGCGATGAGGACGCGGGCGGTGGACGCCACGCGAGCGTCAGCCGGTGATCGCGCCGACGGCGGCGGAGGAGACGAGCTTGGCGTACTTGGCCAGGGCGCCGCTCGCGAAGGCCGTGGGACGGGGTTTCCACTCGGCGAGGCGGCGGCGGATCTCGGCCTCGGGGACTTCGAGGTCGAGCCGTCGCCCGGGGACATCCAAGCGGATCATGTCGCCGTCTCGGACCGCGGCGATCGGGCCGCCCACGGCGGCCTCCGGGGCCACATGCCCCACCATGGGTCCGTGCGTGGCGCCGGAGAAGCGACCGTCGGTGAGGAGCGTGACCTTGTCGCCGAGCCCCTGGCCGAAGAGGGCCGCGGTCACGGCGAGCATTTCGCGCATGCCGGGGCCGCCCTTGGGGCCCTCGTAGCGGATGACAATCGCATCGCCCGCATGGATCTCTTGCCGGGAGATTGCTTCGAAGGCGGCCTCTTCGCGGTCGAAGACGCGGGCGGGGCCGCGGCGCACGCCGTAGTCGCCTCCAGCCACCTTCATGACGGCGCCCTCGGGGGCGAGCGTCCCGCGAAGGATCACGAGCGTCCCCGTTGGACGCAACGGGGCCGAAGTGGAGTGGACCACCTGGCTGTCCGGACGGCTGTCGAGACCGGCCAAATTTTCCGCGAGTGTGCGGCCGGTGGCCGTCAGCGCGTTTCCGTGGAGTTTGCCGGCGTCGAGCAAGAGCTTCATCACGAGCGCGATGCCGCCCACGCGGTCGAGTTCGGCCATGACGAATCGGCCGCCCGGCCTCATGTCCGCGAGGTGTGGCGTATTTCGGCTCACACGGTCGAAATCGTCCAGCGCGAGGGGCACGCCGGCCTCGCGGGCGATGGCGAGGAGATGGAGCACGGCGTTGGTCGAGCCGCCGATGGCCGAGACAACGGCAATCGCATTTTCAAAGGCCTCGCGGGTGAGGATGTCGCGCGGGCGGATGTTGCGCTCGAGCAGGCGCATGACGGCCTCCCCGGCCTGGTAGGAGGTCTGGTCCCGGCGGGCATCCACGGCGGGAATCGAGGCCGTGCCCGGGAGGGCGAGCCCGAGGGCCTCGACGGCGGAGGACATCGTGTTGGCCGTGTACATCCCCGCGCACGACCCCGCGCCGGGGCAGGCCGCATGTTCGAGCAGTTTGAGCGCCTCGGCGGACATCGCCCCTTTGGCGTGGGCGCCCACCGCCTCAAAGGCGTCCTGAATCGTCACGGCCCGCCCGTCGAATGAGCCCGGGAGGATAGTCCCACCGTAAATGAACACGGCGGGCAGGTTGAGCCGCGCGGCCGCCATGACCGAGCCGGGGAGGCTCTTGTCGCACCCCGCGAGCGTGACGATGGCATCGAACCGCTCGGCCAGGGCCATGACCTCGATCGAATCGGCAATGATTTCCCGGCTGACAAGTGACGCCTTCATGCCCTCATGGCCCATCGCGATGCCATCGCTGACGGCGATGGTGGTGAACTCGAAGGGCGTCCCACCGGCGGCCTTGACGCCCTCGCGCACCTTGGCCACGAGTCTTCGCAGGTGCAGGTTGCAGGGCGTGACATCGTTGTCCGTGCTGGCGATCCCGACGAAGGGCTTGGCGATGTCCTGGTCCGTCAGCCCGACGGCGTGGAGCATGGCGCGATGAGGTGTTCGTTCCGCTCCCTCGCTGATGATCCAGGAGCGGTCCTTGAGACCGTGCGGGCGTTTGTCGTTCATGGGAACGCGATTCTTGCACCCGCGCGGCGCGTTTTCAAGCCCGTGCGGTGCGCCACGTGTTTGGAGATTGGTTCTCCGGCGGCCGGCGGATCGCAACGACGCGCCTTGTCTGTCATCGCGAGTCCGCCACAGGCGGAAAGGGGCAGCCTGTCCGCCCACTGGCGGATGGCGATCTCAGCTCGGTCGATCTCCGGGCGCGAGCCGTCGTTGAAATGAGGCGCAGGAGTGCTAAGATCGCGGGCGCTATGAAAGGCGCGCGCTCCACCACCGTCGTGTGCGTGCACCGTGACGGCCAAGTGGCGATGGCGGGGGACGGCCAGGTCACCCGGGGTGAAACGGTGGTGAAGCATCAGGCGCACAAGATCCGCAAGGTGTACAACGAGCGCATCCTCGCCGGCTTCGCGGGGGCCACGGCGGACGCCTTCACGCTCTTTGAGCGCTTTGAGTCCAAGCTCGAGAAATACCATGGGAACCTCAAACGGTCGGCGGTCGAGCTGGCGAAGGACTGGCGGACCGATCGCGTCCTCCGGCGGCTGGACGCTCTCCTGGCCGTGGCCGATCGCGAGCAGTCGTTGGTGATTTCCGGTCAGGGGGACGTGATCGAGCCGGATGTTGGTGTGGTCGCCATCGGATCCGGCGGAGACTACGCGCGCGCCGCTGCGATGGCTCTGCTTCTCCATACGGCGATGGACGCGCGTGCGATCGCGGTCGAATCCATGAAGATCGCCGCGGACGTCTGTATCTACACCAACGACCGTTTGCAGGTCGAAACGCTGTAGCGCGCCGTGGCCGAAGCCGTTCTCCGGTTTCCGGATCGTCCCGCGGGTCCCGAGCAGGCCCTCACGCCCACCGAGATCGTGGCGGAGTTGGACAAGTACATCATCGGCCAGAAGGAGGCCAAGCGGGCCGTCGCCATCGCCCTGCGCAACCGATGGCGCCGGCGGCAACTGCCGGCGCAGCTTAGGGAAGAGGTCGCTCCGAAAAACATTCTCATGATCGGTCCCACCGGGGTGGGCAAGACGGAGATCGCCCGGCGGCTCGCGCGCCTCGCGGATGCGCCCTTCATCAAGGTGGAGGCCACGAAATACACCGAGGTGGGGTACGTCGGCCGGGACGTGGACTCGATGATCCGCGATCTGACGGAGATGACGGTGAAGCTCCTCATCGACCGAGAGATGGAGCGGGTCAGGGAGACGGCTGCGAAGCAGGCCGAAGAGCGGCTCCTGGACCTCATGCTTCCCCGGCGTGCGCCTTCGGGGGGGGGAGAGGCCGAGAAGGAGGACGGGAATGCCGCGGCCCGCGAAAGTCTGCGGGCGATGCTGCGCGAAGGGAAACTGGACGGTCGCACCGTGGAGCTGAATGCAGGCGAGAGGGCGCTCCCCTTCGTGGAGCTGTTTGCCCCGGGGGGCATGGAGGAGATCGATCTCAACTTGAAGGATATGTTCGGGAACATTCTCACGCGGCGCAATCGTCCCCGCCGCGCCAAGGTTCCGGAAGCGCTGGAGTACCTGCGGACGGAGGAAGCGCAGCGGCTGGTGGACCTGGAGCGACTGGGCAAGGAGGCGCGGCAGCGCGTGGAGGACCGGGGCATCGTCTTCATTGATGAAATCGACAAGATCGCCGGACGGGATGCGACGCACGGTCCGGACGTTTCCCGCGAGGGCGTTCAGCGCGATCTCTTGCCGATCGTGGAAGGGTCCACGGTCAACACGAAGCACGGCATGGTCCGCACCGACCACATCCTTTTCATCGCGGCGGGCGCCTTCCATTCCGCCAAGCCGTCGGACCTGATCCCGGAACTGCAGGGCCGGTTCCCGATCCGCGTGGAGCTCAGCCCGCTGGGCCGGGACGATTTCGAGCGGATACTGACGGAGCCCGAGAACGCCCTCGTCCGCCAGTACGTGGGCCTTCTCGAAACAGAAGGCGTCACCCTTCAGTTCAGGGGCGACGCCGTGCGGCGGATCGCCGAGTTGGCGCATGAGGTCAACGCGCAGACGGAGGACATCGGCGCCCGCCGTCTGCACACGATCCTCGAAAAGGTGCTGGACGAGGTCTCGTTCGAGGCGCCCCACCTCTCCGGCCGGACAATCGAAATCACAGCGGCCTACGTGGACGAGCGCGTGCGCGACATCGTTCGCAATCAGGACCTCTCCCGGTACATCCTGTGAGGGAGAGCCGCCCCTTTGACACGCCCGGCCAGAAGGCCGAGGTCCTTGTTGAGGCGCTTCCCTTTATCCGCCGTTTCGCCGGGCGCACGTTCGTGGTCAAGATCGGCGGCCGCGCCATGGAGGACGCGCGCTTGCTGGACGATTTCGCCGAGGACGTGGCCCTCCTCAAGTTCGTCGGAATCCAGCCGGTGGTCGTGCACGGCGGCGGTCCGCAGATCAACAAGACCCTCGACAGCCTCAAGATCCCCTACAAGTTCGTGGACGGGATGCGGGTGACGGACCCTGAGACGCTGGGCGTGGTCGAGATGGTCCTCCTGGGCAAGCTGAACAAGGAAATCGTTACGATGATCAACTCCAAGGGCGCGAAGGCCGTGGGGCTTTCCGGGAAGGACGGCAACCTCATCCGGGCGCGCAAACTTCTGGCCGAGTCGGGCGGAAAGAAGGTGGACCTCGGACAGGTAGGCACCGTCGCCGCGGTGGAAACGGAAGTACTCCGTACGCTCCAGCGGGATCATTTCATTCCCGTCATCGCGCCCATCGGAGCCGGGACGAAAGGGGAGGGGTACAACATCAACGCGGATGTCGTGGCCGGCCGCGTCTCGGAGGCGCTCCAAGCCGAGAAGCTGATCATGATGACGGACCAGTCCGGGATCCTCGGTGAGGATGGCGGTCTTGTGGCCAGTCTCGGGCGAACGGACATCCAACGGCTTCTTCAGAAGGGTGTCATCCGGGACGGGATGATTCCGAAGGTAAGTGCCTGTCTGGAGGCCGTCACGCACGGCGTGAAGAAAGCCCACATCGTGGACGGGAGGTTGCCGCACGCCCTCCTCCTGGAGATTTTCACCCGCGAGGGCGCGGGCACCGAAATCCTGTCGAAGTGAAATCTCACGCGGCGGACATTGTTCGAAGGACCGAGACGTACGTCATGCCGACGTATGCGAGGTTCCCCCTGGCGCTCGTGCGCGGGAGGGGCTCGTGGGTGTGGGATGCGGACGGACGTCGCTATCTCGACTTCGTCGGCGGCATCGCCGTGACGGCGCTGGGGCACGGACCGCGGGGTCTGGCCTCCACCGTCGCGCGCCAGATCGACCGCCTGGTGCACGTTTCGAACCTCTACCACACGGAGGCCGCGGGACGACTGGCGGAGCTGCTTGTGAAAGCCGCCTTCCCCTCGAAGGTTTTCTTCTGCCACAGCGGGACCGAGGCGAATGAGGCGGCGCTCAAACTCGCCCGGAAATACGCGCACGGTCGCGATGGCGCGGATCGCAGCGAGATCGTGGCGATGGAGAATTCGTTCCACGGCCGGACGTACGGTTCCCTCTCGGCTACGGGGCAGTCCAAGTATCAGGTCGGCTTCGAGCCGCTCGTTCCGGGCTTCCTCCACGTGCCGTTCAACGATTTCGCCACGCTGGACGCCGCGACGGGGCCCCGCACGGCCGCGGTGATCGTGGAGCCGATCCAGGCCGAGGGAGGCGTGCGCGTCCCTTCGTCGGACTATCTGCGCCGGGTGCGGGGGATGTGCGATCGCAAGGGCATCGTCCTGATTTTCGACGAGGTGCAGACGGGCCTGGGCCGCACGGGCCGGGCTTTCGCGTTCCAACATTTCGGCGTGCGGCCCGATATCCTCACCCTGGGCAAGTCGTTGGGCGGGGGGTTGCCGATGGCCGCGATGCTGGCGCGTGACGAGGTGGTATCCGCCTTCGGGCCCGGCTCCCATGCGGTGACGATGGGTGGCAGCCCCGCCGTGGCGGTGGCGGCCCTGTGGGCCATGAAACGTCAGTTGGCGCCTGCGCTGCTGCGCCGCGCCGCGGCGGCGGGCGCCTATCTGAGGAGCCGACTCGAACGGCTGCGTTGCTATCCCGCCGTCCAGGATGTCCGGGGGATGGGCCTTCTCCAGGCGATCGAATTGGATAGGCCGGCCAGGCCTGTGGTGGAGACCTGCGTGGGGAGGGGAGTGCTCCTCACCGTCCTCCAGGAGCGCGTGGTGCGTTTCCTCCCGCCGCTCACCGTGAAGAGGAATGAGCTCGACCGGGCGGTGGCCGTCCTTGATCGCGTTCTGGCTGAAACCGGGGGTACCGATGCCGCGGCATCTGCTCACGCTTGAGGACGTTCCCCCGCGCGTGCTGGGGCGTCTCCTCACGCGCGCCGCGCACTTCAAGCGCCGGCGCGGCGGCCATGGGCAGCCGCTGCGCGGCAAGACGGTCGCGCTGATTTTTCAAAAGGCCTCCACGCGCACCCGCGTGTCCTTCGAGATCGCGGCGAGCGAACTGGGGGGCACCCCGATCTTTCTGAGCGGGAACGAAACGCACCTCTCCCGGGGAGAGTCGCCGGAGGACATGGCGCGCGTCCTGAACCGGTACGTCCACGCACTCGTCCTCCGGACGTTTGCGCAGGAGACGCTGGAGCGGATGGCGGCCGTGGCGACCGTGCCCGTCATCAACGCGCTGAGCGATGCCCTCCATCCGTGCCAAATCCTGGCGGACCTGCTTACGATCCAGGAGAAGTTCGGCCGGTGGCGGGATCTCGACATCGTCTACGTGGGAGACGGAAACAACGTGGCGAATACCTGGGTGCAGGCCGCAGCGATCTACGGTCTTCGGCTGACCGTCTCCTGCCCGAAGGGATTCGAGCCGGACGCCCGCTTGGTGACGAAGGCGGGCGCGAACGGTCACCCGGTGCGGATCGAGCGCAACCCGCACGTCGCCGTGCGCGGGGCCCACGTCCTGTACACCGATGTCTGGGTGAGCATGGGGCAGGAGGCGGAGCAGGCGCGACGGCTCAGGGTGCTCAGACCGTACCAGCTTGACGAGCGCGTTGTAGCCCAGGCGCGCCCCGATGCGATCGTGCTCCACTGCCTGCCGGCGCACCGGGGCGAGGAAATTGATGCCGCGGTGATGGACGGACCGCGGTCCGCCGTCTTCGATCAAGCTGAAAACCGCCTTCACATACAGAAGGCGATTCTGGAATGGCTTACGGAGGATATCTCATGAAAGACATCAAACACATCGTGCTCGCGTACTCGGGGGGGCTGGACACCTCGGTCATCCTGGACTGGCTCCTGCAGACCTACCGTTGCAAGGTGACGTGCTTCATCGCGGACATCGGGCAGGATGAGGACCTCCGTCTGGCGGCGCGGAGGGCGCGCGCGGTCGGCGCCACGGGCGTCATCGTGGCGGATCTCCGGCGAGAGTTCGTTCGCGATTTCGTGTTCCCCATGGTGAGGGCGGCGGCGGTGTACGAGGGCAGCTACCTGATGGGCACCTCGATCGCGCGGCCCGTCATCGCCCGGCACCAGCTAGAAGCGGCGCGCCATGTGGGCGCGGACGCGGTGGCGCATGGTTCGACCGGCAAGGGAAACGACCAAGCCCGCTTCGAACTCACATATGCGGCGCTCGACCCTGCCATCCGGGTGATCACCCCGTGGCGGCTGTGGCCCTACACGTCCCGTAAGGAACTGGTGGACTACGCGCGCAAGCGGCGCATCCCCGTGCCGGTCACGCGCAGCAAGCCGTACAGCGTGGACAGGAATCTCTTTCACATCAGCTATGAGGGAGGCCCCCTGGAGGATCCGTGGTACGCCCCGCAGGATTCGCTCTTCGAGTGGACCACCTCTCCTCAAAAGGGGCCGGCCCGGCCTGAAACGGTGGTGGTCGAGTTCCAGAGGGGCGACCCCGTGGCGGTCAACGGAAGGCGCCTTTCTCCGGAGGCGCTCCTGGACAGGCTGAACCGCCTCGGGGTGAAGCACGGGATTGGACGTGTGGACATGGTTGAGAATCGCTTCATCGGGATCAAGTCGCGCGGTGTCTACGAAACGCCCGGCGGCACGATCCTCCATGCCGCCCATCGCGCGCTCGAGCACCTCACGTTGGACCGCGAAGTGCTGCACCTTCGCGATCAACTCATCCCGCGCTACGCCGAGTGCGTGTACTACGGATTCTGGTTCTCGCCCGAGCGGAGGGCCCTCCAGAAACTGGTTGACGAGACGCAGCGGAACGTAACGGGGCGGGCGCGGGTGGAACTCTACCGCGGGACCTGTCGCATCACCGGACGGGCATCGCCCTTCAGCCTCTACCGGCAGGCCATGGTCTCCTTCGAGGAGGAAGGCGGACTGTCGCACAAGGACGCCACGGGCTTCATCCGCCTGCAGGGACTGCGGCTGCGCAACCGCGCGGGGAAGCGGTAGGCAGGCGGGCGCGGAGTGCGGGCGCGGCCGGCGCATCGGGTGACTCCAATTTGGAACGGCCGAGCGGTCTCACGATGAAGCGCGAGGATCTCGATCGGGACTGGGATCTCCACCTGAACCTGCCGGCCGAACACCTGAAGGCCCTCAAGGCCTTCCCCGACTATTTCTGGTTCATCGGAAATGTCCTCAGCGGGTTTGTGGACACAGTTGTAGACACACAGCGCAAGAACGTATTGTTTTGCGCCCAGCCGAAAAGCGCCGGCCTCTA
Source organism: Nitrospirota bacterium (assembly GCA_016190245.1). Taxonomy (GTDB): domain Bacteria; phylum JACPQY01; class JACPQY01; order JACPQY01; family JACPQY01; genus JACPQY01. The sequence goes on along the minus strand of JACPQY010000023.1, from coordinate 26,606 downwards.
CCTGGTCCAACTGCTCGCCTCGGCGCTGGGCCTGACAAACTACCAAGTCGGGTTCAACAAGAACGCCGGCGAAGTCTACTACCCCAGGATGTTGTGCGCGAAGTACTCGGGGCTGGACACGATCTCCCATTGCCACGCGGCGCCGTCGCGGAGCCTGATTTCTATCGCTCTGAAATTGCGCTTCAGGCCGCTCGTCCTGACACGGAACCTTCTGGACACGCTGGTCAGCCGGAGGGACATGCTGATCCGCGACGTCTCGCGGGATCGGACCGGCTCCGACGGCGGGGCGGGGGAAGACGCGCAAAGGATCATGGACGTGACGATCAACCCGCCGGAGATCCTCTCGCCTGCCGCGATACGACGCTTCCTCGATGCCCCGGCGGAGGGTCAGATGGACGTGGTCATCGATGCCTTCGCGGGTCAATACATCAACTTTTTCAGCTCGTGGAAGACGTTCGAGGGGACCCTGACGCTTCGGCCTTGCTTCATCACCTACGAGGAGCTGGCGGCCAACGAGCCGGCCCTCGTGCGCCGCGTGGCGCAGTGGCTGGAGGTCGAATGCGATGACGAACGAACGCGGAGCGTCTCGACGAGTATTCGGCAGTTGGGAGGAATCAACTTCAGCAAAGGGGTCGCCGGTAGGGGGGCCGCCTCGGTCACGGCCAAGCAAGTTGATCGGTTGCGGCAGATCGCGCGGTCCTTCGGATGCGAGGACGAGGCCTACCTCGGTTTCGAACTCGACTGAGGTTCAGCCGCGACCGCGCAAGACTTTCCGTCATTCCTGCGGCTTGCCCGCCGTCGGCACCACCTGCTTGTTGGACGGCTTTCTCAGCGATATCCTGATTGTTCATGAGCTAAGGCAGTTCCACAACTCCTTCTCCTTCTGTGAGTCAGCGCAGCAGTTCTTCATAGTATCGCTTGATCGGCTGCTCGAAGCGCTCGGGGTATTTCTCCTTCATTGCCTCCAGGATGTCCTCGCGGAATTCTTTCGGCACGCGGTGCTGATCCGGCGTGGGGATCTGCACTTTCTGGACGGGTGACCCTCCGCGCCCTTCCTGTCTTGCGGTTGGCCAGAGCGCGGGGAAAGGCATGGCGAGTCCGCCAAGACCCTGACTCATACCGTTCATCGCCTGCTGCATCCGGCCCGTGGCCTCACGCAAGTTCTGGATCGCCTGATCCTGGTGGCCGAGGGCGCGGCCGAGCGACCCCTGTCTCGCTTGGGATCCGGCGGCATCCATGTCCTGCGCGGCCTCGCCGATCTTTCGCCCCGGTCCCCGCCCCATCATGGGAATCCGTTCCGCGAGACCCGAAATCCGATCGGACAGCCCGCGTGTCTCCTCCGCGAGCTTGTCCTGCCTCCCGGCCAGCGCCTGCGAGGAGTCCGGAGATCCACCTGCGGACGGCGCACCGGCCTGTGGCGGCGGCGGGTTCTGAAGCGTGCGGACGATCTCGCGCGCCGTGGCGTGGGCCTTCTCGATGTCCTCACGGATCTTGGGCGCCTCCGGGGTCCCGTCCGGCGGTGGCGCGGTTCGCGAGGATTGGACGCCGGCCCTCAAGGCTGCCTCGAGGCCCTGCGCCTGCGGGAGCAGATCGTCAAGGCCGGAGCGCTCCAGGTGATTCTCGACTTGGTTCAGAGCGGCGGCGCTCGCGTCCGCGCTCATCCGGACCGGCGGCGTCCAGGCGCCCGCGCGCGACTCCGCCTCGAGCCGCGTGAGACCCTCTGCCGAGGATGCGACACGCCCCCGGATCTCCCCGAGGCGCGCGTGGAGCCAGTCCCGCAACGCCTGGGCCTCGTTCCGGCCGGTCTTCGAGGCCTCAAAGGTCTCGCCCCGGAGCGCCACTTGATCCCGCTCGATCCGCTCGACCTCACGGTAGAGCTCCATCGCCTCGTTGTAGTCTTCCTCGTCGATCCCCTGCGCGCCGCGGCGCGCGGCATCGAGGCTGCTCATCAGTTTCTCCATGGATTCGCGCAAGCGCGCGAGGAGTTCCCTTGCCTTGTCGAGATCGCCCGCATCGAGGGCGGCGCGGATCTCGTTCATCAGGTCGCCCAGCCGCTCGCCGCCGAGAGGCTCCGCTGCGTCGCTGTTGAGGATCTCGTCCGGAATCTGGCGCGCCGTCTTCATCAAGTCCTCGTACAGTCCGGCCAGCGACCGCTGGAGCTCGTCCAACCGGCGGCGCAGTTCGGACGCGGCTTTCGGATCCTTGAGATCGAGGTGGGAGAGGATGTCCGCCAGATCTTGCTGGCTCTGGAGCGCCTGCTGGAAGCCCTGCTGGGCCTCTGCGAGCGCCTGCGCGTCGAAGAAGCGGTCGAGTCCGAGAACGCCGCGCTCGATCTGCTCGATCTCCTCGCCGACGAGCGAGCGGTAGAGCGCAGGCAGGGCGGGGGCGGCCGCATCGAGCGAGGGGGCCGCCTCGGCCATGAACCTGGATTTTGCCGCGTTCGCGTCGTGGAGGTCCTGGCGGAGCGCCCGCAGAGCGACGAGCCATTCGGCGCTCACGCGCTGGTCCTCACCGATCTGGGCGAGGATGTCGTCGAGATAGCCGAGGAGTTCGCGGACGCGGGTGTCGATCGTCGAGTGGGACGTCCGGCGGTCGGTGGCGCTCATCCCGGGTTCGGCGGTCGGCAGCTCCACCGCGAGGGTCTGGATCAAACCCTCCCAGACGGCGCGCAGTTTCTCGATCTCGGCGCGCAGCCGGTGATCCGCGCTCAGGATCTCGATGAGGCGCGTTTCGGAGACGGCGGATTTCGGGCCCGAGACCGTGTCGTTGTCCCGCGCCCGGATGTGGAAGGCGATGACCTCCCCCGGGCTGGGCGAGAGTTGAATCAGGTCCCAGAGGTATTCGCCGGTCGTGGCTTTCGGCTCCCCCTCGAGGCGTTCGAGGGGAACCGTGGTCTCGTCCTTGCCGCGCAGAATCACCAGCTCGAGCCGTTGCAAACCGAAGTCGTCTTCGGCCGAGTACTGGAGAGGAACCCGCTGGGTCTCTTCCAAGGTCAGATCCTCCGACGGCTGGAGAAGGGACACGCGTGGGGGCTGATCCTCCTCGATGGAGAACGCCACGGCGTCGGTGGATTCCACGGGTTCCGAACGTCGGTTGAGTCCCGCGACGCGCACGCGGGTTGGAGCCAGGACGTCGAAGGTCGCCTCGATGCGGCCGCCTGCGACCTGGGCGGGGAGCGAAGCGCCGTCTTCGAAGAGCACGGAGGCCGATCGGAGAGGTTCCTCGGTGGAGACGCGCATCTCGACCCGGCTGCCTTTGAGGACCTGGATCGGGTCCGCCGTGGGGCGAAGCTCGTGCGGAGGACGGTGCGCGTGAGCGGGCGGATGAACGAGAAGGGAGATCTCCCGGAGTGCGAGCCGGCCGGTGACGCTTGAGGGGAGCCAGGCCGCGGCCGCCGCGGGAAGCTGGAGGCGCAGCCATCGCAGGTGCGCGCGCGGGAAGATCGTGAACCCGAGGGCGAGGGCAAGGAGCGCCACCCCACCGGCCTGAAGAGCCTGCCTCGATCGCCGGGAAGGGACTTGAACGAGGCGGGCATAGTCAAGCCGGCCCGTTTCCCGCTCGCCGAAAGCCATCACCGCCGCCGAGAACGCGGGATCGAAGTTTCCTGCCTCTCGTAGAGTTCTGAGGGGCTGATAGGCGAGCCCCGAGGCGGACTCAATCCACCGCAGGCGGTTGGAAGTGCCCAGCTTGGCCGCCATCGGCCAGGCCACAACCACGCACCAGAGGAGGGCGAGTGCCCCGGCCACGGCCACGCCGGGGTAGGGCGGAGAGGGGAGGTGTTCGGGAAAGGTTTCCTCGGCGAGCGCCACGGCGTAGAAGCCCGCGACAAGGCCGAGCGGCGTGCAGGCGAGCGCCAGTCGGGACCACGCCTTCGCCCACTCGGCGGTGGCGCGCCGCACTACCCGGTCCAGAAGAATCCCAGGGCCTTCCACAACCTCCAAGCTTACCGGTCGGTCCCGTTTTCTTCAACGCCCGCTTTTGCTACGATCACCCAATGACCGGCCAACTCGAGAAGGAAGCGCGGGAGATCGCGGCGCGGGCGAAGCGCGCGTCCGTGTCCATGGCGTCCGCTCCCTCGCGGCAGAAGGATGCTTTTCTCGAGGGAGCGGCGGCCGCGTTCCGAGGCGGGGAGGCCGCGCTTCTGGAGGCCAATGCCCGTGATGTGCGGGCCGCCGAGGCGAAGGGTACGGCCACGGCGCTCGTGGATCGGCTGCGTCTCACTCCCGCTCGGATCCGCACCATGGCCGACAGCCTGATCGAAGTCAGCCGGCTCCCGGACCCTGTGGGCACGGTCTCGGGGATGTGGACGCGGCCGAACGGACTGCGCGTGGGCCGGATGCGGATCCCGCTCGGCGTGATCGGCGTGATCTACGAGGCGCGTCCCAACGTCACGTCCGATGCCGCGGGTTTGTGCGTGAAGGCGGGGAATGCCGTCATCCTGCGGGGTGGCTCCGAGGCCCTGGAGTCGAATCGCGCCGTGGCATCGCTCCTGCGGGCGGAGCTGGGCGGGGCGGGCCTGCCGCAGGATGCCATCCAACTCGTGGAGCGCACCGACCACGCACTTGTGGACGAGCTGCTCAAGTTGGAGGACGACATCGACCTGATCGTGCCCCGCGGGGGCGAGGGTCTGATCCGCAGCGTGGCCGAGAAATCCCGGATCCCGGTTGTGAAACATTACAAAGGGGTATGCCACGTGTACGTGGACGAGGGGGCGGATCTCGACATGGCGCGTTCGATCTGCGTGAATGCGAAGGTTCAGCGGCCCTCCGTGTGCAACGCGATGGAGACGATGCTCATTCACGAGGCGATCGCGCCGCATTTCTTGCCGCTGGTCGGGCGGGACCTGGCCGAGGCGGGGGTGGAACTGCGAGGCTGCGAGCGGACGAGGGCGATCCTGCGCGAGGCCAAGCCCGCCACGGAGGATGACTGGAGCGCGGAGTACCTCGCCCTCGTCCTGGCCGTTCGGGTCGTCCCCGGCATCGGCGAGGCGATCCGGCACATCCAGACGTACGGCTCGCTCCACACGGAGACGATCGTGACGCGCGACTACCACCGCGCGGAGCAGTTCCTGCGCGAGGTGAATTCCTCCACCGTCCTTGTCAACGCCTCAACGCGGTTCAGCGACGGGTTCGAGTTGGGTCTCGGCGCCGAGGTCGGGATCAGTACGTCCAAGATTCATGCGTTCGGCCCGATGGGGCTGGAGGGGCTGACGACGCAGAAGTTCATTGTCTATGGCACAGGGCAGGTTCGTTCCTGACCGCCACGTGAAGGTCGGGGTTTTCGGCGGCACGTTCGATCCGGTTCACGTCGGCCACCTGTACGTCGTGGACCAGGCGCAGCGGCGTCTCGGGCTGGATATCGTCTATGTTCTGCCCAACCGACAGCCGCCTCACAAACCGGGGCGCCGTGCGACCCCCTTCGGCCACCGCTTGGCCATGGTGCGGTTCGCCTTCAGAGGGTGGAAAGGGGTTCTGGTGTCTGATCTCGAGGGACGGAGGGACGGTCCCTCCTATACGGTGGACACGTTGAGGGAAATTCGGGGCTTCGTCACCCGATCCGCGGCGCTCTACCTGATCATGGGGGCGGACAGCTTCCGCGAGATCCGCACGTGGAAGAGCTATGTTCGGATCCTTCGCGCGGCCCATGTTGCGGTTGCCGACCGCCCAACGGGAGGCGTGGCCGCGCCCTCGGTGGGCCAGGGCGGACGGGCGAGACCTGATGCGGGAGGGAGACGGCACACCGGAGCGGGCCTTGATCCAACGGGACTCTATCGCTATAATCTCCGCAAGCGAGTGTACACGAACAGCTCGGGCAAGACGGTGACTTTTCTCGACGCCCCGCCTGTGCCCGTGTCCTCCACGGCCATCCGGGAATCCTACCAAGCGCACCACCCCATGCGCGGTCTCGTGCCGGAAGCGGTGCACCACTACATCGAGGAGAACGGTCTATATCGGTAGCTCACCTGGGAGCGGTCTGACGCCGGTGGATCTCGCCCGCGCCTGCTTGCGGCACATCGAGGACAAGAAGGGGGAGAACCCCGTCCTTCTCGATCTGGTGGCCGAGAAGACGTATGCCGACTACCTGCTGATTGCGAGCGGCGGATCGGACCGTCACGTCACGGCGCTCGCCCAGGCCGTTGTGAGCGGTGCCGCGGAGCGAGGGGTGCGTCCCATCGGTGTCGAGGGGCTGGAATCGGGCCGCTGGGCGCTGATTGATCTCGGCGACGTGGTTGTCCACATCTTCCACCGCCCCTTGCGGACGCGTTACGACCTCGAAGGGCTGTGGTACAATGCGCCCCGCGTTTCGATGGCCTCGGACGAACGACCCGGCGAAGGAACAGGCGGCGGCCCGGTTGCGAGCGGCGGACCGGCGACCGCGTCCTGATTTCCCTATGTGGATTGTCGTCTCTTTTGTCCTCGCCGGCCTGTTCTTTTACATCTACTGGCTGAACCAGGGGATTGCAGAGTTCGCCCTTCGGCCGGAGGGCCCGACGTGGCAGGTCCCGCTCGGGCTGCTGGTCTTCATCTCCGCCACGGCCGGCGCCGTGTTCGCCACCGTGGCCTCTTGGATCGGGCGGGGTCGGCGCGCTGTCCGGCGGTGGTCGGCCCGGAAGGTCGAGCGCAAGCGCACGGTGGCGGACGAGTTCTACCACCGCGGCATGGAGCGCCTCCTGGCCGGTGACTTCGCCGCGGCCCGCGAGCATTTCGCCCAGGCCACGGACGTCTTTCCCGATCACCTTCCGGCCCGGCTCGCGGAGGTGGAGGCGTTCCGCAAGATGGGCGACGCGGTCGGCGCGAGGAGGCGGATCGAGAGCCTGATCTCTCACGATCGCAAGAACCTCGACTACGGCTACAAGCTTGCCCAGATCCTCTTCGAGAACCGGGAGTATCTCAGGGCCGCGGAGGAACTGCGGAGGATCATCAGTCAGGACGGGAAGCGGGCCGAGTGGTGGGCGTTGCTGGCACAGGCCTACCGCAACGGCGAGCGGTGGGAGGATGCCGTGGAGGCTGCTCAAAAGGCGGTTCGTCTCGGTCGCGGCGAAGATCCCGCCCTGGCGGCTCTTCTCCTGGAAGTTCGTCACGAGCGTGCCCGCATACGGGCGGACGGCGGCGACCGCGCCGCGGCGATTGCGGCGCTGGAGGAGAGTTTCTCCGAGAAGGATGATTGCCCGCCGGCCCACCTCTTGAAGGCGCGGTTGCTTTCCGACTCGAACCGAGAGCGGGATGCCGCCGAATTCCTGGAGCGTTGCTTCCAAAAGACGAAGGACCCGGTCTTCGCCCCTCCCATCGAGGAGCTGTGGATCAAGGCCCACGATCCCAACCGGCTCATTCGCTTCTACCGCCGCGCGATCGACGGTGACGAGGCCGCGGGCCCCCTGCGGCTGCTGTATGCGAATGCGCTGCTCCGGATCGGGCTCATTGACGAGTGCCAGGACCAGCTCCGGCAGATGGAGGAGCAGGATGCCGAGAATGCGGCCGCGCATCTCCTCCTGGGCGAGGCCCACTACCGTCGGCAGGCCTTCGAAAAGGCAGGGGCCAACTTCCGCAAGGCGCTGGGGAAGGACAACCAGATCCAGCCGTCTTACGTGTGCACGGGTTGCCACCGGCGCAACCCGTCCGGTTACGCGGATCGGTGCCCCGCGTGCGGGCGTTTCTCGGGGCTGCGGCTGACCCTGTCGTGAGGAAGGACGCGCAGCGGGTGCGCGGCCGCTCGACGGGGGTGGACCCGGCGCAGGCGGCGGGGGGGGGGCCGTGGGCCGACCTCATCGAAGAAACCCCGAGCCGGATCCTCCTGCTGGTCATGGATGGGCTGGGTGACATCCCGTCGCGCGAGCATCCTGCCACGCCTCTGGAGGCGGCGCGCACGCCCCACCTTGACGAGTTGGCGCGGGAGGCCTCGCTGGGGCGTCTCCTCCCCGTGGGCCCCGGCATCACCCCGGGGAGTGGTCCCGGGCACCTCGCGCTATTCGGCTACGACCCCATAGGCGTCCAGATCGGGCGAGGGGTCCTGGAAGCGGTGGGACTGGACATGAAGCTGGAGGCAGGGGACGTGGCGGCGCGGGGCAATTTCTGCACGCTCGATCCTTCCGGCATCGTCACGGATCGGCGCGCCGGTCGGATTGAAACCGAGAAGACACGGGTGCTATGTGCGCGGATCCAGACCGAGTGCGAGCGGCTGGACGGCGTGAAGGTCGTGATCCAGCCGGGTATGTCGCACCGCTTCGCGATCGTCTTCCGGGGCAAGGGCCTGAGTGACGAAGTGACCGACATGGATCCTCAAAAGGAAGGGCGTGCCATCCCGCCTGCGCGCCCGCTGGCGGCCGGCGCGGCCAGGACCGCACGCGCGGCCAACCTGTTCTCTCGCCGCGTCCAGGCGCTCTTGAAGGGCGAGTCGCGGGCCAACGCCGCGCTCCTCCGGGGGTTCTCGAAACGCCCCGATCTGCCTTCCTTGACGGATCGCTTCCGCCTCAAGGCGGCCTGCGTCGCAAGCTACCCGATGTACCGGGGTCTGGCGCGGCTCCTGGGCATGGAGATCCTGGACGTCACTCCCGGCGGCCTCGATGGGCAGTGCGTGGCGCTGGACCGGAACCGCGACCGCTACACGTTCTTCTATTTTCATTGGAAGGCGACGGATCAGGCCGGCGAGGACGGGAACTTCGAAGCGAAGGTGCGCGCCATCGAGACCCTGGACGGCGCGCTGCCGCGGATTCTGGAGTGGAAGCCCGATGTGGTGGCCGTGACGGGCGATCACTCCTCGCCGGTTCCCCTCAAGGCACACAGTTGGCACCCCGTCCCGGCGCTCATCTGGTCGCGATGGGGGGGGGGCGACGGGCAGGGGCGATTCAGCGAGCGCACGTGCAATTCCGGCTCGCTCGGCATTTTCGCGATGAAGGACCTGATGCCCCTGCTCCTCGCCAACGCCCTCAAGCTGAAGAAATTCGGGGCCTGACCGCCGTTGGCACGGGTCGCCGCGAGGTCTGCCTTGAGAGCGTCAAAGGCAATGACGCGGGGTGCCTGCCCGCCGAAGTCCGTCCGCCGTGGCGGACTGGACAGGCGGGAAGCCCGCGGCTGCCAGGAACGAGAATCCGGGGTAGGCGCACCCGTGGAACGGGGCACAGCAAGCTTTCAGCCTGCGGGCCTCTCGCACCAGACGTGCAATCTGCCGGATGCTTCCCCTCTCCCAGAGGAGCCCGGAAACCCGCGCGGACCGGCGCGCGGGGCGGCGTCCTTTGCCAGGGAAAGGCTCTTCGTGTTCCTGCTGGACGGGGCGCGGGCCGATACGATTCGCGACTTGATGGACGCCGGTGAGCTGCGGACACTCCGCACCCTCGTGCGGGGGGGGGGGACGCACACCGAGGCCGTGACATGCTTCCCTTCCACGACGGGGCCGGCCTACCTGCCCATTCTGAGCGGCCGCTTTCCCGGCCACCTCAACCTGCCGGGCATCCGCTGGCTCGACCGTGGAGCCTACGAAGTCCGGCGGTGGTCCTTGGACCGCGTCCGGAGCTATGTCGGCCTCGAGAGCTTCCTCATGAACCGCGACCTCGCGCCGGGCACCATCACGCTGTTCGATCACTTCCCGGGCTCGGCCAACATCTTCTCCCCCGTCTCCTCCCGCAACGGCGGGCCGCGAGAACCGACGCCGGTGCGCAAGGCCGCGTTGTTCACGTATGCCCACTACACCGAGCATTGGGAGGCTGTGGACGGCGTCGCGCGCCTCCGGTATTCCCGGGCCGTGCAGCGAGGGGCGCCTTTCATCTTCGGCGCGTTTCTCGCCTTGGACGAGCTGTCCCACCACATCGCCCCGGATCACGAACGCGTGCTGAGGGTGTACAGGTCGTTCGACCGCTGGCTGGGCCGGCTTTGCGACCGCCTCGCGGACCGGGGCGAACTGGACCGATCGGCCATCGTGGTGGTGAGCGACCACGGCATGACACCCGTGGAGCGCCACTTCGAGTTGACGACGTTTTGTGAGCAACAGGGCCTGCGGACGTTCGCCTATCCCCGGGTGTACCGGCATTGGAGGGACGCCGAGTGTGCCGTGATGGTCTCGGGCAACGCCATGGCCAACCTGTACCTCAGGCGGAAGGATGGGTGGGGGGCCGCTCAATCCTATGACGAGATCGAGGCGGCTCACGGGCGGTTGGTGGAACGCCTTTGCGCCCGACCGGAAGTTGACTTCGTTGCGGCGCGCGACGGTGGGGGCGGCGTGATCGTCCGTTCCCGTGACGGAGCGGCGCGGATACAGACGTCCGGCCGGTCCATCCGCCACACACCGTTGGGGGGAGATCCACTTGGGCTGGGCGCGTGCGTTCACCGGGATGCCGAAACGAGTCTGCGCCGCACGTGGACCGGGCGGTACCCGGATGTCCTGGTGCAGTTGCTCCAAGTCTTCGCATCGCAGCGGACCGGCGACCTGGTGGTATCGGCCGGCGAAGGAAGCGATCTGCGCTATCGCTATGAGCACCCCGAGCATCGGGCCTCGCACGGCTCGTTTCAGCGGGCCCACATGATCGTTCCCCTCCTGACGAACCTGCGTCTGCGGCCGGGGCCCGTTCGCACCGCGGACGTCTGTCCGACGCTCTTGAGCGCGGCCGGGCGGCCCATTCCTGCCGGGCTGGACGGTCGTTCGAGGCTGGAGGGCCAGGCGTCGTGAACCTGTCTGCCGCGCTGTTGTTGGCGAGCCTCCTGGGGGCGTTGGGAACGGAAGACTACATCCGGCCCGATGCGCGCGTGGCGGAGGTCTGGTTGGCGGGGCGCGAAGCCACTCTCCTGGGCGATCTGCATCAGATCCGTCAGGGCTTGGAGGAGATCCACCAGTGGAAGCTCGACTCGGGGATCCCGAACCTGTTCACGGTGAGTCAAGCCCTGGTGCGAGCCGCTCTCAAGGCGGAACGGGAAAGGGACAGGGACCGGACGAGCCTCTATCTCGAATACGCGCGCAAGCTCTCGCCCAACTGGTTGGACGTTTACCTCGCCGAGTCGTGGATCCGTCTCAAGCATCACCCGTTCGAGATCGTTCCGTCGGTGGGCCACGCCGTCAAGGGTGTGGTGCAGGCGGCGGGCAGCGGCGTGTTTGCCGCCGGCGCCATGGTCCACGGCGTCTTCCTCGGTCTCCTGGGATTGAGCGTGTTTGGAGTTCTTGTCCTGATCGTCCTCGCGCGGCGGCCGGTCTGGGTGCTGGCCCACTGGCTGTCTCACGCGCTCCGCCTGCGGATGCCCGCGTTGCCCTTGCGCGTGGCGCTGGGACTTTTGCTGGCAGCTTCGATCCTGGCGGGTCCGGGCTACGCGGCCGCGGCGGTCCTATTTCTTGTGGCCCTGTTGGGCGATCCCCGGGACCGCGTCGCCGGGGCGATCCTTGCCGGTCTCCTGGCCGGGTTGCCGCAGGCGGGCGAAGCCGGCGTGAGATGGGCGGCGGGCCTCAGTTCCCCGAGATTCCTCGAGGCGGCGGCCTGGCGCGATGGCGTGGCGATGGACACGAGCGTCCGTCGGGTGGAGCAGGCTTGGGAAGTCGGGGGCGATATCCTGCCCGAGGAAACGATGCTCCTGGCCACCTCGTTCAAGCGGCGGTCGGACTACCAGCACGCGGTCGCGGCGCTCGAATCCATCCTAGGCAGGAACGATCTGCAGACCCTCGTGCTGAACAATCTGGCCGGCGCGAAGGCGGCCTTAGGCGACGATCGAGGCGCGGTGGCCCTGTACCGGCAGGCGATTGCGCAGGCGCCCGAGCGTGAGCTCTACCACTACAACGTGGCTCAAGTCCTCCAGCGGAAGCTCCTGATGATCGAGGAGGGAGAGCGCGAAATGGCCATCGCGGGCCAGCTCAACGCGGAAGCTGTCGAGGGTCTGATCGAGCGGTCGGGAACGCATCCGAATCGCCTGGCCCAGGACGAGATCATGCCCGTGCGCGCCCTGATGGGCGTTGCGAAGGTTGAAGGAGACCGGCTCGGGCCACCCCAGTTTGCCGCCCTGTGGGAGGCGTTCATGCCGCGGCTGCCCGCGTCCTACGGCACGATCGCATTCGGGTTCCTCTCGGCGTTGTCGCTTCTCATGCTGCCGGTGATGCGCGGGCGCACCCTCCCTCGCCCCTGCCTTCGATGCGGGGCGATGGCTTGCGTGTGGTGCCCGCGAGCGAGGCCGGATCGTCCGCTCTGCGGCGAGTGTCAGACCCACTACGTCGAGGGGCATCCGCTGGTTGGCAAGGCGGACGAAGCAAAGGATCTCGAGGTGGCTGAGCATCGGCGGCGCCAGGCCGCGGCAAGGCTGGCCGCAACCATTGTGCTCCCGGGTACAGGGCACTACGCTGCGGGGTCCACGTGGGTCGCGCTGTCGGCCCTTGCGATGGATGCCGCGGTGGTGGCCGCCTGGCTTGCGCCCGCGCCGCTCTTCCCGCCCGTGACCGAGGCGGCCCTCCGGGGGCTCGTCTGGGGTCTCACCGCGCTGGGCTGCCTCACCTGGCTGGTCTGCGTCATCGGAATCACGCGCTATGATCAAAAGGCTGCTCTCTGACGGGGTTCGGTACCTGATCGCGACCGGCGCCTGCATCGTGCTGGCGCTCGGGCTGTTCTGGGGGCTGACGTCCGCGAAGGGCTCCGAGGTGAAAGTGGGTTCGGCCGTCGAAGTGTGCCAGCGTTGGCTCAGCGGCCTCCACCGGCTCAAGCTGCGCTATGCCGTCGAGACGTACTTCTGGGAGAACGGGCGGCTGCCGGCGGATCTGAACGTTCTCGAGCAGGACGGACACCTCCGACCCGGCGAGCCCAGGTTCCCCTGGGGCTTTCCCTATGTGTACGAGACCTACGAGGCTGGGGACGAGAAGGGGTTCATGATTTTCGATCCCATTCGCTGACTCGTGGAATCCACTCTGCTTGAGATCGAACTCGACAGCAACGTGAGCGCGCGAGCGCTGTTGGGCCGCGAAAGCGAGAACTTGAAGGCCCTCGAGCGGCTCTTCCATGTCCGCGTCCATTCCCGCGGCAATCAGCTTGCCATCGAGGGCCCCGAAGCCGACAGCGCCGCCGCGCGCCGCGTGGTCATGCTGCTCTCCTCGCTGATCCAGAAAGGGTACACGCTGATGGAGGGCGACCTGGAGCGCTTGGTGGAGGTCTACCGGGCGCGGGGAGAGGAAGGCGTCCGCCAGATCTATGGCGACGAAGTCTACCTGACCGGGCAAAGCCTCAAGATCACGCCACGCAGTCTCGCGCAAAAGACGTACGTAGAAGCCATCCGCGGTCACGACGTGGTATTCGGCATCGGTCCGGCCGGCACGGGCAAGACCTATCTCGCGATGGCGATGGCGCTCAGTCTCCTGCGTTCGGGCCGGGTTCACCGCCTGGCGCTCACGCGGCCCGCCATCGAGGCCGGCGAGCGGCTCGGCTTCCTTCCCGGGGACATCCTGGAGAAAGTCAATCCCTATCTCCGTCCCTTGTACGATGCCCTCCACGACATGGTCGAGTTCGAAAAGGCGCGCAAGATGGTGGAGAAGGGGATCATCGAGGTCGCGCCGCTCGCTTTCATGCGGGGGCGGACGCTCAACGACACATTCGTGATTCTCGACGAGGCCCAGAACACGACGCCGGAGCAGATGAAGATGTTTCTCACCCGGCTCGGCAACAACTCCAAGGCCGTGATCACCGGCGACGTCACCCAGATAGACCTGCCCGATCCGAAGCGATCCGGGTTGATCCAGGCGGAGCAGATCCTGCGGGGAGTGAATGGGCTGGCGATCGTTTGGTTCACCGATAGGGATGTCGTGCGGCATCCGCTCGTGCAGGAGATCATCCGCGCGTACGAGCGCCACGAGCGCGCCGCCGCGGGCCTGGACCGCCCTGTGCCGACGGTACCCGGCGAGCCGGGGATGGCGAGCCCAGGCTCCACCGCCGGCACGGCGCCCCCTTCGCCGGGGGACGCGTCGCGTGAGGATCCTTCTTAGCAACAGATCCGGCCGGAGGCTTGACGTTCGTCGGGTGCGGCGACGGCTCGGCCGCGCGCTGCGTCTTCTGCGCCTCCCGGCCTCAACCCAAGCGAGCGTGGTGCTCGACCGGGACAGTGTCCTGCGGATGCTTCACCGGCGGTACTTCGGGCTGGACACGCCGACCAATGTGGTGTCCTTAGGCCAATGGGAAGGCAGTCCCGCAGCGGTGCTCCGGCGATTGCGGCGATGCGGAGATCGGACGCCCCTGTCACTCGGGGACGTGGTCGTCTCGCTCGACCGGGCGGCGGCGGAGGCGCGCGACGCCGGTGTGCCTCTCGAGGACAGGACGTTGATGCTGATTGTGCACGGTGTGCTGCATCTCCTTGGGCACGAGCACGATCGCGGAGGATCGGCGGCACGGCGCATGGAGCGCGCCGAGGAGGAATTGGCGGCAAGCCTTCATCCCCTGCGGCGACCCAGGGCGTCGAAGGGAATAGCTTCGGGGCGCGGAAGGCCCGCAGGCTCAAAGTCCCTTGCCAGTGAGGGCATGGGGCCATGCAATGTCGCCGCGCCCAGGATGGCGCGGCATGCAACATGGCCTGCGACTACCGGGGGCCCTCATTCCAGGTAGCCGCGGGCTTCCCGCCTGTCCAGTCCGTCCGCCGTGGCGGACTGGACGGACTTCGGCGGACAGGCAGCCCGCGTCGTCAGGACGCTGTCAGAACCTCCAGAAGAGGCCGCCGTAGATCTGGCCCAGGCGTGGGTGCCCGGCCGAGAACAGGAAGGGGATTCGGGACAGGGAAGCGAAGGCCTTCAGCCCGAGGCGGCGGCCGGGCCACAGGTTGACCCCCGTCTGATAGCCCGCGAAGGCTTGGAACTGGGGGTCCTTGACGGAGGTGAGCCCCCCGTCCCGGCGATCGGTCCCGTAGACGAGGTCCTGTTCGACTCCGAGCGAGAAGTGTCCTCCCAGGAAGCGCCAGGCGAGCCAGGACCTGAGTGAGGACACGGAGACGTAGAGTGTCGAATTGCCCCAGAGGGCGCTCCACGTGGCGCTCGCCGAAAGGCCAGGGGCGAGCGGTGTCCCCTCGATGAGGAGGTGCTTCAGGGCAAGCTGGGATGCGGGGTAGCCGGCCACCAGGCCGAGGCCGGCGGTGGCGTCGAAGCGATAGGGGAGGCCGATGGCTCCGCTCAGCCGGGGCACGGTGAGCCAGGACGGAACGTTGTCTCGTCCGCCGGACGTCTCGGCCCAGGCGGGCCGGTCGGGATTGAGGCGCTTCAGGCTCGTGCCGCCCTCGATCAGCCACTGGCGGCCCAGGCTTTCGGGCTCGCCGGTCGGCGGCCAGAGCATGGCTTCGGCCAGGTCGAGAGTAAGAGTCTTGAACTCGCCTTGCGGGTCTCCACCCACCGCCTTGAGGTCGCGTGTGTCGATCGTCAGCGCATAAGCGGGGATGGGACTTGCCCTTACAGCGAGAACGGCAAGGAGCGCCACGCCCCATGCCCTATTTCCCATGCAGCGCCTACCGCTTCCGCTCGAGTCGGTCGATGAGGTCATCCAGGTCCGCGCGTTCGCCGCCGTGCTGTTCCTCAGCCATGACGGAGAAGTCCAGACGGTAGGGCAGCGCTTCTTCAGTGGTTTCCGCTTTCGGACCGGGAATGGCGACGGCCGCCGCGTCGGCCGGCGGCCGGAGGGTGTGATCGCCGGTGTTGTCCGTCAGGCGGAGATTGCGGGCGACTTCCTGGACGAGCTCCATGTCGATCTGTTCACGGCTGCGAAGGAAACCCTCGAGCAACGCGTTGTCGCACAGCGTATTCACGAGACGGGGGATGCCGCCGGAGTGGTGGTAGATCATGTCGATCGCGTCGGCGGTGAACGGACTCTGCGACGAGCCCCCCACCTGCATGCGGTGGCCGACGTACTCTTCCATGGTGGCACGATCCAGCGGTCGGAGCGAAACACGAATGGCGACGCGTTGCGCCAGGGCCGCGTCCTGCGCCATGCAGCCCTCGATCTCCGGCAGCCCGAACATGATGAAGGTGATGAGCTTGCCGGCGCCCGTTTCGAGGTTGAGCATGCCGCGGATCTCCTCGAAGATTTCGGGGTCGCGCAGCATCTGGGCCTCGTCGATGATGACCACGGCTTTCTTGCCTTCCTGCTGGATGCGCACGAGACGCTCGAAGAGCTGGGACATCAGCGCGACTTTTTCCTCCTGGGGACGATCCACGCCGAGTTGGATGGCCACTTTTCGAAGGAGCCATTCCTGGCTGACGTTGGAGTGGACGATGACGAGGAGGCTGGCGATGAATTCGTCTTCCGGCAGCTCTTCGAGCATCCTTCGGGCCAGCGTGGTTTTGCCCGAGCCGATGTCGCCGACCACGAGCGCGAGTCCCTTCATCGAGCGCGCCGCGTGCCCCAGGCGCGCGAGGGCGCGCTGGTGCTCCTCGCTGGTGAAGAAGAAATGGGCGAGGGGGGCGTTGGAGAAGGGTTCCTCCTTCAGGCGGTAGAAATTGAGGTAGGCCATTCGGGGGGGGACGGTCAGATGAACGAAATGTTCGAACGCGCCTTCGGTGGCGCGGCCGGGGGGCCGGGCGTCGGTTCCGGCATCGGCTCGGGCACCGATTCGGGCACAGCCTCCACGGCCTGTGGCGCAAGATCGGGCCGTAGGGTTGGGATCTCCGGCGGGGGCGGCTCGACACCCACGAGTGAAGGAGGTTCCAGAGGCGCCGGCTCGGCGATCTCGGGGGGGGGGAGATCCTCCGGTTCGACGGTGCCCGTTACGGCGCGGCTCGCGGCGTCGCGGTAGTCGGGTCGGAGATCAGCCAGGCGCGCGAACCATCGGCGGGCCTTGTCGGCCTGTCCGCAGCGCTCCAGGGCCTCGGCCAACTCGTAGAGGAGGTGCAGTTGCGTGTCCTCGTCGCCTACACCCGCGGCGGCCGTTTCGGCCAGGAGCGTGGCCGCCTCGTCGTGCCGGCCCAGTGCGTGCAGGCAGCTTAGGCGGACGGGGAGGAGCCTCGTGCCGTCGGGCGGCGAGGCGTTCAGGAAATCGAGCGCTTCCCCATGACGGCCCATGAGACAGAGGGCCACGCCCTGGTGATAGAGATCGTCCGGCGTCGCGGCGGGCGGCTCCGGAAGTGAAGGCTCGTCCGGCGGCGACTCGGGAAGTGGTTCCTCTTGGGACGGGGATGCCTCCTCCTCAGGCATGTAGATCTTGAACTCGCCGTACGTTTCGGGTGCGGGGCTCCCGGGGGGCGCAGCAACCTGCTGCGTGGTGCCCCGGTCCTGCGCAGCGGCCTCCGGTTGCGCCATTCCCTGGCTCGGCGGGTGGCCGCCCGGCTCGATGGCTTCCTCGAGAATGATCGGTTCCTCCAGGTCCGCCGGTTCATCGAGGAGGATCGGCTCCTCGGCCGGCTCGGAGGGAGGGGCTTCGGCAGCGGTTTGGACCGGCGGCGCGCTTTCCAATCCGCCGGCGGGTCGATTGAATCCGCCGGTGGGCGGACGGAGCCCGCCGGAGGGCGGGCCGAGCGGCATGGGCGTCCGATCTTCTTCGGCCTCTTCAAGGACCTCGATCTCCTCGAGCGGTGCCGCGGAAGAGAGGTCGATTTCGGCAAGCCGGCGCGTCAGCAGCTCCGAATCGGGGTGTGTCTCGATGGCCTTCATGAGGTGCTGGTAGGCCAGATCCTGGAGCTGGTGCTTGAGCAGCATGTCCACCTGGGCGGCCCATTTCTCGGCGTCGGGGCGTTCCACGCTACGCCAGAGGCCCGCTCCGGCGCGGCCCGTGCGGCCCAGAAGCGTTTCGTCGGGTATGGGAAGGCGTTCCTCGCTCGCCGCCTCGCCGGGTCCGCGCAACTGCTCGAGGGCTTGGCTTGCCTTGGTCTGCGCGGGATCGAGGCGCACGATGGCCTCGAGGAGTTTCTGATAGAGCGGAAGGTCCTCCTCCGCGCCCGCTGACCCCTCGAAGATGGTGAGATATTGCCGGAGGGCATCCTGCGGCCGGCCCGCCCTCTCGAGCGCGTCGGCAAGCCGAAGGTGCAGCGCGGGTGCGCGGATGGCTCCGTTGCTGATGGGCGCCTCGAGGACCTCCACCGCGCGCGCGTGCTGCTCCTTGGCGATCAGGATCGCTGTGTAGTCGGTCAAAGCCTGCTCGTTGACGGGGTCGTACTTGAGGATGATCTCGTAGAGGGAAATCAGGTAGTCGGTGTTGCCTTTGGCCTTGTACGTGGCTTCGAGGGGCTGAAGGAGTTGAACGGCCTTCGAGCGGTCCCCCTTCCGGAAAAGCATCTCTGCTTGCTTGAGGAGGAAGTGCTTTCGGTCGGGATCGAGGGTGTAGAGCTGAGTATAGATGTCCAGAGCGTCGTCAACGTTGCCGTCTTCCTCGCAGTTTTGAGCGACCAGTTCGAAATGCTTGATGGCCTCCGGAACGAGGTTGGACTTGAGGTACAAATCGGCCAGCTTGAGGTGAATCTCCGAAGAGCCGGGGTCGATATTGAGGGCCTGCTTGTAGACGGCGATTGCCTTCTGCGTAAAGCCGGTCTGGAGAAAGAGGGAGCCCGCTCTGAAGTAGGCTTGGAGGGCCTCGTCGCGGCGACCGAGCTTGTTGTTCAGTTCCCCGATCTGGATGTGGATCTTGACGTCATCGGGATCGGCCTCGAGCAGCTTCTCGTACTGCCTGACGGCCTTGTCGAGTTGCCCCTTCTGCGCGTACTTTTGGGCTTGAGTGAATAGACCAGTCCTGTCCATTCGTTCTAATACTTAATTATAATTGGGAGCGCCCATGGCCCGCAAGAGGATACCGACTTCCGGTTCCCGTCCCACATGTGGGCTCTCTCGTCGCCCTCGGTCGCGTCTCGCCGTGCTCGACGGAGGCGCGGGCCGTGAAGTCCCGCGCGGGATGTTCGGGATCGGGGGCGCGAGGATCTCGAGAGGCACGCACGCCTTGTGCCATGCCCTTGCGCGTCTTGCAAGCACACGTCCAACCGCCTAGAATGGACCCATTCCACTAGATGGGCCTTCCTGCTGACGCCTGCCCCCCGGAGGTTTCACCTGTTCGTTGAGGGCGCGCTGACACGCTCGGGCGTGGTCCATGGGCACGTTGTTTCCTCCCTGATCGCCGCGCTCGCGATCGGTGCGGGCACTGTTTTGCCTCCGGCTGAGGCGCTGGCCGCAAAATATGGACTCCGTGTCGCCGTGATGGACTACTCCTCCAAGAACGGCGCGCTGGCGTCGGTCGTCTCCTACCTCTCCGATGCGGGAATCAAGGTGGACAAGACGGCCGTTCTGAAGGGCAAGGTTCCCAAATCCGGCTTGTACTTCAAGGCGGAGGCGTACGATCTGGCCGAGAGGATCTACAACCTCCTTCCGGGGGAGTTCGAGATTGGAGTGGTGACCTGGGAGAGTCAGTTCGATCTCGTTGTGACGCTCGGGCGGAACGTGGATCTCACGGGGCCGAAGCCTTCGACCCCGCGTGTGCTGCCACCGAAGGCCGCGCTGTTCGGCGAGGGTGCCTCGAGGTCGCGCCCCGCAGGTCCCTCGATGGATCCTCCGGACGCGGATCCGCCACGCGGGGGGGGGCAGGCCATGGGCCTTGCGTATCTCCACGGTGGCCTGCTTCTCGGTTTCCACAGCTCCACGTCCGCGCTCCAGGATGCTTTCGGGGGCGGGCTCACACTGGGTCTCTTCGGCGACTACGATCTCCTCACGTGGTCGCGCCTCCGCACGCGGTTCGGCTGGTTTTCCAAGACCGTGTCCACACAGGCCGGGCAAGACGTCGCGATCCGCACCATCCCCATCGAGGCCTCGCTGCTGACCGAGCCCTGGCGGGGCTCATGGCCGTACGAACCCTACGTGGGCGTCGGCCTGGGGCTGAGTCTCGTGTCTCTGACGCCCGATGTGGTCGAGGTGAACGAACTGGCCGCCAAGGGAGGGAAGGCTTCGGAGGCATCGGACTCTTCGCACATTGAGTTTGCCTACCACGCACTCGTCGGCGCCCACTTCGAAGTGACACGCAAGCTCCCTCGCCTACGCGCCTTGGTCGAGATCCGATATTCGAGCACGCCTTTCTTCGAAGACCGCTACGTGAACCTGGACGCCGGGGGCGTGGATTTCCTTGTCGGCGCGAGGTACTGAGGCGCTTCGTCAGGGGTCCGGCGGGGCAGGCGGGGGTGGATTCCCCCTCAGGACCGCGTGGGTGCCATCCCCTTCAACAGGGTCTCTTGGAAAACCTGGTCGTGCTCGACGCGGAAGGAGGACTCGAATTCGTTCGAGGAGGCCCCTGCCATGTAGGCCTTCGTCATCCGCAGGGCCTGGTCGGGCGCTTCCAGGATGGACTTGGCCACCGCCAGGGCGCGCATTCTGAGATCGGCCGCCGGAACGACCTCGCTCACCAGGTGAGAACGCAGCGCCTCCGCGGCGTCGATCCTGCGACCGCTCAGGCACAGGTCCCGCGCAAGGCCGCTTCCCACGATCCAGCGCAGCGGCGAGAACAGGGGCGGGGCCCCGAACTTGATCTCGGGGTGGCCGAACTGGGCCGTTTCGCTGCAGATGCGCACGTCGCAAAGAGTGGTCAGATCGAATCCGCCGCCGAGGGCGGGACCGTTGATCGCCGCCAGGGTCGGCTTGGAGTAGTACCACACGTCCCGGTGGTAGCGTGCTGATGTTTCGTAGAGCCGGGGATAACACGTCGGATCTCTGAACTCGTTGAGGTCGAATCCCGCGCAGAAGACCGGGCCCTCGCCGGTGAATACGACGAGGCGAACGCTCTCGGCCGCCTTCCAGACATCGAGGCACGCCGAGATCTCGCTCCGCATCTTGATCGAAAGGGCGTTGCGCTTGTCCGGGCGGTTGAGGGTGACCACACCGATGGCGTCTTCGGTGACTTCGGTTCGGATTGTTTCATGCGAGTTCATGGGGCCTCCTACGGGTCATGAAGGGTGGCGCTGCGCACTACGGCTCCAACCGGGCGAGGGCCCGCAGCCCGCGGTGCAAGGCGAGGGCCGAGACGCCGGCGAGCAGGATGCCCGCTGCGGAGAACAGTCCCAAGATGGCAGCCCACTCCGCGGTAGACAAGCCGCGCGCCTTATACCGGGCGCTGAATAAAAGGTAGGTGGGCCATGCCTCGATGGCCAGCACCGCCAGGATGACCGCCATGGCGGTCACCATGTAGGTGAGCCCGCCGACACCGGTGGGGATGCGCGCCGCATTCTCGATGTTGAAGCGCGGATAGAGAATGCCGAACGTCAAGGCGAGGGTGACGGCCGCCACGGAGATGCCGATGGTGGTACCGGCGGAGACGACGTGCATGAGCCGGGTGGAGCCCAGCACGAGGTTGGAGGCGACCGTGAGAAAGAGGCCGAGACCGAGGATGGGGGCGAGCCCGAGGAGCAGTTTGCCCAGGAGGATGTCCCGGGCCGCCATGGGTGCTGCCCGCAGGATCCAGTACGAGCGTCCTTCCAGGCTGAGGAGAGGGAAAACGAATCGCGCCGCGACCGCTACAAGGACGAAGCCGCACAGGCCGAGGTTGACGAACGCCAGAAGGTTCTCCATGTCGAAGGTCGGCAGGGGAACTCGTTCTTTCGGAAGGACGCGGAAGTTGTAGAGGTAGACGATGATGAGAGCGGCCACGAGCACGAGCTGCGACCACTGGGTCGGGTCTCGCAGGAAGGTCCGCGTGTCCTTGAGGATGACGGCGCCCAGGGAGTGAGGGAGCCACCGGAGCGGGACAGGGAGAGGTCTTGAGCCCGCCGTCTCCCGCCGTCGGCGCCGGCCCCCCGCTTCTTGGGCACGAGACAGGAGCGAGGGATAGATGCGGGCCGCAACCTCGGCGAGCACGATGGTGAGCGAAGCGCCCGTCGTGACGATCAGGGAGAGATAGAAGGTGGCGTTGGACCACTGGCCTCGGAGCGCCTCGAACGCCAGATTGGAGAGCCACGTGCTGGGGAGGGCGGGAGAGCCGGGTGCCTGAAGGGACAGCGTGTACCCGAGGAGGCTGCGGAAGGAGCCGGGGTCCGCGAGCCGCTCGGGCTGCAGAACGCGGAACGCGAGGTAGAGAGCGGCGAAGAGGAGGATCCCGCCCACGGCCGCCGCCTCGCGTACGCGTCGGGCGGGAAAGATCCTGCCGAAGACGAGAATGAGAAACCCCGACGCGCAAGCGGGGATGAGGAGAAAACCGGCCAGGCCGACGACCAGCACCAGGAGCGAGAGTGGCGGGGCGGCGTAGAGACTCGCATAGGCGGCGAAGACCGGGGTTCCGAACAGAAGGAACATCCAGGAGCTGTGCAGGAGGCCCAGCGAGAACTGGCGGAGAAAAACGACGCCGGCGGGCACAGGCAGGCTCGCCAGCAGATCGAGATCCTTCGAGAGGAGGAGGGTGGAGAGGGAGACGACGAGGTTCGAGTAGACGAGCAAGGTGAGGAAGAGCAGGCAGAGCATCGTCAAGAGCTTGGCAACCAGCAGGTCGCCGACCGCCTCCGTGGAACGGAAGTAGACAAGGGCCCGGAGCACGCCGCCATAGACTCCAGCCCAGACGGCCGCGCCCGCGAGGGCGAAGAGGAGTCCCTTGGCCACGCCGCGACCCGTCGGGCGGCGAAGCCGGTTGCGGGCCGAACGCAGCGACGGCGCCAGCAGCCGTCCCCAGAGGATCAGGGCGTTTCCGGACCCCACCGTTCTTCCTCGACCAGGCGCAAGAAGACTTCCTCCAGACGCAGGGTCCTGTCGCCGACGGCCCGGCGCAGATCGTCGGGCGCACCCAAGGCGATGAGCTTGCCCTGATTGATGACTCCCACGCGATGACAGATCTCCTCGGCCATGTCGAGTGAATGTGTCGAGAGAAAGATCGTCATCCCGTTCTTGGCCAGGCCCACGAAAAGATCCTTTACGCGGCGGGCCGCCCTCGGGTCCAGGCCGACCATCGGCTCGTCCACGATCAGGAGCTTCGGGCTGTGGATCAGGGCCCCGGCGATGGTGAGGCGCTGTCTCATGCCATGAGAATAGGTCTCGACGAGTTCGTTGCGCCATTCGTGGAGCTCAAAGAAGTTGAGGCTTTCCGGTATTCGCCGCCGAGCGCTCTCGCCGTTCATCCCGTAGATCGAGGCCAGGAACTCCAGGTACTCCTGGCCGGTCAGTTTCTCGTAGATGAACGGCCGGTCCGGGATGACGCCGAGGCATCGCTTGACGCCGATCGGATCTTGCGCGGCGTCCAACCCGCCGATCACGATGCGCCCCCCGGTCGGCTGGAGAAGACCCGCCAGCATACGCACGGTGGTGGTCTTCCCCGCCCCATTGGGGCCGAGTAGGCCGAAGATCTCCCCGTGGGCGACGTGGAGGTCGAGGCCGTCCAGGGCGACGCGGGAGGCGTAGACCTTTCTGAGTCCGTGGAGGCGGATCATTTAACGGTGCGGAGGATGTCGATGCGCAGGTGCCCCACGTACGTCATGATTTGGATCTGGTTCTCGAGGCCGCCTTCGGCCATCTTGAGATGCGTGACGTCCGCCGGGACTTGATTGAGGGCCGAGTCAACCGCGATCCAGCGGCCGCGCCCCCCCGCCCCCGGCACGTACACTTCGTTCCAGGCGTGATAGTAGAACGAGCCGCCGTTGTAAACCAGTCCCACCGCCACCTTGGCCGGGAGGCCCACCACGCGGGCCAGGGCGGCGAAGAGGACGGCGTGTTCGTTGCAATCGCCGCGGCGCGACTCCAACACCTGGAGGGCATCCGGGATGCTCACGGTCGGCACCTTCTCCAGGTAGCTGTAGACGAAGGAAGTGAGCCGCCGCGCGCCCGCCAAGGCCCCTGTTTCCGTCCCGAGCGCGGTTCGTGCCACCGCCGCCAGGCGCGGATCCTCAGTGGGGATGAGCACCTCCGGTTCGAGAAAGGCCTTCAGGCCCTTGTCCACCGGGACCGGGAGGCGACCCTTGAGCGTCTCCAGGCCGCTCTCTTTCCTGATCGTCACCACTTCGCCCGACACCTCCTGGCGCTCCGTCAGGCCGCTGAGGCTGCGGATCGGAGCGCCGCGCAGGCGAAGGGAGATGAGAGAAAGGGCCGTGGGGTCGGCGATGAACTCCTCCACGGGGATGGCCGTGGAGGCGATCAGATCGACCTGCTCGGTGGGCCAGCCTTCCGAGAGCGCCTGCTCCGCCGTCTCGCGCAAAAGCGTGAAGCCCATCGGACTCTCCTCTTTCACGGTCTCGCCCTCGGGCGTCACCCAAGTCCAGCTTTCCACCGATCCCATCACCTGATGGAGCTTGTAGGCATCCACCACCTCCCGGCCCACGGCGACGCGCTCCCGCCCGCCCACCTCGACAACGAGCTCTTGGTTGGCCATCACGGACGGATCGAAGATGGGCATGCGGTAGCGGGCCCCCGGCTGGAGTTTCTTCTGGGCCGCGATCCTCTGGACCGCCGCCGCCAGGCGGGGCGTTTCCTGGAGCTCGATCTCGTGGTTGCTGTCGCGGCCTCCGGATCGCACGGTGAGCTTGAGCCGGTGCCCCTCCACCGTTCCCGTAAGAAAGAAGTCCACCGGCCCGGATTCCATCTTGAATTCCAGGCTGCGCAGGCTGTAGTCCGGTCCCACGCGCGCATGGGTGGCGGTCTTGATCTCCTTGGCTTCCCCCATGATCTTGGGTGAAAGCAAAGCGCGCTCGACGACCCGGTAGCCGTCTTCCTCGGCCGACCACACCGCATTGGTGTAGCCGATCTTCTTTCCCTGGTAGTAGACGCCCATCCACGTCTCGGCCGGCGGCTCGGCGGCAAAGGCGTCCAGATCGAGGATCTCGGCGGGTGGAAGAAGCGGGGAACGGGACTTGCGCTGAAGCTCCACGAGCTGGAGCGCCCACACCACGAGGATGAGCACCTTGAGGAGGGTCCAAACGCGCAGTTTCATCCGTCCCGATCTTCCACTCGGCGGCGCGCCGGCGCCTCGCCGCCGGTTTCTTTCGGCGCGCTCCGCGAAGCTCTCACCACGGACTCAAAAGTGGTACTTGACGCCGGCAAACGCCTCCGAGTTCTCCTGAAGATACCCGATTGGCGTGAGATTGGGAAAGGGGTCGTCGGGATTCTGGACGAACAGCGGCTTGGATTCGCCCTGGTACCAGGAGGCGCCCGTGAAGAGGTGCCAGTGATCGTTGAGCGCGTATTCGATGCGCGGGTTGATGAGACCCTCGCCGAAATTCGGAAGAGCCATGCCTCGCAACTCGGCGGTGAGCGTGTCATCCAGGAGCATGAGCCGCGCCATGCCGATCACGGCAAGCATCGGGTTGCGAACGAGGAGCAGATCGGCGTCCTTCGGGAGATCGTGAAACCACATGGCCAGCGCTTCGGCTCCAACCATGAGGTGGCCATCGAGAAGCAGGCGGTCTCCTCCGGCGGCCACGGTGGTGTAGGGGCGGTCGTAGCGGGTCATCTGGCGATCGTAGATGGCGCGCTTCGAGGTGTAGACGGCTTCCAAGCCGAAGTTTGTGTCCAGGACAGTGGCGTTGAGCGAGAGGCCGGGTTGGTGCCGCCGTGCGTAGGTGATGTCCAATTCAGCTCCAACCTGCTGCAGTTTGAACAGCTCGTCGAGGGTGATGACGCCGTCCTTGACCGCCCTGACGATCTCGGGGCTGGCTCTGAGGGCCGGGAAGTGGTCATGCGCATAGAGGTAGGAGAGCCCAAGGGTGAAGGGATCCCGTGCGTAGACGAGCCGGCCGCCGCCGTCCGAATCGCCCAGGTCCTCGTCCGGGAAATCGGTTGCCTTGAAGAGCCGATTGGCGCGATCTTCGAGTTCGGGATCGTGCAAGGGATCGGCCGGGTCATCACCGAGGATGAGGGCCTTGCTGGGGTCGGTCTGAGCCGAGGGGTTGATGTGGACGCGGATGCTCTCATGTTTGAGCAGAGCGGTGTCGCGCGCGAAGAGTTGGAACCCGGCCTCGCGAAAGAAGGGGATCCAAATGGCTTCCAGGGTGAGCGAATCGGCCGGGTAGTAGGTGAGGCGGGCAGCAGCGACGGGCAGGCGGGCATCGTCCGCGTCGGGATCGAGCATGTAGCGCAGGTCGGGGGGGTTGATGGCGTCCAAGGGGCTGAGAAAGAGGTTCTCCCCCCAGGAAGCGATCTGGAACCCGAGCCTGGCATCGAGCTTGCCCCAACTCGTGTCTGCGTAGAGTTCGTGAAGGTCCGCCTCGGCGTGACCCTCGACGAGAGGCTCGATCGTCTGGGCGACGAACACGTCGTATCGCGCCTTGGCAGAGAACTCGATCCCCACGGCCTCCGAGGTCCGCGCGCGGGCCCGGAGGAAAAGCTTCGTCGCGCTCTGCGAGATGTCTTCGAGGGGATGATCGTCCCGAAGGTCCCGCGAGGTGAGGGCCTTGGCGTAACCGCCCATTTCGACGTCCGCGGCGTGGGAGATGACCGGGGTGAGGACAAGCATGAGCAGGACCGCGAGCGCCAAGGTGCGAGAGCGGACCAGGCGGCGCGGCGGACGGACGGAGCCGGAGGCCATCCGGCCTAGTCCCGCGTTGAGGAATTCTTGGAGCAGATCGTCACCGACGCGGGACCATCGGAACGATGTTTGCGGAAGCAAACATCGTTCCGAAAGTACCATGTTGGAGGCACCGATCTGTTCCAAGAAGTAGTCAACATGGTACTAGGCTCTGTTTGAAAACCCTTCGCCGGCCACCGCAATCCTTGTAGGGGAGGGTGCTTGCACCCTCCCTCCCCTCGGGCGGGTCCA
>JACPQY010000022.1 GCA_016190245.1 Nitrospirota bacterium | reverse complement strand
GGCGCTGCGACTTCATCGGCTTGGGGCCCAACGGGTGCTGCTCAAGCTCCCGCGCTCGGGTCACCTCAAGAGCGAGCTCCTTTTCGACGGTCGGGAATACCGGTGGTTCACCAACGGGAAGGCGGTACCGTACGAAGTGCGAGGGACTGGCTGCACTCTCGCCAGTGCCATTGCGGGTCACCTGGCGCAGCGCCGGCCACTCGTTGAGGCCGTCGCCGATTCACTCCGGTGGGTGCGCCGTCTTCTAGGTCGAACCGAGCGGGTCGGGCATGTCCGGTTCTTCGCGTGAGGGCAAACCCGAGGCGCCCCTACCGCCCAAGCGAGATGAGGTACGCCACGAGGTCCCACCGTTGGCGCTCGGAGAGTGAGTCTGCGTACGAGGGCATGGGCGTGCCATCCATGCCGGTGGTGAGTGTGCGGAAGATATCCTCGGGTCGGCTGCCTCCTTTGAAATAGTCCCCCCTCAAGTCGTAGGCGGACGAGGGTCGGCCTTGGTCATCCCGGAGCTCCGCCGCCTTGGGTCCCTCGCCCCAGGGGTAGGCCCCGCCCTCCGCCCCCTTGCCGGCGGGACCGCCATGACACTCCCAGCAGCCGGCGGCCCGGTACGCCTCCTCACCGCGCAGCACGGCCGCTTGCGACGCGATGTCGCCCGGCGTTTTCGGAAGAGGCACAGCCGAAACCGGCGGTTCGCTCACCCACCGAGGGGAAAACGACCGGATGAAGTCGGCCACAGCACGGATATCCCGGGTGGGGAGGCTCTTCCAACTCGGCATGGCCGTTTTAGGTATGCCGAAAGCAATGGTCCGCTCAAGATCCTCTCTCGTAGGGAGATGCCCGGAGGGAGTACTTCGGAACTTGAAGACCGCCCGCTGGAAATCGCGCGGTGGCGTGTTCAGGAGTTCGGCGGCCGGCCCCTTTCCATCTCCCGCGTCGCCGTGACAGGCGCGGCAGAACTGCCGGTAGACCTCACGGCCCCTTTCCAGATCGCCACCGCCGACGGCCCGTGCCGCGACGGGCAAGGCCAACACCATGCCGACACCACACAACCAGAGGCAGCGCGAGAGGATCTTCACGGAAAATCCGCGCGGATCATCCGCCCTCGTCCCGTCGAAAGCAAGCCGCCCTCGGGTGCCTCGCGAGGGCGGCAAGAAGGCTTCTTCCGACAAGCTACGATTTCTGCGCGATCGCCTCCACCTTCAGCTTGATCGTAACTTCCTCCCCCACGAGCAGGCCGCCCGCATCGAGAACCTTGTTCCATTTCAGGCCGAAGTCCCCCCGATTGATCTTGCCCGTGGCCTCGAACACGGCCTTCTGATTGCCCCAGGGATCGGTCGTCTTCCCCTTGAACACCGTGTCCAAAACGACCTCCTTCTTCACCCCGTGCAGCTCCAGCGTTCCATGGATCTTCCCCGTCTTCCCGTCCTTCGCCGGGACCACCTTGGAGCTCTTGAACGTCATGGTGGGGAACTTCTCGACATCGAGAAAGTCCGCCGAGCGCAAATGCTTGTCTCGGTCCGGTTCGTTGGTATTGATGCTGTTCGTTTGAGCCGTGGCTTGGACCGACGACTTGGTCGGATCCGCCTCGTCAAATACGATCGTCCCCTCGAAGGAGTCGAAACGGCCCTCCACCTCCGCAATGACGAGGTGGCCGATCACGAATCCCACGCTCGAATGCGACTTGTCCACCTTGTAGGTCGTGGCGGCCCAGGCGGGCTGCGCCGCGAGCGCGACGAAGGATGCGACCAGGGCAAAGAGAAACCCTGCGATTGCCTTTCTCATTTTTTCACCTCCTGTTGAAGACTGTCGACTGAAGGATTCCAATAATTCCCACGTTCCCCCTCTGTGTCCGGAGCGGCGTGGATGTTACACCCCAGCCGCTCAATCCTCAAGACCCGCGCTCCGCCGAAGCGCCTTCTTGGCGGAATGGAGATGCTTGTCGCGAAGCATTTTCTCTCGCGCGCGCCTGGATCGCCGCCGCTTCTGCCGGCGAAGCTTGGCCACGCGTTGCGCCTCCTCCGACTGCCTCCCGAGGATCCGCGCTTCGATCTTGTCCAGAAGAAGTCGGCGCGCCAGAAATCGGTTCAGGGCTTGAGACCGTTCTTGCTGACAACGGACGCTGATCCCGCTGGGCCGATGAACGAGAAGAACGCAGGTGGCCGCCCTGTTCACATGCTGTCCACCCGGCCCCGAGGAGGCCACAAAGGACTCTTCAAGATCCTGCTCCCGCACCCCGAGCCTTTCCATCCGCTCGATCAGCGCCTTCTCTTTGGTCGGATTGATGGGGAACACACCCCTCAATTATCAGGTCTCGGCGCCGCGTCAACTGCCTCGTGCTTCTCGACACGCCGCTCATGATCTGTTGGAATCAGGTGAGATTGAAACACAGCATGCGGCCGGAACGTCCTCTTCTGGCCTGGCACGGACCCGTCTCCATCGGCGTCGGGCTCGATCGAGTCGCGCGAGTGGAATACTGCCCCGAACTGGCCGAGCCATCGCAACGCGGACCCATCCGGTACGTTCGCATGCGACCGTGGATCAGAACCCTGCGCTCCCGCCCCGACCTCCTGATCGTCCATTCCGGCGGTCCCGAGATTCCCGTGGACCTCCACGAGATCGCCATCCCCAAACTCCTTGTCCTCTGGGATCCGGACGCCGTGTGGGCCCATGGCCGGGAGTACGCCCGACTCTTCGATCTCGTGGTGACGATTCAGAAAGACTACGCCGAACGGATCCGGCGCGAGGTCGGCACCCCGGCGCACTGGATACCGGTCGGCGCGGACCCGCCCTACCCACTTTCCACACTCCCACTTCGGTTGGAGGCGCGACCGATCGATGTGGCGTTCGTCGGCGCCAGGGGCCGCATGTACGACGAAGGACGCGATCGATTCCTCGGCGAACTCCAAGCTGCTCTCGGGCCGGGCATCAAGCAGGAGATCGGACCCGGCGACTGGAAACAGGTCTATCCGCGGGCGAAGGTGGTGGTCAACTTCAATCAGCGAGGCGAACTCAACCAGCGAACGTTCGAGGCCATGGCCTGCGGCTCGGTCGTCGTGACACCTGAGCCGTGCCCCGGGCTTCGGGACCTTTTCATCCCCGGCCACCACCTGTTGACGTATCCGGCGGGAGACGCGGGACGAGCTGCCGAGGTGGCGCGACAGATCCTGGGCGACCTTCCCTCCGCCCAGCGCCTCGCCTCGCGGGGGATGCTCGAGGTATGGGAACGGCACCGGCCCGCCCACCGCACCCACCGGCTCGCCGACGTGATCCTCGAGTACCTCGCGGGACGACCCGGCCCGCGCCAATGCCGAACCGACCCTCTCGCGCTGGCGCGTCATCTCCTATGGTTCGCGCTTGCGCCGGGGGCGATGGCCCAAGCCGAATGGGACGAGCGCGTGAGGACGGGCCTTCGCCTTGCGTCAGACTTGCTGCGCACCGCCACCGTGGCCGGAAGCCCCGATTGCGAGGCCCATTTCCTCTCAGCCTGCCTGGCGGTCGCCCGTGGGAACGGTCCGGCAGCGGAGGCGGAACTTCGCGCCGTCCTCTCCTGCCCGATCCTGCGACCTGAGGCCGACCGTGCCCTCCGAGCGCTCAACACCGATATCGCCGCTTCGGCAGCAGGACCCCTCACACCGCCAGGTTCCCCGGAGCACGGCCCCGGTCGGTGCTGCCTCACGCCCGATCATCTCGGTGAGCTTTTCGAACGCATCGCGAAAGGCGAGCATCTCCTCAGCGGCGTGAGAGGCGCGCTCCTCCAGGAAATCCTTTCCGGCGGAATTGCCCCTGACGCCATCCCGCCCGACCGCCTGGCGCTCATCGAACAACACCTCCGCGCCGCGCTCCGGAACGGCTGAGCTCGCGGAGAGGCGAAAAATGTGTCAAGAATAGGCCCTCCATCCTTCGGATCGAAGGGACAGTCAGCCATCAGACGCAGCCGCCGACTCCTACGACGCCCGCGGACTCCGACCGCGTTTCACCGAACCGCCGTGGCCTTGTCCATCATCATGGTGACGGAGTGCACAGGATCGAAGGAGCCAGGCGGCTACGACTCCTCCGCCCCCGGCACTACAGCCCCCTCATGGTACAAGGAAGTCGTCTTCTACCAGATCTACCCCCGGAGCTTCCTGGACACGAACGGAGACGGCATTGGCGACCTCCAGGGCATCGTCCGCAAGTTGGACTATCTCGAGGATCTCGGCATCGGCGGGATCTGGCTGAACCCGACCTATCCCACGCAAAACGCGGACCTCGGCTACGACATCACGGACTTCAGAGCCGTCAATCCCGAGTTCGGCACAGCGGGCGACCTTCAAGAGCTGATCGCCGAGGCCCACGCGCGGAACATCCGGATCCTCCTCGATCTGGCCATCAACGACACATCCATCGCCCATCCCTGGTTCAGCGAATCACGATCGAGCAGGGACAGCCCGAAGCGGGACTGGTATCTGTGGTCCCCCACGCCGGGTTTTCGCTGCCTCGACACGATCTCCCTGGGTAACCCCTTCGGCGAGAGCCGCTGGGAGCTGGACCCGTCCACCGGCGAGTACTACTACCATCAGTTCTACGCCGCGATGCCGGATCTCAATTTCCGGAATGCCGCGGTGAGAAACGAACTCCTCGATATCGTCCGATCCTGGCTCGGTCAGGGCGTGGACGGTTTCAGAATCGACGCAGCTTCCTTCTACGTGGAGGACCCCTCTGCAAACCTGTGCATGAACCAGCCGGAAACCCACCGTTTCTTCAAAGATCTGCGAGCGGTGCTGGATTCCTACCCCGCCAGGGCGACGGTGGGCGAAGTCCTGCCTCAGCCACCCGAGATGATCGCGTACTTGGGCGACGGATCGGACGAGCTGCACATGTTCTTCAACTTCACGATGATTCCCGCTCTTCTACAGGCCGCCCTCGGGGGGAACGTCAGCGGGGTGGCGGAAGTCCTGGAGCAAACGTACGCGCGACTGCCCGAAGGCGGTCACTACGCCATCGTGACCGGCAATCACGACCTTCCACGGTCCTACTCCCTCGTCGGGCGAGAGACCGGACGGGCCAAGCTGCTCGCCACTCTCCAGATGACCCTGCCGGGGACACCCTTCATCTACTACGGCGAAGAGCTGGGCATCGAGAGCGGAGACCAAGTCGTGGTGGACTGGAGAGACATGGCACGCACGCCGATGCAGTGGGACGGTTCCGAACAGGCCGGCTTCTCGGAATCCGCACCTTGGATACGATTGGCGGGGAACCACGCGAACCGCAATGTCGAAAGCGAGATGCACGACCCCGAATCTCTCCTCCAACACTACCGGCAACTCATCAGGCTGCGGAACGCCCTGCCCGCACTCCGAGGCGGAACATACCTCCCTCTCGATACGGGCGATCCCTCCGTCCTCGCCTTCCTCCGATCCACCGGGGCGGTCACAGTGCTCGCAGCCATCAACACCGGCGACCGGCCCGCATCCGTCACGGTGAACCTGCGGGACACTCGTGTCGCCGCCGGAGGATCTCTTCTTGACGTCTGGAGTGGAGTCTCACTGCCCCCTGTCACTCAGGACAATGCAGACCGCTACCCGTTGGATCTCCCCCCCCGCTCCGCCGTGATCGCGATTCCCGCGGAATGAGGCAGGTTGACGCTCGGAACACCGCGTACGACCATTCCTGTGATGAGGGGAAGCCGGCCTACCGAGGGCTTCGATGAGGCCGTCCGCTACCACCCGAACGCCCGCGAACTGCTGTCCCGTTGCCAAGTGGAGGACGATCTCATGGTCGGCCTCAAGCCCGTGCAGGAGGCCTTGGGCACGTTCCCACCGCCCTCCACCTAGTCGTCTTGATAATAGGTCAATTCCGATGTAAATTGCCTACATGATAGACAGGCTGATTCGGCCCCGCCTGGCCTCCTCACGCCGAAGCACGCTCATCCTCGGTCCTCGCCAGACGGGCAAGTCCACGTTGTGCCGCTCTCTCCGTCCCGACCTTCTCCTCGATCTCGCGGACGAAGGGGAATACCTGCGGTACGCCAAGGATCCCGCGGCGCTCCGCCGCCTCGTTGAGGGGGCGCCGAGAGCCCGCCTCGTGTGCGTCGACGAGATTCAGCGGGTTCCGTCTCTCCTCAACGTCGTGCAGTCGATCGTGGACCGGCAAGGGGGCCCCCGATTCCTCCTGACCGGATCGAGCGCGCGGAAGCTCCGCCGAGGCCAAGCCAACCTCCTGCCGGGCAGGATCATACTCGAACACCTCGACGCGCTTTCCGCGCTCGAAATCGGCCCGGAGTTCCGGCTGGACCGGGCGCTCCAGGTCGGCACGCTCCCCGGGGTGTACCTTGACGAACGGGAAGGCGTGGACGTGCTTGGCAGCTACGCCGAAGTGTACCTGCGCGAGGAGATACGCGCGGAAGCCCTGACTCGTCAGATCGGTGGCTACGCCCGATTCCTCGATACCGCCGCCCTGACCAGTGGTGAGTGGATCAACTACTCGAAGCTTGCCTCTGATGCCGAGATACCGAAGGAGACCATTCGCCGCTTTTTCGGCATTCTCGAGGATACGCTCCTGATCTTCCGCCTTCCCCCATTTCACCCGCGGCTTCGGAAGAGTCGGCGGCTCCCCCAGCGCGACCGTTTCGTGTTCTTCGACCTCGGCGTGCGCAACGCCCTGCTCGGGCTCCACCGCGAGAGCCCCGGACCGGACCGCTTCGGACCCGCGTTCGAACAGTGGATGATCTCCCAGGTCGCCTGCCTGAACCGCGCCCTCCGGAAGGAGTGGGCCCTGTCTTCCTATCGGACCGAGGGCGGGGCCGAAGTGGACCTGGTGATCGAAACGGAGCGTGAAATCATCGGGATCGAAATCAAGTCGGGCCGAACCGTGAGGCCGCCCGACTTGAGAGGGCTGGCATCCTTGGCCGAGGCGGTGGGACGCTACAAGCCCGTGGCACGGTTGGTGGCCTACCGTGGGGCCGACACCCAAGTCTTCGATCCCAGCGTGCAGGTTCTCCCGTACCTATCTCTGTTCCGCGAACTCGCTGAAAGGCGCTGACCGCCGTGCGGCCGACCTCGACTTGACAAGCGGCGACCGGCAGCCTACAGTGCCGCGCATGGGTCACAAGCATGAGGCTTCAACAACCCTCGGCGGTTCTTCCCTGAATCCGTCTGTGACTCGTCCCTCCACTTTCTGCTGCTGCATCTGTAGATAGGGGCCACCCTATCTGCAATTGACCGGATACCTTCCGGTCAGGTGGTCCCGATCCCCAACGCGAAAGCATTTTCCAGAGGTGCGTTCAATCAGGAGGTTTGACCCATGTCGCATAGAGCAGCAGCAGCGCAACAGGATGTCCCGATTCAGCCGGTCCCATCCGGCAGCCGGGTCTTCAAGCTGATTCTCGATCTCCCCTGGGAACAGATCGAGCGCGCGGCCCGCAATCTGGATTTTGGCAGCGTCGTGCTTACCTTCCATCAGGGACATGTGACCCAGATCGAACGGCACGAGCGGACGCGCCTCTCCCAAGAGTAGCGCCCATCCAATGAAAAAACGATCCCACCGGAAAACCGGAGGCGTATCCGTCGAAACATCGCATCGGGCGACCGGACGACCGGAGATCCGCATGTCGGAAGGAGAAGAAGACCATGTGGATTGTACGATCGTCCGTTTCAGCCGTGCTTCTGATCGGCGCGGCCTTGGGAGGCGTTCCCTCCGCTCCAGCGGCGGAGCCCGAAGCCAAGAGCCCCTCCCAGCAAGATCGCATCGAGGAACTGGACCAGAAGGTCCGGATCCTCGAACGGCGCTGGGAGGTTGATCAGGAAAACGCTGCAAAGGCGAAAGAGTCGCCCGTCCTTGGCGCGGGGAAGGACGGATTCTTCCTCAAGTCGTGGGATGGCGCCTATCAGTTCAAGCTGCGCGGGTACCTCCAGTCCGACGCGCGGTTCTATCTGTCGGATGACAAGAAGACATCCACGGATTCCCTCCTGCTCCGGCGCGTGCGCCCGAGCTTCGAGGGAACGGTCGCGAAGTCGTTCGACTTCCGCATCCTGTCCGATTTCGGCGAGGGCAAGGCCGTGCTCCAGGAGGCATACCTGGACGCGGCAATCAACCCGGCACTGAGACTCCGGGCCGGGAAGTTCAAGACGCCGGCCGGGCTGGAACGGCTCCAGTCGGGGACGGACCTCATCTTCGTCGAGCGGGGCTTCCCAACGAGTATCCTGCCCAACCGCGACGTAGGTCTCCAACTTTCGGGAGATCTGCTGAACGGTTCAGTGAACCTGGCCCTGGGGGCATTCAACGGTGTTCCGGACGGCGCGAGCGGCGACGGCGACACCAACGACGAGAAGGATCTCGCTGCCCGCATCTTCGCCTTCCCGTTCAAGAACACGGAGGTCTGGTCGCTGCAGGGCCTTGGCATCGGCGGGTCCGTGACCTACGGCAATCAACAGGGGAAGCCCGACTCTCCAAACCTGCCGTCGTTCAAGTCGCCCGGCCAGCAAACCTTCTTCACCTACGCCGCCGACAAGGACAAGACATCGGCGGGCACCGTGGTGGCCGCAGGGACTCGCACACGGTACTCGCCGCAGGGGTACTTCTACAAGGGTCCTCTGGGCGTTTTGGCCGAGTACGCCGCCTCGGCCCAGAAGGTGAAGAAAGGCGACAAGCGGGCGAACCTGAAAAACGACGCCTTCCAGGTCGTCGCGTCCTACGTCCTCACGGGCGACGATGCCTCCTTCAAGGGCGTGAAGGTCAAGCGCCCCTTCGAGTCCGGCGGGGGCTGGGGCGCGCTCGAACTCGCCACTCGGTACGGTTTCCTACGCGCGGATACTGACGCCTTCCCGGACTACGCCCAGTCGGCCAAGTCCGCCCGGACCGCCATCGCCGTGGGCAGCGGCCTGAACTGGCACCTCAACAAGAACATCAAAGTCTCCCTCGACTACGAGCAAACCCGCTTTTCTCAGGGGGGACAAGACCGTGAGGCGGAGAAGATTGTCTTGAACCGCTTCCAAGTCGCGTTTTGAACACCAAAGGAGAAACAACCATGTCTTACAAACTCATAGCCCTCGCGTTCATCGCTCTTCTCGGGTCCATCCTTCTCCAGCCCTCGGAGGCGGGAGCCAAGGACCTGACCCTGCTCAACGTCTCCTATGACCCGACCCGTGAACTCTACCAGGAGTTCAACGCGGCGTTCGCCCGGTATTGGAAAGAGAAAACCGGGCAGACGGTGGTCGTCAACCAATCACACGGCGGATCGAGCAAGCAGGCGCGGTCCGTCATAGACGGCCTCGAAGCGGACGTCGTCACCCTCGCGCTGGCGTATGACGTGGACGCCATCCACGAGAAGGCCGGCCTGCTGCCGAAGGACTGGCAGAAGCGGCTGCCTCACAACAGCTCGCCGTACACGTCCACGCTGGCCTTCCTGGTGCGCAAGGGTAACCCGAAAGGGATCAAGGATTGGGAGGACCTGCTGAAGCCCGGAGTTTCCGTCATCTCCCCCAACCCCAAGACCTCCGGCGTCGCGCGCTGGAACTACCTTGCGGCGTGGGGCTATGCCCTCCGGAAAAGCGGCGGCGATCAGCTCAGGGCCAAGGACTACGTGACCGCGCTCTACAAGCGCGTGCCGGTCCTCGACTCCGGCGCCCGCGGCGCCACGACCACGTTCGTCGAACGCCGCATCGGCGACGTGCTGATCAACTGGGAGAACGAACTCCTGCTGATCACGCGCAAGCTCAACCCCGGCGAATACGAACTGGTCGTTCCCTCCGTCAGCATTCTCGCGGAGCCGACGGTCAGTCTCGTGGACAAGGTCGTCAACCGGCACGGGACACGCGCCGTGGCCCAGGCATATCTCGAGTACCTCTACTCGCCGGAAGGTCAGCAGATTGCCGCCAGGAACTTCTACCGGCCGAGCGATCCCGCCGTGGCGGCTGCGAACGCCGACCGTTTCCCCAAACTGAACCTCTTCACCATCGATGAAGTGTTCGGCGGCTGGCAGAAGGCGCAGAGAACGCATTTCAGCGACGGCGGCCTCTTCGATCTGATCTACCAGCCGGGGAGTTGAGCGTGCTTTCGAAATCCCCAATCCTTCGCCAGACGACCGTGTCGCGTAGGGACGCATTCCTATGCGTCCGAAAAGACGGAGCGATCGGAATCGCTCCCTACGGCAAAGACGCACCCATCGGGTGTGCCCCCATGATTGGGAAATCCGTCGTTGCCTACGGATTAAGGGAAGAGGTGTTGATCCCTCCTCCCCCCTGGCGGGGGAGGATCAAGGCCATGGTCCATGCCGTGCCGTCCTTGGCACGGCGACATATCATGGCCCCGTGCCTTCCTGAGCACGGGGTGGGGGGGAAGCGGCGTGTCCTCCCCGGGTTCAGACTCACGCTGGGATTCACGCTGGCGTATCT
>JACPQY010000030.1 GCA_016190245.1 Nitrospirota bacterium | reverse complement strand
TGCCACGTTCATCGCAGCCCTTCGTGGGCTGCCTTCCGCTCGTGGCACCAGGGCTTCCTGCCCAGGTGTGGCCCTGTCCGCCGCGGCGGAGATGGCAGGGCAATGACCGTGGTAGGGGCGGGTCCTTCCGTCCGCCGTGGCGGATGGACCCGCCCGGGGGGAGGGAGGGTGCAAGCACCCTCCCCTACAAAGATTGCGGTGGCCGGCTAAAGGTTTTCAAACAGGACCCAGACCTACACGATCCTATGGCGCCCATGCCTCGCAGAGCGGCAAACACCTGCAGGCTGGCAGCGGGGGCAATAGGTGAAGCTGCGGCTGGTCTCGCGAATCCGCCTCAGGACCGTGCCGCATTCCGGGCACGGCCGGCCGTAGCGACCGTAGATTCGGTGTTGCCGCTGGAAGCCACCCTTGCGGCCGTATAGGTCCACGAAATCCGAGATGGTCGATCCCCCGGCAGCGATCGCCCGGCTCAGCACTCGCGCCAAGGCCGCGTGCAGTCGGCCTAGATCCTCGTCGGGAAAGGAGCAGGCGGGGCTCATGGGGTGCAGGCCGGCCTCGAACAGCGCCTCGTCCGAGTAGATGTTGCCGATGCCGGCGACAACACGCTGGTTGAGGAGAACCCGCTTGATGGGGGCGCGGCGCACTCGAACGCGCCGGCAAAACTCACTTGCGCTCATCCCCAACGGATCGGCCGCGGTGTTGTCCAACCGCCACATCGAGAACGCGTGAGGCGACATCACCACCATACGACCGAACCGCCTTGCATCGCGGACATGGAGGACCCGGTTGTGCCCCTCGAACCCAAGTACGATGTGCGTATGCGGCTGCAAAGCCGAGCCGTCCTCGCGCAACAGGAGCTGGCCGGTCATGCCGAGCTGCAGGAGGACCACAACCTCAGCAGCCCGCCCCCGGGCGAGGTCCAGCGCGATGGCCTTGCCGTACCGAGTGACGGAGGAGATGCGGCCACCCGCCAATGCCCGGGCGGTTCCCTCGACGAAAGCCGGAGTGAGGATCTGGACGGACGCGATCCGCCTACCGCCGAGGCTTTCCCTCAACTGGCGGCAGAGCACTTCCGCTTCGGGCAATTCCATCGCTTTCGGCCGCCGGCCGTTCCGCCCCCCTTTCCGCCCGCATGCGCTCCCACTCTCTCAGCCGATCCGCGATCTCCCTCTCTGCGCCGTGGCTCTTGGGCCGATAGTAGGACCGCCCACTGAGGGCCTCCGGGAGGTAGGTCTGGGCGACAATCCCACCCGGATCGTCGTGCGGATACAGGTAGCCCCGCCCGTAACCGGCGCCTTCCATGAGCGAGGTGACCGCGTTTCGAAGGTGCTGCGGGACGGGCAGCGAGCCGTGGCGCGCCACGTCTGCCCGGGCGTCCAGATAGGCCCGGTAGGCTGCATTGGACTTCGGCGCCGAGGCGAGATACGCCGCCGCTTGTGCGAGCGGAAGCGTACCCTCGGGCAGGCCGATGAAGTCCACCGCGTGCATCGCGGCCACCGCCATCGGCAACGCCCGCGGGTCGGCGTTCCCAATGTCCTCGGAGGCCAGGATGATCATGCGGCGGGCGATGAAGAGCGGATCCTCCCCCGATTCCAGCATTCGGGCAAGCCAGTAGATGGCCGCATCGGGATTGCTCCCTCTCACACTCTTGATGAACGCCGAGATGACGTTGTAGTGCTCCTCCCTGTCGCGGTCGTAGAGGTACACCCGGCGACCGAGGACCCGCCGGACCGTCTCGGCGGTGATCACGTCACCGGGCTTGGTCGCCCGCGCCGCAAGATCCAGGACATTGAGCGCCCGCCGGGCATCACCGTCCGCCGCGGATGCAATGGCCCCGAGTACCTCGTCCACCGCCTCCACCTTTCGTTCGGTCAGCCCCCCCCTCGGGTGAGTCAGTCCGCGCCGCAGGAGCGTCGAGAGGTCCTCCTCGGACAGGCGCCGGAGGATAAGGACCTGGCACCGGGACAGCAAGGGTCCGATGACGTGGAAGGACGGATTCTCCGTCGTGGTCGCCAGCAGAACGACACTCCCCTCCTCCACATGCGGGAGGAAGATGTCCTGTTGGACCTTGGTGAAATG
This sequence comes from Nitrospirota bacterium, assembly GCA_016190245.1. Taxonomy (GTDB): domain Bacteria; phylum JACPQY01; class JACPQY01; order JACPQY01; family JACPQY01; genus JACPQY01. The sequence continues at coordinate 34,805 of JACPQY010000030.1, read as the reverse complement.
GTGGAGCTCGTCGATGAAGACCAGGGTGGGCGGACCGCCTCCCTTCCATGCGGCCTCGGCCCGTTCGAGAACGGCACGCACGTCCTTGACCCCCGAGGCCACCGCCGAGAAAGCAACCACGGGGCGTCGAGTGTGCCGCTGGACAACCCGCGCCGCGCTCGTCTTGCCGCACCCCGGAGGGCCCCACAGGACGAGGGAAGGCACCGCATCCTCATCGATCCAACGCCGAAGGACGGCATCGATCCCCGCGAGGTCGGGCTGCCCCACCAGCTCATCCAGCGTCTCGGGTCGCAAACGATCCGCCAACGGGCCGGTTCCCCGCGCCCCCGGCGATGAGAACAACGGCAAAGCGTCTCGCCGGGAGGTCATGTCGCCGCGAACTCCTCCGCCCGCGCGTCGGCCGCCGGGCGGCTTTCCCTACCTTTGCGGGGCCGCGGGCGGGGCCGGATTCGGCCGGCCGAGGTAGAACCCTTGACCTAACTCCACCCCCAGATCGATCAGGCACTCCATCTCGGCCGCCTTTTCGATCCCCTCGGCAATGCACATGGCATCGATCCTCGACGCCAAGTCCAGGATCGTCCGCGTCACTTCCCGACGCGTCGGATCCTCGTGGATCTCGTGGATGAGGAGCCGATCGATCTTGATGTAATCCGGCTTCAGGAAGGCCACGGACTCGATGGAGGCGTAGCCGGAGCCGACGTCGTCCACGGCCACCCTCAGCCCCGTCTCCTTGACGCGCTGGATGGACCTTGCGAACGCCTCGAGGTTCGTGATCGCCGCGCGCTCCGTCACCTCGATCACAAGGCTGCGCGAGTCAATCCCCCGGTCCTGCACCACGGGAAGGCGGTACAGTTCATCCTTCTCGATGATGTCGGGCTCCACATTCAGGAAGTACTGGTGCGAACCGTTGGCGCGCAGGACGTCGAGCATCTGGCTCTGTCCCGCCTCCTCGAGTTGGAACGTCATGTTGCAGGACTGGGCGGTGGAGAAAAGCACGGAGGGGTCATTGAACTTCGTATTCTCAGGGCCACGTATCAGAACCTCGTAGCCAACCACGAGACCCTTCTGGAGGTGCTGGATCGGCTGAAACAGCGGGCGCAGATCCCGGCGTCTCACGATCTCGCGGAGGCGGCCGATGCGGTAGTTCCGCTCGCGTGCGTCCTCGTTCATCGCCATGTTGAGAGCCTCGTTGATCCCCCGCCGTATGAGTCGTTCGAAGCGGACAAGCGAGTTCTGATGCACAACGTCGTACCCCACGTAGGCCGCGTAGCGGCCCGTGCCGTCTCCTCTCAGGAGCTCGTGCATCTCGCTCGTCAACTCGATGTCGAGCATCTGGCAGATCTCGTGCATCGCGGCACGGTCGAGTTCGGGGTCGTCCATCGCGACAAAGGCAACGAGATCCCCACCGCTTGGCCAGTCCACGGCGAGAATCGACTCCCGGCTGATTTCGGAGGCAAACTTCTGGAAGCGCTTGGCCACCCGGCGGACAATCTCGTCGAACTTGTCTCCCCCCTCCGCCTCCTCGAAGTGGCCGTAGTGGGTCAGGTCCACGTAGATCAGACCGAGGCGTCGGAAGTTGTCGAGGAGGAGTCGCACCCGAGGTAGAGCGGCGTGGAGGCTGGGCAGTTGCGTGACCTCGTCATAGACGAAGAGGTTCGCTTCCGAGGCCATCTAAAGCATTGTGTAGCCTTTCACGTTGGGAGTCAACTGTTGAGAGATGAAATGGGGCAGCGGATGGGATGGGTTGCTCCCGGCCGCTCCAGCCCGTATAAGGGACCGTATGGTGGAGTCCTCGGGGGCGTTGGTTGAACTGCGGTCCGTGGACAAGGTCTACGAGGAGGGCCGCGTACATGCCCTGCGTGCGGTGAGTCTGACCATACGGCAAGGAGAGTTTCTGGCGGTGACGGGCCCGAGCGGAAGCGGCAAGTCCACGCTCCTCAGTCTGATCGGGGCGCTCGAGTTCCCGGATGGCGGCACGATCCATTTCAAGGGGGCTCCCCTCGCCCGCAACGGGGATCTGGCCGCATTTCGTGCCCGGGCGATCGGATTCGTCTTCCAAGCCTTCTTCCTCATCCCCACGCTGACGGCCCTGGAGAACGTGCAGGTGCCGATGCTGACCGTGGAGCGCAGTCAGAGACGGCGGCGCGAGCGGGCGCTCGAACTCCTTGAGGCCTTCGGCCTGGCGCCGCGGATGGGCCACCTGCCCAACCAGCTCTCGGGCGGTGAGAAGCAGCGCGTCGCCATCGCGCGGGCGCTCGCCAATTCGCCCGAACTGATCCTCGCCGACGAACCGACGGGGAATCTGGACAGCGATTCTGCCCGCACGGTCATGGAGGCAATCGTTCAGGCCAACTGCCGGCACGGCGCGACCGTCATGATCGTGACGCACGACGCCGGCGTGGCCTCAAGGGCGCGGCGCACGGTGCGACTCCGGGACGGGCGGGTCGTGGACGACAGCAGCGCTTGAGGGGGCTCCCGCGCAGCTTCGCGGGCAAAAGCCCCATGCCACGGAGGGCATGGGACCATGATATGTCGCCGCACCACGGATGGTGCGGCATGGAACATGGCCCGCGGCTACCGGGAACAGGGATTCGAGGCAGGCGCACCCGTGGAACGGGGCACAGCAGGCTTTCAGCCTGCGGGCCCCTCATGCCGGACGCTTGTTCTCTTCGTGCCCGGGCACGCCGCGTGCGGCATCCGTGGCTCCCAGCCCTTGCAAAAACCCACCCCTACCCGCCGAGCGCCGCCTGAATCCGCTTGAGCGGAGCCGGGTGGGACGAGTACATCCACTCGATCCACGCAGGCGGCAACGGATCGGAAAGGTTCGAGCGGACGAGATCCTCTTCCATCCGGACCATCGTTGCCGGGTCCCCCGCCAAGCGGACAGCGAACGCGTCGGCCTGGGCCTCCATCCGCCGCGATAGCGCGTTCTCCACCGGCGTCGCGAAGAAGCCGGCCAGCCCCACAAGGAGCCCCAGCAGCGGCAACAGGCCCGCCGATCCCGGCGTCAAAGCCCCCCCCCCGGCCACGCGCAGCGCCACGGGAAGAGCGAGTTGGGCCAGATAGGCCGTGATGAAAACGGCCACGATCCCGAGCACCACACCCTTCAGCGTGTGGCGGTGCTTCCAGTGCCCCAACTCGTGGGCTAGAACCCCCTCCACGTCCCCGCGCCGGCTACCATCCACAAGGGTATCGAACAGGACGATGCGCTTCGTGGACCCCAAACCTGTGAAGTAGGCGTTCTTCTTTGTCGAGCGACGGCTCGCGTCGGCCACCCAGACCCCCTCGACGGAAAGCCCGGCCCGGCCTGCAAGGCCGAGCATTTTCTCCTCCCAGGCTCGATCGTCGAGACGCTTGAAATCGAAGAAGAGGGGCTCGATGACTACGGGCGCGAGGTAAACGAGGAGAAGCATCACACCCGAGGCGATCAGGCCCGTCCGCCACCACCAATCCATCGGATACCGGCGCATCATCTCCAAGGCGAAGACGACCAGAGGGAGACCGATCGCGAGCTGAACGCCCCACGCCTTACCAAAATCCTCGAACCAAGCGCCCAGTGACTGACGGGAGAAGCCATAGGCATGTTCCATGACGTAGCCGCGGTAGAACGCGAAGGGCAATCCGATCAGCGCGAGGACGACGAGCAAGGCGAGCCCACCCAAGGCGCCCTCGACCCAAGGACGACCCCCGGCAAGCCGCGCGACGGTGGAGAACAGGGCCCGATGGATCGGACCGAACACGAGGAGCAGCAGAACCAGCGCCTCGGCCGCATCCCTCGCCCAGGACACGCGGAGGGCCTGTCGGCGATAGTCCCGCGCCTTCTGGACGAAGGCCGGATCGAACCGCTCTTGAACGCGCGCTTCGAGTCGAGCCGTTTCACGGCTCAGCTCGCGATAGGAGAGAACCGCGAAGACGATGTACGCCACCGCAGCCCCGAGGACCAGCGCGATTCTCACGTCGAAGCGAGGCCCAGCGTCAGGTCGCGCACGTTGCCCACACGATCCAGATGCATCAGCGAGCGCAGCAACTCCTCGACGCGGGCCTTCCCCAGCCGCTCGGGGGCCTCGTCACGGACCTTGGCGGATACCTGCGCCACGGTTTCCTCCCACGGGCGGCCGGCCGAACCGGGTGGGAGATCAACGCGCGCCGAGGCCGAACGCCCCCCCTTGAGGGCCAGCCTCACCTCGCTTGTGAAGCGCATCTCGAGCCGGTCGAACCGCGCGCGGTCCAGGCCACGGCTTCGCACGCCGGAGCGGGCCGTGCGCACCAACTCCCGCGCGTGGGCCGGCCGGAGGCCGCGAAGGGAAAACGCCCCGCCGATCTGGTCGCGCACGCGCCCTCGCAGCGCCAGCAGGCGACGAAAGGAAACGCCCGAGAGAAACGGCACCAAGTTGATCCCCTGGGCAATCCCCTTCTGAAGCGCCACGGTCATGTCCCAATCGTGCCTCACGCGGATGCGCGACGTGAGGTCTTCGAGGGCTTGGCCGTCGTTCGTCAGGCGATCCGCTTCGAGCAACCTCGGCCGCAGGTCGCCATGCAACAGAACGACTGCCGCACTGAGCGCCGCAGAGAAGTTCACGTTCACCGAGGTCGGCGGCGACTTCCGATACGGCGCGGAGAGCGCGTCCATCCCGAGCGTCAGCAACGTCGCGCGGATCTCAAGGGATTCCAGGTCGCCCGTCCGCTCCAGTCCCCTGCCCTTGAGCCCGAGCTCGGCCAGCGCCGCGCGCAACGCCTCGGCAATGGAGCTCACGTACGCGCAGCCGGGGTAGGCCTTGAAACAGATCGAATCCGTCACCCAACTCTTCCCCAGGCCGGAAATGACCGCGGGCATGGGGAGATACGAAAACGCGTTGAGGAATCCGTGGCGGCTCTCCAGGATGTCCGGCGCGCCCGTCATGCCCTCGGCCGCCAGCTCGGCGGCGCGCAGCCCGATCGTGGACGGGACGGCTGCGGTGAGGAGTTTCGAGGACGGCCCCATGAAGCCGGGGACCATCGGGTACGGCGGAAGATAGAGGCTCAGCCCGATCGCATTCCTGATCTGCTCGCGATTCAGACCGAGGAGCCGGCCCGCCGCGCACGCCGTCCCCACCGCATGAATGAAAGACCAGAGCTGGCCGTTGTAGGGGCCTAGGAGGACCGCGGCCCCGATGCGACCCTCGATCTCGTTGGCGATCGCCGCCGCCAAGAGGAAATCCTTGCCGCTCTTTCCGAGCGCCTCGCACACGGCCAGGGGACTGAAAACGGCGGAGTGCCCCGTGTGGCCCATGAAGAGATAGTCGTCGTAGTCGAACGCCATCGAGAGACCCGTGTTGGCAAACAGCGCATCGGCGGTTCGGAAGCGTTCGCCGGTCGCGACCACGGTCGCAAACCCCGCGCTGCCGTTCTCGCGGCCGGACCGCTCGTACGGTCGCCGTAGGGCTCGCAGGAGCGCCTGCGCCCCTTGCGAGTGAAGACCTGCAAACGCAGCGCCCACCATTCCACACGCCTGCACTTTCAACCGCTCGATCGCGCTCGAGGGCAGGTCTTCGTAGCGCACGGACGCGACCCATCCCGCCAGTTCATCCGCCAAGCCCTCACCGGCAGCCTGCCGCTTCATAGGATCTCAAACGCCTTCACGATGTCCCCGCGCACACGCTCCATCAGTTCCTCCCTTCGAACCAACGTGTAGCCCTCCACGGCCACCTCGGGCAGGACGCGGATCCGAACCCTCCCCGGATGGATCAGGATGCTCCGTTTCTGGAGAATTTCGAAGCTGCCGCGAATGGCCATGGGCAGGATGGGCAATCCCATCTCGATGGCGGTCACGAATCCCCCCTTCTTGAAGGGGCCGATCCTGCCGTCGGCGCTGCGCGTCCCCTCGGCAAAGAACAGGAGCGACGCGCCGATCCGGAGAATCCGCTCACGACCCCGCTGGATCTGCTCCGCGGCAGCCACGCGGTCGGACCGGTCAATCACGATGTGACCGCCTCGCTTGAGGGCCGAGCCGAAGATCGGCACGAGCATCAGCTCCTTCTTCGCGACGAAACGGATCGGGATCGGCAAGCGGACGAGGAGAGACCAGATGTCAAAGAACCCCTGGTGGTTGGCCACGAGAACGTAGCTTCGACCTTGCACGACGTTCTCCAGCCCCTCGACCTCAACTTTCACGCGGGCCGCCCAGAGGCAGACGACGGCCCACGCTCTCGACACCCGGTTCATGACGTTCCCCCGCCCGTCGAAGGGCAAGAGGAGAAGGCAGAGGCTGGAACACACCAGCGTGGCCACGTAAATCACGGCAAAGGCCCACAGGGAGTGGAGCAGAAGTCCCGATCCGCCTCCCCTACCCATCCTGCACCTTCCTGTAGACAAGCGCTCGCCCGTGGTCTTCGGGCCGCAGCGGCAGATCCTGCATCGGGATGGATTCCTGATGGCCCAGAAAGAGATATCCGCCGCCGCGGAGCCGATCGGCCATGTGTTCCGCGGCCGTGCGCCGCGCTTTGTCATCGAAGTACATGACAACGTTCCGGCAAAAGACGACGTCCATCGCCGGGAGGAGTCTTACCTTTCGGACCTCGAGGAGGCTCATGTTCACGAAGGTCACGGCCTCGCGGACCGCAGGAAGGACCAGCAACCCGTCCTCTTCGCGCGTGAAGTACTTGCGGACGTACATTTCCTGCGTGTTCTTGAGCGAGGACACGCGATAGAGGCCCGCCTGGGCCCTCTGGAGCGCCCGCTTGGAGACATCCGTGGCGAACACGCGGATCTTCCATCCCTGCAAGGGAAGCCGCGTCTCGAGGAAGGTCATCACAAGACTGTAGGCCTCTTCGCCCGTGCTGCAGCCCGCACTCCAGACCCGCAACGGGCGCTCGCGCGCCGTTATCCCCTCGACGAGGCGCGGGAAGACACCCTCCCGCAGCGTCTGGAAGTGGGCCCCGTGGCGGAAGAAGCTGGTCTCCTGCGTCGTCAGAAGATCCACCAGATGCTCGCGTTCGGCCCGCGATTCCTGGCGGGTCTTCATCCACTCCGTGTAATCGTCCAGCGTGGTGAGCCCAAGCTGATCGAGCCGCTCCTTGAGACGCGATTCGAGCAGATAGCGTTTCTCGAGGCCGAGCAGGATGCCCGTCTCCTCGTACACGAGGTCGCGGAGGTAGTCGAAACCCGCGTGGCTCAGGCGAGGCCGCTGCACCCCGCACCTATCCTTGTCGTCGCATTTTCAAGTCGGGATTATGCTGGACGCGCGAAACGGGCACAAGCCGCGCGGCTCGTCTCCGGTTCCGAGGCTGACGGCTGCCGTGTCCGCCGATCGGCGGAACGGCTGACCGCCGAATGCTTCCTCAGGCGCTGGGGCGTCCCTCGACCAGGCGGAGCGAGCGCCCCGCCTCCCGATCCTTGACGTGGTCAATCGCCGCCTTCACGAAGTGCGAGAACAACGGATGCGGCGCGAACGGTCTCGACTGGAACTCGGGATGGAACTGGCACGCGACAAACCAGGGATGTTCGCGCAACTCGACCACCTCGACCAGATCCTGCTGGGGATACACGCCGCTGACGACCAGACCGGCCGACTCGAGGGCCTGGAGGTATTTGTTGTTGATCTCGTAGCGGTGGCGGTGGCGCTCGGAAATCCGGCGGGCCGCGTAGATCGTGCTGGCCAGCGATCCCTCCCGAAGCACGCACGGATAGGCGCCGAGGCGCATCGTCGCCCCCTTGGCTTCCACGCGCTGCTGCTCGGGGAGGAGGTGGACCACGGGATGAGGCGTCTTCGCGTCGAACTCCGTCGAGTGCGCGCCCTTGAGACCGATGACGTGCCGAGAGAATTCGATCACCGCGAGCTGCATCCCGAGGCAGATCCCGAAGTACGGCACCCGGTTCTCGCGCGCGTACCGGATCGCCTCAATCTTGCCCTCGATCCCGCGTTCCCCGAACCCGCCAGGAACAAGAATGGCGTCCACGGCATCCAGACGTTCGCCAACGCCGCCCTTCTCGATCTCCTCCGAATCCACGAACTGGATCTTGACGCCGGCCTGGTTCGCAAGCCCGCCGTGCGTAAGCGCCTCGTTCAAGCTCTTGTAGGCATCCGTGAGCTGGACGTACTTCCCCACCACCCCGATCGTGACCCGATGGCGCGGGTTGGCGATTGCATCGCGGATCTGAGTCCACCGGTCCAGCCTCGGGGCCCGTGTCCAGATGTTGAGCATCTCCACGATCTTCTCGTCCAGACCCTCTTGGTGGAAGTTCAGCGGCACCTCGTAGATGCTCTTCACGTCCGGCGCGCTAATCACGCAATCAGGCGAGAGGTTGCAGAAGAGCGCGATCTTGTCCTTGATCGGCTTGGGCAGGACGCGGTCGCCCCGGCAAAGGAGGATGTCCGGCTGGATCCCGATCTCGCGCAACTTTCCCACGCTGTGCTGGGTCGGCTTGGTCTTGAGCTCCAGGGCCGCGGGGACGTAGGGCACGAGGGTTACGTGAATGTAGAGCGTGTTCTCTCGACCCACGTCGAAGCGCATCTGGCGGATCGCCTCGAGGAACGGCAGACTCTCGATATCGCCGACGGTCCCGCCGATCTCCATGATGGCCACGTCGGCATCTTGAACGACGTCGCGGATCACGCCCTTGATCTCGTCCGTAACATGAGGTATTACCTGAACTGTCTTTCCTAAGTATTCTCCTTTTCGTTCTTTCTGTATAACTGAGTTGTAGATTTGCCCCGAGGTGTGGTTGTTGGCCCGCCCCATCAGGACCTCGGCAAAGCGCTCGTAGTGCCCGAGATCGAGGTCCGTCTCGGCGCCGTCGTGCGTCACGTAAACCTCGCCGTGTTGGAAGGGGCTCATCGTGCCCGGGTCCACGTTGAGGTAGGGGTCGAGCTTCTGGAAGGTGATCTTGAGGCCGCGCGCCTCGAGGATCGCTCCAACGCAGGCGGCCGCCAGCCCCTTTCCGAGGGACGAGATGACGCCTCCGGTGATGAAGATATATTTCGGTTGTTTAGCCATGGGTGCACTCCTTTGCACGAATCGGACGCCGTTGCCGGCATCCCGCCGGTTGCCAGGGATTACGCCGCATCACGGATGAGTTTCTCCACAAAGATCAGATCCTCGATCGTGTCCACACTGTATGAATCCTCCGCCGCCGTGGGCACCTTGATCCGCGCCCCCTTCTCCAGAGCCCTGAGCTGCTCGAGCCGCTCCGCCTTCTCCAGCGGTGTGGGCGCCCACGAGGCAAACCGCCGGAGAAAGTCCCGCGTGTACCCGTAAAGGCCGATGTGCTTGAACGGCGAGCCGTTGTGAGGAATCAGCGAGCGCGAGAAGTAGAGCGCGTAGTCGGCCTCGTCCGTCACCACCTTCACCACGTTCGGATCCTGCGCCTTCAGGCTGCCGTCCAGCGGGAACTTGAGCGTGGCCATGGGTGCGGCGCCCTCGTCGAGCAGGGCGTCGATCACGCGATTGATGCTGGCCGCCGAGAGCAGTGGCTCGTCCCCCTGGATGTTCACGAAGAGATCCGCCTCCAGCCGGTCCGCCACCTCCGCCACGCGGTCCGTCCCGCTCGTGTGGTTCGGAGACGTCAGCAAGACCTCCGCCCCGAAACCCTTGGCTGCGCGCGCCACGTCGTCGCTGTCCGTCGCGATAACGAGACGGGCGAAACGCGACACGCCCGTGGCGTTCCGATGGACGTACTCGATCATCGGTTTGCCGAGGATCTTGCGGAGAGGTTTGCCGGGGAGTCGCTTGGACGCGTAGCGGGCGGGGATGACCCCCACGACGGTAACCACGCCCAACTCTCCTACGCCTCGCGGGCGGGCGTGTCAACCGATTGCCCGTTCCAAGTCTCCCACGAGACCATGGTTGACACCTCCACGGCCTTGCCAGAGTATCTTGGTTCATGGAACGGGAGCCAGGGAAAGGCAACGGCCATGCGCGACGCGACACGCCACGGGAGTCGAATCCGCGCAGGTTCGAGATCGGAGCGTTTCTCTCCCTGTTCGCAGGACGGCGCCCCCGGGTCTCCGCACGCCTCGCCCACCACGAGATACTGCCCCCGCGTGACGGCCGGATCGCCGGGAGTCAGCGTCTCGCACCCGAGACCGCCACCGCGCTACGTCACCTCGGAATCGAGGGGCTCTACGAACACCAGGCCGACGCCCTGGCAGCTTCGCGCGAGGGCCGCAACGTGGTGGTGGCCACGCCCACGGGCAGCGGCAAGACGCTTATCTACAACCTCGCCGCCCTCGAGATATCACACCGCGACCCCGAAGCCCGGGCGCTCTACCTCTTCCCCCTCAAGGCTCTCGCCCAGGACCAACTGCGCACCCTGACGCGACTGACCGCCGCCCTCACCGGCGGCGGCGATCTACGCGCGGCGATCTACGACGGCGACACGCCGGACGCCGAGCGGCGAAAGCTGCGCAAGTCCCCTCCCCACATCCTCATCTCCAACCCGGACATGCTCCACGTGGGCCTCCTGCCCTTCCACGACCGCTGGGTCGAGTTCTTCCGCCGCCTGAAGCTCGTGGTAGTGGACGAACTCCACGCCTACCGGGGGATCTTCGGGAGCCACGCGCTCCAACTCTTCCGCCGCCTGCGGCGCGTCGCCCATCACTACGGGTCCGACCCCCGATTCGTGGCCACGTCCGCCACGATCCACAACCCTTCCGAACTCGCCGAGGCGCTCACGGGCGTCCCTTTCGAGATGATTGACCGCGCAACTTCCCCCGCTCCCCGTCGGCACTTCCTCGTCCTCGATCCGATCTCCAGCTACCTCACGGTCTCCGTGGATCTCCTGATCGCCTCGATCGAGCTGGGTCTCAAGACGATCGTCTTCACCCCCGCGCGCAAGCTCACCGAGCTGATCTACCAATGGGCCGCGCGGGACCGGCCGGCCCTTCGCAACCGGATCAGCGCCTACAGGGCGGGGTTCCTGCCCGAGGAGCGGCGCGAGATCGAGCAGGGGCTGGCCGAAGGATCGCTCGACGGGGTCGTCTCCACGAGCGCGCTCGAGATGGGGATCGACATCGGCGGACTCGACTGCTGCATCCTCGTCGGCTATCCCGGCACGCTCACGGCCACCTTTCAGCGCGGCGGCCGCGTGGGCCGCACCGACCGGGAAGCGGTCATCGCGCTCGTGAGCGGACAGGACGCACTGGACCAGTTCTTCGTGAACCACCCGGACCGCCTCTTCACGATGGCCTTCGAGCGGGCGCACGTGGATCCCGCCAACCCTTACATCGCCGAGAGTCACGTGGCCTGCGCGGCGGCGGAACTCCCTCTCGCCGCCAACGATCCCTTCCTCTCCGGCCCGGCGTTCAGGGGCGCGCTGGATCGTCTCCAAGAGCGAGGCGAGCTCCTGCGACAGGTCCAGACCGGCCTGTGGGTTTCCAATCGCCGCCTGCCCCACCGCGGCGTGGGCCTGCGCTCGATCGGGGAGACCTACACGATCTCGGAGACAGACCGCCACGAGGTCATCGGCACGATGGGCGCGATCCGCGCGAAGGCCGAGGCCCATCCGGGCGCGATCTATCTCCACAGGGGGGCAACGTACGAAGTCACGCGTCTCGACCTCGAGAACCACCGCATCGAAGTGCGCGAGGCGGACGTCCCCTACTACACGATGGCCCGCGCCGAGAAAGATACCGGCATCCTCAGCCGCGATCGCGCCCGCCCGAGCGGCAACTGCGTCCTGCGCGCGGGGCGTTTGCGCGTGACCACGCGGATCATCGCCTACGAGAAGCGACGCACGGCCAATCGCTCGCTCCTGAGCACGCACGAACTCGACCTCCCACCCGACATCATGGAGACGATGGGCACCTGGATCGAGGTGGAACCCGCCATCCGCGAGGCCGCGCGCGAGGCGGGCCTGCACTACATGGGCGGTCTGCACGGCATCGAGCACGCGCTCAAGGCGGTCTTTCCTCTCTACATCCTCTGCGAACCGTTCGATCTGGGGGGCATCTGCTTGCCCGAGCATCCGGAGATCGGCAAGGGCGCCATCTTCGTGTACGACAACGTCCCCGGCGGCATCGGCCTGGCCGAGAAGGCCTACGACGTAATGGACGAGGCCCTCGCCGCGACGCTTCAACTCGTGGCGGATTGTCCCTGCGATGACGGCTGCCCGGCCTGTATTCATTCGGGGCGGTGCGGCGCCGGCAACTACCCGCTCGACAAGGCCGCCTCCATCCGGATTCTGCGGATGCTCACCAACACCGACCCCATCCCCGTCGCGGCGCGAGCAGAGACGCCCGAACCCCGCTTCGCACCCGAACCCGCCGCAGCGGCCAGGCCCGCTGCACCGCGCATTCTCTACTTCGACCTCGAAACCCAGCGCACGGCCGAAGAGGTGGGTGGATGGGACAACGCCCAGCTCATGCGTCTCTCCATCGGGATCACGTGGGACAGCTCGACCGGTGAGTTTGGCGTGTACGATGAACGCCACGTTGAAGATCTCCTGGCGGCACTGAAAGCAGCCGATCTTGTGATCGGGTTCAATAACCACGGCTTCGACTACCGCGTGCTCGGCGCCTACACGGGCCTCGACCTCCGCGACGCGATCCACAGCTTCGACATGCTGGAGGACCTCAAGGGACGGCTCGGCCACCGCGTGAGCCTCGACCACCTCCTTCGCGTCAACCTCGGCCACGGCAAAAGCGCGGACGGCCTCCAAGCGGTGGCATGGTGGAAAGAAGGCCGTCGCGATGAGGTGGTGAGCTACTGCAAGGACGATGTGGCGGGCACGCGGGACCTGTTTCTGCTCGGCGCGCGCGAGGGCCGGGTCCGTATTCAGCGCGAGAGACTGGGGGAAGTGGAAGTCGCCGTGAACTGGGGAGAGGTTCTGTCGGCAACCTCCGCAGGCACGCGCCCCGCCTCGGACAAGCGTCCCCTGCCTGTGGTACGATAGCCGCATCTGAACCGACACACGCCCACCGCGGACGTCGCGGGGGAGAGGAGACTTTGCATCCTCCGCGGGTCGCTGGATTGGGGGCCTTTTGTGTACCCCGCTGACCCCCAATGACGGAGCCGATCGCCGCACCTGCATCAGCCCCGGAAGGCGGCCCCGCCAAGTTGTTTCTCACGAGGATCTTCGTTGGCCTCGCCCTGGCAGCGTGCATCACCGGCTTCTACGAATCACTCTCCACTTCATGGACTCCTCTGTATCGTCTCAACATCCGGCTGCATCCGCTTCTGGGAGGTGCGGCCGTGATCGGCGCGCTGTGGTGGATTGTTCGTGGGCGCAGGACGCCGTCCCATCTGGCCTACCCGAGCGCCGCCCTCGTCGCCCTCGCCCTCTTCTCGGGAATCCTCGGCGTCCTCGGGCACCCGGCGAACCGCGCCACACCCTGGTTCCTCGCGCACGCATGGCTTGGGATCGGGTGCTACGCGACGCTCGCGGCGTTCGGAGTCGCGTGGATCCGCCGTGCCCGCCATGGACTCTCCTCCATCGTGCCGCTCGCCGCCTGGGCCGCAGTATGCCTCGCACCTCCAGCGATCCTCACCGCCGCTGGTCGAACCGGCCCGACTTCCCTGGCTGTCGAGATGAAACTCTCCCCCCTTCTGAAGAACTTCGAGGAAAACTGGCGGACGCCTTGGCCCTCGCAGGTCGCCGGGCTGGTCGGCGGCTCTCGCGCATGTGGGGCGTCAGGATGTCACGCCGAACTCCTCGAGGACTTCCGGCAGTCCGGCCACTTCCTTTCGCCCCGCTCACCGTATTTCCAGAAGAACCTCGATCTGCTCGAAGCCGAGACCGGCCCGGGGCACGATCGAATATGCGGCGCCTGCCACTTCCCCGTGGGCGTGCTTCGCGGCCGCGGGCACAGCGAGTTGGCCGAAGGGGAAACCTACTCCTGCGCATTCTGCCACAGCATCACCGACGTCACGATCGGTCCGGACCCCGCTCGTTCGGCCTACCTCCTCGATCCGAACGTGAACCACCTCCACCTGTTCGCGGATGGCGAATCGGAGCCAAGCGAGGAGGCCCGGCGCCTCGTCCGCCTCAATCCGCGCGGCCACGCGCGTGTCTTCTCGCGCCCGCTCTACAAGACCAATGAATTCTGCCTCGCGTGCCACCACCTCCAGATCCGACCGCCCGCGCGGCAGGGCCAGTTCGTGGAGCCTACCTGCCGCGACTGCCACATGCAGCCGAGGCACTTGCTCGGCGCGTCGGGAAGCCGGATGAACCACCTCTTCCCCGGCTCCAATACCGCCCTGCCCCAGTCCCTCGGCGCCGAGAAAACGGTGAGGCTGTTGCAAGACTGGCTCCGAGGCGATCTCCTGACGGGCTTCCGGGATTCCTTCTGGGAACTGCGGGACGCCGCGCAGGCCAAACCGCGCAGGGCCTTCTGGCTCGTGATGACGTTCGATGCGTCCGCCCCTCCGGAACCGGGTTCGACGTTCGCGCTGAAAGTGATGACGTCCAATGTGGGGATCGGCCACAATTTCCCCTCCGCCCCGTTGGACTTGGTTGAAGCGTGGCTCCAGATCACGGCAACAACGACGAATGGGGCACGCTTCTTCGAACGCGGCATCCCTGACGCCACGGGTCGGCTCGCAGAGGGCACTCACCGCCTCGGGGGCTACATGCTCGATGCAGAGGGGCAGCGGATCGAGCGCAACCGCGTCTGGGTGACCGCAAAGAAGGTGACGGAGCGGGCCATCGCGCAGGGCCAAACCGTGGAAGATGCGTTCGAAATCCCGGTGCCCGCCGATCCCGGCCCCTTCATCCAGGTCGAAGCCCGCTGGAGCTACCGGAAGCTCAATCCTGACTTCACCGACTGGGCCTACGGCGACGGAAACTTCCATGCCCCGGTGAGCGAGGTTGCGTCTGCCGCGCATCGCTTCGAGGTGCGCGCGGAGGAAGCGAGATGAAAAGCGGGAGACCTCTCCACGCCCCGCGCGTTCTATGTGAAGCGTACGACTACCCGAAGCCCGTCCCGTTCTCGCGGGGGATGCGGGTGGACATCGCGGGGGCCACGTTCATCTTCATCTCCGGCACCGCGAGCGTGAACGAGGCAGGCGAGACGGTGCATGCGGGAGATCTCGGAAAACAGACGCACCGCACCTTCGCGAACATCAAGGCCCTGCTCGAATCCGAGGGGGCAACCTGGCGCGATGTCGCCCACACCCGGATCTACCTTCGCAGCATGGACCGATACCACGAGTTCAACCGCTATCGCCGCGCGTTCCTGGACGGCGAGGCGATCCGTCCCTACCCCGCCAGCACGTGCGTCGAGGCCCGCCTCTGCCGGGACGACCTCCTCGTCGAGATCGAGGCGATCGCCATCTGCCGGCGGACAACCCGCCCCTCGCGACGGTCACGGAAAGCTGGAACCCGTCTTGAAACGCGCCCGAAAAGGCGGTAATGTAGGCCCAGGAGGTCCATGATGGAACCGATCGTTTACCTCAGCGAAAAAGCCGCCGAAGAAGTGCGACGAATGGCATCCGCCGAGGGCGGGCTCAAAGACCCGGTCCTTCGTCTCAAGGTCACAACGGGGGGCTGTTCAGGCTTCTCGTATGGAATGGCGATCGAGGACGGCTCGCGCCCCGACGATACGGTGGTCGAGGCGCACGGAGTCCGCGTGGCGATAGATCCCTTCAGCCAGCCCTATCTGAGGGGGCTGAAGCTCGACTTCAAGGACGGCTTCGTTGACGGCGGCTTCAGCATCACCAACCCTAACGCCAAGAGCACCTGCGGCTGCGGCTCGTCCTTCAGCGCGTGACGTCCATCTGCACCCACGACCCAGGCAAGACGCACCCGGCGTGAGGCGAATGCACGAACATCGCCTACGACGCACACCCCACCCCCACCAAACCCCTGCGACTCCGAGATGAGCGGGACCCATGGGCCAGGAGCGTGTTGGGATAGGTCGTGTTTCGCCCTTCGACAATCCGCCCATGGCGGACAGGGCGAGCGGCCTGTTTTGCCACGATTGAACATTCCGCTCATGGTGAGTCCGCCGCGGCGGATCGAACCATGAGCGTGCAGCTATCCCAACACGCTCCTGGCTTCACGGTCCGCCACGAACCGCGGTTTCTCCCACAGGCTCCACTCGAATGGTGTCCAAGTAGATGACCGCACGCGCGTTTCGGCCCAGCAGGCGGAATTCAAACACGCCGGGCGCTCTCGCCTCGAAAGCGATGGGCAATTCTAGGTACTCTGTTGATTCGCGCCGTGACCGAGGCCAGACCTCAGACGAAATATCCACCAAACCGGCGACATCGGCCACATTCAGAGTCGTAATGGGTGCGCCGGAGCGGTACCCCACCCCTAGTATCATCGGTTCATAGCGCAATCTGAAATGGGCTGTATAACTCCCCGGGGGAAGATCCACATAGGGCCCCCAGACCGGCCCCTGATCAGACAGCGCCCTTGAAAGTTGGAGGGCCTGCCCACTCGACGCACTCGGGTCACGGACCACCCGGCCCTGATGAAACGATGAGATCTCGGCTTCCATCGTGTAGGTATCGAGCGGCAGCTCCGGTACGAAACGCCCGAGAAGCCGCGGAGACCGAATGGAAGACTCGCCCAGATCAGGTCCGAAGGCAACAACGCTGACGCCGGGCAGGTTGAGAGACTCGCTCGGGTCGACGGTGTTCGCCGCGATTTCCCTCAAACGCAGGCCTCCCTGAGGCAAAAACGGATAGGAGGTCTCCTCACGCCGACTCATCAGGTCACAGTAGACCAGCGGCCGGATCCTCCCCACCACACCGTCCGGGACGAGGAGTGTGGCGATGCCTCGCTTGTCCGTTCGAGCGCAACCGTAGGCGTCGAATGTGTCTCGGAGGCGGTAGATCAGATGAACCGCAGGATCCAGGCGCGAAAAATCAAGGGGTGAGAACCGGAATCCCGGCTCCAGAATCTCCAGGCAAACGACGGCCCCGCGGACCGCGATGCCACCCGCGTCCAGAAACGAAACGCGGACAACCACCGAACCTTGCACCCCGCTGGAGAAGCCGGATGCAAAGCCGATCGGCCGGCGGTGCTCCGGGTCGGCCGCCTTGATCTCGTAGTAGACGAGACCCAGCCTGGGATCATCCACACGAACCGGTTCGACCACATGGTTCCTCCAGAGGGACGCCGTTGCAGGGTGCGTGGTCGTTGCCCGGTCGCGCTGAAAAGGGCGGGGACTGAACCACCCGTCGTAACCGCGCGCGGGAAAGTTGAGACTGCCGAAATCAGAGAACACCCGCTTGCCCTGTTGTATAGCATCGAGAACCAGTTCCGTGTTGGCTGGCCCATCCTGGCTCACCTCCATGTGGATTCCGGGTTGCACGAACATCGGGGGTTGAAAGAACATTCGGAGATACTCCGGGAAGAGCAGGACTTCGGCCCCGGGAAGAGTCCGAGCGAGAGCCTGCAGCCGCATGGCCGGAGCATCTCCTCGCAAAGCGCGGATGATTCCCGCCGTGGGGAAGACAAGATCGGCAAGGAGCAGTGTCGTCAATAGGAAAGACAGCCACCGCCCGAACGGAGGGAGAAAGCCAGCCGGGGCCCTCGAAAGGTGAGCCGCTCCGAGGGCGAGCACGAACAAACCAGGAATCGTGAATCGGCCCTGCCAGTTGAACTCGTGGGGGCTGAGCTGCGCGTAGGCAAGAGGCACAAGCCATAGAAGGAGAACAAGAAAGAGGCGGACGTTCGGAAGACAGGCGAGGATACCCATCAGCCCGAGCAGCGCCACAAGCCAGGTGGTGGAGGATACAACTCCAGCAACGACCGATTCGGCAGCGCCCGCGACCAAGAGAACCCGTGGGCTTGTCCCGGTGGTCGTGAAGTAGGCGGAGACGAGCCCTCCTATTCCCACAGACCTTGGGGGAGAGGCGGTGGCCATCTGCACGGCCCCGAGCAAAGCAAGCATGGCTCCTGCGGCCAGTATTGCCGTGGCCGCACGCAGAAGAACTCCCGTGACAACCCGCACGTGGCCCCGGTGCGCTCCCGAGCCGGAGACATGGAAAAGGGCCACCCCCGCATGGGCCATCGCCCAGGGTGCCACGGAAACGTGGGCGGCGAAGGCCGATGCAAAGGCCATGCCGGCGACAACTGACCCACCTGCCACACTCAACAAAGGTCGGCCTCTGCTGCCGCCTCCGGCAGGCCGTGGATCAAAGGAACAGGCCAGCCCCCAGGCCCAGAGGCTGATCATGTAGAACATGTAGGAAACCGGGTGTGGATTCCCCATCAGATCAAGAACGAGGCCGCGCGGGAGAAGGCCCGCCACAAGAGTGGCAAGCAGGGCCGTGCCCCGTTCGATGCGTAGGGACCGCAGGGTGAGGTAGAGGAACGCAAGGGCGATGGAACCGCCAAGCGCGGCCAGCAGGCCCATCGCGGTCTCGGGGGAGAGGCCGACAAGCGGGGCGGCCGCCTTGCGCACCAGTTGAACGAGCAGCACAAAGAAGTACCGGCGGGGCGCGTCCGGCATCATGTTGTGAAAACGGAGATCGTCGAAGCTGAGATGGTGAAGGTAGAGGGGACTATCGAAAAGGGCGGGAGATGAAGAGAAGAAGCCGAGGCGAAGCAGGGCAAGCCCAGCCAGCACGACTATCACGAAGGCGTCGGCGAAATGGGGGGGCTTGATCCGTGACTCGGGTGGGGTCATCAGGCCCGCCTTGAGGCGAGAGAAACGCCTACCCCCCGTCCTTCCCGCGCACGATGGACATGAACTCGGCGCGGGTGCGCTCGTCTTTCTTGAACACGCCCAGCATCGAGCTCGTCACCATCTTCGAGGTGCACTTCTTAACGCCGCGCATCATCATGCACAGATGCATGGCCTCCATCACCACCGTGGTGCCGTGCGGCTGCAGAGCCACGTTGAAGAAGTCCGCGATCTGCCACGTGAGCCGCTCCTGAATCTGGATACGCCGCGTGAAGGCGTCCACGATGCGCGGGATCTTGCTCAGCCCGATGATCTTGCCGTCGGGCACGTAGGCCAGATGGCAGCGCCCATAGAAGGGCAACAGGTGGTGCTCGCAGAGACTATAGAACTCGATGTCCTTCACCACCACCATCTCGTCGTAGGGCGACTCGAACACCGCCCCGTTGATGAGCGCCTCGGGGGACACGTCGTAGCCGGCCGTCAACTCGTCGAACATCCTCGCCACGCGACTCGGTGTCTTGACGAGTCCCTCGCGTCGCGGATCCTCGCCGATCGCCTCGAGGATTCCGGTCACGGCCGTCTCGATCCGCGACCGCGCCTCCCCGCTCAATCGCCCACCTGATGTGTTCTCCACTCTACGGTAGGCCCCGAGTATGTCGGCTCGCGCCTCTCCTGTCAAAGCCCCCTTTCTCTTCCCAAGCGGAGGGCGAACGGCTATGCTTTCCCGCCATCCCATGCGAATCCGGCTTCGGTACGGTCGAAAGACATTCTTCTGGGAGGATCGGGAAAACCGCACCACCGTCCTGGCCGCCCCGCCCTCCAGCGCGCCCCCCCTCACCCAGTACGACATCCTTCAACCCTCGCTGGATGAGTTCCTGAGCGGCGGACGGAAGATTCTCGTGGTCGCGCCGGACGTCACGCGCCCCGCCGGACTCCAGGTGTACTTCCCCCTCCTCTTGAGGCGGGCCGCGGCGGCGGGAATTCCCGAGAACCGCGTGAGTGTCCTGTTCGCCAACGGCCTCCACCGGCCGCTGCGGCCCCCCGAGATGCGCCAGATCCTCGGCCTCACCGGCCCCACCTCATGCTCCCTGCTGAATCACGACTGCCGCGACGCCACCGCGCTCGCCGAGGCGGGGACCTCGCCAAGGGGAATCCGCGTCGAAATCAACCGCTCCGTGATCGAGGCCGATCGCGTGATCCTTACGGGAACGGTGGCCTTCCACTATCTCGCCGGCATGAGCGGCGGGTGGAAGATCGTGGCGCCCGGGGTGGCCTCGGAAGCCACCATCCTCGATTTCCATCGGCTCACCCTCGACGAAGGGGATCGCGTGGACATCGGACTAACGGCAGGCAACCCCTTTTTCGAGGAGATCTCCTCCCTCGGAAGACTTCTCACGGGCCGGTTCTACCTCATCAACACGGTCCTCTCGCCCGAGGGCCGGCCCGAGGCGGCCTTCTCGGGGCCCGTCGCCGAGGCCCACGCCCGCGGCTGCGCCTATGTGCAGTCGCGCTACCGCGTTCCCATCGCCAAAACTTCCCAGGCCGCGGTCGTCTCAACCGGCGGATATCCGCGCGACCTCAATCTCATCCAGGCCCACAAAGCCCTGGCCTCCGGCTTGCACGCGCTCCGCCCCGGCGGCGCTCTCATTCTCCTGGCCGAATGCGGGGACGGCTTCGGCATTCCCGATTTCCTCCAGTGGTTCTCCTACGATTCGCCGAGCACCCTCTTGGCCGCGCTGCGCAAGCGATTCCACCCCTACGGCCGCACCGCGTGGAGCATCATGCGGAAGGCCGAGTCACACCGTGTGCTTCTCGTATCGTCCCTCCGCCCGACCGACCTGCAGCGCATGGGCATCGTGCCTTGCGCATCGCTGAGGGACGCCCTATATTACTGCCGCTCCATGCTTGCCTCCGAAGACGCCCTTTATGTCGTCCCCGAAGGGAGCCGAATCCTGCCCTTCGTCCCCGCCGCCGCATGACCCGTCGCGTTGTCATTTCCGCTGTCTTCCTGGCCCTCCTCCTCGGGTATGTGGCATTCGACCGCTGGTGGTCCGACCGGAAGGAGACCCGGAAGAAGGAGGAAACCCTGCTCTTCAACGTCAAGGCGGACGACCTCATCGAACTTTCCGTTCAACGCGAGAAGGAAGCCGAGATCCGACTCGCAAAGGCCGAGGACGGCGCGTGGCGCCTCACTGCGCCGGTCGAAGACCTCGCGGATGACGCCACGGTCAAGAGCATGCGCACGAAGCTGGAGGAGGCGCAGTACGAGCGGGTCATCGCCGAGCAAGCGGACAACCCGGCAGCCTTCGGCCTCGATCCCCACAAGATCCGTGTCGCCTTCCGCGCGAAGGGCCAAACCGAGCCCTCCTTTCTCCTGCTCGGGGAGAAGACGCCGATCGGCTACAACCACTACGCGCAGCGGGGCGATGAGCCCCGGGTCCTCCTCGTCAGCTCGGCCGTGAAGAGCGTGTTCGACCGGGACGTATTCAGCCTGCGGAACAAGGAGGTGTTGAAGCTCGATCGTGAGAAGGTCCAGGCCATCCGCTTCCAGAACGAAAAGACCGAGGGAGAAACCAAACTCCGACGGTCGGGTGAAACATGGGTCCTCGACGCCGATCCCACGCTCGATCTGGATCAGGAGACCGTCAAGAACCTCGTCCGCGACCTCGCCAACCTCCGCATCCGCGAGTTCTCGGACGAGCACCCCGGCGATCCCGGCCGCTACGGTCTGTCCAAGCCCTCCGCGAGCTACGCCATCGAATGGGAAAGCCCCCAAGGCGTCGCCACGGAAACCGTCGAGATCGGCCGGGCCGTGAAGGACAAGGAACGGTTCTACGCACGCCAAGCGTCGAGGGCGACGGTCTTCGAGTTGGACAAGTACAGCGTGGACAACCTGAGGAAGTCACCCTCCAACTTGATCCAGAAACGCCCGCTACGCTTCAGCCGGTTCGATGTAACCGCCGTGGACCTCACGACACCCAAAGGAAGTTTCGCTTTCGAGAAGAAGGACGGCGAGTGGCGCGTGACGCAGCCCGGGGCCGGCAAGGCCAAGAAGGACCTCGTCTCGAACCTCCTGCGGTTCCTCGACGACGCCGAGGCGAGCGACATCCAGCGAGGGGTGAAACCTGAATTCGGCCTCGACTCGCCGCGCCTCCGGATTGTGCTGAAGGAAGGAGCCACCACGCATCCGCCCCTCCTCGTGGGCGCCCGCGTGGACCGGGACGGCAAGGCGCACGCCTACCTGAAAAACGACCAGAAGGCCGTCGCGTATCTCGTCCCTTCCGAGGATCTGGAGAGACTCCTGCCCGATCTCGAGGACCCGCGCGAGCCTGTCACGGAACTGAAACCCGAGGGCGCGGTTCCCTGAACCGGCCCGATTCAGAAAACGCCTGACGGCATGACCGTCCCCTGCGAGTGGCCCGCAGGCTCAAAGCCTGCTGTGCCCCGTTCCACGGGTGCGCCTACCTCGGATTCGCGGTCCCGGTAGCCGCGGGCTTCCCGCCTGTCCAGTCCGCCACGGCGGACGGACTTCGGCGGGCAGGCAGCCCGCGTGGCTGTCCCCCTACTCCTTCACCAATATCCGCAGCGCGTCGTTCACCAGCTTCTGGTACTCCACGAACACACTCTTGAACAGGATCCGGTCTTCGATCCAGCCCCCCGGGTCATAGCCATCGTAGCGGCTGCCGCGGACGATGACGCGCAGGTGCGGCTCCATCACCTCCCGCGCGATCATGCGGCAGCGACGTGTGTGAGGTTTCGTGGCCACGAGCAGTAGGCTCTTCACACCCCGCTCCACAAGCGGCCCCACGAGCACGGTCAGTTCCTGCCTCGTGGTTTGCACCGGCGGGCCGAGCACCCAGATATCAGCGGCCGGGACCCCAAGCTGTTCCGCCGTCATCCGGTTGAGCTGTGCCGAATACGGCACGCGCAGGCCCCGCCGCTCGAGCTCATCCCAAGCCGCCGGCCGCGTCTCGCCCGAGAGCACGATCGCTCGCCCGTACCCCTCCGCATAGAGATCGGCCGCCTCGAGGATGACGCCGGGAAAGTCGCCGGCCATCACCTTGATCGCATCCGCCCTCTCGATCGGATCCTCCACCACAAGAAACCGCCCCATCGCCCGCACGACCGGCCCGCGCGCAAGATAGAGTGTAAGCCCCGCGGCCGCACAGAGCACCGCACCCACGATGAAGACACGTAAACACGCCCGACGCACGTGACCTGATCCTTCGATGCGCCGAACTATACCAACCGGTGACCGCCGGCGCACCTGGAAGTCGAACGACGGACCGTTGCAGCGACACCCCCCCCACAGTAGACTCCACCCCGTGCCGAAACAGCGTGGCCCCTCGGGTGGTCCAATGGAGGATCCTGCCGACGATCCTCTCGCCTACGGCCCGGAACCCATCGAGGAAGAGCGTAGCCTCGAGACGAGCCTGAGGCCGCGGACCCTGGACGAATTCATCGGCCAGGACCGGCTCAAGGAGAACCTCTCCGTCTACATCGCCGCCGCCCTCGAGCGAGGCGAGGCCCTCGACCACATCCTCTTCCACGGCCCGCCGGGTCTCGGCAAGACCACCCTTGCGCACATCATCAGTCACGCCCTCGGTGTGAACATCCATCCCACCGCCGGGCCCATTCTCGAAAAACCCGGCGACGTCGTGGCCGTCATGACCAACCTCCAAGCCCGGGACGTCTTCTTCATCGACGAGATCCACCGCCTCCCGAAAGTTGTGGAAGAGACGCTTTATCCCGCCTTGGAAGATCGCAAGGTGGACGTCCTACTCGGCCAGGGGCCATCCGCCCGCACCATCAAGCTGGACCTCAAGCCCTTTACGCTCATCGGCGCCACGACACGCACGGGGCTCCTGACTTCGCCCTTGCGCGACCGGTTCGGCGTCCTCCTTCGGCTCGACTACTACACCGTGGCCGACCTCGAAAAGATCGTCACGCGATCCGCGAAGCTCCTGAGCGTGGCCGTCACCCACGAGGGCGCCCACGAGATCGCCCGCCGCTCCCGCGGCACGCCGCGCATCGCCAACCGCTATCTCCGGCGGGTCCGCGATTTCGCCCAGATCCGGCGCCAGGGCGTCATCGAAAACACGCTGGCCACCGAGGCCCTCGAACGAATGGAGATCGATGCGCTCGGGCTGGACCCGATGGACCGAAAGCTCCTTCTTACGATCATCGAAACCTTCCGGGGCGGGCCGGTGGGCGTGGACACGCTCGCCTCCGCCCTCCACGAGGAGAAACGGACCATCGAGGACATCTACGAGCCGTACCTCATCCAGATCGGTTTCCTCGATCGCACCCCGCGGGGCCGCCTCGCCACACCCCAGGCGTATGCCCACCTCGGCCGGAAGCCGCCCTCACCGGCGCAGGGGCCGCTCTTCTCGTGAGGCGCGAGCCGTGAGCAGAGAGCCGTTCTGACGTGCTCTCCCCTCTGCCGGACCCTCCCGAGGAGCTGCCCCCCCTACTTGACACGGCCTCCGCCGGTCCTGATGATGATGTATTACATGAATATATAGACTTATTCTACCGTAAGTACGACAGTAACATCAACGCCTTAATCCTCTATGGATCGTACCTCTCCCCCGCTCTCCGGAAGCCTACAAGCTTCCCGGACTTCATCCTCATCGGGCGGGACAAACGGTCCGTCAACCTCACTTTCGGCCAGCGGTGCCTCTACTCCTTCCTCCCTCCCCACGCGCTTTCCGAGACGATCTCGAAACGAGCGGGAGGACCCAGCCGGTGCAAGTACTACATCCTCACCCGCGACGATTTCGAACGGGCCACCTCGACGAGCCCTCCCGACCTGGCCATCGCCGGGCGGCTGGGGAAGCGGGTCGCGATTCTCCGCGCCGACGCTGCGTACCGGAGTAACCTGGTCCAAGCCTGGGCGCGCAGCATGGCGCTCAACGGCATCCTCGCCCTGTCGGACCTCCCCGAGATCTTCGACCTCGACGTCTTCATCCTGGGCGCACTCCGCGCCAGCTACCGAGCCGAGTTCCGGATGGTGGAGAAAGGGAAAATCGAGGGACTCCTCGCCGCGGAGCGCGACTTCTATGCGCGCGCGTATGGCACGATCCTACGGCATCTCGAACGCTGCGGCTGGGTGGCCGGCGTCGGATCGTCCTACCGGGTCGCCGCGGATCCCACCGACCTGCACAGCCTAGCCGATCCTCTGATTGCCCGCTCCCGCCGGAACGGGAAATGGCGGCTCGTGAAATACATCCTGCTCTTCAAGAACTGGACGGAGTACCTCGTGGACAAGATCGAGCGCAGTCAAGGCGAGAGAATCCATCTCACCCCGCTCGAACGCCGGTTGCCGCTCATCTTCGCTTGGCGGCATTTCTTCCGCCTCCTTCGCGAGGACCGCCTCAGATAGGAGGTGTGGCGGAATGATCGCCCGTCGTGCGAGGCTCGCAGGCTCAACGCCTGCTGTGCCCCATTCCACGGGTGCGCCTACCCCGGATTCCAGTTCCCGGTAGTCCGCCGTGGCGGACAGGCAGCCCGCGTCTTCACGCTGGACAATTCAGGCCGCCCCTCCCCGCCTCGGGCGGACGAGTACCTCCTGCCCGACTCGCAACCCGAACCGGCGAGCGGCGTTCCCCCCCCTGACGCTCAGCTCGAGCAGGTCGAGCGAGTTGAAGATCGCGAACAGCTCGCTCGCTGATCCCTCGGCATAGGATCTCGCGAGGCCGCGCACGACACGCCGGCCGACCCTCACCTCCAGGTCGCTCGCCCGCATCCGGTGGCTTCCCAACCACCCCCGGCTGATCTCCGTGATCGCGTTCCCGAAGCGATCCACGTAGAGAATCCGACACCGCCATCCGCTGTCCGCGCGGATTGGGGTCGTCTGATCCAGGAACAGAATCTCACCCTCAACCGACCCCAAGCGGCCCAGAGGCACCCCGTGGGCGAGCTGCGCCGCCAGGGGGGCGAAAACATCCCGCCCATGAAACGTGGAGCTGACCGGACGGCGAAAATACTTGGGCCGGTCGAGACGCACGGCCTGCTCGAGCCCCTCCGCGGCCATCACGTGCGTGAAGATCCCGTTGTTCGGCCCCACGTAGATTCCCCGCCCGGTCTCGATGGCGATGGCCTGTCTCGCGCTTCCTACCCCCGGATCCACCACTCCCACGTGGATCGTCCCCTGCGGAAAGCATGGCGCCGCGGCCGCCAGAATGAAGCTCGCGGCCCTCACGTCGCCCGGAGCGATCTGGTGGCTCACATCCACGATCTCGCAACCCGGCGCGATGGAATGGATCACCCCCTTCATCGAAGCCACGAACCAGTCTCGGTCCCCGAAGTCCGTCGTCAGTGTGATGATCTGACGTGAGCGTGCTCGACGCACGGCCGGGATCATAACCTCATCCCGAAGGCCTGGCCACCTCTGTCTCGCCCTTTCCGCCAACCACTCCAGCCGCGCCCATCCCGCGTGCTAGCGCCCGCGCAACTCCTCGTACGACTTCCGCCGGTCCCTCCGCCGCGCAAGCTCGCTCGAATATCGAACACCCAAGGTGTCTTTGTGGGCCCACGCCCACTCCGTCAGTCTCGTCTTCCCCGCAGGTGGTGAACTTGTGTGCAGTAGGTCGGCGGACAAGGCGCGGATCTCCTCGCCGGTGATGGTCACATCACCCACCCACGCGCCCACGAGCCTCCCCGCGAGCAGCCCCAACCGATTCGGGATGGACAGGATCGGCCGCCTTTTTCGGATGATCTCGCCGATCGTGCGCACCAGCTCCCGATAGGTGAACGTCTCCGGCCCGATCGCGTCCACGACGAGGTTCTGGCGAGACGCCCCGTATCGCACGGCCAACTCTGCGAGATCGTCCACGTAGATGGGCTGCAATCGGTAGGTGCCGCCCCCAAACACGCCGAACACGGGGAATCGCCTCAGGAGCCAGGCAATATTGTTGATCAGGATGTCTTCCTCCCCGAAAAGGACGGTCGGGCGGAGGATGGCATACGACAGCCCGGACCCGATCAGCGCCTCCTCCAATTCCGCCTTGCCCCGGAAGTACTCGTAGGGCGAGTCTTTCGAAGGATTCGTGATGCTCACGTGGACCACACGCCGAACCCCCGCCTCCCGCGCCGCTGCGAACAGCTTCTTCGTGTTTTCAACGGCCACGGAATGAAGGAACGAGACTTTCCCACCCGAGTAGTTGAACCTCACCCAATAGGTGTTGTACAGGACGTCGCTTCCCGACAGGGCCTTGACCAACCCACGCGTGTCGTCGAAGTTCATCGGATACGCCCGAACTCGGCCGCCAAACGGGTTGGCGCGATCCACGGAATTAGTGAGCGTTTGGACCTCGATCCCGCGGTCAAGGAGGCGCGCGGCGATGTACTTCCCGGAGTATCCGAACGCCCCGGTGACGGTGTGAACCCTGGCCGAACCCGCGCCCACTCCTCATGCCTCCGCTTCGACGATGTAGCCCCAGAGAGCCAGATAGCGGAAGAAGCCCGGGAAACTCCCGAACACCACCCTCGAGAATCCGGCGCGCTGGAACGCCCCTTCGATCTCCCCGGCGTCGTAGAGATTCGACTCCCACCAGCGTCCGATCATCAGGTTCATCAGCCAGTTCCGCCTCGTGATGAAGAGCACCAAGCTGCCTCCCGGATTGAGGCGAGCCTTCAGGCCGGCAAGGGCGTCAGGCAAGCTCGGGCGCGGCAGGTATTCCATCATCGAGGCCGAAACGATGAGATCGTACCCTGTCCAGGAAGGGGGAAGGGCCTCCAGGTGCAGAACATCGGCCTGGGTGGTGGCGATACCGTTGATCACTCTCGCGGCGAGCGTTTCCCGAAAGCGATCGAGCATCGCGGGCGTGAGGTCGAAGGCGTCGAGAGCGACCGGTGGAACGCCCCGCCTAAGGCAAGCCTCATGCAGCGCCAGTGTCAGGATGCCCGTTCCACAGCCCGCATCGAGGACGCGGAGCCCCGTCCGCAGGCGTGGTGATCGGAGAAAGTAGGATCGGAGCCCTTGCGGGTACAAGACCGATCGGACGAAACGGACGTAGCTGCGATTCCGCTCCGTGAACATCGCCGCAGGATCGGCCATTGACGTCATGGTGAGGTCACGCGTGGGCCATCCCGCCGCATCCTCGCCTCCTTTCGGCCCCTAGCCTACACCCCGACCCGGCGAACCACAAAGAACCGGTCCGATGGCATAGCACGGCAGCGCCACAGCCCCGCACCCTCCCCTGGCAACCACTCCCTCCGCGCGTTGCATCGTCGGCTCTTCGTGATACGCTCACGGGATGCGGCTCACGCCTCCGCTAGCCCAGGGCCCCACGCGTTCCCCTTGATCCCATGATGCGCCCGATCTCGATCCCGACCCCCGAGGACACGGTAGTGGCCCTCATAGATTTCCAGGAGAAGCTCTGGCCGGCCATGAACGAGTCGCTCAAGCCGCGGGTCCTCAAGCATACCCAGGCCCTCCTCAAGGCCGCTGCCGTGTACGGTGTGCCGATCGTCCATTCCGAGCAGTACCCCAAGGGACTCGGCCCCACCCTCCCTGAGATTCGCGCGTTGCTCGCTGAAACCCCACCCGTGACGAAGCTGGCATTCAGTTGCTCCGACGTCCCCGGGTTCATGCAGAAGCTTCAAGATCTCGACCGCCCCCACATCGTCGTGGCCGGCATGGAAACGCACGTCTGCGTCTACCAGACAGTGGCCGGCCTGTTGCGCGGCGGCTACAAGCCGTACGTCCTGCGCGACGCCGTCTGCTCCCGGAAGCTCCTCGACTACGAGACCGCCCTCGCCCTCATGGCCGAAGAGGGCGCCTGCCTGACCACGACTGAAACGCTCATCTTCGGCTGGACCCGCCAAGCGGGCACGGAAGCCTTCAAGAAGATCTCCTCCCTCGTCCGAGACTTGGCCTGAGCCCCAAGGGGCCCTCCCGCTCCCTCGCCGGGAATGGAACACCCTGCCGAATCCGCACCAACCGCACGTCCGCCATTTTGAGCAGCCGCCCAGCCCCCGGAGGCGGGGGGAATTCCCTTGATGACAGGAGCGCGGGAGGGGCAACAGTCGCTGGAGTCGGTGTCAGAAGAATCGGCACCCGTGTTGAAACTCTTCCTTGCGCCGCCCCTGCTGACTCCTGCGATCGGCAACGGGCGATGTGTCGTATCTTCTCAAAACCACATCCGTATTGATTGAATTGCGATCTAGATCACACTCTGGCATCCCCGTTGCGTGATGCAAGCTGGGCTACGGGTTCCGCTTTGACGGGGGGATCCCGATGAGTGAAGCAACATCCAGCCGGGCGCCTCGGCGACCCAATCTCGGCTTCGTGAACCGTTGCCTGTCCCGGCCTGGCCGGTCCCGGCTCGGCGTCGTTTGGACTTCTTCAGGCTGCCGCCGGCAGAGCTACACGCGCACCAAGCACGGCTCTTCCTGGCTGATAGAAGGCACCTACTCGACACCAGACACGAATCCCTGACCGAGCCCAGTTCGCCATGCAGTTCAATTCGCTGGGCTTCCTGGTGTTCTTTCCCATGGTCGTGGTGTTCTTCTTCGCCGCACCCCACCGCCTTCGATGGGCCCTTCTGCTGGGCGCCAGCTACTACTTCTACGCAGCTTGGAAGCCCGCGTACGGCCTCTTGGTCCTCCTTTCCACGCTCATCGACTACTACGCTGCGCTGCGCATCTCGCGCATAGAGAACCGCCGCACTCGCCGACTGTTCCTCTTCTTCAGCCTCTTCTCCAACCTCGGCATGCTGGCCTTCTTCAAGTACTACAATTTCTTCTCCCATTCACTCAACTCGGTGCTCCGCTTGGCCGATTCTACGGTCAGCCTGCCTGAACACAACTTCCTGCTGCCCGTCGGGATCTCCTTCTACACATTCCAGACCCTAAGCTACACATTCGACGTCTATCGCGGCACCCAACGAGCCGAACAGCATCTCGGCATCTTTGCGCTCTACGTGTCCTTCTTCCCTCAACTCGTGGCCGGGCCGATCGAGAGGGCCGGCAGGTTGCTCCCACAGTTCCGTGACCGCCAAAGGTTCGATTACACACTCGCAACGAGTGGGCTCTCGCTGATGGCCTGGGGCTTCTTCAAGAAGTTGGCCATCGCCGACCGTCTTGGCGTGGTCGTGAACCACGTCTATGCCAATCCGGCGGACGGCAACGGCCCTCAGTTCGTCCTCGCCACCTTCTGTTTCGCCCTGCAAATCTACTGTGACTTCTCGGGCTATGTGGATATCGGGATCGGCTCGGCGCGTGTTCTCGGCTTCCACCTGAGCCCGAATTTCGAAAGGCCGTACGCCGCGGAGTCGATCTCTGACTTCTGGCGCCGGTGGCACATGTCGCTCTCCGCCTGGTTCAGGGACTACGTCTATTTGCCGCTGGGAGGGCGGAAGGTCTCGTTCGCACGGTGGTCCCTTAACGTGTTTGTCGTCTTTCTTGCCAGCGGCCTTTGGCATGGAGCGAGTTGGACGTTTGTGATCTGGGGCGGACTCCACGGCCTGTACATGGTCGGCGCTCGCGTTACACAGACCTACCGCACGACGTGGGCCGAGCGCTGCGGGCTCTCGCGTCATCCCGGTGTTCACAGGCGGATCAGGATCGGTGTGACGTTTGTTCTGGTGTGCTTTGCGTGGATCTTCTTCCGGGCGAATACGGTACCGGACGCGCTCTACATCGCGAGGAATCTCACCACAGGCTGGTTGGAGGTCTCCAGCTTGGCCGGTATCGACCGACTTGTCACCCAGATTGGACTTGGGAGAAGGGGCCTGCTTGTCGCCGTCCTTGTGACGGGCCTCATGGTCTACGTGCAGAAACTCCAAAGCCGCTTCTCCGTCCATGTCTGGTTCACTCAGAAACCCGTGTGGTTCAGATGGGCGAGCTACGACGCCATCGTCCTTGCGATCCTGCTTTGGGGCAACTATGACAGCAACTCATTCATCTATTTTCAGTTTTAGAGGCCGGAAGTCACGGGGACCCTCCCGGGAAGCTGGACGCGTCCGTTCATGGTTGGTTGTCCGCCTGATGTCGGCTCGACACTGGGGTTGGCTCCGACGGACGTCGGAGCAGCCTCTTGGAAACCCTGCTATTCCAAACCCGAGCCAGCGGGCCAGCGTCGCCCGCTTCCTCCTGCGGGCAGGTGGAGTGGCCGCCTCGCTCCTCGTCCTCGCCATCCTGCTGAATGCCCGAATGGCTGGTAACGTCACCACGTCGACCGAGCTCCAGTTCGCGGAGCTGCTGACCCCGGAAGTTCGTGCGGAACTTGTTATCTTTGGCTCTTCTCACGCGAGCTACGGCATACATCCCGGAGTGCTCGAGCGGGCGGGAGTGGAGGTCTATAACTTCGCCATCGCCGGAAGCAGTCCCCGGTACTATCTGAACTGGTACGAGAACCTTTTCCGCAGATCCCCCCACCGGCCCTCGACGATCCTGTACGCCGTTGACTGGTTCATGTTCGACGAGAACCTCTGGAAAAGGCAATTCGAGGATGACAGTGAGTACTTCCCGGTCGAACTATTCCTCCGGCTCCTCGTCAGTCCGGATACCTCCAGAAGAACACTGATCATGAATCGCTATCCACTCATCAAGGAAAGGTTCTATTTCGAAACCATCTTTGTTGCGCGAACAGACTACCACGACGTCGCGATGGAGAAGTTCTATCATGGCTACGCTCCGCTCGAGCACCGCTCAAGCCTCGCGCCGCGCGCCATTGCCCTGCACCACGACGAACATCAGGTCAGGGCTCTCGAGACCCTGCTCTCCATGATCCAGGAGGACGGTCTCGATGTGGTATTTGTCCAGGTGCCCGAGTACTTAGGAGGCCGATCCATTCAGGGCGAAAGTCCCACCGTGGTTGATGAGGTAGTCCACCGAACACGCCTTCCCTACTTGAACTACAACGGCGAACGCGTCGGCGAAATCAATTCCGATCCGGCCCTGTTCTCGGACTGGGGCCACCTCAACGAAAAGGGAAGCCACCGTTTTTCCGAACTGCTCTTGCAGGACCTCGCCAAGGAAGAGCTTCTGCCGCCCTGGCGCCTGCGGTCTGGTTCAAAACCCTTGGCCCAAGCCCACCTACCGTAGGTCCTGCGCCCGCATTGCTGCGGGCCGTCCCCCCACGCCCTCTCTGGCGGCGCAAGCCAGGGGCCAGCCGGGACAGATCGAGTGCCCTACGGCGGGCTGGCGCCTTTCCTGAGATCGAGAGCGGCGACGGTCCTCATGAACCATGTGTAGCTCGGAGGTTGCTTGTGGACGGCCTCCCCCACGCGATGCATCCACTCGATCTTGTCTTTCGGCATGGGACCTTTCTTGAGCGCCGCCACGGCCGACTCGAGCTGCGCGCGGTTCGCAGGGCCGCAGATGACTACATCCACGATCGGATTCGTCAGCGCGAACTGGTAGCAGTCGGTCGCGCCGGGCACCGGCACGGAATCCTCCAGCCCCTTGGGCCGGCGCAGGAGCGACCCCCAGCGCGTCGTCGTGTAGGTCACGATCCCCGGCCCCCCTGGCTTGGCAAAAGCGAACACTTCTTTCTCCGCGCCGCGGTGCGCAGCATTGTAGCGAACGTGCAGAACATCCACTAACTTTTCCCGGAGCACCCGCGCGGCAAACGGACGGTGGTGGCTCGAAAGGGCCAGGAAGCGAACCTTGCCCTTTTCCTTGAGTCGCCTCCCCTCGTCAGCGATCCGCCGGGGCGGCTCACCATTCCACCAGCCGAGAAGAAGCACATCCGCATGGTCGATCCGTCCGTCCCGCAGTGCCCGGTCCAAGCTCCACTCCATGAGGGTCGCAAGACGAGTGTAGCTCTGGACCACGACCTGGATGCGCGTACGATCTTTCCGCGCGAGAGACCGGATGGCATCACGCATCCCGGGGCGACGCGCCGAACCCCAATAGAGATAGGTCACCCCTCGCTCCACCGCCCATTCGATCTCGGCCGCGCCCACGCCATAGCTCGAACCGATCCCCAGCCGTCCCACCTTGAGACCGGTGCTTCCCAACGTCGTCTGCTCGAACTTGGACATCATCACCTCCCGAGTAAGAGTGGCGATCCTACCATGCGCGCCCGAGCAACGGAACGAACCGGAGATACGCGCGGACGACCCTCGGCGCCGGCTCGAAAAACAGAGGCGTGCTCAACTTCTCCCGCCAGCCCCCAATATCGCCGCGAAAGGGGGCGTTCCGAAGATAGGCGAGACGGCCCCCCAGCCCGGCTTCACGGTCCGCGAGGCCGTGCACCTCCGGCGGCAGCTCCATCCGCCACCATTCCCCGAGGCGGCTGAACAGGAATGCCGCCACCTTGGTGAGCCGGAATCTGGCGATATCCCCCCCCCACGCCGGCCAATCCAGCGAAGGGGCCGCCCGGTGGACGAGATGCAACACGTCCACGAAGTCGCGCAGACGCGAGAACGCGTTGGTGAACGCGTGGAGCACCAGTCCGGTCAGGGTCATGTGATCGTCCAAGTCATGGGCACTCGGATCCGAGTGGCGCCACACCTCCTCCTCGGGGATCGAGAAATCGAAACGGGCGTGCGGGCCGAATTCGTCGGCACAGAGGGCCCAGTGCAGATCGATCGAGGGCCGCCACCCGCCGATGCCGCGGTAGCCCAGAGGGACTTGATGGAAACGATCGAGGCGCGGCACGTCCTCGACGGGCAAGTAGCCCAGTTCGGCCAAGTGCTGCAGAGCGCGATAGACATCCGCGCGCCGAACCAGGAGGTCAAGATCCGATGTGTCCCTGTGGCCGATGTCTCCATACAGCCGGCGGCTGAGCGACAAGCCCTTCAACTGGAGGACCGGAATCCCCTCCCGATCGAGTCCCTCGAGCAGCCGCGACTGGTGCGGCTCAAGCGCGGTGTTTCGTCCCGCCGTCACCGCGCGGACGTGGTGCATCTCCGCGGAAAGGCTCGGATCGGCATTGAGCGATCCCTCGGCCACACGCCAAGCCAACCGGTCCTGGAGCCGATACCGATAGGCCAGCGCCCATACGGGGGCCGTCACGCAGAGATCCCCTGGCGGTGGGGCATCCACGGCCGCCAGGAGCTCTCGCAGCGGGCCTGGCCCCGCGGCCGGCCGCCTCACTTCACGCCAAGCTTGGCCAGTGCCCCGCGGGCCTCTTCCCGAACCTTCTCCACCTCATCGTCATCCGCCGCTCGATCGAGCACATCCGCCGCGCGGGAATCCCCCAGCTCTCCCAAGGCCCAGGCTGCGTTCTCGCGGACGTACCGGCTGGGATCCCCTCCGAGAAGCGCGACGAGGAGATCGAAGCATTCGGGGAAACGGTATCTGCCCAGCAGCCGGACGGAAAACGCACGCACCCGCGGATCGGGCTCGTTCTTCGCCAGCTCCATAAGAAGCGGCTTGTAGGTCTCGGGCTTTGACTCAATCTCCGCATCCACGGCCGCCAGCGTGGTCGGGTCTCGACTCAGGATCGCCTCCCGCCACCCGTTCATGGTCACTTCCAGGATCTCCTCCAATGGAGGCTCTCCGGGCGGAGTCGGAGGTGCCTCGCCCTCAGGCGGTTTGAGGGCCTCATGCTCGGCCGCGACCCGCTGGATCATCGGCTTGAGCGCCTCGGGCTTCCATTCGCTCGCCTTGATCCCGTTGTTGACGTCTTTCGAGGGATCCTGCCGCTTGAACAGCTTTCCAGGCCCTCCGCGGACCCAGACCAAGACAGCCAAGCCAACCACGATTGCGGCCGCAGCCGCCAGATAGATTTTTTTCGACGACATGCTCAGCAAACGGACCGACCCGCCTGTCCAGTCCGCCACGGCGGACGGACGGGCAGGTGAGAATCGGGCCCTACGATCAGTCCGTAGGGACGCACCTTGCCACTGAGGGCACCTTGCCATGGAAGGCATGGTGCCATGAGATGTGGCGGCCCAGGATGGGCCGCATGCAACATGGCATGGTGCCACGAGATAAAGCCCCGCAGGCCATGGTCCATGCCGCGCCATCTCCGCCGCGGCGGACGCGGCGACACTGCATGACCCCATGCCTTCCTCGGCAAGGGGATGCGGGGCATGTTACGTGGCATTCTCATGCGTCTGTGGAGGAGGATTCTAGTGGAACGTGCAGCGACACGCCAGTTGCGGACTGGCTCAGACCTACGCCGCGAACCCCGCCGGCGGGCGGGCACCGCGGCGCCGGGCGGCGAAGAGGCCGCCCAGCGCCAGCAACACCGTCAGCATACCCGATGAACCCGAGCCGGTCCCCACCATCTCGCACCCGCCACTCCCAGACTCGCCCCGAGCCACCGCATAAACCGTATTCCCAAACGCCC
>JACPQY010000021.1 GCA_016190245.1 Nitrospirota bacterium | reverse complement strand
GGCGCTGCGACTTCATCGGCTTGGGGCCCAACGGGTGCTGCTCAAGCTCCCGCGCTCGGGTCACCTCAAGAGCGAGCTCCTTTTCGACGGTCGGGAATACCGGTGGTTCACCAACGGGAAGGCGGTACCGTACGAAGTGCGCGGAACGGGCTGCACGCTCGCCAGCGCCATTGCGGGACACATCGCGCTCGGCCACCGCCCTGCCGACGCTGTGGCTGCCGCGCTCCGATGGGTGCGGCGCTTCATGGGCCGGACTCGGCGCGTCGGCAAGTCGCGCTTCTTCACGTAACTTCCATCACCGTCGGCGCAGCCGCCTTGCCCCGACCTTGCCCCAAGAGTAGCATGAAGCCGTGAGCAAGCCCGTCTTGAACGTCACGATCCAAACCACCGAGGGAACGAGGAAGAGGACTCAGGCCCTCTTCGACTCGGGCTCCTTCTTCACCATCCTTCGCGCCGATCAACTGCCTTCCCGGAAGGCCCTTCTGCCGTACAGGAAACCCAGGGAACTCGGAACGGCAGGGAAACGTGGGGGCGTGGAGATCGAAGGCGAAACCGTCCTCGTCATTCGGATCGGGAAAAGCCTCATCAGCACCCGCTCGTTGGTGGCCATCGACCTGAAACGGCAACTGATCGTCGGAGCAGGCACGATGCAGGAATGGGATATCTCCATACGGAACCGAAACGGAGACACCCGAATCGTTGTCGGAAGGGATCTGCGCGATCCGGAGGTGACGGAAGTAGACTAACGGTTTCTCCGGGAGCCTCGTGAGCCATCCGCAATCCCTCTCACGGCGTGCTCCCCATGGCCGCGAGGGCCGCCTCGTCCTCCGTGCCGGGACCGCGGTCGTAGAGACAGAAATAGTCCCGATCCTCTTGGCGCTCACCTCCCACTGGTTCCGCCTCTCGGATTGACGTGAGGTAAATGTATCGGCCCTCCGGTGAGATCGTCACGCCATCGCGTCTCACATGCGGCGGCAGATCCACCATCCGTTGCGCCGAACGATCATACAGATAAAAGTATTCCTTTTCGTCGTTGCAACACCTCCCCCAAGAAAGGAAGCGGCCGCCAAAGGAGAGCGTCGGACCCCCCACCTCCGTTCCACCCGCGGCAGACCGGATACCCGGCAGACGCACGTACTTGCGTGCCTCCACGTCGAAGACGCTGATACCTCCCTGGTCGTTCACGGCCACGTAGCGCCCACCACCCGCTAGATGTGGGGTCATGCCCCCTATCCCCCCGCCCCATCCACCCAAGTCGAGGAAACGGTTCTCCCGCATGTCGAACACTCGAACGATAGGCTCGTGGTCCGGGTCCGGCGTGTGCTGGAAAGCCACATACCGTCCCCCCAGTGAAACCGTGGGTCTCATGCCGTAGTTCGGGCCAAAAATGTGGTTCCGTCGTAGGTGTATCGGTGGGTGCCGTCGAGCGTGGTCATGCTCGTCCTGTTGCCTACTGTATCATACGTGTAGTCGAAGGTGGAGACGGCCGGGCCACTCGTTCGCAGGTTCCACAGAGCCGTCAGCCGGGAGGCGGCGTCGTATTGGTAGGTCGTGAAGGTGCCATTGGGATAGGTCTTCTTCACACGCCGGCCCACGGCGTCGTACTCGAAGGTCACCGTGCCCATCGTCTCGGAGGCGATCGAGACGGGCCGGTTGAGGGCGTCGTACCGATACGTCGTGAGCCCGTGATCCAGTGACCCCGTGACTGCGTGCACCGAGAGGCGGTTGCCGACGGCGTCGTAGGCGTACCTCAGCACGCTGTTCACGCGACTGTCAACCTTCTCCTCGATCAGGCGGTTGAGAGAGTCGTACTCGTAGCGATGGATGATCCCCACCCCGCTCGCCTCGTCGCTGGCGAGCAGACCTCCCAAGTAGTACTCGTACTTGGCCTCCGGCCCCCAGCCCCCCGACTCGGTCGCAGCCGGAGCCCGCTTGGAGGTCAGCCGGTTGAGGGCGTCGTACTGATACTCCATAAACGATCCATCCCGGTTGACCTTCTTCACGAGGTTGCCGTTGCGGTCATACGTGTAGTTCTCGGTGTGGCCCAAGGGGTCCACCATCGCCGTCAGACGATCCAGCGCGTCGTGGGTGAACCGCGTGGTGTGGCCCTTGGCATCCACCACGGCCTTGAGGTTGCCGTCTGCGTCATACTCATACGTCGTCACCCCCTGGAGGGCATCCACCACCTTGACCAGCCGATTCATCACGTCGTAGCGGTACTCGGTCGCAATCCCGTTGGCATCCGTCTGACGGATCACGTTGCCGGAGGCGTCGTTTGTGAGCGTGGTCGAGTGGCCCAAGGGATCGGTGATCGAGGCGAGGTTGCCGCTTGGGTCGTAGAGGAATCTCGTGACGGCCCCCGAGGCATCGGCGATGAGGGATTGGAGGCCGTTCGGGTAGTAGGCGATCGCCGTGGCCTGGCCCAGCGCATCGGTCGTCTTCGTGAGGTTGCCCCACTCGTCGTACTCGAACGTGGTGGTATTTCCGTTCGGGTCGGTGACGGAGGTGACTTGGTTGAACCGGGGGTCATAGGTGTACGTCGTGCTCAGGGGCGTGGGCGAGCCGGTCTGGGAACCGCACGAGGTGCACCCGCCGCTCGTGGTCGAGAGCAGGTTCCCGACCTCATCGTAGGTGTTCACGGTCTCCACCCCCAGGGCATCCACCGCCTTGAGGAGCAGGCCTCGGGAATCCCGAAACTCCTTCGTGACGGCCCTGTCCGGGAAGTGGCGCTCTTTGACCTGATAGAGCAGCGTCTGCGTGGTGCCTTCGATCGGCTGGACGAGGGAGTAGCTCGCGTCCTTCCGGACGTTCCCGTTGGGATCGGTGAGCTCGTCGAAGAACCGGTTGTCGCTCAAAGAGATGCTCTGGACCACGAAGGGGTCCTCCCCCACGGACGGGAAGGCCTCGTACACACTGCGCGAGAAGTAGACGCCCCCGTCGGGCCTGTGGGTCTCCTTGAGGAACCCGCGGTCATCGTAGGCGTAGGCGAATTCCCCCCCGCCCTTCTCCACCTTGCGGGTCATCAGGCCGCGGCTGTCGTACTCGAACGCGCGGGCCGAGCCGTCGGGATCGGTCACTTGCGTGAGCCGGCCCTCGGCATCCACCTCGAAACGGGTCACGCGACCGGCCGGATCGAGGATGGACGAGAGGCGCCCCTCCTCGTACTCGAAGTCCCACGTCGCCCCCGTGGGGGCCACGAGGGCCGTGAGGAGGCCGCCATCGTACTCGTACCGATACGTGTTGCCGTTGCGATCGGTGTCGGAAGTCAAGAACCACGTTCGGCTGCCCTGTCCTTGCACGCTGAGGGCGAAGACTTGGATCGTGCCGTCCTTGAGGCGGCGGGTGTGCCGGCCGGGTTCCTTCGTGAGGGTGGAGAAATCGCCGGCAGGGCTGAGGAAAGTGTCGGGCGAGAGTCCCGGTGTGAACACCAGCGGCCGCTTGCCCGGGTCCAAGAGCGTGACATACCCGTCCGGGTCCTCCACAAGTCGCAACCAGCCGGCGAGGTCCCAACCGTTTCCAAAGGGGCTCCCGGCCAGGTTCGCCACCCCGATCCGTCCTTCGAAAGACGTCTCGATGTCGAAGAACGTGTCTTGCTGAAGCCGTTGTTCGGTGGCCAGTCGCAAGGGCGCGCCCCAGTAGGGAAGCAGATTGACCATTTTGAGGGGCACGCTGACCGTCATTTTCGTCCGGTAGGGGTAGCTGCCGGTGGGCAAAGGCGTGCCCGCCGGATCGGTGCCCGGCCAGACGAGCGCCATCTTCTCAGGGCTGGTCACGTCGAAATAGGGGAAGATCGCGGTACCCCGTTGATTCAGGCCGGCCAGATCAACGATCTCCCACCGCACACGCCCGTCCCAATTCACGACGCCGAAGCGTTGGAGCATGGCCCCGGCCAAGTCATATTCCAAGGGAATCTTGGGCAGGACGCCGGCGGTGTCATACAAGAGCCGGGGTGCATACGGTGTGCCGAGGACATTCACGCGGGGCAGTTCATGGACCTGTTGAAGCGAACCCGCGCCGTAGTCGAGGGTGGAGCCCGCCCCCGGGGCGCTGGAGCAGGTGTGCGGGCAGGTTCCGCATGCGACGCCGCCCCCTGCGCCGCTGCCGGGCGCCCCTCCTGCTCCGCCGTCATCCGGCGTGCCCCCTTGGCGGCGCGGGGCAAAGGACCCCCCTCCTCCCCCGCCACCGGCCCCATCCCCCCCGCCCCCGGCACCACACCCGCTGCCGCAACAAGGGCAACTGCACGTCGGACAATCGTAGGCGACCCCACACGCGGCGTAGGCCGTGAAGTGGGTGGTGGTGATCTCCCGATACTGGCCATCCTCAGAGAGCGTCGCGTTGGGCAGCGCCTGCCAGTCCTGCACGGCCTCGTCCCAGAAGGCCGCTGGGACGCCTTGGGCCGGTTCCGGGTCGAAATGGGTGGTGCACAGGCTCGACTGGAGCTTGATGGGGACGTTGAAGGTGATCCCGTCCGGCTCCGCCAGAACCACGTTGAGCGGAACGAGGCGAAGATCCATGGCACCGGGGTGGGATTCCCTCTGTTTGAGAACGGTCAGGCGGATGTCGGCGGGAGACGAGAGTGCGCCCGCAGGGATGATGGCTCGAACGGAGCCGTCGGAGTTCGTGGCCACGCCCCCTTGCGGCCCGATCCGCGTGACCGCGCCGTCCAGCGGGACCAGGATGGACGTCTCCACGGCCACCGTCCGCCCCTTGATCGCGCGCGCGGACCGATTGACCCAACTGTAGTCCTTCTTCTCGATCCGGAGGACGTAGTCGCCGCCCCGCAGGACGTAGAGCTTGAAAAAGCCGTCGCGGCCGGTCACGGAGAAGTACGTGAGCTTCCCTTCGATCCGTTCGATCGCCTCCACTTTCTCCTCGTGCAGGTCTTCCAAGTCCTCGATCTCATCGTCGGCGATCTCTTCGGTTTCGCCCTCGGGGACGATCTTGTGGGCGCGGATGACGGCGCCCGGCAGGGGCTGCTCATCCGGCCCGAGGACGCGCCCTCGAACGACCGTCAGGCTCAGGTGGGGCCTCGGGGGCTTGTCGCCATCCTGGCCGCAGGTGATGGCGAGGAGGACCAGGAGGAAGAGGATGACCTTGAGGG
The DNA here is from genome assembly GCA_016190245.1 of Nitrospirota bacterium. Lineage (GTDB taxonomy): Bacteria > JACPQY01 > JACPQY01 > JACPQY01 > JACPQY01 > JACPQY01. The sequence goes on along the minus strand of JACPQY010000021.1, from coordinate 36,062 downwards.
GGAAGGCGAAGGGGCGCAACCCCGTATGCATCCGCCAGCCGGCGGACAGCACGGGGCGCAGGACGCGGCGCATGTTCAGAAGGGCTTGTTGATGAGGAGCACGCCGTCACGAAGGACGTAGACCCGCCGGACATCCGGATAGAACTCGAAGACGTAGCTGTGGTAGGCCGAGTCCGTGGCAACGAACGTTTTGGATGCGCCGATGGCGGCGAGACCATCCTCGAGGGCAAAGAGGGGATAGGGAAAGGCCGGCCCGTTGTAGAACCCTGCCCCGTGGCGGGGTGCGATCCCGGCGGCGTCGGCATCGTTGCTCGTGTAGAAGAGATTCAGGGCCCTCCCGAGCATGATGGGCAACGGCGTGAGGAACGCGCCGTTGGACGCGCCGAATCGAAGGTCAAAACTGAGCTTCCATGCTTGATCGTATGGCAACGAGAACGTCCCGAAGCCCGTGTAGATGAGGCCGCGGTAGTAGGCGTCCCACGTCGAGGGCAGCGTCACGCCCTTGGACACCACCGTCTCGCCCCCTGTCACCTGGAGTTTGACCTCCCCTTCGGGATCGGCCGGGGGGATGGTGCCATCGGGCGTATCGGCCCCCGAGTAGACCCAGGCCGACACGCCGGTGGTGGAGAAATCGTCCGTGAAGACGGTTCCCTCGCCGGGCGGGCAGTCGAAGACCGGTTTGTCTCCGGTGAGGCCGATGGCGCTGAAGGTGGGGCAGATCTCGACGCGGGCGTTGTCCAGGTGGACCTCTTCGCTCTTGGTCCCGCTGGAGTTGGAGGGCATGACGATGAAGCCGAAAGGCGCGATGTAGGCCGGGCAGCCAGGCGGGGTGGAGGCCGTGCACTCGACGACGGTCGCGTCCTGCGTGCCCAGGTTCCAGGTGAAGTCGGAACCGAATCCCCCCGCCAGGAACGCATTCGGCGTGAAGGCGTCCGTGTTGCACGAATCACCGCAACCCGCCAGGGGCAGTGCGGCGAGGGCGTCCTCGGTGGTGTAGAGCGTCTGGTAGGGGTGAGAGAAACCTCCGCGCCGCACGCTCACGAGGGCCGCGTTGAGATTTTGATCACCCGAAAGGAGCAGGACGGGGGTCTCGTCCGCCGACACGGCTTGGTAGCTTTGCAGGCCGAGCGAGGTGTTGGGCTCCGCCTGGCTGATGAACGTGCTGGGGACCTGGGGGGGGACGTAATCGAAGGCCGAGAGGCGCAGGGGTGTGAGCGAAGCCCGGTAGCCGTCCAGAATCAGGTCCGTGGCAAAGCGGTCCCACGTGGCCCGCATGTACGAGAGTTGGTTGATCGTGTTGGCTTCCACGCCGATCGCGAACATCATGCTGCCGGAGGCGGTCCAAGCGGCCGTCTCGGTGAAGATCGGAGTGCCGTTGAGGAGGACTTCGGCGTGCAGGGTATTCGCCGCGTCGTCGTGGACCAGCCTGGCCACAAGCGGCTGGCCCTTGAAGTTGGGCACGGACTGGGGGCCCTGAACGTCCAGGCTGCTCTGGGTTCCCGTCAGATCGCACGTGCGGTTGCCGAACAGCGTGTCCTCGACGCACAGGATGCGCACGGTGGTCCCATCGACCTGCCCCCGGAACATCATGAAACTGATGCTCACATCCGTCCATCCGAACGTGAAGGCATCCACGCTCAGATCGGCTTGAGCCGAGAAGCTCTGGCTGGTGGGGAAGGTGAGGCGGCTGGCCAAGCCAACAAAGGCCCAGAAGCTGCCTTGGGGAATGGGGTTGAAGGTGGTGCCCAATTCGGTCACGAGGACGCCGCCCTCCTGGGTTAGTTGCCAGGGGAAGGTGAAGCCGTCGGCGAGCGCGACGAAGGGATACCACAGGTCCTCGAAGGTGGCGTCGTTGAAGTCGTCTTGGAAGGTCTGGGTGTTGTCGTAGGCGAGCGAGCCGGGGGAGGAGAACCCCTCGGCCACACTCAGCGTGAGCGTCCCCTCCACGATCACCAGGAGGTTGGCGGTGGTGAAGTGTCCACCGGGGTCCGCGGCGGTGAAGGTTATGTAGTGCCGGCCCGGACTGAGGGCCTTGGTGAACCGGCTGACGCCCGCGGAGGGTTCGCCTGGATCCGCGCGGTCGAGGAAACCGGCAAAGAGGATCCCATCCAGATTGCTTCTCCACTCGCCGAAGATGGTCTCGGCGGCGTCGCATTCGTCGGTGACGGTCGCCTCGAACGCGATCGGCTCGAACCTGTGGAAGACGGTTTCTTCCGGAGGCGACGTGATCACGGGCAGGGGGTCCGTGTCCCCCACCAAGACCTCCACGCGCGCGGTCGCCTCAGCCGTGAAGGAGTCCTTCACCTTGAGTGTGATCTCCGTGACCCCCTCGAAAAAGTAGAGGGTCCCGCTCGCGTTGGAGAGCGAGGTTCCCTCGGGGCCGGGTTCCATCGGCTGCGAGGGGGCGATGGAGACGGTGATGTCTCCCCGACGCGCCAACCACTCGGCGCTGAGGGCAGGACCCGCCTCGAAGGGATCCAAGGCCGAACCCGAGAGCGGCACTTGGATCTCATCGTTCGTGCAGAAGCGCTCGTCGGCCTGCGGGGAGACGATGGAAGCGGTGGGAGGCGTGTTGAAGACCTCCAAGACCGCTTGGGCCGACGAGGACCGGCCGCCGCCGTCGGTGGCCGTCACCGTGATGCCGTGAGTGCCCAGGGCGAGCGACGTCGGAGGAAGGGAAAACGAACTCGTCCCCGAACCGGCGATCGTCTCTTCAAAGATCCTGCCGTCAGGGTTTTGAGGCGTGATCTGAAGGGAACTGGTCCACACCACGCTCAGTTGGTCCCCTTCCGGGTCGGACACCGCAGCGGAGAAGGAAATCGTCTCGTGGACCTCGGCGGTGCCGGCAGGTGAGATCGTGATGGGACCCACGTGCGGGGCCGTGTTGCTCAGCTCGGGGGCCACGCTCTCAATCCAATAGAAGATCTCCCCCCGTTCTTGTCGGCTGAAGTAGCCGAGCAGGTCGGTGAGCGGGATCCCGTGGGCGGCCAGGGAATCAATGGTGGCCTGGGCGCCGGCCAGGTCCACACCTCCTTGCGGGTCGGCGCCGCTGTGGCATGTCAGGCATTGATGGTTCTCAAGGAGGGGAAGAACCGCCGCATCGAATATCGCCTGAGCCGGCGGGTCGGAAGCCACGGTGAACGTCTGCACGTCTTCCTCGCCCGGGTCGAGGGGTCCCAAGGGAATCGGTTGCCAGTCTTTGTAGGGACCGCGCAGGAGGAGGACCGCCGGAGTGCCGGTCGGGACGTTCCCGAATCGGAAGGCGCCCTCCGCATCCGTGACGCTCTCGAGGATGCGCGCAGGGAGAACGATCGGCACGACATCCACGATGTGATCGGTCGCCGTCAGGACCTCGCGTTCCAGCCGCGTTTCATGGCCGTCGGAGTCCTGGGCCGTCAGACCGAGGCGGTGGAGTCCGTCCACGAGCGACGACAAGCGGATGCTGGAGGCAAACGCGTCGAGCCGTACGGGGGGCACAGAGGTCAGGTCTACGCTCCACGCGAGGCGGGAAGCGGGGATTTCCGCCTCTTCGAGGTCCGTGGCCTCGCCGCGGGCGATGGGGCTGTCCACGTAGGGAGTCAGGGACGGCTGGAGATAGCCCGGTGAGATTGCGAGCAGGATACTCGCGCCCACGGCCGGGGAGGCGTCTTGGAAAAGCACCGATCCGCGCACCGCGGCGGTGGTGGGCGCGGGCTGGAGGACAAGCAGCAGACCGAACGGATTCTCCGTGTTGGCCAGGGCGGTGGCGGATGTGTAGCCGGGTTTCTCGGCCGAAACAGGAATCACACTGTCGCCCGCGCGGTGGGAGCGCCGAGGGGAAAGTGCGGCGGAGGCCAGGGCCTCTGGGGCGGCGCCATCCAAGACGAAGGAACCGTCCGCTCCCGATAGTGCGACGGCACCGCCCCCCAAGACCGTGGCGAGATCCACGGGACGCTGCTCCGCATCGACCACCGTGCCCGTGAGTGTGTAGGTGTCGGCCAGGGGCTGGGCGACGAGCCACGACGTCTCGCCCTCGAGGGCCGGGGCGGCCTCATCACCGCTCAGAAGGAAGCCGTCCGGGCCTTCCATGTCGAGGCCGACGTAGCCGTTGGCGACCTGCCCATCCGATGTGCGCGGATTGCGAACGAACGTTCCCCCCCGATCCACCCAACCTTGGTCCGGGTCCAGAACGAAAAGGCGCAGTTGGGAGAGCACGGAGTCGGGCACGCGGCCACGGGTTCGGATGAGAGGGAAGCTGGTGAGCGGCCCGCTCGGGGTGCGGCGCGGGCCAGGACGGCCCTGTGCCGCGTGCCGCGGCGAGTCCAGGGAGGGCGAGCCGAAATTCCCGCGGCGCCCGGGTGCACCATGGGGCGCACCGGCAAGCCTCTCCATGTGCGCCCCGGCCATCATCCGAAGCCCCGGCGGGAGCCGACGCTCCAGCGCCAACTCCGAGACGTACGAAGTCATCGCAAGCAGGCTGCCCCGAGCATCGCTCGTACTGCGAATGTCGGCCGCCACGGCCCCTTCCTCCGACTCGATCCGGCCGCCGTCGCCACGCACGATCTGTCCACCCGAGGCCTTCGCCTGGAGGACGAATGGCAGCGGGGCACGCCCTCCGGCCTGCGCCCCGGGCGGGGCGGATTCGCCGACCGCCCCGCCCGCGTCTTCCTTCAGACTCACGTCCCGCTCGATGGGAATGAGCCCGTCCGCCGAAAGACGAAACGTCACCGCAGGACTGTCCGCCTCCGTCAAGGATTGGACCACATCGAGCGCGATCTCGGCATTCTCGAGGGAAAAGCGACCATCGCTTTCCGATCGCACCAGCGGAATCCACTCACTTGTTTCGGGGTGACGGAGCGAAACCTGGACCCCACCCAGTGGAGTGTACGCGCGCCCCCCTTGCGCCTTGAGGACGCGGCCCGAGGTCCTCAGCAAGATTGCATCGAGATCCGGGGTCTCCTCGCCCCCGGAGCCCCCGTGACACGCAGAGACCGATGCCACCAGAAGCGAAAACAGAAGGGAAACGGATCGAGCGGGCGGGCTTCGGCGCGGCCTCACGCCTGCACCACCCGATGAGGAGTCAACGCCCGAGCGAAGCCGCCTGCCTGGATGGGCGGCGTGGCCCGCACAACGGACGGCGAGGACGCCGTCCCTACGAGGAAGAGATCTCTCTTGCTCTCTTGCTCCCCGCCCTCCCCGCAAGGTCATGGTGGGACGTTCACCAAAACGTATAAATATTGTCAAGATGTTTCCCGCACGTGTCCGCCCCTGTGAGATATGAATGGTATGCTTCTGAAGTACTGAAAAGAATCGCTCCGCCCCCTCTGGCTCTGGTGGTAGACCCTACACGCCGCTGCAGCGCGAGCGGATTCACCGGCCCGAGTGTGGGCGGGGAGGGCTGGATGTGGTAAACCATCTTCAGGTCAATGATCGACTGCGGTGGCTGTCCGGTGGCGGTGAACCCCGCACCGGGGCTGTGCGGGGTGAGATCGCACGGGCCCTCAAACGCCGTGCTACGCTCAGGGGGGGGCGATTGCCTCCCCGCGGCAAGCCGCCGGGCCTCGGTGCGGGGTGAAAGCCGGCGAAGAGCGTCCACTGCCCACCTCGCCATGAGATGAGCACGCCCTCCCGACGCGGGAGCGCCCGCAAGTCCACACACCACACAGTACCGCGCACCGCCCGCCCCTATTGGAACATGCGCGTGGAGCCGCGGCTTGGCACGGCCCGCCTCAATGCACTGCGCCTTCGTCGGCTCCGAGGCGTCCTGACGCACGTCTCCCGCCACTCGCGCTATTTCCAAGATCTCTTCGGGACCCACCGGATCAGTCCCCGCGCCATCCGCTCATTTGAAGACTTCCGCGCCACCGTCCCCCTGTTCACGAAGGAAGATCACCGCAGTGCCCAGGAGACGTCGTTGCGGGCGGCCGGGCACGGACTGGGAACGACCCTCGCCGTACCCCGGGAGGATCTGCGACTCTTTTGTGCCACATCCGGGACGACAGGCGAACCCACGTTCTACCTCTTCTCCGATGAAGACTTGGCCGTCTGGTGCGAAGGGCGCTCGCGCGCCTTCTGGCGGGCCGGGCTCAGGCCGGGCATGCGGGTCATGATCGGCTTCGGCCTCGGCATGTTCGTCGGCGGGATCCCGAACGTCTTCGCGGCGCGCGCGTTCGGCCTCGGCATCGTGCCCGTGGGCGCGGAGGCGGGCTCGGCTCGCCTGCTGAAGTTCGCACGACTCACGCGTCCCCACGCCCTTCTTGCCACCCCGTCGCTGGCCCTGCACCTCATCGAACAATCGCCGGGGGTCATCGGCCAAGAAGTCCGCTCGCTCGGCCTCCGAGTCCTCCTCCTGGGAGGCGAGGCAGGCGTCGGCATCGAGGACACGCGGCACCGGCTGGAAGACGCCTACGGCGCACGGGTCTTCGACCTGCAAGGTCCCAACATGTCCTGTTCTCCCCCGCGGGAACGGATCGGGCAGACGTCCTACTACGGCCTTCACCGTCTGATGGATGACTTCTACTACTACGAATTGATCGATCCCGAGACTCGGGAACCGATCCCTTTCGAGGAGGGCGCGGTCGGGGAACTCGTGACGACCCAGCTGTGGCCGGGTGCGGCGCCATTCATAAGGTACACGGCCGGCGATCTCCAGCAGGTCTTCGTACGGCCCTGCCCCTGCGGGGCCACGGGATACCGCTCGCGATTTGTCGGCCGCACGGATGACATGCTAAAGGTGAAAGGCGTGATCGTGTATCCCGCCGGGATTCAAGGCGTGCTCGCGGCCTTCCAGCCGTGCGATCTGACGGGGGAATTCCGGATCGTCCTGACCGAACCTCCGCCGAAAGTTACCCCACCACTCCGGCTCAAGATCGAGCACGCGCCCGGCGCCGAGGGTCGCCTCCCCGCCATCGAGCTGCGCATCAAGGATCTCTTCCACACCCGCCTGAAGGTCTCTCCGGAGATCCAGTGGATGTCTCCGAACACCCTCCCGAAGCCCGCCGGAAAGCGCGAGGTCTTCGAACGAAAGTACCACACCCCGTCTACGGGGTCCTGACCCACCGTGCCCCCGGAACGCGCCCCCTTTCTGCCAAACGTTTTCGAAATCCCCGCCGGCCCCGGCGATCCCCCTCGCCTGCTGGGCGCCCGCTGCGCCGCCTGCGGGCTCGTGATGTTCCCCATCCGCCCGTGGTGCATACGGTGTTTCACCACGGAGGTGCAGTCCATCAATCTTTCCGACCGCGGCACACTCTATTCCTACGCAATCTGCCGGGTTCCCCTGCCCCATCTGCCCGGCCCCTATGCCATCGGCTACATCGATCTTCCCGAGGGTGTTCGCGTGTTCGCCCTCCTCGATCAATGGAAGGAAGACGACCTGATGATCGGGCGCCCGATGGAATTGACCGCCGGTCCGCTGCGGGAACAGGGCGGGAAAGAAATCTGGTGCTACAAGTTCCGTCCAGCGACGTGACCTAGCCGCATGGAACGCAAGGTCTACGTTGTCGGCGTCGGGATGACGCCCTTCGGCAAGTTCCCCGAGACGAGGATCGAGGACCTCGCGCGCGCCGCGGTCGTCGAGGCCCTCCGGGACAGCCGCCTTCCGCCCCGCCGAATCCAGATGGCCTTTTTCGGTCACACTCGCCAGGGCACGTGCGCGGGCCAGCGCGTCCTAGCCGATCTCGGCCTCACCGGGATGGAAATCCTCAATGTGGACAACGCGTGCGCCTCGGGCTCATCCGCGTTCCGTTACGCCGTTCTTGCAGTGGCTCACGGGATGGCGGACGCAGCCCTGGCCGTCGGGATGGACAAACTCTCCAGCACGATCAAGGGCGTGATCCCCCCGCGCGAGGACGACCTCGAGGGCGCGATGGGTCGCGTCATGCCCTCGGTGTTTGCGATGCTCGCCCAACAGCACATGGCCCGCTTCGGCACAACGCGCGAGCAACTCGCCCTCATCTCCGTCAAGAACCATGCGCACGGCGCACGCAACCCGCGCGCGCAGTACAGGAAAGAAGTGACGACGGAGGAGGTTCTCGGGTCGAGAATGATCTGCGATCCCCTCACCCTGCTTCAGTGCACCCCCATCGGCGACGGGGCGGCCGCCGCCGTGGTGGCGGGCGAGGACCTCGTCCGTCGCCTCGGCCTCGATGCCTCCGTTCGCGTGGCCGCCAGCGTCCTCCTTTCCGGCGAACCCCGCATAGGGGCCGAGTGGGACATCACCGTCTCCCGCGCGACGACGAACGCGGCGCAAGTGGCCTACAACCAGGCCGGACTCGGACCGCGGGACGTGGACCTGTGCGAGCTGCACGATTGCTTTACGGCGGCCGAACTGGCCCACTACGAGAACCTCGGTTTCTGTGCCCGAGGCGAGGGCGGACGGTTCATCCAGGAAGGACGCAGCGGGATGACCGGCGAGGTGTGCGTGAATCCCTCGGGAGGGCTGCTTTCGAAGGGCCATCCGCTCGGCGCCACGGGTGTCGCCCAGGTCTGCGAGGTCACGTGGCAACTCCGCGGCCAGGCCGGCGACCGACAAGTGGCCGACGCCCGAGTCGGCATGACCCACACGATGGGCGGCGGCGTCAGCGGCGCCGAATCGGGCGCGGCCTCGGTGCATATCTTCGTGAGGGACCGCGAATCGTGAATCGGGAATCGAGAATCGCTGGGGCTCCCACCTCTTGCCCTTCGACTTCCGGTTTGCGATTCGCGATTCTCACCGCAACGCGATGGACTTCGATCTGACCTCCATCCAGCAGCAGCTCCTCGAGGCCGCGCGGAAGGTCATCGCCCGTGAGATCGCGCCCTCGGCCAACGAGATGGACCGCCGCGGACCGCTCGGCCGGTCGGACGCCCAGGATCTCCTGCGCCGACTCGCTCCCCTCGGCTACGTCGGCGGCATCCTGCCCGAGAGCGCCGGCGGAATGGGGCTGGACTTCCTCACCTACGGCCTCCTGCTCGAAGAACTCAAGCGCGTCTGGGCCTCGGCCGGCGGCATCTGCAGCATCACCACATCCGCCGCGCGCACTCTGTCCGAGCTCGGAACAGACGACCAGAAGAAGCGCTTCATCCCCCGGCTCCTCAGCGGCGAATCCATCGGCTGTGTCGGCATCACCGAGCCGGAGGCGGGCTCGGACGTTCAGGGCATCCGGATGACCGCCACGCGCAAGGGCGGCCGCTACATCCTGAACGGCACCAAGACGTGGATCACCAACGGCTCGATCGCCGATGTCTGCATCGTCCTCGCGCGCGTCGTGGATGGGAAGAAGCTCCTCGGGCCGACGCGAATCATCGTGGACAGGAACGAATCGCCCTTTGAGGCACGCAACATTCCGAAGATGGGCCTCCGTGCCTGCCCCCTCTCCGAGCTCTCATTCCGCGACGTCACTGTGCCGGAGGGGAATCTCCTTGGCGACGTCGGCGACGGACTGAAAACGGCGCTTCGAGGTCTGGACTTGGCGAGGGCCAATGCAGCCGTGGGGAGCGTTGGCGTGGCCCAAGGGGCTCTCGACATCGCCCTCTCCTACGCCGGCGAGCGCCGCCAGTTCGGGAAGCCCATCGGTTCCTATCAGCTTGTCCAGGAGCTATTGGCGGACATGGCCACGCTGACTTCCGCGGCCCGCTGGATGGCCTACCACGCCCTGCGATGCCTCGACCTCGGCCGACCCGCCTCGAAGGCGGCCGCCATGGCCAAAAGTTTCGCCACGGAGGCCGCCGTCAAGGTGACGTCCGACGCGCTCCAGGTTCACGGCGCCTACGGCCTCGCCGAAGAGTACCGCGTGGAACGCTACTACCGGGACGCACGCTGCTACACCATCCCCGACGGCACCACGCAGATTCAGAAGCTCGTGATCGGCCGGGAACTGCTCGGGCTCAAGGCCTTCCGATGATGGAGGTTGCGTGAGCCTCGAAATCGAACGGCGCGGACACGTCCTCCGCCTGACGCTCAACCGCCCGGAGGTTCTCAACGCCCTCAACGTCGCCACCCTGGAGGCGCTTCGGAAGGCGTGGCTCGCCTTCGACCGCGACGACGACCTTTGGGTGGCGATCCTGACGGGCGTAGGCGAGCGGGCCTTCTGCGTGGGGGCGGACCTCAAGGAACTCGCGGCCCGCAGCCGAACGGGAGGGACTCGAAGGCCCCGCGGCATTCACAAGGGCGTGCGCGTCAGGAAGCCTGTGATCTGCGCCATCAATGGCCTCGCGCTCGGCGGCGGGCTGGAACTGGCGCTCGCGTGCGATCTCCGGATCGCCGCCGAGGATGCCCAACTCGGACTCCCCGAGGTTCATCGCGGTCTCATCCCCGGAGGCGGAGGGACGCAGCGGCTCCCCCGTCTCATCCCCACGGGCAAGGCGCTCGAAATGATCCTCACCGGCGAGAGTGTAACGGCGAAAGAGGCCCTCGCCATCGGCCTCGTAGGTCGCGTGGTGCCGCGCGAGGCTCTTCAACGCGAGGCCGACCAGCTTGCGGATAAACTCTGCGCCGCGGGGATCGAGCCACTGCTGGCGGCGAAAGCGGCCGTCACCCGCGGCCTGCAAATGCCGCTCGATCGCGCCCTCGAACTGGAGTCCACCCTCGCCAGGCGCCTGGCGCGCTCGCGCCAAGCGGCCGTCCGCCTCACGAAATTCGCCGAAAAAAGATGAAGCCCCGGGAAGGGTTACGGTTGGCCCTGATCCAGCGAGTTGCTCGTGACCCGCTGGTAAATCCCCTGGTCGTAGGCCCCGTTCAGCCGGTTCTGGTACTCGAGCGAGACGCGGACCGACGTCGTGGCGTCCTTGATCTCCTGAAAACCCGTCGTGCTAAGATCAATGGACTCCTTTACGCTTCCGGGCGGATCGATGAAATCGCTGCGAGCAATCATCTGCTGATGATTCTCCGTCCGGACCGTGTTGTTCAGGTGTGTCCCGGGCTCCGCATTGATCGGCTTCGCGGCTACCTCGTATTCCTCTCCCTGGCGCCGCGCCCCGCGGTTCCCGTACACCCCGCTGGAGCCGAGTTGATCTCCCATGTTCCCTGCGCCCTGGACATTCCCAACCATCGGCATACAGCACCTCCTACCTGCTTAAGGATAGACGGCCCCGATACAAACGTCAAGGACTTTGTGAGCTTTTGCCTCAACGTCACACGTGAACCTCACATACCGCTGGAGCCTTTCCCGCTCCAGTCCCCCGCACCGTACCAGGAAACACGCCCTTGGTAGACTGCACCCTCACGCCCGAAGAAGCGGCCATCCGCGATGCGGCAAAAGACTTCGCCGAGCGTTCCATCCGTCCGCTTGTGACGGATCACGAAGCCCGCCGAGCCTTCCCGCAAGACCTGGCGCGCGAGATGGGCCGACTGGGGCTCTTCGGATGCGCCCTCCCGAAAACCTACGGCGGAACGGAGGCGGGATTCACCGCGCACGCACTCGTCACGGAAGAGATCTCGCGTGTCTGGTCCTCGCTCCGCCACCTCTTCAATACTCAGGCCCTCACCTGCCCGATGACGATTCTGCACCACGGGACGGAGGCGCAGAAGACGACCTACGTGCCCAAACTCGTGATGGGGGAGTGGATGGGTTTCTTCGCCCTCACGGAGCCCCATGCCGGGAGCGACGTCGCGGCCACGCGCACGCGCGCGACGCGGCGGGGAAACCGCTACATCCTGAATGGCACGAAGGCGTGGATCTCCAACGCCACCGTGTTCGACGCCGGGCTGGTGCTCGCGCGTACCGACGATCGTGAGCGCTACGGAGGCCTGACGCTCTTCGTGGTCGATCGTTCGTGCCCCGGCATCACCGCGAGGGAGTACCGCGAGAAACTGGGGCATCACGCTTCCCCCACCGGAGAGATCATCTTCGATAACTGCGAGGTGCCCGAGGAGAACCGGATCGGGCCCGAGGGGACCGGGTTCAGGATCGTGATGGAATCGTTGGACCGCGGCCGCCTCTCGGTCGCCGCCGGCGCCCTGGGCGTGCTCCGCGCCTGCCTCGAAGCCGGCGTGGACTACGCGCGCTCGCGTGAGGCCTTCGGCAAGCCGATCGGCCGGTTCCAGATGGTTCAGGAGAGAATCGCCGAGATGGCCGTGCTCGAGCAGGCCACACGCCTCCTCGTGCTGGACCACGCCGCGCGCCTGCAACGCGGCGAACCGGCCACGATGTCCGGCGCGATCGCCAAGTATCACGCTTCGGAGGCGGTCGTGAAGGTCGCCAACTGGGCCGTGGAGATCTTCGGCTCGTACGGGTATTCGGAAGAATACCCGGTGGCACGCCTTTTCCGCGATGCCAAGATGTACCAGATCGGCGAAGGCACCTCGAACATCCAGCGCATCGTGATCGCCGAGCGAACGCTCGGCTTCAAGACGTGACACCCCCCTTCTGAAATCTGAGGTTTCATTTCTCGAACTTGAAATCTGAAATCTCAGATCTCAAATCTCAGAAGCCCGTCGCCATCCTCGGCATCGGCCGCATCCCCTTCCGAGTGGGCTCCAACGCAACGCACTTCGAGATGGTGGACGCGGCCGTTCGCGCCGCGCTGGCCGATGCCCGCATGGAAGCGGGAGAGATCGACACCGTCGTGGATGCAGGGATCGATCTCCTCGACGGCAAAGGCATCTCCAACACAGAGCTTCTCGCCGCCGCGGGCTGCATGCTCAAAGAGGAGGTCAAGCTCGAAGAGGACGGGGCCACTGCCGCGTACTACGCCTGGATCCGCCTCCGCTCCGGTTTCCACAGAACAGCCCTCGTATTCGCGTATTCCAAGTCCACCTCCCTGTCGCTGGAGGCCTATTCGTCCATGATGTTCAATCCGGTCCTTCACCGGCCCTTGGGCTTGACGGACACGATTACCCTCACCCTGCAGGCCGCCGCGTATGCCCACCGCTACGGCGTGGGACCCGCCGACGCCGACGCGCTCCTCCAACAGGCCCGGCAAACCGCCGCGCGCAACCCGTGGCTCGCCGAGATGCCTCCGGCCGCCCCGAGCACGGATGTCGTCTCGTCTCCCCTTCGTGCCTGCGATCTCCCGCACGAGGCCGACGGCGCGGTCGCGCTGGTCCTGGGAACGGCCGATGCCCTATCCCCGCACCACGCCCCGGTGTGGATCGCGGGTGCAGCGCTCGCTGTGGACACCCATGACGTCGGCGAGCGCCCGACGGCCGAAATCCGCAGCCTGTGTCTCGCTGCCGAACGCGCCTTCAATCAAGCCGGGCTAAAGGACCCGCGCCGGGAGGCCGCTTGTGCCGAGATCTCCGAGCCCACCACCTATCATGCCTTCATGATCGCAGAGGCGCTTGGCCTGGCTGATGCCGGCCGCGGGGCGCATCTGTGGACACAAGACCCCGGAGATCGCCTCGGGCCGGTCATCAACGCCTCCGGCGGCCTCATCAGCGCCCGGGCCCTCGTGGCGGCAGGTCTGGGCCGCATCGCGGACGCGACAGACGCCATTCGTCGCGGGGATCCTCTCGCCCTCGCCCACGGCACGAGCGGGATCGCCATGCAGTCGAACACCGTGTTCGTCCTTTCAAGCAGAAGGCCGCGAGCGCCGGTGGTCGGCGGACGGCGGTCGCCATGACCCCCGTCGCCATCCTTGCCACCGGCCAAACCGTCCACGCCTCCTCGCGCGACGAGGTGGACGATGCCGAGCTCATCCACGAGGCTGTCGCCACCGCCTTGGAGGACGCGGGGATCGAGGCGCGCGACATCGAGGCGGCCGTTTTCGGCTCCGCGATCACGTCCATCCAGGATGGCATCGAACACCATGGGAAACTCGTGATTGATGCCATCGCCGGGCGCCTCCGTCCCTCGTTTCGCACGCAGACGGGCGGCACGGCGGGGGCCTCCGCCGCCCTCGCGGCCTTCTATCTCGTGGCTTCGGGGGAAGTCGAGGTGGCCCTGGCCGCGGCAGGCACGCTGAGATCCGGCGCGACAGGCGCGGTGGCGCAAAAGGCGCTCGCCATGGCCGCCGACCCGATCTTCCGCCGCGGGTTCTCCGGCGGTGCGCTCCTCGGCCTCGCCCAAACCTTCCGCGACTACATGGCCCGAACCGGCGTTACCGAGGAGATCGCCGCCCGCTGCGCCGTCCAGCAACGGGCCAACGGGGCGCTCAACCCCTTCGCCCACCTGAGGGAGGCCGTCACGTTGGACCAAGTGCTCTCCTCCCGGCCTCTCGCCCCGCCCATCAAGCTCCTCGACATGTGCCCCACCTCGGTGGGCTCAGCGGCTGTCATCCTCGCCTCGCAACGAAAAGTCCGACAGCTCGGGAGAGAACGCGACTGCGCCTGGGTCAGGGGCTTCGGCGCGTTCAGCGAACCGAGCATCTACCCCGGCCGCGATCCGCTCGAGGCCCGCCCCGTGCGCGAGAGCGCGAAAAAGGCCTATCGGATGGCCGGCATCCGCGACCCCCGCCGCGAAATCGATGTCGTCGAACTCTACAATGCAGCCTCCTTCCAGCAACTCATCTGGAGCGAGGCCCTCCTCCTGTGCGACCCGGGAAAAGGTGGAGAACTATTTCTCTCCGGCGCCACGGACCGCGACGGCGATATCCCCCTCAACCCCTCAGGAGGGGTGCTCTGCACGAACAACGGCAGCGATGCCGCGCTCCTGCGGATCGTCGAAGCGACACAACAGGTGCGCGGGAAAGCCGGACCCCATCAAGTACCGGACGTCTCCACGGCCGTGGCCATGGGCTGGGGTGGAAATCAGCAGTTCACGTCCGTGATGGTGCTGGGCAAGACATATGGCGATTGATCTCATCCGCGGAAAGCTCACCATGGAATTCGCCTGGAACGCCGGGCGGGCGGGCACGGTATTCCTTGAGCACCTCTCCCGCCGCCAGATCGTCGGCTCGCGCTGCGGGCGCTGCCGCCGCGTCAGCGTCCCACCCAAATCGTTCTGCCCGGAATGCCTCGGGCGAACCGAAATCCCGGTGCCGCTGTCCCCAACAGGTGTGATCGAAACCGCCACGCATCACACCTCGACCGCCACGACCTTTGCGCTCATCCGCCTGGACGGGGCGGACACCTCTCTCCTCCACTATTACCTGGGCGACACTCCGCCCACTCCCGGCACGCGCGTGAGAGCAGTGTGGGCAGAGACCCCAGATCTCTCCATTCACGCCCTCCGCGGGTTCGAAGCCGAGGCATGAGCAACCAAGTTTCGGAAGGCTCACCCCCTCCCCTCAAGATCAAGGGGCGGATGGAAATCGAGTACACGTGGAGCCTGGGCCGTCTCGGGACGCGCTTCTTCGAGGCCATCAGAACCGAACGCCGCCTCCTCGGAATCCGCTGCCCCTCGTGTCGCGGCGTGCTGGTTCCCCCCCTGCCCACGTGCGGCCGATGTTTCGCGCCGATGAGCGAATGGGTCGATCTGCCCGACACCGGCATGGCCACTTCGATCGTTCCCTACCTCCTCGAGTACCCCGGCCAGGCTCTGAAGCCTCCCATCATCTTCGCCAAGATCCGGCTGGACGGCGCGGACAGCTCCTTCACGCACATCCTGGGCGACATCCCGCCGGGCCCGCTGCCCCAAACCCTGCGCGTCCGCGCCCGCTGGCGCGCCGAGCGCATCGGCAGCATCGAGGACATCGTGTGCTTCGTGCCCGGAAGCACCTGCTGAACCCCCGCCTGCCGAAACTCCTACGTCGTGCCGATCCCGCGGGACGCGCGGAATCCGCAGTGACACGGAGAAGTCATCCGCAGGCTGTCATTCTTGCGGAAGCCGGAATGGCCCGGTACATCCCCCCCCACACCCAGGTTCTTCGGTAGTCGCGGGCTTCCCGCCTGTCCAGTCCGCCACGGCGGGCGGACTTCGGCGGGCAGGCAGCGCGCCGCGGAGTTCATGCAATTCGTCGAATCCAACTCTTGCAAAGAATTCGATTGCCCCGTCCCCGAAGGTGCAACCCCCAAACCCCTCACCTCCGAGGCCTATGCCTTGATGTATTTCAACATGGACTGCTTCGCCACCCAAGTCGCCAAGGCGTGTAATCTTCCTGCACCTGAAGTTTCCCCCTCCCCCAAGCGCAAGTCCAAGCCCGCCAAGAAGTAGGGACGGATTCTCATCCGTCCAAGTTCGGACCGAGGGCGTAGAACGCCCCGCGGTGGGAATCGGTCCCTACGTCGCGGCCGCGGCCCTTTGCGCCCCCCTCCTCCATCGTCTATAGTCCATTGGCGATAGTCCCGTATGGACTTTTCATTCACCCCCGAGCAGGAAGCCCTCCGCCGGCGGATCGAAGCCTTCTGCAAGAAACACCTTCCTCGCCGCGGCAAACAAGGCCCCCCCCCTGCTGAAGGCTCGGACGGCTACGATCCCGAGTTCCACCGAAAGATGGCGGCGGCGGGGCTGCTCTCTCTCGGCTGGCCAAAGGAGTACGGCGGCGAGGGCTTGGGCCGTGTGGCCATGGCCGTCTTCTCCGAGGTCGTCGGTCTCCACGAAGCCCCCGTGGGCGCGGTTGGCACCTCTGTGGGGCTCGTCGGACAGTCGCTCTTCATGTACGGCTCCGACGAACAGAAGCGCGACCTTCTCCCCCGCATCGCCCGGGGCGAGATCGTCTGCGCGCTGGGCATCACTGAACCCAATGCAGGGTCCGACGCGGCCGCCTGCAGGACGAAGGCCGTTCTCGACGGCGACGTCTACCGGATCGCCGGCAGCAAGATTTTCGTCAGTAGTGGCCACATCGCGGACTTCATCCTGACCTTGACGCGGACCGACCCGAACGTCCCGAAACACAAGGGGCTGACCCTGTTCCTCGTGCCCACCAACCTGCCCGGTTTCAAGGCAAACCGGATCAAGACGATGAGCGGATGGGTGGTGTCCGAGCTACAGTACGATCAGGTGCCGGTTCCACCGTCCGCGATGGTCGGCGGCCTGAATCAGGGCTGGGTATGTCTGACGAAAAGTCTGGGCGAGGAACGCACGGGACTCGGCGGGACCCGGAACATGAAGCGTCTTCTGGGCGAGATGATCGTTCGCGCCCGCGAGACCACCCCGAACGGCCGGCGCGTCTGGGAGGACGACACGATCCGGCGAGCGATCGCAGAATTCGCGACCAAGCTCGAGATCGCCCGCCTCCTCTACTACCAGGCGGCGTGGCTCCAGGAGAACAAGCTTCCCTTCGACATCCCAGCAGCCATCTCCAAGCTCTTCACGAGCGAGCTCTACCACGAGTGCGCGGATGTCGGCGGCCTCGTTCTGGGTCCTGAGGCTCAGGTCACGGCGGCCTCGCCTTCAGCGCCCCTGAGGGGAAAGATCGAATACCTCCACCGGCACTGTCCGGCCAGCACGATCGGCGGCGGCACCACCCAGATTCAGAAGAACATCATCGCCATCCGCGGCCTGGGCCTGCCCAGCGGGAAGGAATAGCCGTGAACCCCGCACCCATCCTTGCCGTCGCATCCTCCGTCATGATGGCCGACATCGATCATAGGCGTCATTCTCGTTCACGCCCGCACCTCGCTCTTCAGAACCGAAAACGCGACCGGGTGAAGGAGCCGGGTGGTTCTCCTCGTCGTGTCACTATCATCTTGCGACCGCTCTGCGGCGCCGGCGGCGTGCATTTTCGGGCAAGGATAGGTGCGGGGTGAACCTGCGCTGGACCGAGGAGGAAGAGATCTTCGCCCGGAGCGTGAGGGAATTTCTCGCCGCGGAGTGCACGCCGGCGCACGTTCGGCGCTGGGAAGGTGAGCCGCTCGGCTTTTCCCGCGAGACGATCAAGAAGATGGCCGACATGGGCTGGCTGGGGATCGCACTCCCCGAGAAAGCCGGCGGGCTGGGCCAACCCTTCGACTACCTCACGATCCTCTTCCATCAGATGGGCCATCACCTGCCCCATGGCCCGATCCTGGAAACCGTCGTGGCAGGTCTTCTGCTCCGAGAACTTCCCGCCTCAGGTGGCTGGAACAAGCTCCTCTCCAGGCTCGCGAGAGGAGACACACTCTGCACACTCACGCTGCATGTGGGGGCGCTCAGGCTGCGTGCAACGCCCGGCCGCGTGACAGGATCGCTTCGCTTCGTCCCCTATGCAGCCGGGAGCGATCTCCTCCTCGCCATCGCGGAAGGTCGAGGTTCACCGCGCCTGCTCTTGATCCCGTCGCAGTCCAAGGGCCTCCGGGCCGAGCCCGTGGAGGTGACGAGCGGGGAACGCCTCTATCATGTCAGGCTCAAGGACTGCCCCCTCGGGAAGGAGAACATCCACATCCTGCCCGCCCATGCTTGGGAGTTGGTCCAAACCAGGGCGTCCGTCCTCGCCGCTGCCTATCTCCTGGGCATGTCCGAGAGGGCCTTGGAGTTCGCCGTCGAGCACGCCAAACAGCGCGAACAGTTCGGCCGACCCATCGGGAGCTTCCAAGCCGTGCAGCATCTCGTGGCCGACATCCGCGTCAAGATCGAGGGGCTCCGCCTGCTCGTCTACGAGGCCTCTTGGGCGATCTCGACGGGGCGAGCCGCACCGCGCCTTGCCGCGATGGCCAAGTTCTGGGCCAACGCGACCGCCTACACGGCCACGAAGAACGCCCACCAAGTCCTCGCCGGCTACGGCGTGATGGCCGAGACGAACCTTCAACTGTATTACCGGCGCGCGAAGGGTTGGATGATCAACAAAGGCGCCGGCGCCGACATGCTGGACCGTGTCGCGGCAACGCTGTGATGGTGCGGCAACTCGCCTTTTGCCCTTCGCCTTTGTCCTTCCGCCATCCCCCGCTTTCGGCTCACGGCTCTCCGCCCGATGGCGGACTCGCGGCTCACTAGCATGGACCTCGGTCTCAAAGATCGCGTGGCGCTTGTGACCGGCGCGGGACAGGGCATGGGGCGAGGCATCGCTCTTGCCCTCGCCCGGGAAGGATGCCATGTGGCGATTAACGATCTCCGTGGGGAGGCGGCGCACACCGTGTCCGCCGAGGTGTCGGGCCTCGGGCGAGGCTCCTTGGCGCTCTGCGCCGACGTCTCCGAAGAGACGCAGGTCAGCGCCATGTTCAAGACGCTCAACGAGCGGCTTCCGCCCCTCGATATCCTCGTGAACTGCGCCGGCATCGGCGACAGCGGCCCGTTCGCAAAATCGCAGTCCTCCGACTGGAACCGCGTGCTCGGCGTTTGCCTCTACGGCACGCTCCACTCCACACGTGCCGCCCTGCCCCGCATGATCGAGCGTGGCTTCGGGAGGATCATCAGCATTGTCTCAGACGCAGGCCGGGTCGGCGAGCCGGGCCTGGTCGTCTACTCCGCCGCGAAGGCCGGCATCATCGGCTTCACCAAGGCCCTCGCGCGCGAGGTGGGCCGCCACGGCATCCACGTCAATTGCGTCTCCCCCGGCGCGACCATGACGGACCACATCCAGGAGCTCTACGCCCGGATGAAGCAGCAGATGGGCGAGGCGGCCTTCGAGGAGCGGCAGAAAAAGGTCCTCAAACGATATCCGATCGGGCGCTTCGGGGAGGTGGAGGACGTGGCATCCGCCGTCTGTTTCCTCGCCTCAGACCGGGCCTCGTTCATCACCGGGCAGACCCTGAGTGTGAGCGGCGGCTACTCCATGGTCTGATGGCCGCGATGGCGTACGCGACGCTGCTCGTCGAGCGCGATCCGGGTCTGGCGGTCGTCCGCCTCAACCGCCCCGAGCGGCTCAACGCCCTCAGCTTCCAGATGATCGCGGAACTCCAGGAGTTGCTCGGAATGCTCTCCGGCGCGAGCGAACTGCGGTGCTTGATCCTCGCCGGCAACGAGAAGGCCTTCTGCGTCGGCGCGGACCTGAAGGAACGTGCCGAGGAGCGCCAGCGCAGCCGGTCCTCGAGCCCCTTCGACCGTTCGCGCCACTTGGAAAAGAGCCGCCGCCTCTTCGAAGCCGTCGAGACGTTCCCCACGCCTGTGGTGGCGGCCCTGGCCGGTCAGGTCCTCGGCGGCGGATGCGAACTGGCCCTCTGTTGCGATCTGCGGATCGCCTCCACCACGGCCCGTCTTGGCTTCCCGGAGGGAAAGATCGGGGCCATCCCGTCGGCCGGGGGTACGCAGAGGCTTTCGCGGCTGATCGGAAGCGCCCGCGCTCGCGAACTCCTGTTCACGGGCGAACCCGTGGACGCGGCCACGGCCTTGTCCATCGGCCTCGTCCACCGCCTTACGCAGGACCCGGATCCTCTGCCGGCTGCGCGCGCCTGGGCAGCCCAGATCCTCGAACGCGCGCCCCTCGCCCTCAGAGCCCTCAAGCAGGCCCTCCGATGGGCCGAACAAACACCCCTGTACCACGGCCTGGACTATGAATTCACTCAGGCCGCCGTCCTCTCCGGGACTCGCGACCTCGAGGAAGGCCGCAAAGCGTTCCTGGAAAAGCGACGGCCCGCCTTCAAGGGCGAATAGCACGAAAGGACGTGCCGCCCACTGTGATTTTCGTCACGTTTGCCTTGACATGAGGGGGGTGCCCGGTAGAATAGGCGCGATCATGAAACCACAAACCGCTGCTCTCTCACTGTGTCTTCTCCTCGGCTCGACCGGTTGCGCCGGCATCCTCGTCAACAACTTGAAGTCCGCCAGCGCCGTGGCCCAACGCACGGCCGATCCCATGCTCCTGAAATACGGAGCCCCGGGCAACATCCTGCTCTTCGAAACGCTGGCCGACAGGTTCGCTGACAACGGCGACCTCATGATGCTCCTCGCCCAGACCTACTGCAGCTACGCCATGGGTTTTGTCGAAGAAGAGGATCCCGAGCGGGCCATCCTCATGTACGACCGCGGGAGAACCTTCGGCCTGCGCTCGCTCTGGCTCTATCGCCCCTTCCGCAAGGCCGTGATCGCCGCCGCCGGACAAAAGCCCAAGGATCTGGCGGGGGCCGTCGAGCTCTCGGCTCAACACCTCGAGAAAGGCGTGGAGGCCATCAAGGATAAGGACGTTGTCGATCGCCTCTTCTGGACCGGCAACTGCTGGGGCGGCTGGCTCAATTTGAACAAACGGGATCCCCTCGCCCTCTTCGACATCCCCAAGGTTCTTTCTCTCATGACGAAGGTCGTTGAACTCGATCAGACCTATTTCTACGGCGGCGGCCTGATTTTCTTCGGCGTGTACAATGCCGGGCTCCCCTCGATCGCCGGGGGGGGGGTGGACAAAAGCAAGGATTGGTTCGAGAAGGCCTTCAAAGTGACGGACGGCAAGCTCCTGCTCGCCAAGGTGCTCTACGCGGAGCATCTGGCCACCCTGATCAAAGATGAGGATCTGTTCGTTCGCACCTTGACCGAGGTGATCGAAACCCCACCCGAGGCCGCTCCTGCCGATCTGCGCCTCGCCAACGAGATTGCCAAACTCAAGGCGAAGAGACTCCTCGCGCGCAAGGATGAGTTCTTCTAACCCCGCGTCGCAGGAGTCCCTCTCAAGATCCGGGCGACGACGCGGGGCACGGGGCCGCGGCCCGCTCGCCCGCCGGGACCGAGGCGACCCCACCACGTCGCGCCTTCGCTTGTGGCGGGCGGCATGGGTCTTTTTCCCGGCCGTCCTTCTGGCTCTGGCATCCCCCGGCGCGGCCCGAGCCATCAACCTCAAGCTTGCCATCATCCCCCCGGAGGGAACCACGTGGACCGATTTCGTCAAAGAGGCCGCGACAAGAATCGAACAGGACACGCAGGGCCGGGTGAAAATCACCCTCTATGCCGGCGGCCAGATGGGCGATGAGGTGGACGTAGTCCGAAAACTTCGCCTGGGCCAGGTCGAGGCGGCCGGACTCACGGGCATGGGCCTCGGCGCCCTTTCCCCGGAAGTCCGAGTCCTGGAGCTGCCTCTCCTCATTCGGGAATATCGCGAAGCGGAGTACATCGGCCACGAGATGTACTCGACCTTCAAGACAACCTTCGAGAAAAAGGGTGCCGTCCTCCTGGGCCTCGCCCCCTACGGCGGCATCTACATCTTCACCCAGAAGCCGGTCAGCCGCCTGTCCGACATCGCGGGTGAAAAGGCATGGGTTTGGGCGGGTGACCCGCTGGCCGAGGTGATCTATAAGGAACTGGGCGTCGTCACACCCGTCTCCCTCTCGATCATCGAGGTCCTCCCCGCGCTTCAGACCGGCATGGTCAACGCGTTCTACAACAGTCCCTTGGGCGTGATCGCCCTCCAGTGGTACTCCCACGCCAAGTACATCGTGGATACGCCCCTCACGATGGCGTTCAGCGGGTTCGTCGTTAGCCAGAAGGCGTGGGACGCGATCTCAGCGGCAGACCGTGCCGTCATTATCCAGCGAACCAACGACCTCATCGGCCGCCTCACCGAGCAGGTTGCGGAGGACAACGAAGTGGCTCTGCGCGGGCTGCAAAAACGCGGCATCCGCTTCACGAAATTCGATCCGGCGGGGTTCGACGAGTTCAAGGCGAAGATGGACACGGTCCACCAGAAACTCGTCGGCGTCCTGTACCCCAAGTCCCTGCTGGACCTCGTGCAGCACAAACTCGAGGAATATCGCGCAAAACACCCCTGAGGCTCCACTCCCCCGTGCTCCGATTCTTGAATGCGCTCAACTCGGTGATTCTCTCCCCCGTGTTGAGATTGCTCAACGCGCTCAACTCGGTGATCTGCAAGGCCGAGAGCGCGCTGGTCTTCACGCTGCTTCTCATCATGGTTTTCCTCTCGTTCTGGCAGGTCGTCTCGCGCAACGTCTTCTCCAAAGGTTTCCACTGGGCGGATGATTTCCTCCGGCATTGCGTCCTATGGACAGGGTTTCTCGCCGCGTCGCTCGCCACCACCGATGGCAAACACATCAAGATCGACATCCTGTCGCTGCGCCTCCCGGATCATCTCAAGGGCCGGGTCGAGGGAGCGGTCAGCCTTGTGGCCGCGGGCATCTGTGTCATCATCTTTCGGAGCGCCTACGACTTCGTCCGAATCGAGCGCGAGTTCGCCGAGATGAACTACGCGCTGCACATCAGCACGTGGGTTCTGGAGTTGATCTTCCCGGTGGCGTTTGGCGTCACCATCTTCAAGTTCACCATAAAGGGGCTTAACGGCCTCTTCGGCCGGGCGCCGAGGCCGTAGGGGAAAGGCACCGCTCTCGTGGTCCTCCTGCTGATCCTTCTGCTCCTGCTCTACGCCTCTTTCGGGGGTCCGCTCTTCACCGTAATGGGCAGCGCGGCACTGATCGGCTATTCGTACGGCGCCGATGTGCCCCTCTCCTCCCTCATCGCCGAGGCCTACCGAATCGCGAGCGCCCCCTCCCTCATCGCCATACCGCTCTTCACCTTCGCCGGGTACATCCTCGCCGAGAGCAAGGCGCCGGAACGCATGGTCAATCTCGCCACGGCATCCCTAGGTTGGCTGCCTGGCGGCCTGTCCGTCGTCACCGTGGCCGTCTGCGCCGTCTTCACGGCCCTCACGGGCGCTTCGGGCGTCACCATCATCGCCTTGGGCGGGCTTCTCATGCCCGCCCTCCTCAAGCGGAAGTATTCGGAGCGCTTCGCGCTGGGACTCGTCACGAGCTGCGGCAGTGTCGGTCTCCTCTTTCCGCCCAGCCTAGCCCTCATTATTTATGGCATCGTCGCGGAAACGGACGTGAGCAAACTCTTCATCGCGGGTATCGTCCCTGGCATCGTCATCGTAGCTTTCCTTTCCCTTTACTCGATGTACGTGGCCCGGAAGTCCGGCATCGGCGCGACAACGGTCACCTTTCGCGCGCTGGGCCGGGCCATGGTCGAGAGCGCGTGGGAGATGCCGATCCCCCTTCTCATCCTGGGTGGTATCTACGGCGGCTACTTCACCGCCGGCGAGGCCGCCGCCATCATGGCGTTCTACGTCTTCGTCGTGGAGGTCCTCATCCGCAGGGAAATCCGATTCCGTGATCTGCCGCGCATCATGAAGGAGAGCATGCTCCTCGTGGGGGGCATCCTCATCATCCTCGGCATGGCGCTGGGCTTCACCAACTATCTCATCATCGAACAAGTGCCCGACAAGATCTTCGACTGGATCAATGCCTACATCACGGACCAGTTGACGTTCCTTCTCGCCCTCAACATCTTCCTGCTCATCGTGGGATGCCTCATGGACATCTTCTCTGCCACGGTGGTGGTCGTCCCTCTCATCGTCCCCATCGCCCGTAACTTCCATGTTGACCCCATTCACCTCGGGATCATCTTCCTTACCAACCTTGAGATCGGCTACCTGACCCCGCCCGTCGGCATGAACCTTTTCATCTCCAGTTTCCGCTTCCAGCGGCCGGTCATCGAGCTCTACCGCGCCTCCTTTCCCTTCCTCATCGTGCTCCTCCTGGCCCTGGTCGCCATCACCTACTGGCCGGGCCTCTCCCTCTGGCTTGTCAACCAGATCTCCGTATAGTAAGGAAGGGTGACCATGACCGACCTGTTCACCTCGGAATCCGTCACGGAAGGCCACCCCGACAAGATCGCGGACCAGATTTCCGACGCCGTCCTAGACGCGGCCATCTCCCAGGACCCGCGCAGTCGCGTGGCGTGCGAAACCATGGTCAAGGACAACTTGGTGATCGTAGGCGGGGAGATCACCACGCAGGCCCACCTCGAATACGCGAAGATCGTCCGCCAGACGATCCGCGAGATCGGGTACGACCACATGGACAAAGGCCTCGATTGGAAGAGCTGCTCCATCCTGAACGTGGTGGGCCAGCAGTCGAGGGACATCGCCCAGGGCGTGGACCGGAAGGATGAAGACGAGCAGGGCGCGGGCGACCAGGGCCTCATGTTCGGCTTCGCCTGCGACGAGACGCGATCGCTCATGCCCCTGCCCATAGACCTTGCGCATCAGCTCTCACTGCGCCTGAGCCAGACACGCAAGAACGGCACGCTCCCCTTCCTCCGCCCCGACGGGAAGTCTCAGACGACCGTCCACTACCAGAACGGCAAGCCCCTCCACGTCACCACCGTGGTCATCGCCGCCCAGCATGACGACAAGATCGGGGACAAGGAACTGCGCGACGCGATCACCGAGCACGTCATCCGGCCCGTCATTCCGCAGGAGTTCTGGTCGAAAGAGATCAAGATCTACATCAATCCCACCGGGCGGTTCGTGACCGGTGGTCCCGCGGGCGACTGCGGCGTGACGGGCCGCAAGATCATCGTGGACACGTATGGTGGCTACGCCCGGCACGGTGGCGGCGCGTTTTCCGGCAAGGACCCCTCCAAGGTGGACCGCAGCGCCGCCTACATGGCCCGCCACGTGGCCAAGAACGTCGTAGCCGCCGGCCTCGCGAAGAAATGCGAAGTCCAACTCGCCTACGTGATCGGCGTGGCCGATCCCGTCTCCGTCCGCGTGGACACCTTCGGCACAGAGGCCACGGACCCCGAGAAGATTTCGCACGCCATTCGAGAGACCTTCCCCCTCCGTCCCGCCCGCATCATCAAGTACCTCGACCTCCTCCGGCCCATCTACCGGAGCACAGCAAGCTACGGGCATTTCGGGCGCGAGAACCAGGGATTCACCTGGGAAAAGACCGACCGCGCCGAGGCCCTGAGAAAGGCTGTCCATGGGTAGGGGCAACCCGAATTTCGATATTCGCGACGCCAGACTGGCCCGGAAAGGCCGGGATCGGACGGAATGGGCCAAGAAGAGCATGCCCGTCCTCAGCCAGATCGAGTCGGCCTTCCGAAAGGAAAAGCCTCTCAAGGGCAAAACACTCTCGGCCTGCCTCCACGTCACCACCGAGACTGCCGTGCTCATGCAGACCTTGGAGGCCGGCGGCGCGCGTGTAAGCCTCTGCGCCTCGAACCCCCTCTCCACGCAGGACGACGTGGCGGCCTACCTCGCCCGCGAATTAGGAATCCGCGTCTTCGCCATCAAGGGCGAGGATCGCGCCACGTACTACCGGCACATCCGCTCCGCGCTCGCTCACCCGCCTGACATCACCATGGACGATGGCGCGGACCTCGTGAGCATGCTTCATTCCCCCAATGGAGGTTCTGCCACCCCCATCGGCGGGACGGAAGAGACCACGACCGGCGTCATCCGCCTGCGGAGCATGGCCGCGCGCTCCGTCCTGCGCTACCCGATCATCGCCGTGAATGACGCCGACACAAAGCACCTTTTCGACAACCGCTACGGCACCGGGCAGAGCACGCTGGACGGAATCATCCGGGCCACGAACCGCCTGCTGGCCGGTTCAACATTCGTCGTCGCCGGCTACGGCCTGTGCGGCCGCGGGGTGGCGATGCGCGCTCGCGGGCTCGGCGCCAACGTGATCGTCACCGAAGTGGATCCGCTCAACTCCCTCGAGGCCGTCATGGACGGCTTTCGCGTCATGCCCATGGCGCGGGCCGCCCGCGAGGGCGATTTCTTCTGCACCGTCACGGGCAACGCCCACGTCATCCGCCGCGAACACTTCCTCCAGATGAAGGACGGCGCGATCGTGGCGAATTCGGGGCACTTCAACATCGAGATCGACATTCCGGCTCTGGAGAAGTTGTCCTCGGCCAAGCGCACGATCCGCGACTTCCTCGATGAATACCGGCTCCGCGGCGGCCGCCGTATCTACCTGCTCGCCGAAGGCCGGCTCGTCAATCTCGCCGCCGCCGAAGGTCATCCATCGAGCGTCATGGACATGAGCTTTGCCAACCAGGCGCTGAGCTCGCGCTACCTCGCGCGCGAGGGTCGCGGCCTCAAGGCGGATGTACACCACGTGCCCCGCGACATCGATCGCGAGATCGCCCGACTCAAACTCAGAGCCCTCGGCGTGCGCATCGACACCCTCAGCGCCGAACAGAAGAAGTACCTCTCAAGCTGGGAGACGGGCACGTAGCGCCCGTCCGGCGCGCGATCCGCCGGCCCCTGTCGGCGCCCCCCCCGCGTCCATGATCCGTACCGGATTGATTGGCTACGGCGAGTGGGGAGCGAATCACTTCCGCCACTTCCAGACGCTCCCTCAATCGCGCCTGGTCGCCGTCTGCGACTCCCAACCCGCGCGGCTGGACGAAATCCGCCGCATCCTCCCCTCCCTCGCCGTCACCACCGAACCGGACGAGCTGCTCGCGCGGCAGGAGTTGGACGCCGTCGCCATTGCCACCCCCGCCGGCAGCCACTACGCTCTTGTCCGGCAAGCGATCGAGGCGGGCAAAGACGTCCTCTGCGAGAAACCTTTGACCCTGAAATCGCAGGAGGCGGAGGAGTTGGCCGACCTCGCAACCCGGCGTGGGCGGATCCTGATGGTAGGCCACACCTTCGTGTACAACACGGGCATTCAAAAACTGAGGGACTACGTGCGCGAAAAGCTCCTCGGCACCCTTCACTATGTCTACTCGGCCCGGCTCAACCTCGGTCCCGTCCGCCCCGACGTTGACGTCGTTTGGGATCTAGCCACCCACGATGTGTCCATCCTCACCTACCTCCTCGACTCGGAGCCGGTCGAGATCTCGGCCACCAGCGGGTTCTTCCTCCAGCGACCCCTCGGCGACGTCAGCTTCATCACGCTCCGCTATCCCAACAACGTCCTCGCGAGCATCCACGTCAGTTGGATCGATCCCGTCAAGGTCCGGCAGATCACGATGGTGGGAAGCCACAAGATGATCGTCTGGAACGACCTGAGCACGACCGAACCGATACGGATCTACGACAAGGGGATCGTCCACGAACCGCGCTACAGCAACTTCGGGGAGTTTCACTATCTCACGCGGGAGGGGGACGTCCTCATTCCCCGCCTCAATCTCGTCGAACCCCTGCGCGCGCAGGACACGGTGTTCCTGGAGTGCGTTGAACGCCGGACAGCGCCCGTCTCCGACGGCCGGTTCGGGCTCCGAATCGTGCGAACGGTCGAGCGGATCGCCGCCGCCCTCGCCGCGTCCTCCTCGCGCACACCGTCCGGGCAGCCTGCAAGATGAGCACGCTGGTCCTGGTCCCGGCCTTCAACGAGGAAGGCAAGGTCGGACGGGTCATCCGCGACGTGAAGGAGCACACAAGCCACGACATCCTCGTGGTGGACGACGGATCCTCCGACCGCACCGCGCAGGAGGCCGAATCGGCCGGCGCTCACGTCCTTCGCCACGGCGACAACCGCGGCGTCGGGGCCGCCCTGCGAACCGGCTTCGATCATGCCCTGCGCGACGGCTACGAGACGATTGTCATCATGGGGGCGGACTGCCAGGACCGTGCCGAGGAGATTGGCGAGCTCCTCCGCCCGCTCCAAGATGGCTACGACTTCGTGCAGGGATCGCGGCGGCTCGGGGGACTCCGGGCCGTGAACATGCCCATGTTTCGACGCGTCACGACGCGCGTCTACTCCATCCTGTTCACGCTGATCACCGGGAAGCGCCTCACCGATGGAACGAACGGATTCCGCGCCCTGCGGTCACGCGTGCTCCGCGACGAGCGCATCCTCCTCGCACAGCCGTGGCTTGACCGGTACGAGCTCGAACCCTACCTGATGTACAAGGCGCTCAAGCTGGGCTACCGACTCACCGAGGCGCCCGTCACGAAGATCTACCACACGGGCAAGACCGGCTACACGAAGATGATCCCCATCCGCGACTGGTGGAGCATCCTCCGGCCGCTGATCTTCCTTCGCCTCGGACTCCGACGCTGACCGCCGCACCCTTGAACCGCCTGGGCGCCACGGGGCACGCGACGGATCCACCGTCACATGGATCGGGCATCCCAGGCGTTCTCACCGTCCACCCCGCCCTGCGGGCCCTCCTCCCGACCTGGGTCCCGGATCGGATGCCGTTCGTTCTGGCCGATCGCCCGGCAGCCATCGCGGAGACCAAACCGCAAACCCCTGCACTCACGTTTGCACCGGAGGACGGAGGCCCAGGGCTCCCGCTTGTCACACGCGACGAAACCGGTGCCTGGCATGCCCACATCGACCTCGACGCCTGCATCCGTTTCATCCTCGCCGAACGCTACGTGCGGCCCTATCGGCCTGCTTACACCTTCGTGCCCGGCGTCGCGAGGCTCGTGCCCACCGCCCTCAAAGCCAGAATCCTCGCTCGCCTGATCCGGCGCGAAGAGCACGAGTTGGCCGAACACGGGGGCCCCTGCCCGGCATTCCCGGCCTGGCCCAAGGATAGAAGCGTGGATGCCCTATCCGAGATCGCCTCCATCGTGCGCGGCGCACCGCCTGCGGCTCCCGCCTGGCCCGAAAACAAGAAATACGCGGTCGTCTTCACCCACGACGTGGACTCATCGTGGATCTTCCATCCCACCGAGCGCGCCGCCGAGTTTCTCCGCATCGAGACGGCCGCGCGCGTCAAGTCCGCCTGGTACTTCGTGGTCGGGCACCTCCCGAAAGGCGAGCGCCTCACGCACGACCTGGCCCGCAACGGTCATGAGATCGGCTTCCACTGCTACAATCACGATCATCGGTTCCCGTTCCTCTCGCGCCGCGCGATGGCGCGGCGGATGGCGCGATGCGCAGCCTTCCTGGAGCGGCATGCCGTCAAAGGGCTTCGCTCGGCCAACTACCTGAAAACCGAGCGCTTTCTCCATTTCGTCGCCCCTTTCTTCTGCTACGATCTGACCTTCCACGACAGCTCCGCAGGGCCCGGTGGTCGCCGGGGATGCTCGACGGTTAGACCGTTCATCATCCCGACCACATCCCTCCTTGAAATCCCCACGACGGTGCCGGAGGACTACCTCCTCCTCATGCGGGGCCTCTCCCCACGTCACGCGCTGGAGATTCAACTCGCCGCCATCGAAGACATCAAGGCCCGCGGCGGCGTGGTCAACATTGTGACCCACGCGGAGCCGCGGCTGTCGGTGAATCCAGACGGCCTCTATCTCTACCGCGAGCTCGTGCACTCGGTCTCGTCCGATCCCACGGCGTGGATCGCACTGCCGCGGGACGTGGCGACCTGGTGCCTTCAACGCATCGCTTCTGCTCCGACCCCTTCGGCGAGCCCTGCACCCTACACCGCGGCTCCCCTTACGCAAACAGAGCGATGAGGCTCATCAGCCCGAGCACGGCGAGCAAGGGCTGGATGAGCGCGATCCACACGCTGCGCCTGAGCACGCGCGCGTATCGCCCGTCTCCAAGTTGGTGGTTAAGCATCTCACGCATCCCACTGGGAATGAGCAAGCCCTATGCCAGTGCAGGCACGGGCGAAGACGGCCTTCGTACTGCCTCTCTTGCCGGTTTCAGACACTTCTTCTGACGTGAGTCGCATCACACCCTGCCTGGGGTGCACCGTCCCCAACACCGCGTATCTTCCACCCCACGAACCCGACGGGAAATCGCGCCGTGAGCCAGGATCCGGGGAGTTCCGGCCGAACGGATCAGTACGCGCAGCCGAGCCCGCCGCTGTCCACGCCAGCGGCAGGCGTACCAGGGATGATCACCGGGGCGGGTGCGACAACGTCGGTGTAGAACCCGCCACCCAATGCTCCGTAGAAGTTGTAACCCCAGCACTTGATTGACCCATTCTGCAAGACAGCGCAGGTATGCCCACCACCAGCATCGACTCGATACGTTTTCGTAATGTTCAAAACATCCACCGGAGCGCACTGATTCGTCATGCCGCCATCGCCGAGCTGCATCGTCCAGTCGGCGCCCCAGCACTGGAGCGTCCCATCGGAAAGTCTCGCGCACGTGTGGTTGTCACCTGCCGAAATCTCAACGGCAAGAGGGGCGATCAACACGAACACCGGTGTGTATGCGTCCATCCCGAGGCCATCCCCCAGTTGGCCAGAATTCCCCTCCCCCTCTCCGCCCCAGCACATGGGCTCGCCCGAACTGAGCAACACGCAGCTGTGCAGACCGCCCGCCGTGACCTCAGTCCCACTGAAGATTCCCGACACCGTCACGGGGATATCGCTGCTCATGCCCAACCCATCGCCCAGTCGTCCGTAGTATCCCTCACCCCAGCATTGTACGGTACCCGTGATGAGGGTCGCGCAGGTATGCCTGTCCCCGGCCGAGATCGCAACGGCGCTGGAGATGCCGACCACGCTGGTGGGGCTCAGGCATATGGTCGGCCCGCAGGACTTGGCATCGCCAAGCTGCCCCGCCATGTTATCCCCCCAACACATGATCGTGCCGATATCGAGCAACGCGCAAGCATGGGCTCCCCCGGTCGTCACCTGAACGGCCCCCGTCACTCCCGTCACCGCAACCGGCGTGGAGGAGGACTGGCCCGTCCCATCCCCAAGCTGCCCACTCGAGTTTTTCCCCCAGCAGTAGACGACACCTAAGGAATCCACGGCACACGAGTGGAACTTCCCCGCATCCACATCCTCAGCCTGCGAGAGGCCCAGCACCGTCTTTGCCACGGCTGAGTCACTCATGGTGTTGTCGCCGAGTTGGCCGTCCGAGTTGGATCCCCAGCACCCCACGCTGCCGTCGTAGGACACTGCGCACGAGTGGTTCTCACCGGCAGCGATATCGAAGGCGCCCGACACTCCCTCGACGCTGACCATGGTCAACCCGGTGCCCGCGCCGGTTCCCGTCTGGCCATTCGCGTTGGACCCCCAGCAACGCACCGTATAGCCATTGAGCAGGGCGCAGGCATGGTCAGTCCCCGCTGAAACGGACATCGCGTTCGTGAGCCCGACCACGGGATTGACATTCTTGTTGTCCACGTGCGTCCCATCCCCGAGTTGACCCTCTCCGTTCCCGCCCCAACACGCCACCGTCCCATCGGTCTTCGCGCCGCAGGTTGAAGTACCCCCGGCGGCAATATTGCCGGCCGAACTGAATCCCACAACCGCCACTGGAACGGAAGACGTGTACTGGCTTCCGTCCCCAAGCTGCCCGTAGACGTTGGATCCCCAGCACATGAGGCTGCCATCACTCATGCGCGTGCAGGTGTGGTAGTCGCCCGCGGAAATCTCCATGGCCCCCGTCAGGCTGGACACCGTTGTCGGGGTTGGGCAATCCCCAGGCCCACAGTTTCCGCCATCTCCTAGTTGCCCGTTGGCGTTCGCGCCCCAGCACTTCCCCGTCCCGTCCGACAGCAGGGCACAGGAGTGAAGCAATCCGGTGGTGATCATAGCCCCCCCGCTCAGCCCCGTCACGGCCACCGGCGTCGTCCGGTTGATGATCGTCCCATCCCCGAGTTGCCCGCTCCAGTTCCCCCCCCAGCACTGCACCGAACCTCCGGTCAGGAGGGCGCACGAATGGCTGCCCCCCGCCGCGATACCCATGGCCGAGGGAAGGCCGACCGCCACCGGCGTCAGGCACGCACCGGTGCCGCATGCCTGGCCATCGCCCAGCTCGCCGTTGCCGTTGTAGCCCCAACACTGCACTGAGCCGTCGATGAGCAGCGCGCACGTATGAAACTGACCTGCACTCACGTACAACACGCCAGTCAACCCCGGCACGGCCACGGGCACGCCCGCATCGTCCGTCGTCCCATCGCCCAGCTGGCCCCAGACGTTGGATCCCCAGCAGCGCACCGTGCTGTCCAGCATGACCGCGCACGTGTGATCGTAGCCGGCATCCATGGAGCCGACCCCGGCGAGGTGCTCCCGGCCAAGTTCGATCTCATTGGAATCGTAGTTGCTACTCTCGTCCCTGGCACGGACAACAAAGTAGTAGTCGGTGCCCGGCGTGAGGTTCGTGACCCGGTAGCTCCACGCCTCCTTGCCGAGCATGTAGGCCGGGGTGAAGGACCAGATGCACGCCCCTGGCGTCTCCGACTGACACACGTCGTACTCGATGTCGCTCTGGGCCGTCGAGTCGTCCGTGGCCGTGTCCCAGGTCAGAAGGACCTCGCTCTCGTTGATCGCGTAAAGTCCCGTGAGGCCGGAAAACGTGGGGCTGCCATCCGGCGGGTAGGTGGTGTCCCACGCCACGTTTGTGAACGCTTCATTCCCGAGGGCATCCTCCATGCTGACCACGTAGAAGTAGGTCGTGTTCGGAGAAAGGCCGGTGTCATTGTAGGAGCTCACCCCCGGAGCCAAGAAGGCGATCTCCCAGAACGAGAAGCCGTCAAGCGACTGCCAGACCGTCACGACGGCTTCGTCGTTCGACACGTCCGACCAGTCGAGATAGATCGTTGTCGAAGACGTGGCCACCGCCACGAGATCGCCGGGCACGGCCGGCGCGCCGGTATCGATCCACCAGCCGTGTACGGCCGGGGTGTCGTCTGCGTGCCCCGCCGGATCCCTCGAGCGGACCATGAAGACGTGCGGACCGTCCTGGAGACCCGTGAACGAGAGGGGCGAGGTGCACGAAACGAACGGGACCCCGTCCAGAGAGCACTCCAGCGCACAGCCTGACTCGTTGCAGGAAAACGTGAATGTAATGGACTTCGAGGTCGTGATCGCGCCGTCCGGTATGGTGGCGGACGTGATCGTGCTGTTGGGCGCGGTGGTGTCGCAGACGTAGTTCTCGTCGGTGGTGCCGTCGCAGTCGTTGTCAACCCCGTCGCACAACTCGATCCCCGGCTGCCCTTCGGAAACGGGGCACTCGGTATCGGTTCCGTCGCCATTGCACACGTACACACTTATCGCCGAACATTCGCCGATCCCCACGCCGCAGACCTCGTCCAACTCGGGGAAGTCCTCATCGATCTCCCCGTCGCAGTCGTTGTCCTGACCGTCGCACGTCTCGGCAAAGGGCGTGCAGGAAGACGCTTGAGGAGGAGGAGGCGGAGGAGGCTCGGGGGGCACCGGCAGGACTGTGAACTCGACCACCTGCGGAACGATCTCCTTGTTCCCGAAGCGATCACGCGCGTAGACGAAGAACTCGTGATCCCCCTCGGAGGCGACGACGGCCATGGGGCTCGTGCAGGGGGTGGACTCGCCGTCATCGAGAGCGCACCGGAAAGCGCAGAAGGACTCGTTGCAGGTGAACATGAACGTGACCGGCTCGCCGGCGAGAGCGAGGGGATCGTCCGTCCAGAGGGTCGTCACCGGCGGCGTGAGGTCCACTTCGACGACGATCTTCACTTCGGGGGCGGGCGTGCCGGCCGCGGCATAGTCATGCTTGATCTTCTCCTCGAGCTTCGTCGCGTAGGTTGCAAACGTGCTCTTGACCTGCTCGACGGTCGGTTTGACTTCGGAATTCGTGGCGGCCTGAACGGCCTGCTGCATCGCCTGCTTGACGCTGATGCCCTGTTCCTTCGCGATGGCCACTGTCGTGGCCACCTCCACGAGGGCGGAGACACCGTCGTTGTCCGGGTCCGGTAGCTCCACTTGATCTTCCTTGATGACCGTTTCTTCCACCTCAAAGGAGGCCGCCCCAGTCAGGCCACCCCCGCCCTCCTCCCCCGGCGACGGCAGGGTCAGCTTGACTTCGGTCTTCACCTCGACAAGGACGAGATCCGTGCTGGTTGGACGAACTCGGGTCTGGAAGCTGTTGGCGCCATCCACCGCGGCCTCGGGCGCCATGGGAAAATCCACGACAAAGGCGAGCAACAGCTCGTCCTCGACAGGGGCATCCGTCTGGCGGGACGGGGCCCCGCGCACCCCTCCCCTTACCCCACCGCGGACTCCGCCACGCACGCCCCCCTGAATGCCGCCACGCACACCGCCTCGAACACCGCCCCTCACTCCTCCCCGGACGCCTCCTCGAACCCCTCCCCGGACGCCGTCGGCCACGGCCTGACCGTTCACGCTGACATCGGCGACGACGTCCTCGGACTCCGCCACGCCATTGAGGGCCGCCGCCATCTCGGGCGACAGGGGCACGGCGACCTGGATAGCCACGGCATTCGCGGGGGCTTGGCGGACATCCAAGTCACCCACCTTCCGATAGCACGAGAAGCCGATGCTCAGCGCCGCGACAAGCAGGACGGCGCGCGATGCTGGAATCACTGGCCTTCGATCCCCCATTTCTGCTGCCCCCAAGCCGAACCCCTTGATTCCTGCAAGTGTGACCTTCGAGGTCCCTCTTGTCAAACGTTTGGCGTGGGACAGTCCGTGGTGGTCCCAGCGAGATGTGAACTCGGGACGGGCGGGAACTGCCGGGGCCCCGATCCGGATCCAGCTACCCGTCAATCAGCCGGAACCGGCGGAATTCAACTCATCCTCCCGTTTGCCTGAAATTCCCGCTGAACCCCATGGACACTCGCAAGAAGTGAGACCATCGCAAAGACCGAGCTGCGGAGGATTTCGCGCAGGTGCTACATCGAGAGGTCTTGGAACGATCTGACGCGTCTTGCCTGCCCGCGCTTGACCTCCCGAAGCGCCACTCGAAGTCCGCGCCGGGCTCATAGAGCTGAGCTGGGCGCACCCGCTTGGCCAAGAAGTTCTGAAGAGCCTTGTACGCTCTGACCATCTCGACCAACTCATGCCTTGCGATGGAATTGTCGGAGTCTACCCGTCGGGCGGGTGGAGGGTCAAGTCGACCTCGTTATCTTTCCCCCCCGACTCACACATTGCCAAAGCCCCCGCTTCAATGGATTGAGTCGCAGCAGTATCCCGCACCGGCCCAGGTTGTTGCATGTCCTGGCAACCTCTCCCCTCTCTGAATCGGTTCAGTCCCCCGCACCGGCTCAAGCCGGGTAGCATCAAAACCCAGTGGGCTAGTCTCTTGCCGGGTGGCAACCCGCGGCGATCTTCCATGCCTGATCTTGCCGGGTCTGCCGTTCAGCATCCCTACACTTCTCTTGGGAGGGGTAGCACCACATGTCCGCCTTCTTGCCCCGCTCCACCACCATGCAAATGCTCCAAGGCCCGGACGTCGCTTGGCTCGTCGGGCCTGCACGTGACTGTGAGCTGGCAGCAGAACCGGCATTGCACCAAGGGGCTTCCGCAATCGGCTTCACCGGAAGCCTAAGGAACGGCTTGAGATAGGCCGAAGGCACGGCGAAATTCATATTCTGGCCTTCACGCAGAGCAAAGGTCGCAACCCCCACCACCTGGCTTCCCATATTGATGATCGGGCCGCCGCTTGATCCGGGTGAGATGGGTGCGCTAACTTGGAGCGTGTCTGCCCCGGCCATGCGCCGCCTGCCTGAAATGATGCCATCGGACAGGCTTGGGACTAGCGCGGACTCGATACTTCCTAGCGCGGCAAGGTCCCCCACCTGCGGAAATCCCACGGCATAGATTGGTTGTCCCACCTGAAGAGTGTCGGAATCACCCAAAGAAAGTGGCGGAAGATCCTCTACGTCCAGTTTGAGAATTACGAAATCAGGCTCGTCTGCATTTTGGGTACATGGGGTTACGAGGGTAGCGGGAGGTTGGAGCAGTTGTGATAGATGTTGGTGATGTACGTGTCGAGCTTGCGGAAGCCGAAGGACCGGTGGCTGACCAGCTTGATCTTGTTG
>JACPQY010000020.1 GCA_016190245.1 Nitrospirota bacterium | reverse complement strand
GTGGATTCGAATTGAATCATGCCGCACCGAGACGGCGAAGAGATACGTGAGGACCTGATTCGAAATCATTTGAAGACCAAAAGAAAGGACCAAGAAATGGCTTGACGAGGCAGCCGCTTTCAGAGAAACGTCCCCACATGCCCTCAACGGCGTCTCACCCCCTCAAATCACTGCGCCACGCTGGATATTCTCGTGACCGGCGCAACCCTTGACAAGAGATGCCTGGCGGGGGCAAAATATGTCTAGATAGGCTAGATTATGGAATCCCAATGGCAGCTCCAAACGGCCAAAAACCGCCTGAGCCACGTCGTCGAGCAGGCGCATGAGCGCGGACCACAGACGATCACCGTTCACGGGAGGCCCGCGGCCGTCCTGCTTTCCTATGAGGAATACAAGCGATTGGTGGCTCGGGGACCGCGCCTGTCGCGATTCTTCGCCGAGTCCCCCTTGAAGGGAGCGAAGCTCGATTTGACGCGCAGCCGCGAGACCGGTCGCGACATCCAACTGTGAGATACTTGGTCGATACCAGCGCGATCTCCGAGTTGATCCGCCCGCGGCCCGAGCCGAAAGTAGTCCGCTGGATCGACGAGCGGGACGAAGCTTCCCTCTTTCTGAGCGTTCTGACGCTCGGTGAACTGCACAAGGGCATCGCGCGCTTGGCCGACGGGAAGCGCAAGGCGCGGCTGCGCGATTGGGTGGATGACGATCTAGGCCGGCGATTCTACGCGCGCATTCTCCCGGTGGACGCGGAAACGGCGGTCGCGTGGGGCCGCATGCAGGGCGAGGCTGCCGCACGCGGAGAACCCCTTCCGGCCGTGGACAGCCTCATCGCCGCCACGGCCGTAGTTCATCACCTGACGGTCGTAACGCGCAATGTGCGCGACATCGCGCGTTGCGGCGCTGAAGTGTTGAATCCCTGGGAGTGACCGAACGCCGCTCGAAGACAGTCCGTCCCCACATTTCGACCGCGTTCCCTTCCTGGAAGTGGGCGTCGTAACCGTTCAGATCCCCCATCCTCCGCAAACGGTGGAAACATCGGCGCCCCGTCATCTCATTGGCTCCAATATGGAACCGGACGCTACACAATCAAGGACGCGCGGTGCCTTCGTAGCGTCCAGGTTTCCGCCAGTCCGCCGCGGCGGACCTGCCTGTGCAAGATGCTCGCCACTCCACCACCTCCCCTATTCTGACAGCCTATCCCAAAACATCAGACCCGCCCATGAGGAGGGAGCATCTGAAGATGCTCCCCTACGAAGATGACTCTCTTGCTATCCCGCTGTTCACTGTCTTGCTGTTCACTTCCAAGAAGGGGAAGTAGGGGCGGATCCTTGGGTCCGCCCGGATCAGGGAGTATCTGAAGATGCTCCCTACGAGTGCCGGGCTTTTCGGATAGGAACCGAGTGCCACCACACCCAAGGGCTTCCGCCACGTCAAACGTCATCGCTCGAACTCGCGGAATTCCCGTCGAACGGGCAGGGGTGAGCGATGGCTCCGCAGCGCACCAGTGGCGTGGGAGGTGACAAGACTGCAGCGGGTGGGTGTCATGACCGGGGCGCGATCTGAAACCTCTGAAGAGGCTCAAGAATCGAGCGTTGCCGCCGATGAATTCTGAGAGATGGGTTCAATATCGGCGGCCGCGATGCTCCCAGGCTACGACGTCCTGATGCAGGTGCTGGCCGATGCCATGTCTTCTCAAATCGAATTCGCGGAGCGGGCCGTGAGGGCGACGGTTGAAGCCGGGCTCAAGATGGCTGACCTGGGCACGATGGTGGACCTGATCGCCTGAACTCTCCCATCGCAGCGACGCCAAGGCGGGCTTCTGGTACGATGGCGCCGCCGTGAAGACGGTCCCCCTCCTGCTCGGCACGCTGCTCGCCCTCCCCGCCTGCGGGGACGGCTCGTCCGAGTCCGTCGAATCCCCGCTGCCGGTGACCCCGCGAACATTCCTCAGCGGCACGTTTCAGTCCGCAGAGGGCATCACGTTCGATCACCGCGGGCGGATGTTCGTGACGGCCGACAAGGCCCTCTGGGAGATCGGCGCCGATGGCTCCACGCGCAAGGTGACTGACCTGAAGGGCCCCATCGGGCTCGCGCACGACGGCGCGGGGGGCATCCTCGTGGCCGAGGGGGGCTCCTCCTTCGGTCCGCCGGAACCGCGCGTGAAGGACGGCACCGTGCTGAAGGTAACGTCGGCGGGCGACGTGACCGTTCTCAACACGGACATTCCCGATCCCAACTTCATCCTCGTGCGGGACGATGGCGATCTGCTCGTATCGGACGATATCGGCGACGAAATCTACCTCGTGCCGGGGGGGGGCGGTCCCTCCCAGGTCTTTCTGAAGGGCATCACGGCACCCAACGGCATGGTCTTCTCCCTCGACCGCCGCGAACTGTTCGTCTCGCAGAGTTTTGCCGAGGTCGGAACGATCATCCCGGATGCCCGCGTTTGGCGGGTGCCGCTGGACGCGAACGGGTCGCCCGGAGCGCCGGCCCTGCTCGCAAAGCTCCCCGACGCGGTGGCCACAAACGACGGCGTTGCGATGGACGAAAAAGGCCGCGTGTACGTGGCCGCGAACCTGGCCGGAAAGATCTACCGAATAGACCCCGCCGCGCCCGAGCCGATCTTGGTCGTGTCCGGCGTGCCCGGTGTCGCCAGCCTCGCGTTCGGCAGGGGCAAGGGATTCAGCGAGACCTCGATCCACGCCACCCAACTCTTCGGCGGCGCGATCTTCGAAATCCCCCTCGGCATCGGCAGCGCGCCGACGCGCTGAGAGAAGCATCCACCCCTACCTCGCGCAGGCCTGCGTCGCAAGCAACCCTGATCCCGCCGGAGGGGGTGTTGCATTCCGGGGCGGCAGGAGATATAAGCGCCTCATGGCGTACGTGCGTGAGGCGGCCCAGAGCGCGGTGATCCCCAGCATCAACCCGGCCACCCTGGAAGAGATTGGCCGGGTGCCGCTGATGTCCGAGACGGAGGTCGAATCCGCCGTCTTTCGCGCCCTGAAGGCCTGCCAGACGTGGGGCCGGATGCCCTTGGCCGAACGAGCCGAGCACCTCCGGCAGGCCAATGACTACATGCTGGACCACGCGGACGAGCTCATCGAGACGATCAGCAAAGAACAGGGCAAGCCGCGCATCGAGGCGCTGGTGGCGGATCTCTTCACGGTGGCCGATCTCATCGCCTACTGGTCCAAGAAGGCGGAAGAGGTTCTCCAGCCGCAGGACATCCCGCTCCATTTCCTCCCCTTCCCCAAGGTGAAGCGCAGCCGGCTGGTCTACGAGCCGCTGGGCGTTGTGGCGGTGATCTCTCCCTGGAATTTCCCCTTTGCGCTGCCGATGTCCGGCATCGTCTTCGCGCTCCTCACGGGCAACACGGTCGTCTTCAAGCCCGCCTCGGACGTCCCCCTCGTCGCTCAGAAAATCCACGAGATCCTCACCCGCGGCGGGAACCTCCCCGAGGGCGCCCTCGAGATGGTCACCACTTCCGGCGCGACCGCCCAGCGTGTCCTGTGTCGGCCCCCCATTAAGAAGGTCGTCTTTACGGGCAGCACAGAGGTAGGCAAGAGAATTATGGAAGCCTGCGGGCGCCACCTCATCCCCGTGGTGCTCGAACTCGGCGGGAAAGACCCGATGGTCGTGTTGGACGACGTAGATCTCGATCTGGCCGCCAGGGGCGCCGTGTGGGGCGCGTTCACCAACTGCGGCCAGGTGTGCGCATCCATCGAGCGGGTCTACGTCCACAAGAAAATCGCCCAGCCCTTCATCGAGAAAGTCGTGGCCGAGACCAAGAAGATGAGGGTGGGCGCCTACACCTCGAACCAGGTGGAGATGGGCCCCATGGTGAGCGAGGGGCAGAGACAAACCGTCGAGGACCACGTGAAGGACGCCGTGGCAAAAGGCGCCAAGATTCTGCACGGAGGCCGGCGGCCCGAGGGAAAGGGCTACTTCTACGAACCGACGGTCCTGACGGACGTGAACCACGGGATGAAATGCATCCGCGAAGAAACATTCGGCCCCCTCCTGCCCATCATGACGTTCGAAACCGAGGACGAAGCCGTGACGCTCGCCAACGACTCCAACTACGGCCTGACGGCGAGCGTGTGGGGCAAGGACCGGAAGCGCGCGGAGGCGGTAGCCGCGCGGATCGACGCCGGCACGGTCTGCGTGAACGACCACGCGTACACGTACGGACTGACGGACACGCCGTGGCAAGGCATGAAGGAAAGCGGCCTCGGAGCATCCCACTCGCGGATCGGCATGATGGAGTTTGTGTACCCGAAGCATCTTCACCTCGACTACCTGCCGAACTGGATCCGAACCCGGCCGTGGTGGTACCCCTACGATGCAAAGAAGTTTGCAATTTTCAAGAACGGAATGCAGCTCTTGTTCCGCCGCGGCGCACGGCACAGGTTGAGCGCCCTCGGTCGCGTGGTTGGCGCCCTCTCGGGAAAGGCCTGAGTCTCATGCCTCTCGCCACACAGGAACGGATTCAGACGCGGATCGGGCTATTCAAGGAACGAATCAAGAAGGCCGGATCCGGCGAGGCGGCGCGTGCGGCCCGCAAGAAGCTCAAGCGGGCGCAGAGGAAGCTTCGAGTCCTGCTCGGGAAGCCTCACCCGCGGAAGATCTTCCGGACGATCCTGCGGCCCGCGGGGAAAGGCACCGCATCGGGGGCCGCCGCCGCGAAGAAGAAGTAGCCGCGGTTCCGAGTCGCACAGCAAGATTCATTTCGTAGGCTCATTTTCGTTTGACACCCCACCGCCAGCGTGTTAATTGGACGCGCATTATCACGTCTAATTAGGACCGGTGCAGTGAACATTCTGAAGATCCTGGCGGGATTGGCGGCGCTTTGCGCGGCCTGTGTCGTGGGTTTTCTCCTCTTCGTCTACGGCCCCTTCATGACACCGACGTTCGGCGATCCCGCCCCCGCTCAGCCCATCCCCTTCCCGCACAACCGCCACGCGGGCGCGAATGCGGCCGCCGGTGAGCTCGGGCTCCCCTGCGCCTTTTGTCACGTGTTCGTCGAACAGTCGGAACAGGCCGGCGCCCCGCCTCTGCAACTTTGCATGACGTGCCACGTCGGGCTTGGCCTGGACAAGCCGGGCGTGCAGAAACTCGTCGAGCACGTGAACAACAATGAGCCGATCGAGTGGGTGCGCGTCCATCAACTGCGTCACTTCATCCGGTTCACCCACAAACGGCACGTCAAGGCCGGCGTCCAATGCCAGGACTGCCACGGGGCCGTTGAACAGATGGCGGTGCTGACGCGAGTGGCCCCGCTCCAGATGGGTTGGTGTCTCACCTGCCATAGGCAGAAAGAAGCGGAACTCGGCGTGAGCCCCGGGAGCATGACCGAGGACTGCTGGTTCTGTCACCGTTGATCGTGAGTCGAGAATCGTGAGTCGGGAGTCGAAACCCAAAGCACAGAACAAGATAGATCGGCGTGAATTCCTGGCCGTTGCAGCCGTGGCCGCCACCGTCGCGGCATGCGAGCAACCGAAGAAGTCTTTCATTTCCCCAATCTCGTATCCCGAGGGCTACCTGCCCGGTGCACCCACGTGGGTCTCGACCACCTGCGGGATGTGTCCGGCCGGATGCGGCATCCAAGTCAAAGTGCTGGACGGAAACGCCAAGAAAATCGAAGGAAACCCCGCCCATCCCGTCAACCACGGCCGGATCTGCGCCCGGGGCCAGGCGGGCCTTCAACTCCTCTATCACCCGGACCGCGTCACCCAACCGTTGAAGAAAGCTACGGCCGGCGCCCTTCAACCCGCCACGTGGCCCGAGGCGATCGAGTTGGTCGTTGCCCGCCTTAGAACCCTGCGCGAGCAGGGCCAGTCGGATCGCGTGGCCGTGGTGACGCCACACCTCACGGCAGGCCGCAAGGCCCTTGTTGACGCCTTCTTGCGCGCGCTCGGTGCGGGAACCGACAAGCACATCGTCCACGAAATCCTGAACGCCGAGCCGCTTCGCGCGGCGAATCGCCTGCTCTTCGAGCGGGCCGAAATCCCTGTGTATCGTCTCGACCAGGCCAACCTTGTCATCTCGTTCGGGGCCGACATGCTCGGGACTTGGTTGTCTCCCGTTCACTACACCCAGGACTACGGCGTCTTCCGAAATGGAAGCACCGGTCGGGAGCGCCGGGGCCGATGGGTTCACGTTGAACCTCACCTCTCGCTGACGGCCGCCAATGCCGACGTCTGGCTGGCCCCGAAACCCGGCACCGAAGCGGCCGTGGCCCTCGCGCTCGCCCACGTCATCGTGCGCGACGGCCTGGGTCGAGGCGACCTTGATGCCACCGCCTGGAAAGAGGCGCTCGCCGCATTTGACCCTGCCCGCGTGGCCGAGTTGAGCGGCGTGCAGGCCGACCGGCTCGAATCCCTAGCCCGCGAACTTGCAAGCGTGAAGCCCGCGTGCGTCGTTGCGGGAACCAACCAGGCCAGCAATGCGACCGCACTTGCCGCGGCCGCCCAGATCCTCAACTGGCTTACGGGAAACTTGAACGACACCGTCCGCTTCCAAGCCGAGACCGCCCCAGCTGCCGCCGACCTTGCCAGACTTTCACGCC
The DNA here is from genome assembly GCA_016190245.1 of Nitrospirota bacterium. GTDB lineage: Bacteria > JACPQY01 > JACPQY01 > JACPQY01 > JACPQY01 > JACPQY01. The sequence continues at coordinate 28,617 of JACPQY010000020.1, read as the reverse complement.
TGAAAGCCTCGCTGGAGGGCGGGCAGGTGAAAGCGATCTTCTTCATCGACACGGACCCCCTGTTCACACTCCCGGGCCGCCTCGGCTTTGCGAATGCGCTTGGCAAGGCGGACTTCCGCGTCGCCTTTGCCACGGTCCCCAACGACACCTCGGCGGCGTGCGACCTCGTGCTCCCCTTGGCCACCTATCTCGAATCCTGGTGGGATGCGACGCCGGCGGCCCCCGTCGGCCGCACCGTGGCCAATCTCGGCCGCCCCGTCGTGTCCGCGATGCACGAGTCTCGGCCGGCCGAGGACGTGCTGCTCGACATCCTTGGCGGCCTCGGCGTGCCGCGCCCGGCTGCGAACTTCGAAACATTCCTCAGAGAGCGCTGGTCCTCTATCCACAAGGGGAGCGGCCAGAAGGGGTCGTCCGATGAATTCTGGCAGGCCGCCGTGGCGGCAGGAGGCTGGTGGAGCCAGAAGGACTCCACCCTCCCCGTCACGCCCAAGGAATCCCGCCTGCTCGACGGCCTTCGTGAGGCCGCCGGCGCCGCCTCGCGATCGGAAGCGACCAGCCCCGAATACAAGTTTGTCCTCTATGCCTACCCCTCCACCCGGTTTTACGACGGTCGTCACGCCGCTTTGCCGTGGCTGCAGGAACTTCCCGATCCGCTCACGACGGTGGTTTGGAACTCCCCCGTTGAGCTGCATCCGGATGCGGCTCAGACCCTCGGCGTGAAGGACGGCGACGTGGTGAGGGTCGAGTCCCCCGAGGGCGCCATCGAGGCGCCGGTGCTGGTCTTCCCCGGGATCCGACCGGACGTCGTGGGGGTCCCCATCGGGCAGGGTCACCGCGAAAACGGCCGATATGCGAGCGGGCGCGGGATCAACCCCCTCTCGATCCTTTCCTTGAAAACGGACGAGGGCTCCGGGAGCCTTGCCCTCGCCGCAACCGCCGTACTGGTAAAGCCCACCGGGAAGCGCGCGCGCGTCGTCCGCTCACAGGGAAGTCCGTACGACATGGGCACGGGCGTGATCCAGACCATCTCCGCGAAAGAACTCGATGCGGCCCACGGTGTGCGGCATACACCGCCCAAACCACTTCACGGAGAGCAGGTGAAGTGGGGCATGACCATTGACCTGGACCGGTGCACGGGTTGCGGCGCCTGCATGGTGGCATGCAGCGCCGAGAACAACATCCCCGTGGTGGGCGAGGACCACTGCTCGAAACGGCGTGACTTCCGCTGGATCCGCGTGGAGCGCTACTGGCCCGACGGGGGCAATCTACTTGCGACCGAGGGACCCGCCGCTCGATTCCTCCCGATGATGTGCCAGCACTGCGAAAACGCGCCCTGCGAACCGGTCTGCCCGGTCTATGCGACGTCCCACAACCAACAGGGGCTGAACGTCATGGTGTACGACCGCTGCGTCGGCACCCGGTACTGCTCGAACAACTGCCCGTACAAGGTGCGCTACTTCAACTGGTTCGAGTTCCAGAAGATGTGGGCCGCGCCGCTGGAGCGGCAGCACAACCCCGAGGTGCGCGTGCGAATGGACGGCGTGATGGAGAAATGCACGTTCTGCATCCAACGCATCCGCACCGCGAGCGACCGGGCCAAGGATGGAGGCCGACGGCCTCTCGCGGACGGCGAGGTGCTCACGGCCTGCCAGCAGTCCTGCCCCGCCGATGCCATCGTCTTCGGCAATCTCAAGGACCCGGAGGCGCGCGCCACACGCCAAGCGCAGGATGCCCGCGGATATCGGGTCCTCGAAAGCCTCAATACCGTGCCCTCTCTGACGTATCTGCGAAAGGTGACCGCCTGATGGCCTCCAACCACCCGATCAGCTTCTCGGACGTCAACCGGGACGTCCTGCGAACGATGTTCCGCCTGAGCCCCCTCTACGTCCTCGCCGTGCTGGTCACAGGCGGACTCGTGGCCTGGGGCGGCTACGCCTGGTCCGTGCAGATTGATTACGGGATGGGCATGTCCGGCAAGCGCCACCCCGCCATGTGGTTCCTCTACATCGGCACGTTCGTCTTCTGGATCGGCGTCAGCCACGCGGGCACCCTCCTCTCCGCCATTCTCCACCTCCTCAAGGTGAAATGGAGAAAACCCCTTTATCGGATCGCCGAGGCCATGACGTCCATCTCGCTCCTGTGCGCCGCCATCTATCCGCTCATCCATCTGGGGCGTGTCTGGAAATTCTACTGGCTCCTTCCCTACCCCAACCAGCGGGAACTGTGGCCGAACTACCGTTCACCGCTCGCGTGGGACACGGTCGCCGTCTCCTCCTACCTCGTGGGGAGCAGCATCTTCCTCTATTTCGGCATGATCCCGGACCTCGCCATCGTCCGCGACAACTCGAAGGGGATCAAGCGGACCATCTACGGCATCCTCGCGCTGGGCTGGAAGGGGACGAACCGCGAGTGGTACGTCTTCCAGAAGGCCTACACCATCTACGCCTGCTTCCTCACGGCGATCGTGCCGACGGTGCACGGGATCGTGTCGTGGGACTTCGCCATGTCCATCCAGCCCGGCTGGCACAGCACAGTGTTCGCGCCCTACTTCGTCTCCGGCGCCATCTTCTCGGGCGTGGCGTTCGTGATCACCCTCCTCATCCTGATGAGGAAGTTTTTCAAACTCAAGCACCTCGTGACGGACGACCACATGGACAAGCTCGCCCTGCTCATGTTCGGCATCTACCTCATCTGGTTCTACCTGAGTCTGATGGAGGTGCTGCCGGAGTGGTTTGCGGGAGACCCATTCCACAAGAACGTCCTCGAATCGCGATTCTGGGGACCGGCCAGCCAGCACTTCTGGGTCATGTTCGTCACCGCGGGCATCCTGCCCCTCTTCCTGATCTCGCGACGATTCCGCCGCTCGATGCCGTTCCTCTTCGTGTCGTCCATCCTGATCAACCTCGGCATGTGGGCCGAGCGCGTCATGATCGTCATCTCCACCACCCGCAGCTTCATCCCCGCCTCCTGGGGCGACATCCAGGCGACCTGGGTGGACAGCTCGATCGTCATCGGCACGTTCGCGATGTTCGGCTTCCTCATGCTGATCTTCTGCAAGCTGTTCCCGTCCGTTTCGATGTACGAGGTGAAAGAGGAGATCCATGAGAGCGAGTAGCTTAGGCAGGCCGCGTTTCTCGGCGGGGTCACGCGTTCGGAGCGATGGGAATCGCTCCCTACGGGCGGGGGCCGTAGGGACGCATTCTCATGCGTCCGATCTCGCCGGCAGGTCCACGCTCCCGTGGTAAAAGCCTTCGCGGCCTACTCATCTCCGGATGCGGCCCTTCACGCCATCCGGGAGCTCAAGAGGGCCGGCTACCCGGAAATCCTCTGCTACTCGCCCATCCCCTACGCGGAGATCCAGGAGGAACTGAAACCTAAGAGCGCCCGCGTGTGGGCCTTCTCGCTCCTGTTTGCCGCATGCGGCGTGATGTTCGGCTTGACCCTCGTTCTCGGTACGTTCTACCTCATGAACCTGATCACGGGCGGCAAGCCGATCCTTTCGATCCCGCCGGGCCTCGTCATCGCCTACGAGTGCGCCAACCTTTTCGGCTTCCTGGGCACCTTCACGGGACTCGTCCTCCTCACGCGCCGGTGGCGAAGAAAACTGGATGTGTACGAAGAGCGCGCAAGTGAAGACAAGCTGGTGGTCCTGGCCGAGTGCCCGGACGGCCATCTGACCCAGGTGCAGAACCTTCTCAAGAAGGCCGGCGGGGAGCTCAGGCCGGCCGGAGGACGCTGAAATGCACGAAACTCACGCGGCGTGGACCGGCTCGATCCAGTGGGCCGCCTTCCTGGCGACGACGCTGTTCATCGTGGGCATCAGCCAGGCATGGATCGCCCTCTCGGCCACCTTCTACATCGTCAAGGCGACCTGGCCGCGCCCGCTTCAGCCCGCGATGGAATCCGCGGGAGCTCTCCTGGTCCCCGCGATCCTCATGTTGCTGGTCCTCGTTTTGGGGGGACGGCACGGGCTCTTCTATTGGACGGCCGGGCACGCCGAGGGGTACTGGTACAGCATCCCGCACATGGCCTTCCGCACGCTCGTGCTGAACGCCGCCGTGTACCTTCTGGGCTTGGGCCTGTTCTTCAAGGCCGACAAGCTGGGCGAGACGCCCCGTCGCGTCCTGAGCGCCTTCACTCTCATCTTCTTCTTCGCCGCCCAGACCATTCTCAGTTGGGATTTCGGCACCAACCTCCAGCCGCACTGGCACCCTTCCGTCTTCCCCCCCTTCCAGATCATCTCGAACCTCCAAGCCGGGACGGCCGCGGCGATCCTGACATTCGCCTTCCTCCGCGGCAGCGCCCTCGGGCCGAAACTCCAGGTCCAGCAGTTTGATCTTCTGGGCCAATTGCTCCTGGGATTCACCTTCCTCTGGATCTACACGGGCTTTTCGCTCTACCTCGTGATCTGGTACGGCAACCTCCCGTACGAGGTGGCCCCGATGGATCTGCGGATCTGGCACTGGGCCCCGGGGCTGTTCTGGACGATGATGGCGGTCAAGCTCTTCATCCCCTTCTTCTGCCTCATCAACACGCAGCTCCGGCGAACGGCAGGGGCACTTTCCTTCGTGGCCCTGCTGATCCTCAGCGGCACCTTCATTGAACGCTACCTGATCGTCGCGCCTGCGGTTCACCCGCATCCCGTTCATTTCTCCAACGGCATCCTTCTCCGGCACGCCGCCATCGTGGTGGCTGCGCTCGTGGTGGGGATCGCCTCCTGGCGGATCTTCATCCGCCGCCGCCGCGTCCTCGAAACCACCGCCTGAGTGCCGCTCCGCCACGGCAGGGAATCAGCCCGGCTGACGAGCCGCACCCTGCTCGCGAAGGGGTCGGATCGCCTCCCGGTTGATGAGCCTGGAGAAACGGCCTCAGCTTCTCGCTGAATACCCGCGCAATCCCCGCCCCATGCGTCTCGATGGAACAGGGGGACGGGACGTTGCCAGGGAAAGCAGGAGTTGTGCGGCGGCGCCGCCTACAGGAAGTTCAGCAGGCTGAGGCCCATGATGCGTGACGCGCTGGCGAGGGCCGCTTGGAAGATGGTCTGCGCAAGTTGGAGCTCGGTGAGGGCCGCGGCCACATCGAGGTCTTCCTGCTTGCTCCGGGCGTCTTCGGAGGCGATGCGGACGGTCTCGTGGGCCTTCTCGGCCTGCTCCACGCGGTTGACGCGGGAGCCGATGCGGGACTGCGCCTCGCGGACCCGCTCCATCGCGAAGTCCAACTCCGTGATCCTCTGCTGGACGCCCCCGATCCCGCCAGCGCCGAGGCTGTTGTTCTCCAGCGCGATCCGCAGGTCATCGAGGGCTCGGAAGACGTTGACCGACGAGTCCCCATCGTCATTGCTGCCGTCTCCGGTGAAAATCCGGCCCGTCTCGTTGATCTGCACCTTCCCGGTTGAGCCGAACGTCACCTGGATGTTGACGGCATCGAAGAAGCGGCTCAATACCCGCGCCTGATTCTGTACGGAACCCGAGCCGAAGGTGGCCACCGGGGCGCCCGTGCCGGGGTGGTACACCGCGTTGGCGATGTTGCCGGCGGAGACCGCGCTCGTGGCGTCCGGCATCTCGTCCGTCGAACCGGCAGCCAGGCTGTCCGTGTCAATGTCGTTCGCATCGGACACGTCGATGCCCTGACCCGAATAGACCACGACGCGGAAACGCGTGTTCCCAGTGTCGGAGACATTCTCAGAAAGAGTCTTGACCGAGAAGGGTGCAGTGTCGGTGTTCGATCCGCCGAAGAGATACTGTCCGTTGAACTGGGTATTGGCCAGCTTGACCAGCTCGTTCTGAATCTCCTCCACCTCGTAGGCCATGGCTTGGCGTTCGGCCTCGTCCAGGGGGGTGTTCGCTGCTGAGATCGCGAGCTGCTTGGCGCGCGTGAGGATGTCATGGGCATCATTGAGGGCGGAGTCGCTCGCCTGCAGGAAACGCCGGGCCTGATCAATGTTGCGGTCGAACTGGTTGAGGTCGTCCACCGCCCGGCGGAACTCGAGGATCTGCGCGATGGCGACCGGGTCGTCGGAGGGTTTGATCACGCGCTTCTGGGCGCCGATCTTGATCTGGGTGTCGAAGATTCGCCGGTAGTTCGCGTTGATGTCCGCTGTGATGTTCCGAAAGAGCTGGTTCTGAGTGACGCGCACGCTCATGACTAGGCCGCTCCGAGCGAGTTGATCAGCCGGTCGGTCAGCTCGCCGACGAGCACGACAAGCTGCGAGGCCGCGTTGTAGGCCTGTTCAAACTTGATGAGCTTGGCGAGCTCCTCATCCAAGTTGACGCCCGCCCGCTCATCCCGGAAGTCCTCAAGTTGTCGCACCACCAGGTCCTGCTGGTCAAGGTTCCGCTGGTTGTTTTCCACCTCCGATCCGACCTCGGCGGTGAAGCTCGAGTAGTACTCGCTGAAGGTCTGGGTGCCTCCGGTCATGACGAGCGAATACTCGAGAGAGCTGACGGACAGCGCGTTCCGGTTGTCGCCGGCCGAGAAGTTCCGCGGACCCGGCGTGAGATCCGTGAGGGCAAGGTTCTGGAGGATGCTCGTGGTCGAGGAGCGGATGACGAAACGGTCGCCCAGGTTGGTCGGGCGGATGGCGATGAGCGTGCCGCCCGCGTTCACGCTGGCCTCGAGGTTCTCGAAGGTCTCGTTGATGTTGTATCCGAGCCGGCCGGACGTGCCGCCGGCCCCGAGGCTGAGGAGTTGGGTGGAGCCGCTCACCGTGATCGTCCGGGTCTCGATGATGTTGTTCTGCGCGTCGTACACGTCGATCGTCATCGTGCCCGGAGTGAAGACCGACCCAAAGCCCAGGCTGAATCCCGTGGTGCCTCCGGCCGTGTACGTGTTGGCGTTCTGGAGGACGGCGCGCCGGTCCACGATGGCGGCGTTGATCTTGTTCACGTCGTTCGTCACCACCGGGTTGAGATCGAAGCTCCGGGCATCCATGCCCGTGAAGAACGTGTTGATGCCCATGACCTCGAGGAAGTCGCTCGAGTCGTCCGAGAAGGTGAAATAGGACGTCCCGGCGGCTGCGCCGAAGGAGATCGTGGCTGCGGTGCCCGGCCCGACCGTCCCGATCGTTGCGGTGACGACACCCCCGAGGCCGAAGGTCGTGCTGTTGACGGCGCTCGCCAACTCCTGCAGGGTGCCCGGCGGATAGCCGTGGTTGGTCGTGCCCGAGCCGAAGCTCGCGGCGTTGTTGTTGGCATCGATCGTGAAGGTCCTCTGCCCGATGAGATTGCCGTTCGAATCGTACGCGTGGATGGTGAACGTGCCGCCATCCACCAGCGAGAACGGGCTTCCGGAGTTCGAGACCGCCGTGTTGAAGGTGGTCGAGTGGGCGATGGAGAGACGGCTCGTCACGGAGGTGAAACCGGCGGACTTGCCGGTCGCGTCCGTGGCCAGCCCCACGCCCCTGGAGTGAACGCGGTTGATCTCCTCGATGACCTCCCTCGCCAGGGTATTCAGCGAGTCCTTCATGTCGGGAATGGTGATGTTGCGCAGATCCAGCAGGCCCTTGATCTGGCCGCTCGAAATGAGATTGGTGATCTCCTGCGTTGACCCGTCGGCCCGGACGAAGTTGAGCCGAGAGGTGCTCGCGGTCGGCGTCGTGGACTGGAGCGAGCCGGCCGTCTTGCCCGCGACGAGAGGGAGCCCGCCCACCGTGAGGGTGACCATGCCGGTGTTCGGGTCTTCATAGCTGCTGAAGCCGATCAGGTCCGAAAGCTCCTTCATTTTCTGCTCGCGCAGATCGCGCTCGTCGTTGGCGTGCCCGTCCTGCCCCTCGGTGTTGGCCACGCGGACGTTGAGCGAGGCGATTTCCTGGGCGAGCGAGTTGACGGTGGACACGGCGGCCGTGAGCCGCGGCGAAATGAGCCGGTTGACCTCGTCCAACTGGTCCATGTTGCGGCGGAAGGCGTCGCGGAGCACGCGGCCTTTCTCCAACACGGCCTCGCGTTCCGCGATGCCGTCGGGCATGTTCGCGAGGTCGTTCCATGCCGCGAAGAACTCCTGGACGGCGGTGTTGAGCCCCGTCTCGGAGGATTCGTTGAAAATCTCCTCGATGCGCCTGAGTTGGAGGTTCTCCGAGTAGAGTTCCCCCTTCTTCGCCACGTTGGTCCAAATCTCCTGATTGAGGAACACATCGGCCTCGCGCCGCACCGAGCGAAGGCTGACGCCGGTGCCGATCTTCCCGAAGAAGTCATCGTTGGGGAAGTTGTTTTCGAGGAAAGGGTTCTGGCGCGAGTAACCCGGCGTGTTGACATTGGCGATGTTGTGGCCGAGGACCTCGATCGTCGCCCGGTGGACGGTGATCGCCTGGGTGGCGATATTGAGGATGTCGTCGATGCCGGGCATGTTATCGGCAGTCGGCAGTCCGCCATTCGGCGGAGAGTCGGCAGTCGGAGGTCGAGGATTGGGAGCCGGGAGTCCGCCCCTCGGCGGAGAGTCGGCATTTCGATTCTCGATTCCCGATTCTCGATTCTCCGCTCGCGGTTCTCGGTTCTCTGTTCACGGTTTTCGAGCTAGATCTGCGCCCTCAGCGTGCCGCCAGGGTTTGGGGCCGCGCCCAGGCTCGCATGGCGGTCATAGACCGGCGTGGGGGCCAGGCTGTGCCGGTACAGGTTGAGAAGGCCCTGGACGAGGCCGCTTCCGCTGCGCATGAGCTCCGCGTTCCCGCGTGTGAGGCGGGAGACCTCGCGCGAGAGATCGCGCAGTTCCCGGTGCAAGTCCAGCAGGGCCGGGCGCGAAGCCGGGGGCGCGAGCGGCACCACCTCGGTGAGTTTGAGGTGGGCGGACCTGAGATTCCCCTTCACCCACTCGTACCGTTCCTTCTCGAGCATGGCGATCTTCGCCGTCAACTCGGCGATGTCACGCGTGATCGTCTCGAGATCCGCCACTCGAAACCGCACCAGGTGCGCGTGCTGGTCAATGAGGCGTTTCTTCAGGAGCGTGAGGGCGTCCCGCTGGGCGCACAGAATGCGGATGAAATTCTGAAAGGCGGACGGGTTCAGCCCCGCCGAAAGCGGCACGGTTCCCTCCTTGGAACGAAGCCGCCCCCAACGAGATCCGCCGCGCGGCGGCGGTCTCGGCTAGAGAAGCAGGTCGAGTAGGGTCTCGCGGAGGAGACGATCCGCCACGGCGTGGCTATCCACGTCGTAGGAGCCGTTGGCCACGGCGTCCCGCAGTTCCTCCACCCGCTCGGAGCGGACATCCGGCAGCAGGGAGACGCGGCTCTTGGCTGCTGCGACGTCCCGTGCGGCCTCGGAGATCGAGACTCGTTCGCCGGACGGAGTGGTGGTGGACTCGGACTTCTCCTTCCGGTTGACATCCCGCTTCTCAACCTTGTTGGAGACGAGCTGTTCAACTTGCTTTGATACAAGACCGGCTATCCTCGCTGACATGGTCGTAATCCCTTCTCCTCACCTTTACCTTCGGCAGCCCCATGGGGAACTTTAACAGGGTTTGTAAACTTCCTAACCCTGTCAGGTTCCGCCGAGATTCGGAGGGCCGATGTCAAGGTTGGCTGAAGTGATCCGTTTGCCATGGTGTTTTGGTTACCTTGTAATTACAATATGTTGCTAAACATTTCTCAAGTATGGTGTGGGATCGAGCGGCGTCCCATTTCGCTTGAATTCAAGATGCAGGTGGGGCCCCGTTGATCGTCCCGTCTCCCCCGCTTCTCCGAGAATTCTTCCACGCTCGATAAACTCGCCGCGTTCCACGCGCGTGCCGCTCAGGTGGGCATAGAGGCTGGTGAACCCGTCGGCGTGGAGGATTTCCACCATCCGCCCGTAGCCCGGCTTCTCCCCCGCGAAGAGGACGATGCCGGAGGCGGCGGCCCGCACCGGCTCACCCTCGGCTGCGCGGAGGTCGAGGCCCTCGTGGGGCTGTAGCCGCCCCGTGATGGGGTCCACCCGGGTCCCGAAGGCGGAGGTGATACTCCCGGGCACCGGCTTGGTCAGCAGGATGCCTTCCCGCGACGGGGCCTGATGCGAGGGCTCCACCAGAGACGGGGCTTGGGCATACGAATCCAGCCCGCGTGCGACTGCGGGCGGAAGACGACGCGCAACTTCCCTCGTGCTCAAACCCAGACTCTTCAGAACCATGTCGGCCACACCCACGCCCCCGCTTGAGGCCATCGTGCGCCCGAACTCCTCATCGAGCATTTCCTTGTAGACGTCGCCCTGGAAGCCCCCGCCGCCCTCCCCTTCGAACAGCGAATCGCCCTCGGTGTAGGCTTCCCGCATGCCCTTGACGAGTTGATAGAGAAAGTAGGCCTCGAACTCCTGGGCCGTCTTCCGCGCCTTCGCCTCATCCATGTCGGCGCCGCCCTGGAGGCGCTTGAACCGCTCGATAGTCGTATCCTGAGACTGAACTCTAAGTTTCTCGTCCAGAACCTGAGAACGGACGAGGGGATCAACCATCGCGGATCCTCGTTGGATCGAGACCGAGTACGGAAATACCTCGGGCGTCCACGGTCCTACATGAAATCAATCTGGGCATTGAGCGCCCCCGCGGCTCTCAGGGCTTGCAGAATGGCGATCAAGTCCCGTGGCTCCACCCCGATGGTATTGAGGGCCTTGACGATCTCGCCCAGCGTGGGGCCCTGAGGCAGCATCAGAACCCGCTCCTTCCTGGAGCTCTCGCCTTCCATGTTGCTTGGTAGAATTATAGTCTCCTGCGGCGAGAGCGGCAACGGTTCCTGCCCCTCTTCCGCGATGGTGATATGCAGCTCACCGTGCGCCACGGCCACCGGCTTGAGCTGGAGGTTCTCGCCCATGACGACGGTCCCGGTCCGCTCGTCCATCACCACGCGGGCCCTCGACGATTCCTCCACGTCCAAGGCCTCGATGGCGGACACGAGATCCACCACATTGCCCCGGAAATCCTCCGGGATGCGCAGTTGAACCGCGGAGGCATCCACGGGACTGGCGAAATCGCCGCCGAGGCCGGCATTGATGGCCTGGGCGATCCGGGAGGAGGTGGTGAAGTCGGGATTGATCAGCAGGAGCGTGAGCGACTCTTTCTTCTGCAGATCAATCACGACTTCGTGCTCCACGAGCGCGCCGCCGCTGATTCGGCCCGTCGTCATGTGGTTTCGCTCGGCGCGCGCGGAGGCTTTTCCCGGCTCGAATCCGCCCACGGAAATCGGTCCCTGAGCCACGGCGTAGACCTTGCCGTCCGCCCCTTTGAGGGGCGTCATGAGGAGAGTGCCGCCCTGGAGGCTGCGGGCATCGCCCAGGGAAGACACGATCACATCTACACGGCTCCCCTGGCGCACGAAGGCGGGAAGACCGGCCACGGCCATGACGGCCGCGCTGTTGCGCAGCCGGAGGTTCCGCACGGTGCGCTCGTCCAAGAGGATCCCGAGTTTCTTGAGAAAGTTGGCCAGGCTCTGCTGGGTGAAGTTGGATCGGAAGAAGGAGTCGCCCGATCCCTCGAGGCCGACTACGAGGCCGTAGCCGATAAGTTGGTTCGAGCGCACACCGAGGACGTTCACAAGATCCTTCACGCGGTCGGCATGGGCCGGACGTGGATTCCCAAGCCCGGCCCAGACCGTCACAAGCAACATAGAGGCGAAGAGGAGGCCCATTCTCCCCGAGAGCCTCGATCTCAAACCCGAATATCCCGGCCTGCCAAGCTTCTCTGCAACCGGCGCCGTTGGGATGCTCGTCTGGAAACGGCTCGGAGTCGGTCCGGAAGCCCGTGCGGGCCTTTTCCCTGTGGGGAGGGAAGCCCCCGGGAAACCCGAAAGGCACGCGAATGCCCTTCCTGGCTCCCGGGGGCCCATGGCCACAAGGATAAAACGCCCTATGGGGCTGGGGATCCCCTCTAGGGTTGGCCCCACCGCCCGGTCAAGACGGCGGGACTGAGGGATACGGCCAGGGTCTGAGTGAGACCTCCCCGCTGAGTCGGCGGGGAAGGAGGATCCCGTCTCCTGGGATGGGAGGCGGGATTTGAGGAGGATGTGGCCCGTCCCTTCCCGGAGCCTCTGCGCGCCCGACGCGCGTTCTCCACGCAACGTCGTGCGGCTGGACTCCGAAAAATAAAAGCGGGCTCCCATCCGTGGGAGCCCGCTCAATGGAGGTAGCGCCGGGAGGGGGGAACCCGGCGCAGAGGGGCTTTCTTCACGGCGTGAGCCGTGAGCAGTGAGCCGTGAGCAGGAAAGGCTTCCTGCCTCCTGCACGGCCCTCAAACATTTTTCGCTGTTCACGGCTAGCGGCTCACGAGTTACAAGGGCCAGACGAAATCGAAAACGCGCTTGAGCCAGCCCCGCCGAACGCCGTCCGAGAGCGCGCCATCGCCGCTGTACTCGATCTTGGCGTCGGCCATGCCGGTTGAACGCACGGTGTTGGTCTGTGAGATGTCGCTCGGCCGGATGATGCCGGAGACGTAGATGTACTGGTTCTCGCTGTCCACCCGGACGTCCTTGCGGCCCTCGATCCGCAGATTCCCGTTCGGGAGCATTTCAGTGACGAAGGCGGTGACCGTGGCTACCACATTGTCGCTGCGGGAGGCCTCGCCCAGCGAATTCGAGTTCTGCCCGAGGCTGAGCTTGCCTTTGAGAGACTTGAGGCCGGAGACGGAGTCCGCTCCTTCGAGGGCGCCGCTCACGCCCGCGTCACGATCCAGTTTCATACCCGCGCGCTTGCGGGCCGCGGAGCTCTCGTCAATCTGCACGACGACGATGTCGCCCACCACGCGGGCCTTCACGTCTGTGAACAGTCCGGCGGAGCTGCCCTCCACCCAGATCGATCCCTCGTTGGTGGGGGTGTTGAGCACGGCGACCTGTTTGAGAATCTTGTCGCTGATGTCCGGTTCTTTCGGCTTGGGAGCCGCCGCGCAGCCGAAGACCACGAATCCGAGCATCATGGTGGCCATCGTGACGAGTATCGAGCCGGCGGCGAAAAGGCCCTGATCCACGGAGACGGTGGGCCCGTTGGGCCGGGCTCGGCGCCAGAGGGTGCGGCGCCGGTTCGCCGTCATAGCACCACCTCCACGCGATGCGTTCCCACAACGCGGGCCAGAAAGGTCTTGCCCGACGCCGTGTTGCGGACGAAGATCACCTCGCCCACGCTGCCGTCCTCCTGGGCCACACCCGTGGCCTGCACTTGGAAGCGGGCGTTGCCCACGAGGACGCTCACCTTGTCGCCGCGGCGGACGTCTGGGATCTTGGCGACGTGCCGGGCCGAGAGCGGCTCGCCCGTGCGGTACCTCCGCGAAAGTTTTCGGCCGACCAGCGAAGTCGGATCGGTGGCGAAATCCACTGGGATCTGGGTGAGAGGGACGCTGCCGACCTCGATGTCGGCTGAATCGAGAGCGCTGCCGGCGGCGATGTCGCGCGCGGCACAGGCCACGCGGGCCTGGCCGCGGACCTCGAACGTCAGCCAGAGACGCCTGACACGCTCGCCGCCGCGCGTGACGTCCAGCGCCAGGCGCTGTGGGCCGAACCAGGTGAAGCGCGCCATGGGCCGGAAATTGAGCTCGGCGTCCGGCGCGAGGTCTTTCAGGTCCACGAGCCCGGACCAAACCATGGACTCGACCTCGATGTACTCGGGAACGAGGGATCGGACGTAGCTCTCTGCGCGCGCCTGGATCACGGAAGCCTGGAGCGTCACCCCACCACCCGCGAGAGGCGGGGAGGCATCTCGCTCCGAGGCGCTCGAAGGTGGCGGCGCCTTCTCTTCCCCTGTGCGCGCGTGGACGCTGGCGGCGAACATCAGCACGATGAAGAGGACGAAGACGCATCCGGCTCGGACCGTCAAGAACTCCCCCACCCGCGTCATCCCTTCTTTCTCCCTTCTTTCTTAGTCTTTGCGCCTCACCGCGGCCGCTCCGGATTATCTCTTGAGCCCGTTCGCGGTCTGGAGCATCTCGTCCGAAGCCTGCACCACGCGCGAGTTCAACTCGTACGCGCGCTGGGCCAGGATCATGTGCACCAGTTCTTCGACCGTGTTTACATTTGAGGACTCCAGGAAGCCCTGGCTGAGTTGCCCGAAGCCTTCCTCGCCGGGGATGCCCACAATGGGCTCGCCGGAGGCCGCGGTGGGCAGGAAGAGATTGTCGCCCACGGACTGGAGGCCGCCGGGATTGACGAATCGCGCCAGTTCGACGGTCCCCAGCTCCACCGGGGTGATCTCGCCATCGATGAGGGCCGATACCGTGCCGTCCTTCTCGATGCTCACCTGAACGGCATCGCTGGGGACGGCGAGTTCGGGCGAGAGGAGAAGACCGTCTGGCGTCATCAGACGGCCCTGGCTGTCCGGGCTGAAAGACCCCGCCCGCGTGTACGCGATCTCGCCGTTGGGCTTCTGGACTTGGAAGAAGCCGTTGCCCTCGATGGCGATGTCGAAGGGGTTGTTGCTCTTTTCGAACGTCCCCTGGAGGAAAATCTTGCTCGTGCCGACCGGACGGACCCCGAGGCCGACTTGAAGGCCCATGGGCACCTCCGTGCCGAGAAGGACGCTGGGGGCGCCGGGCGCCCGCAGGGTCTGATAGAAAAGATCCTGAAACTCGACGCGGCTTCGCCGGAAGCCGGTCGTGTTCACGTTCGCCAGGTTGTTGGCGATGACGTCCACGTTGAGTTGTTGGGCGCTCATGCCCGTGGCCGAGGTGTAGAGCGAGCGGATCATCGCCCGCCTCCCCGCTGGCTGCGCAGTGTCAGCGTCACCTTCCTGCCCGCGCCGAGCTCGATGAAAGCTCCCAGGCCGAGAAGCCGCGGCCAGGCTGAAACGAGGGCGGGCATGCCGCTGCGCGCCTGCACCCTCCGCGTACGGACCGTTCTTCGGCCGATTGGACGCCCCCCGGCAATTCGCGATGCCACGGGGACCAGGACGGCGCGCCTCACGAGAACCTCCATCAGACGTTCACCGGTCTGGAGGATTGTGCTGAGGCGGTCTCGCAACATGGGGTACTCCTAGATCCTCGCGATATCGCTGACCGCTCGGCCGTTGATCTGGTCCTGCGTGGTGATCGCCCGCTGCTGGGTGTCATACGCCCGCATGAGCTCGATCACGTGCATCATTTCCTTGATGGGATTCACGTTCGCCAGCTCCAGAAAACCCTGCCGAACGGTGTACTGGGGCGCCGGCCCCGCCGGATTCCCCGTCGGATCGTCGTTCTGGAACATGCTGTCGCCGATTTTCTTGAGCGTGTAGAGCTTGGAAAACTGGACGACCTTGAGCTTGTCCACCTCGCGCTGATCCACGATCACAGCGCCCTCGCGGGAGACGGTCACGGACTCTCCCTCGATCTTCATGGGCCCCTTTTCGCCCAGAACGGGCAGGCCTTGGGAGTTGACCAGAACGTGGTCCTTGTTGAGTTTGAAGTTGCCGTCGCGCGTGTAACGCGGCCCATTGGGCGTCTCGACGACGAAGAATCCCGAACCCTCGATGGCGACGTCCAACGGATTTTGCGTGGCCTCCATCGACCCTTGGGAGAAGTCGGTGCGCACTTCGTCGGTGTAGGGATACAGCTTGTCGTCCTTGAAAATGAGGGACGACCACTGAACGGGAAGGAAGGGGGGGAAGGTGCGGGGTCCGTACGTCTCCGTGCCGTAGGGAGGAAGCCAATCTCGGAACGCCACCGAATCCTTCTTGTAGCCCGAGGTGTTCACGTTGGCGATGTTGTTCGAGGACATCTGCATGCGCTCCTCTTGAATTGCCGCGCCTGCAGCAGAGACGTAAACCCCTTGAAGCATCAGACTCATGGCCAATCGCTAAATGTCAAGAAACATGCCACTGGCGGCGAGAATGGCATAATTCAGTGATATCGCTTAGTGATCTAAACGGCGCGATGTGGTACCGGTACCGTGTCCTTCCGGCACGTTCGTCTATGCCTCAGGAAGAAAGTGCCGGGGGGGGGCAGGCAGGAAGGTGAAAGGGCGAAGGAGAAAGGTGGAAGGAGAGGCTACGTGGGGTGGGAACGGGCGAGAAGCGCCTTGAAGCGAGGCGGCAGATCGTCCACAGAACAGTGGATCAACGACCGCATGGGACGCGAGTTGTACGTGTTCCAGAACAGGATCGGGATGCCCTTGTGGACGCGCGAGTAGGCCATCGCCGCGGCAAAGGCCTTGCCGCTGTACGTCGCTTCGAGCACGACCTTCTCTTGGGTGCGTGCAAAACGGATGGCCTCCTCGGCCTGTTCCGTGGGCCAGCCGTAGCCGCGGCCCAGGTAGTCGCCCTCCACCAGAACCTCGGCCGGCTTGACCGGGTGCAGCGGAAGGTTGGGGTCCAATCGAAGCAGGTAGTCCACGATCCTGTTGGCGAGGCTGGCGACGACGAAGCGGTTGCAGACGGTTCTTTCGACGACGCGAACTCCCACGACTTGGCTCGAAAGGTCCGCCAACTGGAGCCCCACGAGGAGGCCGGCCATCGTCCCTCCGGAGCCGAGAGGGACCACGATGACGCCCGGCTGCGGCACGTCACCGGCATCCACCTGAGCACGCAGTTCCAGCGCGGCGTTCACGTAGCCCAGACTGCCCAATGCGGACGACCCGCCGGGATAGACGACGTAGGGCGCCTTCGAAACCCGCACAAGGTAGCGTCGCACGTATTCGAGGAGAACCTTCGGAATCATCCATGCCCGATTCGTGCACAGGTGACACTCGACGCCGAGGGAGACGACGGCTCGAAGCACCTCCTCCACATGAGGCGACGGCGGCTGGGGAAAAAGGACCGCGTGCACTTTGAGGCCCATCTGCTTCGCATGGACGGCGGAGGCCAGCACATGATGCGAGCCGATGCCTCCAACCACGATGATCTCCTCGTCTCCGCGCTGGCGCGCCTCCGCCAGGATGAACTCCAGCTTGCGGATCTTGTTGCCTCCGTACTGCGTGCCGAGTGTGTTGTCGCACTTCATCCAGAGGTGGGGGTGACCGAGCTTGCGGCCCGCCGAGAAGAGGCGCCGAGTGGGAGAAGGGTACCGCGTGAGGCTGAGCCAGGGGACGTCCTCCCGCAGGCCCGGGAAGCGCGCGAACAAGGGGATGGTTCGCGCCTGCGGAGAAGCGGCTTGGCTGTCCGTATGGGCTGAGGCTGCCGATGGGTCCATGTCGCCCTCCCGCCTATGAGCGGCGCACTGTATCAGATCCGCTCAAGGGTCACCTCCGCCACTGCCCGTGTCCTCCCCAGACCGGCGCGCCACCGGCCCTTCAACTCGCCCAGCCGGATGAAACGACCGGCCGGGTCGAGAGGGTGTATCTGCCGTGCCAAGCAGACGAGCACGAGGCCCTTCTGAACCCAGTAGAGGATTTCGCCCGGGCGCGCATCGCGGGGAACGGCCACAGTTGGATCGAGCGGGAGCTTCCGCCTGATGAGAAGGATCGAGTCCACCTTTCGCAACCCATCGGCCAGAGGGAGGTGGGCAAGTACCGTGGCGCCACTCTGCGTGGCATCCAACATCCCCTCCGCCTCGCGGTGACCCACCCGCAGGCGCACCCGAGCCGGCTCGGTCGGTTCGACCGCCCTGGCTTCCGGGCGCCGTCCCGGCGCCGACCGGCGCTTGGCAGACGGTCGCCCGTGCAGGTACAACACGACGCGCGTATCCTAGTGCGGCTCCCGTGTCCCCACAAGCCGGGGTCCGGACCGTTACGGCAAGAACCGGAGCGGGTCGTGCGCGATGTTCTTGTAGCGCACTTCGAAGTGGAGGTGGGGTCCGGACGCGCGCCCCGTCTGCCCCACCCTCCCGATCTCTTGGCCGCGCTCCACCAGTTCCCCCGCCTTCACCAGCATCCGGTCCGCGTGGGCGTAAACCGTCGCGTAGTCGCCCGTGTGTCTAAGAATGATGAGTTTGCCGTAGCCCGCAAGCTTGTCGTCGCTGTAGACGACTTTCCCCGAGTCGGCTGCGAAGAACGACGTCCCCTCCCGGGCGGAGATGTCAATCCCCTGGTGGCGCTGGTCTTTGCGCACGCCGAATCCCGAGGTGATGGATCCCCGTACCGGCCAGAGGAAGCGAGAGCCCTTGTCCTGTGCGGGAGGGCTGGGGGCACGCCCCGGTCGAGCGGGTTTCGGGGGGGGCGGGGGCGGTGGTGGAGAGGCACGTGCTTCGATCTGTTTGCGCCGCTTTCCCTGAACCCGCGGGACATAGATGAGCTGCCCCTCCCTGAGCGCGCCCGGATCCCGGAGGTCGTTGATGAGCACGAGCTCGATGAGATCGGCATCATACTCGCCGGCGATTTGGGTGAGCGTTTCCCCGCGTTTGACGTTGTGGTAGTGGCCCGAGGAAATGCAGGCGGCCGTCTGAAGCCCGAATCCTGAAGCCAGCAAAACGAGCGTGACAGAGACCGGTGCAAGCAGGGGGCTTCCTCGCCCTCGGCGATGGGCTCTCACCGCCAACCCTTGTTCCTTGGGCTCTTCGCTCGCATCCTGCCGGGCGGGCCGTGCCCACCCATCTGGGCGGCTATTCTACCGTCTCGCCCGAGCCGTGAAAAGGCGGCGCTCGAGCAGGATGCCCTCCAGGATGCCGGCGTCGCAGACCGTGAGGGTTTGCAGGTCGAAGCGTTCGAGTGTGCGGGTGAGGATGGCGATGCCTGCGAGAATGAGGTCCTCACGTCCACGCTCCATGCCGGGCCAATGGAGTCTCCTTCGCGCCCCAACACCGGCCAGTTCGCTGAACATCCCCTCCAATTCGCTCCGGCCCAGCTCGGTCCCGGTGATGCGCGAGGCCTCGTAGTTCCTCATGCGCAACTTCATAGCGGCCAGCGTGGTCACCGTGCCTGCCGTTCCCACCAGCGCGCGCACGCCGCCGCCGAGGCGTCGCCTGACGGCACCCACACCACCGTCCACAGCCCTGATGAGAGCGGCGATCTCACCCGCCCGCGGAGGGTCATGATTCAGGTACCGCTCGGTGAGTCGCACGACACCCAATGGGGTCGTCATGATCTTGGGCGTGGCAGCGTCCGCCCGGATGAATTCGGTGCTCCCGCCACCGATGTCGATCAGGACGTACGGGCGTCGTCTCCTCCCCAGGCCGTACGCCACCCCGCGCAACGCGAAGGAGGCTTCGATCTGGGCGGGCACGATTCGGACGTCCCAGCCATGTCGTTCACGGAGTTCCTCGAGGAGCCGGGGACCATCACCCGCGCGACGGAACGCCTCGGTAGCGATTCCCCCCGTCCAGGTGACACCGGCCGAGTTGAAGGCACGGTGGAAGGCATCGGCCGCGGCAAGACTGCGCCGGACTGCATCGGGATGGAAGGTCGAGCGGCGGTGGAGATCCTGCCCGAGCCGAGTGATGCGGTGAAGCACCTTCACAGGGGCGAGCTGCGCCCCGTGCGCGTCCGCGATGAGGGCGCGGAAGGTGTTCGTACCGAGGTCGAGGGAGGCGACGCGCGCCAGACGTGAGCCCGTGAGCCTGCTGCGCCCCGTTCCACGGCGGTGAGCCCGTGAGCCGGCCCGCCGGTCCCTGAGAGCCGCCAGTCCCTGACCCGAAATCACCGGCTTCCCGCGATTCGTGAAAACTCGAGGGCGTACGCCACGTAGTTCTCGGCGCCGAGGCGGAGCCACTCCTCCTCGACCGGGCGCAGGGAGCGAACCACCTTGGCCGGCGAACCCATCACCACACTCCGGGGGGGGATCTTCATCCCCTCGGTGACGAGCGAACCGGCCGCAATCAAGGCGAACTCCCCGACCTCCGCGCCGTCCAAGACGACGGCGCGCATGCCAACGAGGACGTGGTCTGCCACGACACAGCCGTGGAGCACGGCGGCGTGGCCCACCGTGACGTTCGCTCCGATACGGGTCACCCACTTGTCCTTCGTGGCATGCACCACGGAACCGTCCTGGATGTTCGTGCGAGCCCCGATCGTGATGGGGTTCACATCGCCGCGGACGGTGGCGGCGAACCAGATACTGGCTTCTTCCCCGAGCGTGACGTCACCGATCACGTAGGCATTGGGGGCCACGAAGACCGATGCCGGCACGCGGGGTTGAATTCCGTGGAACGGCCACAAGGGCATGGTCACCTCCTCTCAGCGCCGCTGCCGGCCTGCCGGCGGAAGACCCGCGCACCTCTCATGATGCGGGGGCCAGTTTCGCCACAGCCCGGGGATTGAACAGGTGCAGCGTGGCCACCTCCACAGCGGCCGCACCGGCCGCCAGGTAGTCGCGCACGTCCGCCGGCCTTCGCACGCCGCCGCAGGCCACGATCGCGCACTTCACTTCCTCACGGAGGAACCGGATCTGTCCGAGAACGAGGGGTTTGAGGGCTGGACCCGAGAATCCGCCGAAGCCGTTGGAGAGAAGGGGCCCGCCTGTCACCGGATGGACGGGGAAAACCCTGAGTGTATTCCCCACGCAGATCGCGTCCGCCCCGGCGCGCTCGACGGCGCGGGCCACCTCGACAGGTCTTGAGCCCGAGGGCGGGAGTTTCGCTATCACGCACCGGCGTGTCTTCCGTCTCACCGCCTCGATCCAGCGCGATGCCGCGTCAGGGTCATCGCCCACTTCGCGGCCGCCCCCATGCACGTTGGGGCAGGACAGGTTCACCTCGAGCCCGGAGAGGCCCTCGGCGGCTTCCAGACATTCAGCGAGCTTTGCCGCTTCATCGAGGCTGAAACCATAGAGGTTCGCGATGATCGGGATTCCCCACCCCTTCAGGAGAGGCCATTTCTCCCGCACGAAACGCTCGACCCCCACGTTCTGAAGCCCGATGGCGTTGACCATGCCGCCCGGCACGCCCGCCAGTCGCGGGGGGGGATGCCCGCCTCGTGGCTCGATCGTGAGACCCTTCGTGACGAAGGCGCCGAGCCGGCGCACGTCGAAGAACTCGGGTACGAACTCGCCGTTGCCGGCCACACCGGACCCGAGGATGACCGGGCAGGAGAGTTCCAGAGGCCCAATCCGGATGCCCACTCGCCGCTACTTCGCGCCGCCCCGCAGTCTGTCGGCCCACTCGGCCAGGCTGAGGTTCATGGCCACCGCATCCTCGCGCGTGTCGTAGTAGTAGTTCGGACGGATTCCGACGGGCCGGAAACCCGCCTTGCGATAGAGCGCGAGGGCCGCCTGGTTCGAGGGCCGTGCCTCCAGCGTGGCCAACCCCAGTCCCGCTTCAACGCCCTCCTGCAGCGCATGCCCGAGCAACCGATCGCCAAGGCCGCGCCTTCTCAGGGCCGGGTGGATGGCGAGGTTCAGGATATGCAGCTCATCCCTCACAAACCACGTACAGATGTAGCCCGCGCAACGCGAGTGGGTCTCGAACTGCGCGCGCAGCACCGAGGATCGCGCCAGCGGATTCCGCAGCTCCGCCTTGAAGAACGACCGCGGCCAGGGGGAAGGGAAGGAGGCTGCCTCGATGTCCAGCACCTCGGGCAGGTCGTCCAGCACCATCCGGACAATCACGGTGCTGATGAGCGCCCCGGGGCGCTCCGGTGGGGGAAGGAGGCTCAATCGGCCTCCCTGTCCTCAGCGCGCGGCCTGACGGGTGCCGTTCCGCCCCCCCGAATTCCGGGAATCCTTTCCGGTGATGGCGGCCTGCGCCGCCGCGAGCCGCGCGATCGGCACGCGGTACGGCGAGCAGCTCACGTAGTCGAGACCGATGCTGTGGAAGAAATGGATGGAGCGCGGATCGCCGCCGTGCTCTCCGCAGACGCCCGTCTTCAGATCGGGCCGGCGCGACCGCCCCCGTTCCACCCCGATCCGCACCATCTCGCCCACACCGGCGCGGTCGAGGGTGGAGAAGGGATCCGCCTCGATGATGTTCGGACCTCCCACGTCCACCTCGGCCTTGCACACCTTGCACACACCCGCCTTGCGATCGATCTGGGTGGAACTGCACATGGTGCAGGTATTGGAGCTGTTGAGGTAGTAATTGATGAAGCGGCCGGAATCGTCGCGCGAGAACCCGAACGTCGTCTGCGTCAGGTCGTTGGTCCCGAACGAGAAGAACTCCGCCTCCGCGGCGATCTGGTCGGCGGTTACCACCGCGCGGGGCAGTTCGAGCATCGTGCCCACCGTGTACTTGACCTTGATCCCTTCTCGCTTCATCACCTCCAGGCCCACCCGGTGAACGATCCGCTTCTGGGCGCGCATCTCGGTATCCATGCTGACCAGCGGGATCATCACCTCGGGCATGACACGGATGTTCTCCTTCGCCACTGTGCAGGCGGCCTCGAAGACGGCGCGCGCCTGCATCTCGGAAATCTCCGGGTAGACGATGCCGAGGCGGCACCCGCGGAATCCGAGCATGGGATTGAACTCGTAGAGCTCCTCGACGCGGTTGAGGAGCTTTCGCTTCAGCTCCAAGTCCTCGCCGTTGGCTTTTGTTTCCGCGCGGGCCAGATCCACGAGCAGTTCTTCACGCTTGGGGAGAAACTCGTGCAGGGGCGGATCAAGGAACCGGATCGTGACGGGATAGCCGCGCATGGCTCGGAAGAGGCCGATGAAGTCATTGCGCTGGAGAGGGAGGAGCTTCTGGAGGGCCTGGAGGCGATCCTCGCGGGTTCGCGCCAGGATCATCTGCTGCATGATGGGCAGCCGGTCCTCCGCGAAGAACATGTGCTCGGTTCGGCAGAGCCCGATGCCCTCCGCCCCGAAGCCCCGCGCAATGCAGGCTTGGTCCGGAATGTCGGCATTGGCCCGGATGCGAAGTTGCCGCACCTCGTCCGCCCACTTGAGGAGGGTGGAGAAGTAGCGGTACTTGTCTGAATCCTTCGCGCTCATCTTGTCCTGGATGACCTGGATCACCTCGGAGGGCATGACGGGCACCTCGCCCTCGTAGACGGTCCCGGTAAAGCCGTTGAGCGAGATGGAGCTTCCTTCCGGGAGGACGCGGCCGCCGGCGCGGACGACACGGGAGGACTCGTTGATCTCAAGGGAACTGCAGCCGGCCACGCAGACTTTTCCCATCTGCCGCGCGACGACGGCGGCGTGCGAGGTCATCCCTCCTCGGCCGGTCAGGATGCCCGCGGAGGCGTTCATGCCGTGGATGTCATCCGGGCTCGTCTCACCGCGGACCAGGATCACGCGCTCCCCACCACGAGCCATCTCGACGGCCCGATCCGGGGTGAGTGCGATCCGGCCTGTGGCGGCTCCCGGTCCTGCGGGGAGTCCCTTCCCCAACACCGTGGCCGAGCCCTCCCTTGAGGAGTCGAAGACGGGGAAGAGGTACTGCGCGAGCTGCTCCGCGTCCACGCGCATGATCGCCTCGCGCTTGGTGATGAGTTTCTCGCGCGCCATGTCCACCGCGATCTTGACCGCGGCCAGCCCAGTGCGCTTGCCGTTGCGGGTCTGGAGCATGCAGAGCTTCCCCTGCTCGATCGTGAACTCGAAATCCTGGACGTCGCGGAAGTGCCGCTCGAGCCGGCGCGTCACCTCGCGCAGCTTCCGGTACGCCTGGGGCATGTCCTCCTTGAGGTGACGAATGGGGCGCGGTGTCCGAATCCCCGCGACGACGTCCTCGCCCTGGGCGTTGACGAGATATTCGCCATAGAACTCCTTGTGACCGGTGGAGGGATTGCGCGTGAACCCAACGCCCGTGGCCGACGTGTAGCCCATGTTCCCGAAAACCATGGCCTGGATGTTCACCCCCGTGCCGATGTCGTCCGGGATGCCGTACTGCTTGCGGTAGAACACGGCCCGATCATTGTTCCACGAGTTGAACACCGCATCCCGGGCCATCTGGAGTTGGCGCAGAGGGTCCTGCGGGAAGTCGCGGCCGCTTTCGCGGCACGCGAGGGCCTTGAACTCGCCCACCAGTTCTTTAAGCTCCTCCGCGGTGAGCTCCACGTCCTGCGATCGCCCAAACTTGCGCTTGATCTCGCTCAGCTTCTCCTCGAACTTCTTCTTCTCCACCTCCAGCACGACATCCGAGAACATCGCGATGAATCTGCGATAGGAATCCCAGGCGAATCGCTCGTCCTTCGTCTGCGTCGCGAGACCGATCACCGCGCGGTCGTTGAGCCCCAGGTTGAGGATCGTGTCCATCATCCCCGGCATGGAGAATTTCGCGCCCGAGCGGACAGAGACCAGAAGAGGATCGTTGCCGTCGCCCAGACGACGCCTCACGGCCTTCTCGAGCCGGTGCAAGTGGCGCAGGGCTTCGTCTTCGACGGGCTTGGGGAGATGACGCTGGTGGGCGTAGAAGAGCTTGCACGCCTCCGTACAGATGGTGAATCCGGGGGGCACGGGAATGCCCAGGTTTGTCATCTCGGCGAGACCTGCACCCTTGCCTCCGAGGATGTCCTTCATCTTCCCGTTACCGTCGGCCCGACCGTTTCCGAAGAAGTAAACGTACCGCCTAACTTTGCCTTTCTCCTGCATACCCATCACCTGCATCCTCCTGTGTGAACGGTGCAGAGCTTGCCGCTCCGCGGTTCGCTGGGCGTGTTTTTACACGGGGGTGGGTCCCTCGTCAACCCCGATCAGTCCCGGATCCCCCCCCCCAGTTGAGCTCGCCGGCGCATCATCCGCCTCACCCCACCCCCACCGTCAATTCGGCCCTGAGTTGCACGAGCGCGATCCGGAGCGCTTCCTTGAGTGTCTCCATCGTGCCCTCTCCGCGCGCCGCCGCCGCCTCGACCTCCCGCTCGGGCACAACCGGGATCGCCGCCCGCAGAACTTCCATCGGGCAGGCGTCCTCGAGATCGCGCTTGTTGTACTGCACGACGAGGTGAGGACCGAGGGCTCCGCTGCCGTTTCCCCCCACACCCTGGCGCAGGGACTCGAGGGCCCGCAGGTTCTCCGCCTCGCGCGCGGGGGCCGAGTCGACAACAAACACCACAGAGTCGGCGCCCTTCAGCAGGTCCCTGCCCTGCTCCGGATCGGGCAGGTCCCTCGGGGCGCACAACTGGACGGAAACCTGATATCCGGACAGCTCGCCCAGACGCAGGACGATGCATTCCACCCATCGCCCGTCCGGTTCGGGGAGGTTCAGGGGGAAGGTCGCCTCAGGTGACGCGCCCATGATGGCGCGCAGGTTCTCCGATTTCCCACTCCCCGCGGCCCCCCAATAGACGACCTTCGCCACAACTTCCCTGTTGAGGCGATCAACGAACGCCATGGAGGGTGGTTGGATCGTCCAACATCATGCACTTGGGGTTCTCGACTCCGCCTCGCCTCGCTCGAAAACTTTTCTTCGAGCTCGTCGAGAAGTTCATTGTGTTGGACCCCTGCATTATAGCATGCCCAGGAATCCTCATGGATGTGCCCCGGCGGGGGTCATTCGCCCACAGCTTGCACCAGAACCTGCCTGCGGCGACTGCGATTGTCGAAATCGCACAGCACGATCTGCTGCCAGGTCCCGAGCATGAGCTTCCCGTCTGAGATGGGCACGGTCACTGACGGGCCGAGCAAGGCGGCCCTGACGTGCGCGTAGCCGTTCATGTCCCCCCAACGTCGGTCGTGCTCGTAGGCCGGACCCTTCGGGGCGAGGCGCTCGATGGCCCGCTTCAAATCCCTCACTGCCCCGCTCTCGAATTCGATCGTGGTCACGGAGGCCGTGGAACCCGGCACGAACACCAGCACCAGGCCACAGGCCAAGCCGGAACGCTCGACCACCGAGGCCACGTCGTCCGTGATGTTCAGAACGTCGGTCTCGGGCGTGGTCTGATAACCGAGCGTCTCAGTGACCACCTTCATTCGGGTGGGCCCTCTCCGCACCGGGGCTTTGCGCATCATGCAACGCGCAACCAAGGACCCATCCCCTCGTACAACACCCGCCGCCCAAGCACAAGACCCCGAACGCCCGGGCTTGATCCTTGCTGCGCGCCTCACAGTGCGGTAAGGTGCGCCCATGCTGGAGAGCCAGGCGGCGACCGAGCATCTCCTCAAGCTGTACAGGGCCGTCCGCACCCGATCCCGTCGGCTCTCGGCGCTGATTCACGAGACGCGCGCCCACCGCGGAGACCCGGCCAGGCGCAAGCGCCCCAGCCGGCGCACGCGTGGATCGGACTCCACCCCGAGGGCGGAAGACCTGCGTGACCTGGAGAATTTCCTCCTCGAGCAGATCATTGAGATCGAGCACGCTTACTTGGAGATGAGGGACGACATGCGGGACCCGCTGCTTCGAGCCGAGATGGGCGAGCCCCTGTGGGGGGAGGCCAGCCACCTCGTCGAGGAGATCCTGTCGGACCTCGGCCACATCAAGGGCGCGTTCCACACCCACATTAGCTGACCCGCCCCTGAAATCTGAGATTTGGAATTTCAGATTTCAGATTTCAGAGTGCGCCTGCCCCTGCCGGATGAATCGCCTCGCCTTCTCCGCCACGGCGGACTCCGCGGGAGCCGCGAGGACAAGGCATCATGCGCCTGCCGTGAATCGAACACGGAACCCCCTGCTTAGAAGGCAGGTGCTCTCTCCAATTGAGCTACAGGCGCAGCAACAGGCTGTGTCGGGCCTACGATACCGCCCCCTGCGCGACGCGGTCAAACAGGACTCCGGCCATGATCGCCCGCCGCTGCCAGATTTCAATCTGTACAACCGACCCCAGAGGCCCCGCCCGGTGGGTGATGGCGCGTAGGAGGCGGCTTGTCCGCCGCGGCGGACTTGCCCGCCGCGGCAGGCTTGCCATCCCGCAGGAGGGCGACCAGCCTACTCCGCCGAAGCAGATGCTTCGGCTGCGAAGGCCGGAAGGTCGCCCCTACGAAATGGCCACGCTTGCCTGCGGAATAAGGTGCGACGCCCGGCCTTGACTTCAGCCCTGCCGCGTCGCTGTATCAGGATCGTGCCGATCACGTTCGCCGCACCGGCGAGATCGCACAAGAAGGCAAAGTCGGCTCGACGTGTGTCGAGTGTGGACTTGACCCCGAAGCCGCGAAGCCCTTCCCGCGAGTCCCGCCCGCGTCGCCGCGCGGGCTCGCGGAGATATCCCCAGCCGGTCGCACGGTTTGACGCACGGGAGCGGAGGGGATAGCCTCGAGGAGATATGAGACGGCGAGGGGACGAAAGACGCAACGGATACGTCACGAGGTCGGAGTTCCTGCACGCCCTCAAGGAACTGAGAGAGGATTTTGCCGGTCGGTTCGAGGCCATGGACAAACGATTCGAGGCGCTCCGGGACTGGGTCGGCATCGTGGTCGGTGGTTTCCAGAACCGGGCGGGGAAAAACCTTGAGGACACGGTGGCTGGCGCGATGCAGTTGGCACTGGGAATGTACGACATCCAGCCGGAGCATCTAAAATTGAGGCAACGCCTGCGGGACCCCGAGGGCCGGATCGGCCCGCCCGGGCGGGAGTACGAGATCGACATTCTGGTCCGAAACGGGGAGGCCTATGTTTTTGAGATCAAGTCGACCGTGGACGAAGAGCAGGTCTTACGCTTCAACGACAAGGCGGAATTGGCGATTGGGGTGATGGGATTGAGGGGGGCACACAAGGTGTTGGTGACACTGGCCAAAGACCCCTGGCTGATTCACGAGTGTTCCCGGCTCGGCATCCGGCTGGTGTAGCGGTTCGCAGCCAGGGTCAATGGTGCTCACGCCATCCGCCGGATGGAAGCGTACGCACCCAAGGATTTCCCTTGGGCGCCAATTCGTAGAACTGGAAAGCCGGGAAGAAGGACGGATCGTAGAACGCACGGAGAAAGAACCGGTGCCAGGGTCTTCGAATCGGCCCGAAAATATCAAGCTTGTCGTATTGGAGGATTTCGAGGCCCGTATGCGTTAGGATCTTTCTCATGTCCTCCGGGCAGAACTCGAACACATGGTGTTCCGGCTCGGGATCCGGCTTGGGGAGGTGCCTTGTATAATTGTCCTCATGGATTCGTGTGCTCTCAACATAGGGGACCGTGATGTACAGGCGATGTCGAGTGACTCGAGCCAATTCCCTCAGACCGTGGATGGGATTTTCCAAGTGCTCCACGGCCTCGAAGCAGAACACGGCGTCGAAGGTACGGTCCTCGAAGGGGAGTTCCTCGATGTCGGCCCGAACCGCCGCCAAGCCGCGGGAGCGGGATGATCGGACACAGACATCAAGCAGGTTGAGGCTGACGCCTCGGTGGGCAAGACCCATGGCGGTGAGGAGAAGGCCGTCGGAATCGCCCGCATCGAGGATGGGTCCGCCGTTCCCTTCCCCGGCCTTGAGACGTTCCGTCAACTTCAGGGTCAGCCGGGCGAGTTGAGCCTCCAAGTGGAGGAGGCCGTTCCCTTCCTGCCGGAAGAACGAAAAATGGGCGGAGACATCGCCCAGTTCTCTGATTCGGCGGGCCAGCGCGGCGTCCTTCTGCCGGTCGCGCGCATAGTAACGCCTTGCCACCGCAAACGCGTAGGCATCCGCGCTTGAATGAAACACCAGGCGAAACAGCTTTCCGAGAAGTTTTGCCCCGTTCATCAGGAATCCACATGGCTCGTGGGGGCGAGTCAGCCCGGCGACGGACCCGTGAGGAGGCGGTGGGAGGTGAAATGGATGCGTCCGTGCACCATATTCTGCACACTAGGGGAATTCTATTACCATGTCTTCGAGTGAAGGGTCAGGTTCGGTCGCCGAACCGGAGACCGCATCATTCATTCACTTACCGATCATTTATCGTCAATCCAGGAGATTAGTTTAGCCCCCTTTATTCAGGCTCGTCTGCATTTTGGGTACATGGGGTTACGAGGGTAGCGGGAGGTTGGAGCAGTTGTGATAGATGTTGGTGATGTACGTGTCGAGCTTGCGGAAGCCGAAGGACCGGTGGCTGACCAGCTTGATCTTGTTGTTCATG
>JACPQY010000019.1 GCA_016190245.1 Nitrospirota bacterium | reverse complement strand
CCGAATCCCCCTCCAAAGCCCCCTCCGCTGAATCCACCACCGAACCAGGGGCCGCGCATGCCGCCGCCAAGGAGGAGGGGAGGGAAGAAACCGAACCGCCGCCGGCGTCGGAAGAGGAGCGGCAGGACTACGAAGAGAAGCAGGAAGGGCAGAATCCCCATGATGGGGAGTTGCGGGGGACGACGCCTTCCGCTCTGGGCGCGCGGGGAGGCGGCTCCCAGCTCTTCAAGGGCGATCCCCTCAGCGGCGGCAATCTCGCGAGCGAGGGCGAGGGTTCCGCCGGCGATGCCGCCTGCGACGTCGCCATTTCTGAAGGAAGGGATGACCTCCTCATCGCGAATCCTTCCGACCTTCCCATCCGGCAGAATCCCTTCCACGCCGTAGCCGGTGGCGATGAACATCTCGCGATCGTCCACCGCCGTCAGGAAGACCACGCCGTTGTCCTTCTCCTTGGATCCCACTCCCCAGCGGTGGCCGAACTCCACGGCGTAGTCGGCCGCCGGGATCCCACCGGTGGTCTTGACCGTGACCACGGCGATCTGGGCGCCTGTCCGCTCTTGCAGGCGACGGAGCAGAGCGTTCAGTTCCTGCTCGAGGGGATCGGGGACCACCTGCGCCTCGTCGGTGATGTAGTTCCGAAAGGGGACCACATCGAACGACGTTGCGGCCAAGGCGCCGTCGGCACCCACCAAGGCCACGGCGAGACTTGTGGCCGCGAGCGCCACGCCTGCCCCGCTGATCCGGCCTCGGCGCATCATCCTGCCTCAGTTCGTGGCCAGGCGATCGACGTATTGTGTCAGGGCGAGGACGTCGGATAGGTAGTTTTCGAAGAGCTTGGGGATCTCCGCCCGGCGAGGTTTGAGATCGCCGGAGCGGATCCGCGCGGCGGCGGCGATGCCTTCGAGGGGGAGGCCCGTCTCTGCTCGTAGCGTTCGGAGGAGTTCGTCCGCGGTTGTGAGTGGCTCGCCGCCGCGCAGATGCAACAGCCAGCGGCCGATCCGCAGGAAGGCGGAGGCGGATACCGCCATGGCCTCCAGGAGACGGCGCGGCTTGAGTCCGGTTTCGAGCAGGACTTGGCGAAGGTGCAGGAGTTTTCCGCGGGCGTCCTGTTCGCACTGCCGCCGGATCGCTTCGCGAGAGGGTTCGACGCCGGCAAGGACGTCTTCGCCGTAAAGCACGCGCCGGCCGAGCCGCATCTCCAGCAGCTCGATCGGATAAACGTCTGTGGCCCCGCTCAGGTACTCCGGGCTGACCACGACCGGCGTGGCAATTCGGCGGCGATGCCATCGCGGCACGAACGGGGCGAGCCGTGACAACTCCGCGTAGCCCACCTCCTTGAGCACGATCAGGAGGTTGAGGTCGGATCGCTTCGGATCGAAATCCCCCCGCGCGGCGCTGCCGAAAAGGGTGATACTCACGAGATCGCCGCCGAAGAGATCGCGGACGGTCCGCACCACCTCCTCGATCGAGGCCTCGAATCGGGACTCAAGGGTGACGGTTGTCACAACGCAGGCCACGCTATGCGACCACGCCGTAGGAAGTCAAGGCCAGAAACGAACGCCGAAGCTCAAGTTTCCTGTTAGAATTCCGATGATGAGAGACATGGGGGAAGGGGTTTTCTCCGCTCGGCGGGCATCAAGCGGCTCCTCGCGGTCATGATAGGGATTCCCAGCAGCCTCATCAACCTTACAGCCCTTTCGAGTTTTCAGCGGCAACTCTCCGTAACCTCGAACAATCTCGCGAACGTCAACACCGCCGGCTTCGCGCGCGGCAGGACGGATCTGTCCACTCTGTCCACCGGGCTCGGCGTGGACGTGGCCCGCGTAGCCAGCGAGATCGGCGGCTCGGGCGTCGAACCCACGGGGATCGCCACGCACCTGGCCCTCATGGGCGGGGGATTCTTCGCCGTCCGGTCGCCAGAGGGCGGGGTCGCCTTCACACGCGCTGGGCAGTTCCATGTGGATGCCCAAGGGTACCTCGTGGACCCGCACGGGAACCGTGTCCAGGGTTTCTCCGTGGATCCGACAACGGGGGCGACTCGCGGTGTGCCCGCCGACGTCCGCATGCCCGGCGCGGGCGCGGGGGTCCGCCCGACCACGGAGATGAAATTCAGCCTCAACCTTGACCCGAACGCCGAGCCACCTACGGTACCCTTCGACCCCGCGAACGCCGCGGGCACGAGCAATTTCGCCACCTCCGCCACGGTCGTTGACCGCCAGGGTGGCGAGCAGCCCGTCGAGTTCTACTTCAGGAAGGTGGGCACGGAATCGGCCTTCGAGAACGGGAGCGGCCAGAGCGTGCAGCTCAACCGCTGGGACTGGTTCGCCGTGACGAGCGAGGGCGGCACACCGGGCGTGCAGGCGTCAGGCACCCTCAGATTCCGGGGCGACGGCGCCCTGTTCGACTCGACCACAACGGACTCAACCTTCTCCTTTGGCGGATCCTCCGAGGAGCAGCAGGTGGCCATCTCCTTCGGCACGCCCACGCAGTCGTTCGGCACGGGATTGGACGGCGCTACGCAGTTCGCGGGCGAGAGCGTGGTCACGGGCGTGAATCATGACGGCTCCCCCTATGGGGCCATCACCGGTGTGAGTGTGGACGCCTCGGGGGCGCTGATCGCGCACTCGAGTTCGGGTACGACCACGGCCTTCGCGCGTGTTGCTGTCGCCACCTTCGCGGACTCCTCAAGCCTCAGCCCCATCGGTGGCAACCTGTTCGCGGCCTCGGGCGCATCCGGGGCGCCCCTCTTCGGTGAGCCGGGATCGGGCGTCGCCGGTTCCGTCGTCTCGGGCGGACTCGAGACCTCGAATGTGGATCTCTCGACGGAGCTTGTTCAGATGCTCCGTGAGCAGGGCGCCTACCGGGCCAATCTGCGGATGGTTGGTGTTTCCGACGACCTCGTTCGCGAGGTCCTCGATCTCACGCGCTGACGCGGGAAGCGTGAAGCGTAGAGAGTGAAGAGTAAAGTGTAGGATTCGGGATGGTCGGGGGGCGGTCCCCAAGTCCGAGCGGCCCTCACTTCACTCTTCACCCTTCACTATTCACGGCTTTCAGTTCAAGCCCGCCCGCAGTTGCCGCAGCGCCTTCGTGCACGTGGGCTCACCGGGCTGAATCTTGAGCGCTTCTTCGAATTCCTGAATAGCCTTTAGAATCATCCCTTTCGCCGAGTAAATCCGCCCGAGATTCATGTAGGGGAAGTGGCGGGGTTCATACCGCGTGGCCTTCTTTGCCTTCTCCAGCCACTCGATCGCATCGTCGAGTTTCCCCTTGTGAATATAGTACGAGCCGATGTCGTTGTACGGGTTTCCGAACGTGGGGTCCACCTCAATGGCCTTGAGGCATTCCTGGATGGCCTCATCGATGCGATTCTTAAAGCTGTACGCCCATCCGCGGAACGTGTAGGCCTCTGCGGTGGGGAAGATTTCGATGGAGCGCGCATAGATTTCGATCGCCTGGTCGAGGTTGCCCTCCATTTGAGCGCGCAGGCCCTCCTGCCACAACTCAAGCGCACGTTTCTTGAGGGATTCCTCGTCCACAGCGATCACTCACCTCCCCACACACACCCGTAGTCAACCGGGTACTCGCCAACCGGCCCCGTAAGCGTAGATTACCATGAGGTTTTTCGCTCAACAAGGGGTCGTGCGATGTGATAGACTGAGTCTGTGGACCAGCGTCCGGCTGGCAAAGGAACGCGTTGGCGATGGATCGCTCCCGCGCGAGTTGCGGTGATCGTTGCGATCGTGGCGGGACCAAGGGTCGCGTGGGCGCAGAGCGAGCAGAAGAGTGTGGGGATCTCGCGAGCCTGGGCCTATGGGACGACGCTGCTCGCCGGGGGGGGGGCGGCGGCCTCCTCGCGCAGGGTATCGCGAGCGACGATTCCGTGGCAGAGGGACTGGGAAAAGTGCTGGCGGGGGCGGGACTTTCCGTCGGGCCTTCCGCCGGTCACTTCTACGCCGAAGAGTACGAGCACGCCTTCTTGATGTCCATGGGGCGTGTGCTCTTCCTGGCGTGGACGCTCGGTACGCTCGACGGTGCGATCGAGGACAGACGCGCGCCCAATTCGGGAGAGGGGTCCGTGGCCCTGATGGGTGGGATCGGCTGGGCCGCCCTGGCTCTCTACGATCTTCTCGACGCCGACGACGCGGCCCGGCGCTACAGCGAGGGGCCCCCGACGGGATACGAGATGGAATTGCGGGCCGGCTTCATGCCGCTTGCCGGGCGAGGGCGCCTGGGCGTTGGGTTCTGGGTGGCGTACTGAGCGTGTTCGCCACCGCGCCCCGACCTGCCGAGATGGGCGAGACCAAGCCGAGAGAGACGTGGGGATCGATTCCGACCCGCCAGAGTTGGTACGGCGGGCCTGCCGGGCCGCGGGCAGGTCGATCCGCGTTCGGACGGATGAGAATCCGTCCCTACCAGGTCTTTCGCGCCCCGCCTCATGCCGGAGACGGGCTGACGGGGATTTCCACTCGGAACGTCGTTCCCTTGCCCGGTTCGCTCTCGACTCGAATGGCGCCGGCGTGGCGGCTCACGATCTGGTGGCAGATGTAGAGCCCCAGCCCCGTGCCCTGGCCCACCGGTTTGGTCGTGAAGAACGGCTTGAAGATACTCAGGAGGGTGTCCTTGGGGATGCCGCAGCCGTTGTCCGTGCAGAAAAACACGGCCGAGGGTCCGGCGAGACGATCGCCCGGCGGATGCCCGTCCGCGGAGTGCACGCTCGTGCCGACTTCGATTCGGCCGCCTTCTGAAGGGAGCGACTGCAGGGCGTTCTGAATGATGTTGATGGCCACCTGGCCGAGCTGCGAGAAGTTTCCCTGGATGGCCGGAAGATTCGGGGCGTACGTGCGCACAATCGTGACAGGACTGTTCTTGTACGTGTTGTAGAGGACCCGGAGCGCGTCCTCGATCACGTCATTGAGCTGGATCTTCTCCGTGTAGCTCTCCGACTGGCGCGAGAGGTCAAGCAGACTCCGGATGATGTCGCGCGCGCGTTTCTGTTCCTTGAGAACGAAACGCAGGTCATCGGCCATGGATTCCGTCGTCGCCGGCTCGGTCGGTCGGCCGCCGTCGCCCAACTCCTCGACGATGCTCTGGACGAGGCTGTAGGCGCTGGAGAGCGGGTTGTTGATTTCGTGGGCGACACCGGCGACGAGTTCGCCGATGGCCGCGAGGCTCTGGGACCGCACCAGTTCGTCCTGTGTTCGCTCTTTCTGATCGAGGGCCTCTTCGAGTTCGCGCGTCCGCTGGTGCACCTTCTCTTCGAGGCTCAGGTTAAGCACCTTGATGGTCTGGTACGAGATCGCGTTCTGGAGCGAGATGGCGGCCTGGTTGGCGATCGTGCGCAGCGCCTCCATGTCTTCCTGCGAGAAGTGGCCGCCGTCCTTTTTGCCGCCGAGAATCAGGATGCCCTTGAGGTCCTCTTGAAAAATGATGGGGACGATCACGGTGGCTTGCAGGGCCTGCAGCGCGGGCACGCACGAGGGGCAGAAGCCCCGGAGATTGGGCGATTCGCGGATCTCGAAGCTCGTGATCTCGCGACGGAAGGAACGCAAGAGGAGAATGAGCTCGGTGTCCTTCATCAGCGTGA
Source organism: Nitrospirota bacterium (assembly GCA_016190245.1). Classification (GTDB taxonomy): domain Bacteria; phylum JACPQY01; class JACPQY01; order JACPQY01; family JACPQY01; genus JACPQY01. The sequence goes on along the minus strand of JACPQY010000019.1, from coordinate 5,949 downwards.
GGTTTTCCACGCCTGGCGGAGGATCGCCCTCAGCCAGCGCCGTCTTGAAATCGTCGCCCGAGGGCGCGGGGAGCATGATGATCCCGTGGGTGAGGTTCATGGATCGGACGACGGTTCGCAGCACCTGTGAAAGGATCTCCTTCACGTCCAGCATGTGGGTCAGGCGGGCGCTAACCTCCTCGATCGCCTTCTGGTAGGTCGGGTCCGCCCCGAGGCGTCGCGCGATCCATCGGCTAATCCTCCGCTGGATCGGGTTGGCGAGGATGAGCGTGGCGAAGAAGACGAGCCACGCGAATCCGAATGCGTAGCCGATGCCCACCTCGTCCGTCAGCCAGAAGAGAAGAACGAGGTTGGCGCCATAGAGAATCACCACGGGAATGGAGGCGATGGCGTAGGAGATGCCCTGCGCCACGAGGCGGTCCATTGTGAAGAGGTTGTAGCGGACGATGCTATAGCCGATGGAGACGGGATAGGCCACCGTGAAGAGGAGGAGGGGACCGAGGGGGATGTTCGCGTCCGTCAGGCGCATGATGAGGGCCGGAATGAGCGACGGGCCGAAGGCCAGCCAACCGCCGACGTTCAGGGCCTTTGCGCGCTGGCGGTCGAGGCTGTTGGGGGAGAATCTCCATTTGTAGAGGCCGGTGGCTCCAAGACACAGGAGGGCCAGGCCGCCGTAGGCCGTGGTGATTCCGGCAGTGACCTGGTAGGCGGACACGGCACGGCGGAAGGTGAGCCACATGGCCAGGGTGAGAACGAGCGAGAGAAGGGCATGGCCGATGAGCCATGCCCGGCGCAGTCCGGGGCGGAGCGGCAGGGTGAAGGGGACGTAAAGATATCCGGTCGTCACCGCCAGCGGGAAGGTGGCGTGGAAGATCATGGAGAGGGCCGGGAAGCGGTGTCCGAGGGCGAAGTCGTACAGCGCCAGGAAGCCGGCCCCAATGCCGGCGACGACGATGAAAAACGGGAAAGCGGCGGGGAGATGCCGACGGCGGTGGTAGACCCCGAGCCCCAGAAGCAGGTAGATGGTGGCGATCCAGGGGAGTGCCCCGATCGAAAGAAACCAGTCGTGCCCGCTGAATTCCATCGTGGGGATGATGAGGCGCAACGGGCGACCCTCGCGTTCCACAGCGTACTGGACGGGTCGGCCCACGGCGTGTGCAGTTTCGACCGCTTCCTGGAACTGCGCTCGCGTTGTCCCGGTGAGCGGTTGTTCGCCCACCCGCACGATGCGGTCATTCGCGCTCAACTCCGCTTGGCGGCCCGTCCAGCTCGGGAGGCCGCTGTACAGCACGATTCCGTTGGGGAGGGTGAGGAAGCCGTGGAAGGGCCGATTGAGACGGGACATGGAATCGTACAGGCTCAGCGCTGTCAGCGGGATGAGGAGGGCCGAGATGAGAAGGACCGAGGCGAGGCGCAGGCGCGGGAAGCCCGGCGCGTCGGGCCCCGTGAACCGATGCGCCTCGTGGTCGTGCGGCTCCACGTGGAGCGCGCCTACCTCACTCGGGTCAATTCGTAGGCGGTCACGGGGTGGTCGAGACCTTTCACCTTGAGCCCTTCGACGGCCCGGGTCTCAAGCGCCGCCCCGCAGCCTTGGGCGGTTGCTTCGGAGAGGAGCACCTGCCCCGGCGCCGCCAGCCCTTCGAGGCGGGCGGCCAGGTTCACCGTTGCGCCGAGCGCCGTGTACTCTTTCTTGTGTTGGGAGCCGAGAAGTCCGGCCACCACGCGCCCCGTGGAGATCCCCTGTCCAAGACGGAGCCCTTGGAGCCCGCGCGAATCGGACTGGCCGGCAAGGCGCTGGTTGAGATCGGCGACCCCATCGCGAATCTCCGCGGCGGCCCTCACCGCTCGCAAGGCATCGTCGCCCAGAGAGACAGGGGCGCCGAAGATGGCCATGATCCCGTCCCCGATGTGCTTGTCGATGATCCCGTTGTGCCGGAGGATCGTGTCGCCGACGGGCGAGTAGTAGTGGTGTTCGAGATCGTGGGAAAGGGCCTCGGGGTCGGCGTTCTCGCAGGCCGTGGTGAAGCCGCGGATGTCCACGAAGAGGATCGTGGCCTCCTGGCGGCGCGGCGCCAGCAGGTGGGGGTCCCTTTGAATGTGGGTGAGGATCTGGGGCGAGACGAGCTGGCTGAGTTTCTTCTTGAGATAGAAATCTCGGATCCGGGCGCGCAGTTCGTCGTTTTCGAAGGGTTTCGTGAGGAATCCGTCTACCCCGTTGTTCGTGGCCTGGATGGCGCTCTCGAGCGTGGCGTAGCCGGTGAGAACGATGCGGATGAGATCCGGGCGGACCTCGCCGACGCGGGTGAGGGTCTGGATGCCGTCGAGACCGGGCATCTTGAGGTCGGAGATGACAATCTGGATGCCGTTGGACTGCCGGACGAAATCAATGGCCTTGAGACCGTCCTCCACCGTGTGCACGGAATACCCCTCGTGCCGGAGGGCGCGCTGGATAGAGCGGCGCACGCCTTCCTCGTCGTCCACGACGAGCACCCCGATGCCGCCCGACGCGGGTTCCACGCCGCACCTATCCTTGTCGTCGGGCGGCCTGCGTGCGGGTGAAAGTACCCCGGCCGCGCCCCGGACCGACCCATCCGGCTGTCTGACCACATGGCCCGAAAATGTGAACAGAAAAGACATGGGCGGCATCCGCACGGCCCATGGGGTCACCGACTCCAAAGCCGATTCGGCCTGGTCCGGCATTTTCGGACAAGAATAGGTGCGGGGCCATGCGGGGGATTATATCGGAAGCCGGGGCCGACGTCACCCCGACGGAGGCGGGAGCATGACGCGATGCGTCAAATCAGACGTGGACCGGTGGTCGAGTGAACGGGTGGACGAGTGATCCGAGGGTTGCTCGCCGGCCTTCCTGGTCGCCCGATCACTGAGTCACTCGTCCACTCGTCCACTCGCCCACCCGATCACTCGACCGCTTCCCTACGACAGTCCGTATTCCTTGATCTTGCGCTGGAGCGTGCGAAGGCCGATCCCGAGGATCTTGGCGGTCTGCGTGCGATTGCCTTCGTGGGCGGAAAGCGTGGCGAGGATGACCTTTTTTTCGATCTCCGCCATGGAGAGGCCCGGAAGGAGCTGGAGGCCGTGGGGGCTCGGCTCGGGCGGCACGCCGCGGATGGGGTAGGGGAGATCGGCGATGGTGAGCGTGGGTGTGCGGGCGAGCACGACCATCTGCTCAATCACGTTTCGGATTTCGCGGACGTTCCCCGGCCAACGGTAGTTCATGAGCTGTTCCGTGACTTCCGGGGCCATTCCCAAGATCGCTTTGTGATTCTCTTCGCAGGCCTCGCGGAGGAACGCCTCGACGAGGAGGGGGATGTCCTCCCGCCGGTCGCGGAGGGGCGGCACCTCGATGGTGATCACCTTGAGTCGGTAGAGGAGGTCTTCTCGGAAGCGGCCGTTCTGCGCGAGAGCCTCAAGGTCGCGGTGGGTGGCCGCGACGATCCGCACGTCCACGGCGATGGTCCGGTCTCCCCCTAGCCGCATGAACTCCTTCTCCTCGATCACTCTGAGAAGCTTGGCCTGCATCGTGAGCGGCATCTCGCCGATCTCGTCGAGGAAGACGGTGCCGCCGTTGGCCAACTCGAAGCGGCCGAGGCGGCGCTCCACGGCGCCGGTGAACGCGCCGCGCTCGTGGCCAAAGAGCTCGCTCTCGAGCAGCGTCTCCGGGAAGGCGGAGCAGTTGATGGCCATGAACGGCCTCTCGCGGCGCGGCGAGAGGGTGTGGAGCGAGCGGGCGACCAGTTCCTTTCCGGTGCCGCTCTCGCCGTGGATGAGGACGTTGGCCTTGGCGGGCGCAACGCGACGGATCTGATCGAACAATTCCATCATGCGCCCCGATTCGCCTATGAACGGAGCGGCGCGTCGCCGGCTGGCGTCCTGCCACAGACTCAGCAGCTCCTGCCGCTTTCGGGATTCGGAGAGGACCTTTTCCACGCGCGTGAAGAAATCGCGGGGCTCGACGGGCTTGACGAGGTAGTCGGCCGCGCCTTCCTTCATCGTCTCCACGGCCTGGGCCACGTTCCCCTCCGCGGCTACCATGAGGACGGGGAGTTGCGGATGGCTCTCGTGAGCGAGGCGCAGGACGTCCACGCCCCTTCGATCCGGGAAGCGGATGTCGCAGATGATGAGGTCGAGGTCGGCCGCCTTGAGGAGTTTCAGTGCCTCGCGCGCGCGGGAGGCGGTGAAGACGGTGTAGCCCTCGGCCGCGAGGGCCCGCGTGATGCTCTCGCGGTCCTCATCGTCCGGCAGCGCCACGAGGATGGATTGCGCCGCCCGGCCCGGCGGGTGGGCGGGCTTCGCTTTGACGATCGCCTGCGTCCGCCCACTCTCGTCTGTCTCACTCACTTCAACTTCTCCGAATCACAGAGCAGCGTCACGGGTCCCTCGTTCGTCAATTCGATGTCCATCATGGCACCGAAGACGCCCGTTTTCACGGGTACTCCCTCGGACCTGAGACGCTTGACGAACTCCTCGTAGCGGGCGTTGGCCATCCCGCTCTTCTCGGCGCCGTCGAAGCTGGGTCGCCGCCCCTTGGCAACATCGGCGTGAAGGGTGAACTGCGAGATCACGAGGGCCTCGCCCCCGGCATCGAGGACGGAGCGCTGGAACTGGCTTTTCTCGTCCGGAAAAATCCGCAGGTGGGCGATCTTTCCCGCCAAGCAGGCGGCATCCTCATCGGAGTCTCCCCGGCGCACGCCGAGCAGCACGGCGAGGCCGCGCCCGATCTCGCTGTGAGTCCGCCCGTCAATGACACAACGGGCCGTCTTCACCCTCTGGATCACCGCCCTCATGTCCCCCCCCGGGCGGCCGCTCGTGATTCAGATCGGGAGCGCCGGCTCCGACCTGTGTGCTCGTTCTCCCTCCACGCCACCATCGCCCACTCCCCCCGGCGTAGGCCCGGCCTTCTTCAATCCTTTGCCCTTTCCAGGAAGGTGTTGTCACGCGTGTCCACCAGGACTCGCTCACCGGCCACGATGAATTGGGGCACCTGGATCATCAGGCCTGTCTCCAGCTTGGCGGGCTTCTTCGAGCCCGACTGCGTGGCCCCTTTGAGCGGCGGGTCGGTAGATACAACCGTCAGAACCACCGAATTGGGGGGTTCAACGAGTGCCGGGTTCCCGTCGCAGAAGCTCACGGTCATCTTGATGTTCGGCAGCATGTAGTTGGCCGCCTCGCCCACGATGGCTTTCGGCATGGGGATTTGATCGTAGGTCGCCGTGTCCATGAAAATGAACGATTCCCCCTCCTCGTAGAGATACTCCATGTCTTTTCTCTCGAGGGTTGCGACCTCCACGAGATCTTCCGAGCGGAAGCGGTGATCGAGCATCCTCCCCGTCGACATGGATTTCATCTTCATCTGAACCATCCCGCGCCAGTTGCCGGGCGTGATGTGCTCCACGTTGGCCACGCGGCAGAGTTTGCCATCGTAGTAGATGATCATGCCGACTTTGATCTGGGTGGCGGGGATCATGGATGCGGCATTGTAGCAAAACGAAGGGCGCCCGCAAGGTGGGTCGCGCACGCGCAACCTTATTCCGTTGACAAGGTGTGACCGCCGACGGAGGCGCACGCACCCTTTGGGTGGAACGCCCGTGTAGGGGGCGATTCTGACCGCGGGGCGTTGCACGCCCTCGCTCCACAGTCCCGGACGCATGGGAATGCCACGTTACATGCCCCGCATCCTGCGGGGCTTCATCTCGTGGCACCATGCCCTCCGTGGCAAGGTGCGTCTACAGGCGTGTCGTGGGGGCCGATTCCGACCCGCCAGAGCTGGTACGGCGGGCAGGTCGGTCCGCTTCTTCGGACGCTATTGGAAGTGGTTCCTTGGCTGCTGGCCTTTGGCATGTTTCCGCGGATCGTTCGGACGCACCCGTGAAGGCCATGTTCCATGCGGCCCTTCCTGGGCCGCAACCTATCATGGCCCCATGCCATCCT
>JACPQY010000018.1 GCA_016190245.1 Nitrospirota bacterium | reverse complement strand
GCCAGGTACCACGCAATGCCACGTTCATCGCAGCCCTTCGTGGGCTGCCTTCCGCTCGTGGCACCAGGGCTTCCTGCCCAGGTGTGGCCCTGCCAGGATGGCAGGGCAATGACCGTGGTAGGGGCGGATCTTTAGATCCGCCCAATTTGGGAGCATGTAAACATGCTCCCCTACGCTTTCATGATTCGATCGCATCTCCAATTCGTCATGCACGGCCACTTGGTCGTCTGACGACCGGCCTGTGGGCGGCGACCCTGATCGCCGTCCTGGCCTCCTGCGGGGAGGTGAAGGAAGGGGCGGGAGGGGCCGCGGCGGCGGAGGTGGTTCTTCTCGTGCCTCCCCCCCCTCGGCTCGTAATCCGCAACAAGAGCCAGTTCGACTTCCTGGAGTTGCGGACACACCCCGGGCCCGGCTATCGGGAGGTCACCAACTGGCTGGAGGCGCCGCTGCCCGTCGGCGACCAGATCACGTTCGTCTGGGAGGGCGAGAACTACGTGACCGTCATGCGGCTCAAGGTCGAGCACGGGCGGGTGGTGGCGATGACGACGCAGAAGGGCATCCGTTTACCCCAGGGAACGGAGCATGAGTTGAGCGTCTTCGACGAAGCGTTCCGGTTGGCCAAACTGCGGGACCTGCCGCTCGTGCCGAAATCGGAATTGAAGCCGTCGGACACAACCCTGCAAGTGTTCGCCCCGCCGGAGCCCCAGCCCCCTACGGAGCCCACGGTGCAGCCGAATCCCGATCAGGCTGAGGTGCCCGACACGACTCCACCTGTTTTCGCGGGGATCAAGTCCGGCCAGGCGGCCTCGTCGAAAAGCGTGGTGCTGACCTGGGATCCCGCGAAGGACGATCGAACGAGCGCCGACGCGATCCGCTACCTGGTCTGCCGCTCGAACGAGTCGGGCGTTTGCGGATCGGCCTTCTCGGCGGCGCTGGGAGTGAAGGGTGGAACTCAGATCCTGGTGGAGGAGCTGGAGCCGGGCCAAACCCATTTCTTTGTCGTGCGCGCCCAGGACGAGGCAGGGAATCTCGATGCGAACAAGGTTGAGGCGAAGGTGGAGCTTGTGTCGGACCAGACGGGAAGCAGCCAAACCGGCAGCAGCCCGACAGGGCAACCCCTCTCGGGAGTCCTGTCTGTCGCGGCGGGGGAGTATCACACCTGCGCGCTCCTCACGGGGGGCGGCGTGGACTGCTGGGGCGACAACGTCTTCTTGCAACTGGGCACGGGGGGGGCGGCCCGTGGTGCGGCGGCGGTGGTTGTGGCCGGCGTTTCCTCGGCCGTTTCCCTTGCGGCAGGGGCGAGGACGACGTGTGTTGTCCTCGGGGATCGCAACGTGAAGTGCTGGGGCGCTCTGCCCTCGAAGGTGGAGGGGAAGAAACTGGTGGAGGTGGCGCACTCGGGCACGCCGAAGCCCGTCTACTCGAGATCCGATGCCGCAGGAGCGGCGATGGGCGGCTCGCACGGCTGCGTGTGGACTCAGTCCGGCGAAGTGTGGTGTTGGGGCGATCACGCGCGTGGCCAACTCGGGCTGGGCGAAGCTCTGCTCGCGTTCGTGGAACCCACACGGCTGGACTCCATCGGAGGTGTCACCGGCATCGCCGCGGGTGCGGCGCACACGTGCGCCGTCCAATCGAGCGGCGATCTGTATTGCTGGGGCGCCAACGATCATGGCCAACTCGGCAATGGTGCGACGACTGATCGGTTCTCGCCGATGAAGGTCGGGGGATTGCCCGGGGTTGTGGGAGTGACGGCTGGATTCGAGCACACGTGCGGATGGCTTTCCTCCGGGCAGGGGTACTGCTGGGGAAGCACGGCTCGGGGGCAGGCGGATGGCGCGGCGAGCAGCCAGGACCGCTTCACACCCGTGCAGATGCGCGCGGATGTGACGATGATGGCCGCCGGTGGCGAGCACACCTGCGCGCTCACGCAGGCGGGTGAGATTTGGTGCTGGGGCCGGAACGACTACGGCCAGTCCGGGCAGGGGTCCAATTCGACTAACGTCCCGGCAGGGCGGGTATCACTTCCCCGGAAAGCGACGGCCATCGCCTCGGGGGGTCACCATTCCTGTGCGCTCCTGGAAGACACCTCGCTGTGGTGCTGGGGGTTGAACAGTGAAGGCCAGGCCGGGGTCGGACGACTCGGCTACACAGAAACCCCTTCAGCGGTGGTCGTTGAAAGCCCGAAGCCGTGAGACCAGGGGGTTGGATGGGCTGAGGCGGTCACCCCCCCGTGAACTCGCGGCCCGCCGCCTGGAGGAGTTGCCTGGCGAGGTTGCGGAAGATCCGAACGCGCCCGCCCGATGACCGGCGAAACCGCAAGTCGGCGTACTTGAAGAGCCGGCCGTCCACCGGGGAGATTGTGACGTCCTCCCACGGGAAGAAGAGAGCCGGATGGCCCAGCGAGAGTATTCGCGGAAGGGCGATGTGGAGGCCCTCCATGTCTGCCCCGAATGTGAGGCAGCCGCTGTAGTTCGTCATGCGGCCGATCGTGGCGGATCGGCCCCGCCAAAGACGGCCCTCGAACCGGCGGGTGGCTCTGTACCTACGCGCGAGCTCGCCCCACCCCCCGAGTTGGCCCACAGCAAACCACACCGTCACGAACACCGGGAGGAAGATGAGCGGGGCCCACGCTTCGAGCACGTGGGCCATTCTAGCCCCGGCGTCGGATTCCGCCACGGCCGCGTCAAAGTCATCCCCTGTCCGTCATTCCTGCGCAAGCAGGAATCCAGAACGTCTTGACTTTCCTGGATTCCCGCTTCCCGCCCGCCAATCGGCGGGCAGGTCGCGGGAATGACAGATTTGGTCGGCTTTCATCTCGGCGTGATTTCCCAATCCTCCCACCCCCTTGCAATTGAACATGACTTAACCCTGGGATTCCGCCACGGCCGCGCGACAAGGCGGGGCGGATGCGATACGATCAGAGCGCAAACCCGGCATGAGGTCGGGTTGCCAGGCAAAGGAGAGAAAGGAGTCTCGATCGAATGCGACACCTCATCGGGCGGCACCCGATGGCGGCCTCCGTGGCGGCCTCGGTTTTCACAACAGTTCTCATCCACGCGATGTGGCTTGCGGTCGGTCCCGCGAGGGCGGACAAGGAGGCCCCTCCCGTCACGCCCATACTCAAGGCCCAGTTGTTTGTCGTGGCGGACGAGAGCGGCAAGAACCGCGCCTATCTCGGCCTCATGCCGGATGGATCCGTGGGCCTGCGAATCGACGACACAGGCGGCGCGCCTCGCTCGATCCTGAGCCTGTCAAAGAAGGGTTCCTCTGGACTGGTCCTCACGCATGCGAATTCGAAAACCACGGCGAGCCTGTTCGTGGGAGCAGATGGGTGGCCGGGGATCTCGATGACCGACCTCCAGGGGCGGACGGTGCCTTGGCTCGCGGCAGCCCCGGCCGCGGTTTCGCCCACCGGCGGGGCCGGCGAGTCGGCGGATCCGCGTTTGGCCCTTCCGGGATACGAGATGCTCAACTACGGAGGTGCCGGGGATCCCGCGGAGCGCAAGCAATACCAGGGGTGCCGGAAGGGGTGCGCGGGTGTGCGCGATACCGCGCTCCAGCAGTCCTGCCTCAAGCAATGCGAGTGACCGCCCGCGTGGGGGCGGTGATCGGCGGGACACGCGCGGACTTGCCGGGGGGACGGGTCGGCGCTATCTTCGCAGGATGAGAATCTCTTCGAGCGCGAAAGTAGCTATCGGGGTGGCGCTTGCCGCTGTCGTGTCCCTTGTTTCAGGCTGCGGCCAGAGGCAGGACGAGGAGGATGGCTCGGTGGGCGTCGAGGTCGCGGAAGTTGGATTCGATCTGCCCGACTCGATCTCCGCCGTTCGTGGCGGCGTGCGCATGGAGGCGGCGAGGGCGGCCGGCGACCTTCCCGATTCTCAAGCCGAAATCGTCCGCGAGATCTTCGGCGCCATCCGCGCCTACGCGGGGCTGGCCGACGAGCTCCGCCGCCTCATCAAGGAGATGCTCGAAAAGATCCCGACCAACCTGCCGGAGACGTACTCCGGCCCCCTCGGCGACGGTGCATACCTGCTGACGATCGAGCGCTCGCCCAAGCCGGCCTACACGCATCGGATTGTTCTCCAGACCGCCACGGGGGCGGAGAAAATCGCCTCCGTGGAGCTCGACAATGTGGGTCGCAAGAAGGGCATCGTCACACTCAACGTGGGCAAGCTGGACCCTTCCTCGGCCCCCACGGCGCGCGTGCGTCTGACATTCGACGGCACCGACGCCTCCGACCGCCGCATGATCGTGGAGGCGAGCGGGCTGCTGGCCGCGCCGAACCCCGAGGATGACTGGGCGCTCGGCGGGCTCAAGATAGACGCGCGCAAGCAGGGTTCGACCATCCTCCTTTCGGGGAACAGCCATCATCCCTACGCCGGGATGAACGACGACTTCATGCCCGATGCGGCCCGAAACTACGTCTTTGTGGCTAAGATCGACGAGGCCGCAGACCGGGCCACGGTGAAACTGGCGGTGCCGACGGACGACGTGCGCGCGGGCTCGACCTTTTTCACCGAACACTCGGTGGGGGCCGTGTTCACGGCGGCCGTTCATGACTGGGCGAAGAAGCGTCCGGCTTCCGAGGTGAACTTCGCGGCTGTCGCAGCGTTGCCCAAGGTGGCCGCAGCCCTCACGCAGCCGCCCCCCAAGTCGAACAGCGAGATGACCCAGGCGCAGTTCGTGGACCTGCTGCGCGCGGTCCGCCAAGTGGATCCCTCGAACAAGGATGTCGCCAACATCCTGTTCGTGACGAGTCTGGACAATCCTGTGTACTTCAACAACCAGGGCTACGTCTCGAACGGCGACACGGCGGGACTCTCGGGCTATCCCAGTCCGTCCGATCTGGAGCGGATCTCGGTGATCGAGCCGACCGAGGTCCGGGACCTCAAGGTTGAGTTCCAGGCGGCCGTGCCCCGCGCCATCGCGGAGGATTCTGGCCTCTGAGTGAGAGACGGCTGGCGGCGCGAGCGACGATGAGCCCTTCGCTGCAGGTGATCGGTCTCTTGGGGGAGCACCCGTTTCTTGCACGTCTGGCACGGGCGCTTCGCAAGCAGGGGTGGGCGACGCGCACTCTGGCCCAGGTCTCGGACGTGGCCGCAAACGCCGAGGTCGCCGCGTTCGTCATTTCCGGCGACGCCTCGGCCGCGCACGCCGTCGCGGAGGCCACGGACCGGCCCCTCGTATGCGTCCTGGACTCCCCGGGGGCCGAAGACTTGCAGCGGTTGCTGGATGCCGGTGTGGACGAGGTGATTGACCCGGCGGCGGTCAAGCCGGTGTTCGGCGCTCTGTTGGTGCTGAAAGCGATCCAAGTCGCGGAGCGGCACGCCCGGGAAGCCGAGTCCGCGCGCGGCGTGCGGGCCGAAGTGACCGAAGAGGAACTCCGGGACGGTCTCACGGGTCTCTACTCCAAGGAGATGGCGGAGCGGGAACTCGTTTCCCTGTGGCAATGGGCCGTTCGCCGCCGTTTCCCCGTGTCCGTCGTCCTGTTCGACGTCGATCACTTGAAGAAGCTGAATGAAACGTACGGCGACGAAGTGGGCAGCCGCGTGGTGGCCGCCGTGGGGCGGTACCTCAAGGAGATGTCGCGCGCCGCCGACGTGATCGCACACTTCGGGGGGGGGAGG
>JACPQY010000017.1 GCA_016190245.1 Nitrospirota bacterium | reverse complement strand
GTCACGTCCACTGTTATATTCACCATGGCGACGTTGTCTCCTTTCTTCCGCCAAAAGGCGGAGATGTTTTGTCGACATCTGGAGATTACGTCGCTCTCTTTTCCCCATCAAATTCCCACACTTTATGCCGCAGAACCCCGTCGTGCGCAGGCTAAAGCCTGCGGCTACCAGGCACTACCTCTCTCGCATAGATCAGACGGGTTCACCGAAACATTACAGAGAAAGTGGTGAGAAGACAGAGCGGGCGCGTCAGACGAGCTGAGGCCAGATCAGGAGGCCCACCACCGCGATGACCACCAAGGCGAAGGCGTCGAGGATGAGGCCCGGCAGCAAGACGTCCCGCATGCGCAGAAACCCCGACGAGAAGGCGATCGCGTTTGCCGGGGTGGCGATCGGGAAGATGAAATTAATCCCGGCCGGTATGGCGACGGCGACGGCGAGGACGCGCGGATCAATCCCGTACAGTTGCGAGAGCGGGAGGGCCACCGGCAACAGCACCGCCACCACCGCCGCGTTGCTCATGAACTCGGTGAGAATCAGGGCGAGGGCCGAGACCAAGAAAACCGCCTTGGCCGGCGAATCCACCAGGTTCGTGATCAGCGTCTCGCTGACCCAGCTCGACACACCCGTGCGCGAGAGGGCCTGGGCCAGGCAGATCGCCCCTCCGTACATGAGATAGATCCCCCAGTTTACGTTGGCCTCCACCTCGCGCCAGGAAGCGATGCCGAAGACGAACACGAGAACCGCCCCAAGGAGCGCGATGACGGCCATCCCGTACTGCTCCCCGAGGGTCGCCCACAGGAGAATGCACAGCCCGAGGATGCCCACGCACACGACCTCGCGCACGCGCGGCGGGCCAATGTCCTTGATCTGTTGCCGCAGGTACTGGCGGGCCCCCGCCATGCTTGCGAGATCCACCTTCATGGAAAGCCTGAGGGCGACGTACGCACCGGCGATGATAGGGAGCGTGACCGGCGCGGAGAACTTGATCCACTCGAAGAAGCCGAAACCTACGCCCGTGACCTCCTTCATCATTCCGACGGCCAGCGGCGCGCGGCCGCCTCCGAGGAGGGTGAGGATCCCGCCGGCGGTGGTCCCCCAGGCGGCGCAGAGGATGAGCCCCTTGACGTAGGTCTGGGAGCGAGAGACGAGTTGAATGGCCCGCGCCAAGTCGAGCAGGATGGGAAACATCATCGCGGCCACGGCGTGCTCGGAGATGAAAAAGGAGAGGAGGACGTTGGTCAGGAAGACCGTCACCAGCAGCGCCTGGGGCGAGTGGCCGAACTTCTCCATGAGAAGGAGTGCGATGCGCTTGGTGACGCCCGTTTCGATCAGCGCTCCGCTCAGGATGAACACGCCGAGCACGAACACGGCCGCGTCGTTGGTGACAAGGGAGAAGGTCTCGCGCGGGGTCAGGATACCGAGAAGCGGTATGAGGAGGAGAACCGCGAGGCCCGTGACCATCATGGGCAAGGCCCCGGTCATCCACAGGAGGACCGCCACACCGAACACCCCCAGGGTCTTTCGCCCTACGGGATCGAGAGCCCCCAGCCAAGGCGCCGTCGAGAGGAGGTAGAAGAGCAGGGCTCCGGCCGCGAGGATGAGAGGTTTGCGCAGCCTGCGGACGATGTAGGAAATCGTCCGAACGGCGCCCTGCTCGCCCAGGCGCCGGGCGAGTTTGGCCCGTACCTGGGTGGGCGAAAGGCGCTGGCGATAGCCGACGGCCGAAGGCGGCGTCCCGCCCGTCCCCACAATCACGGTCTGGACGGGAACGAACTCCTCGTCCCCCGGCGGCTCCCGCGAAGGTTTGCTCTCTTCCAATCCCTTGGCGCCGTCAGGCTGCGCGGGCCCCCCCTCGTCAGTCGGATCGGTCACGGGGATGGTACGGGTCAGGCGTGCGGCGAAGCGGGAAGGCCGCGACTACGGGTCACGCGGCGCACTCCCCTGCCCGTTCCACGAACTCGTACTCCTGCTCCTCGCCGAGGTCGCGATAGAGATCGGGCGCCTCCTCGTAGGGCGGCAACTGAGCGAGGTCCTTCAGGGCGGCGCGGACGCGGTCCCGATCCACCCGCCGCAGGTAGGCTCCGAACGACTCTCCGGCCGCCTTCTCCTTGAGGTAGAGGTCGGCCAGTCTCTCCACGGCCTCGCCGATTCTCCGGGAGGGAATCTTCAGGACCTCGCGACCGATCGTCGCCCCATCCTGCGAGACGCTGCCGCCGATCATGATCACGTAGTGAGGCACGATCCGACCGCCCACCTTGCGGATGCAACCATAGAAACCGAGGTCCGCGATGTGATGCTGCCCGCAGGAATTCTCGCAGCCACTGATCTTGATCCGATAGCCGTTGACAGCCGCGCCGGATTTCATCCGATCGGCCAGGAAGGCGCCAAGCGCCATCGAGTGGGTCTTCGCGAGGTTGCAGGTGTCCGCGCCGGGGCAGACGGTCACGTCGGCCGACGTCTCAGCCGCTGCGGAGGCGAGACCGAGAGCCGCGAGATGGGCATGCACGGCCGCCAACTTCCCCTCGCTGACGTTGCGCAGCGCCATGTTTTGCTGGAACGTCAGGCGCAGTTCGATCTCGGAATGGCGGCGCAGCAAGGCGGCGAGTCCCCGCATCTGGGCCGTGGTGACATCGCCCCGGTAGAGGAAGAGATTCACCAGGTACCGCCCCGGCTGCTGCTGGGGTTCGCAGGCGTTCTCGAACCAGTCGCGATCCATCACGCCTGCGGGAAGCCCGCGGGTGACGCTCTCCGCCTTCGCCTCACTTCCGTGCAAGGGATTCGGCACGGGATCGGGCAGATCGGGCAGGGCCTCGCGCAAGACCGCCTCACGCTCCTTCTGCACCTCCTGGACGAACCGCTCCCACCCCAGTGTCTGAAGGACGAACTTCATTCGCGCCCGGTAGCGGTTCTTCCGGTTCCCGGTCCTGTTGAAAACCCTCACGATGGCGCGCATCGTGGGAAGGAGAAGCTCTTTGGGCAGGAAATCCGCGAACAGGCGGGCGGAGCGGGGCGCGGCGCCCAATCCCCCTCCCACGAGGAGTCGGAAGCCGCACGTCGTCCTGCCGCCCTCCTCCCTCACCTGCGCGAACACGCCGATGTCGTGGATCGAACCCGCCGCGCAGTCGTTCGGGCAGCCCGAAAAGGCGATCTTGAACTTGCGGGGCAGGTTTTGGCAATCGGGGTTGCGCAGGAAAAAGGCGGACACGGCGTCTGCGTAGGGCGTGAGATCGAAGGGCTCGGACGGGCACACGCCCAGGCGGTGGCAACCGGTCACGTTGCGCACGGTGTTGCCGCACGCCTCGCGCGTTGTCGCCCCGCCCCTGGCCAGCTCTCGAAGGAGCGCCGGCACATCCTGGAGCTTTACGAAATGCAGTTGGAGGTCCTGGCGCGTGGTCACATGGGCCATCCGACGGGGGGTATACCTCTCCGCGCACCCCGCGATCCGATCGAGAGTGTCCGCGGTGAGCCGGCCGAAGGGGATCTTGATCCGAACCATCTGGTTGGTGCCGCCTTGACGCTGGCCGTAGATGCCCATGTAGAGGCGCATGGGCTTGAACTTGTCTTCGTCAAGGCGGCCGTTGAGAAACTCGTGGATGTAGTACTCGAGCGTCGATATCTCCTCCTGCTGCTCAGTCGCGCGATCCTTCCCCGTCGTTCCCCAAGCGTGCGTGCGGTAGCGCGACCAAAGGGGTTTCATCTCCTCGGCGGGCCCGGTGGGGGCACCGCACTCCCCGCCGCCGGCGGGGGCACGTCCTGCGCCACCTTGGGCGGCGGGCACAGGCCCCTGCCTCGAAACGCCCTCGCGGCTTCTCAGTTCCTCCAACGAATCAGCCATCTACGCTTCACTCCCTTTCCAGTCGCCTCGATCAGGCCGCGCGCTGCAGCAAGTCCCCACGCCCCTCCCTCAGCGTCTGATCCCAATTCGAGCGCACATTATCAATCTCTGTCGCCATTTTGTAAACTCGACACGTCTGACACACCTGTCCGGTGCGACGGCACCAGCTATCCTCAACACTCCAACACGGCCACTCCGGCCGGTCCTGGATCGTGCATCGCCCGAGTCTGGGGATGCAGCACGGCTTGAAGGACCAGCATGGGATCGAGGCAAAAAGCCTGCGGATTCCGGAGAAATTGAGACGTTCGGCCAGCAGTCGGCGTGTGGCTCGAACAAGGTCCGCATCAACGCCAGCGTAGAGCCTCCGGCCGGTCTCTGTTCTTGAGGGGCGAAGAAGTCCCTCTCGCTCGTATAGTCGAATCGTGTGGGTGCTGACACCCGCCATTCTGGCCACGACACCGATACTAAGTATTGGATCTGTCTCGCTAATCATCGCGATCTACCTTTCCTAGATCAGATGCTCTAATACTACGCCTCTCAAGCGGCGTGTCAAGACGCGAGATTGATGGCCGAATATCTGCACTGAGTCCCCCCGCCCATGACCGGCTCCAAGCTCAAAGTCATCTCCGTGGGCCCGCCGAAGGCCATCGCGCCTTTCCTCGATAAGGTGGTCGAGTTGCGGAAAATCTTGAACACCTGCCCACAGGCGGATGCCTCTGAAGGGTGGCGCCCCTCTCCGGGTCTGGGGCAGTCCATCGCCGACCTATCCAAGTCCGGGTTCGAAGCCGACCTCATTCTGTTTTGGAGTCCGTTCGCGAATGACTACTCGGACTGGGAAAAAGTTGACCGACTGCAGGCGTGCTTCTGGGAGGATATCGCGTACAGCTTTCCATGGCAGTCCAGCATGGCGCGTTTATTCGATGCGAATATCGTCGAACTCACCGACCTGAGCTCATTCTATCCGAACGGAGAGCGCCCTCTCGCCTACTGCCCCCTCGCGTTTCCGGGCGACGCGGCCCACGCCCGACGCTTCCCACCGGAAACCGAGCGACCGCACGATGTCGCCTTTGTCGGCAACCTCGATCCCGCCTCGAAACCGCAGCGAGCCGATTTCTTCCGGAGGCTGGAGGGAAGGTTGGCCGGACGATTCCGCGTCTTCTTCGGCCGCGGGCAGGTGGAGGATGTCTTCGCGCGCGCAAAGATCGTATGCAACTTCTCAACGCGACCGACGTGGGCCTATCTCCCGTCGCCCGCCTGCCATCTGCCACACAACCTCGGAATCAATCCGCGCACGTTCGAGGCGATGGGATTCGGCGCGATGCTCCTGACCGACTCTCCATCCCCGGAACTTCATCGGCTCTTCCGCGAGGGCGAGCATTTCGTCACCTATGAACATCTCGACGTAGATGGGGCGGTCGCTCAGATCGAGAAACACCTGTCCGAACCGCCGCGGCGGCTGGCGGTCGCGAGGGCGGGCTGGCTGGAGATCCAACGCGCCCACACGTACGACGTTCGGGCGGGCCATCTCGCGGGAATCCTGGCCGAGATCGTGGCCGGCGGCCGTCGGGCCCGCCTCCCCTTGAACGAGCGCAGGTTCCTCCTCGGCCTCGCTCTGCTCCGCCAAGCGCTCCACGACCCCTCCACGGCGGACTCAGCCTCCCACCTGTACCGGCACCGAATCTCCATCGCCCGGCGAAGCCTGACGGCATCGGCCCGGGAGGCGGCCGATCCGAGATCTCGCGCGATGCTCCCGCTGTTTGACGCGATCGAGGGACGTCCGCAGGCTGCGGCGGCCGGATGGACCGAGATCTGGCAGGCCCAGAATTGTACCCTCGCGGCGACCGGCCTCGAAGTTCTTCTCCGGTGGGCCGGTCACCACTCCCAAGCCGAGGCGATGGCCGACTGGCGTCGCGCCCGCTTGGCGACCGCCCGATCGCCCTTCTTGATCGACGATGAACTCCGATTCCTGGAACTGCTGTTCATCGTCTTCCAGCGCGTTCCCCGCGATTCCCCACGACCGGCCTCAGAACTCTTCCCACAGGCCCCACCGTTCACCTGCGTCCCCGTCCCCTATTTCTACCCGGCCATCGGTCGCGAGTTTTCACCCCCAAATCCGATCCACGCGGGCGTTCAGATGGGCGGGTCCGAAGTCGGCGTTTGAACCTGGCACAACCTGCACCACTTTTTTTTGGTGGAACGACCGGTGGATTGGGGTATTTCGGTGACACTTGGGAATACACCGGCGATCCCACGATCACGCTCTCACTCGACTGCGGCGGGATCTCGGCCTGCCCGATGGGCACGTTCGGATACCGCGCTGTTGTCACCAACCCGGCGCAGACGACGCTCACGCTGCGCGTCGTGATCGCGCCCGGCATCGGAATCCCGAGCCCCATCCAACTCCTCAACCAGCAGGTGACGGGCTCCACCGAGATCGTCCACGAGTACACGACCTCGGACCAGATCCCGAACGTGTGCCCCACTCTGGTCAAGGTGAGGGCCGCTCTCCTCGGCACGGGTGCGACCGTCGTCGCCCGGGACACCTGCCGGATCGACTTCCTGCCCCTCACGCCCTGAATCGTTCCTCGGAGGCCCCGCAAAAGCGGGACCTCCGTCCCCCACCACCACCTGGCATCCAGTCCTATCTCCGTTGGGACGATTGACAAGGGAGCAAGGAACCCTAGGATGTGGCTCCGTGGACTATCATCAGCTTCAGTTCGTCGCTCACACCCTCATGGAGATCGTTGGGCGGATGCGCGGGGAGGCAGGCCGCGACGCCGCCACTTGGCTCCTCCATGGCGGCGGAGTGACCGGTCTCGTCGCCCACGCGGCACTGTCCCTCCTTCCGGGCACCCGGAAGGTCCTCTGGTCGGACAATTTTCCCGAAAGCAGTCTGGTCCGTCGTATGGGCTTCGATGTGCGCCATCCGGAAGAACATGAATTGACGGCCGTCGAGGCGGCGGTCGTCACCACCGCCCCCAGCGTGGCCCAGCAAGTTCTCCCCGGCCTGCGGCGTCACCTCCCCCCCCACGTTCGGGCATTCAGCCTGATGAAGGTGGAGGAAATGACCGGTGGGTTGAGTGTCGATGTCCCCGAAAGCGACGGACGGACGGAGGTGTCCCTCATTCTCCCGCTGGTTGTCGCCAGCGTGCTAAGGTACACGTTTGCCGCTGAGAGGGTCGAAGGCCGAGTCTTGGATATCGGATGTGGAACCGGGTACGGCAGCCGAATTCTGTCGACCAGCGCAACACGGGTCACAGGGGCGGATCGCGATCCGGTCGCGCTCGCGGCGGCCCGGCAGTACTTCTCGGGGCCGTCGGTCAAGTTCGAGCGACGGGATCTCCGATCCTTCCGTCGCCCCTTCGATTGCGTCGTGTCTTTCGAGACACTCGAGCACCAGCCCGACTTCGAAGCCGCCACCCGTCACCTCGCGGCCCTCGCTCGCCGCGCGTTCGTGTTCTCGGTCCCGTACAAGGAAGCGCCCGGTACGTACCACTTCCACGAGAGATTCGACCTGGACGAGTCCGTCTTCACCTCGATCCTCGGCCCGGTGGAGTTCCATTACCAGACCTCGCAGGGCCTCATCGCACCCGAGAAGACCCTGGACGTACGCACCCTCATCGGGGTCGTGCGGAAAGGCGCGCCCGGCCAGGCTCCGAGGTCTCCCCGCGCCGGCAGGGGATCTCGCCGAACGGCGGGCCGGCCCCCACGCCGGGGCGCGTGAAGTCGGCGTTTGAACCTGGCACAACCAGCACCCCTTTTTTCTTGACAGCCCCTCGCGGGTGCCCTACCGTGAAGGTCGGTGGCGCGTCGGCCTCACGGCCGGGCGGCACAAACGGCTTGGAGGGGTTGCGCGGCGCGTGACAGAGCTACTTGCAGAAAACGAAAGGTGTAGCTCATGTCAACGCGAATCTCACCAACACTTCGAACCAGCCTCGCAACGGCGCTGACGCTGGTTTCCCTCCTCGGGCTGACCGCGGCACCCGCTGCCGCCGCTACGTGGACGCAGGTGGCCCTTACAGGACCATCCCCTCGCGGTAGCCAGATCGTCCACGACTCCGCGCGCAACCGAACGGTCCTGTTCGGTGGATGGAATGGCTCCCAGATGCTCGGTGACACTTGGGAGTGGGATGGCAGCACGTGGACACAGGTCGCGACCTCGGGACCACCCCCTCGGGACGAAATAGGCATGGCGTACGATGTTCGACGAGGGGTCACCGTGGTGTTCGGCGGATACGGTTCGTCCGTAGGCTGCCCGGTGCTCGGCGATACGTGGGAATGGGACGGCGCCAATTGGACCCTCGTTGATGCCGGAGGACCGGGAAGTCCCAGCCCCCGAGCCGCGTTCGGACAAATGGCATATGACGAGGGGCGCGGGGTCACCGTGCTGTTCGGGGGGAACGCGGATTGCGTCAACCCACTCTCGGACACGTGGGAATGGGACGGATCCCAATGGACCCTGGTTTCGACGTCGGGACCCGCCCGTGCAAGCTCGGAAATGGTTTACGACAGCGTGAACGATGTGACGTTCATGTTTGGGGGCATTGAGGGTTTCACCGTCTTGGGGGACTCCTGGACTTGGAACGGAAACATCTGGAATCAAGTGGCTACGACGGGGCCGCTGGCGAGATACGAACATCCTCTGGCTTTCGATGGCGCTCGAGGCCGGGCTGTGTTGTTCGGAGGATGGTCGGGAAGTGCCTCCCTCGCGGATACGTGGGAGTGGGACGGAGCGACCTGGACCAACATCCCCGTCTCCGGCCCACCCGCGCGTCATAGCGCTGCAATGGCCTATGATTCAGCAACTGGTGTCACGGTCCTCTTTGGGGGAACTACTGACGGCCAGTTCTTCTTCGGTGACACCTGGGTGTACGCCGGTGACTTCCCTCCCCCCACCCTCACCCTCGATTGCGGCGGGATCTCGGCCTGCCCCGCAGGCACGTTCGGATACCGCGCCGTTGTCACCAACCCGGCGCAAACGACACTGAACCTGCGTGTCGTGATCGCGCCGGGCGTCGGTATCCCGAGCCCGATTCAACTCCTCAACCAACAGGTGACGGGCTCCACCGAGATCGTCCACGAGTACACGACGTCCGACCAGATCCCCAACGTGTGCCCCACGCTGGTCAAAGTGAGGGCCGCTCTCTTCGATTCGGGCGCCACCGTCGTCGCCCGGGCCACCTGCCGGATCGACTTCCTGCCCCTCACGCCCTGAATCGTTCCTCGGAGGCCCCGCGCCGGTGGGGCCTCCCATCCCTCCGGCCATCCTCCGATCGCAGGGTGGATGGGAATCGCGCGAACCACGTGGGATAATTCATCCGTGGGCAACCGACACGGCGACTGGCTGAGGCAGGCAGAGGCGGACCTGCGTCATGCACGGCATGCCATCGAGACACAGGACTTCGAGTGGTCCTGCTTCGCGGCCCACCAAGCTGCCGAGAAAGCCATCGAGGCCGTTCTCCACCGGAACGGGATCGACGCGTGGGGCCACACCCTGACGACTCTCCTCGGAGGATTGCCATCGCCCGGGCGCCCCGACGAGGCCCTCTTGAACCGCGCCAAAATGCTCGACAAGCACTACATTCCCTCGCGTTATCCCAATGGCTTCGAGTCGGGCGCTCCCAACGATTTCTACACGCGCGAGGAGGCGGTGGTGGCCGTGGCAGCGGCCGAGGCGATTCTTGGGTTCTGTCGTATTCAGGTCGGCTGACCGTGCTGCCGTCTCGGCGGCCGTGGAGGAGTACGCGGCCCGGATCCGCCGAGAGCATCCGGAAGTCCTGCGCATCGTTTGGTTCGGCTCGTGGGTCACGGGCATCCCCATGCCGTACAGCGACGTGGACTTGTGCCTCGTCCTCTCCCACTCCAGCAAGACATTCCGCGAGCGGATCCCCGACTACCTCGGCGGTCGCTTTCCCGCCGGGGTGGACCTCTTCCCCTACACGGAGGCAGAACTGGAGCGGATCAGGGAGACGTCTCCCGGATGGTACGCGGCGCTGACCTCGGGTCGGGAGGTCGGAGCGGGAGGCGATCGAGCGTGAGGCGGCCGCGCTGACGGGGAAACCGCTCACCCTTCACGGCCCGCTCCTCACCGGCATTGCGGGCAGAGGCCGTAGATCTCCAGCTTGTGGCTTCGGACCTTGAAGCCTCGCCGGCGCGCGGCCGTCGCCTGGAGTTCCTCGATGCGGGGGTTTTCGAACTCGGCGATCCTCCCGCACTTGACGCAGATGAGATGATCGTGATGCCCCTTGTGCAGGGCGCTCTCGAATCGCGCCCGCCCGTCCCCGAACTGCCGCTCCTCCGCCAGCCCGGCCTCCACGAGCAGACGCAGGGTGCGATACACCGTGGCGTAGCCGATCCTCGGGTAGACCGCCCGCACCCGGCTGTGCAATTCCTCCGCGCTCAGATGCCGGTGGGAATGGAGAAACACCCGCACAACGGCCTGGCGTTGGCGCGTCGTCTTCAGCCCGCGTCCGGGCAGAAACCGATCAACCCTTTCGCTCATCCCATCCCACCACCCCCTCGCGCAGTCTAGTCCGCTCGGAAGGGAGTCGCAACCCGTGGATCGACGCGATCCTATCGAGGAGCTTTGTCTCGGCCGGTTCCCTCGCGCCCCACGCCTCGGCGAGAGCCGCTCTCGCCTCACCCGTCCCGATGCCGAGGTTGACGAGAAAATCCCGATGCGCGCGACCGCGCCGGTAGCGAGGCTGACGGCTGGGCATGGGCAGGCACGCCTTAACAAGATCTAGGTCCATAGAAAGAAGAATCGTACCGTGAAAGAGCACGGCCCGACGGCGACGCCTCTGAGCATTGCCCGAGAACTTGCGATCGCCCAAGGCTAGATCGGTGCAACACTGCACCCGTACCCCCTCTCCGACGACCTTCGCGAACGCGGCCCGATGCCGCTCGAGGACGTAGGCGTTCGTTCCGTCCACCGTGACCAATTCGGGGGCCACCTCGAGGGGCAACACGAGGGCGTAGTTGAAGCAGCCCGGCGCCAGGAGCACCGCCCCCCCCCCGAGCACCGGCGGACCACCGGAATCCCCAGCCGGTTGCAGGCTTCGAGATCCACCTCGCGGTCAATCCGGTTCGAGAACCCGACAACAACGATGGGCCTCTGCGCTTCCCAGACGCGCAGGACGCCGGGCGCCTCCCCCGCTTCGCACAGGTTGAGCAGAACCACGTCCCAGGAGAGGTTCTCCTGGGACGTGGGGAGCGTCAGGTCAAGGAGTTCCAGCCACGCACCCCCAGCAGCCTTAGCCGGATTTCACGCATGAATCGCCCGCCCATCCACGGCCAAGGCCGCCTCCTTGAGCAGCTCCGCCAGTGTGGGATGGGCGTGACAGGCGCGGGCGACATCCTCGCTCGATGATGAAAAGGCCACAGCGACGGCCGCCTCGGCGACGAGATCCCCCGCGCGAGCCCCCAGGATGTGCACCCCCAGGATGCGGTCCGTCTTCGCATCGGCCAGCACCTTCACCATCCCCTCCGTGTGCCCCAGGCACCGGGCCCGCCCGTTGGCGCGATAGGGGAAGACTCCCTTCTTGTAGCCCACCCCTGTTTCTCGCAACTCCTCCTCCGTGCGACCGACCGACGCCACCTCCGGCTGTGTGTAAACCACGTTCGGCACGGCCTGATAGTCCACGTGTCCAAAACCCGTGACGAGCCGCTCCACGCACGCGATGCCCTCCTCCTCGGCCTTGTGCGCGAGCATGGCACCGCCGATGACGTCCCCGATCGCATAGACCCCCTCGACCGATGTGGCGAACCGCTCGTCCACCACGATCCGCCCGTTGGCGTCCGTCTTCACTCCCGCCGATTCTAGCCCCAGCCCCTCCGTGCAGGGCACGCGACCGACCGCCACCAGCACACGGTCACACTCCACCGGTGACGTTCCTTCCACTTCCACCACGCAACCGCTTCCCTCGGCCCTCGCCCCCCTGACCCGCGCTCCCAGCCGGAAGGCGAGCCGCTGGCGTTTGAAACTTTTCAGCGCCTCCGAAGCAATCTCCGCGTCCATCCCGGGCAGAATGCGGTCCAAGTACTCGAGCACGGTGACCTTCGCCCCGAGCCGCGACCAAACGGACCCGAGTTCGAGGCCGATCGCACCGGCACCGATGACGACGAGATGCTGCGGAACCCCCGGGTACGCCAACGCCTCCGTGCTCGTGGCGATTCGGTCGTGGTCCACCACTACGCCCGGCAGCGAGGCAGACCTGCTGCCCGAGGCGATCAAGATGTGGCGCGCCGCCAGATCGACGGCCTCGCCTTCCCCTTCCACAATGACCTTGCCCCCCCCCGCGAGGCGACCTTGGCCGCGGACCCGAACGACCTTGTTCTTCTTGAACAGCGCGTCGATCCCAAGCGTGAGTACGCGCACGATTTCGTCCTTCCGTTTCATCATGCGCGCCAGATCGAGCTCCACACCCCCCACCTTGATGCCGTGCGCGGCCAGGTCCTCCCTCGCCTCCACGAACCTCTCGCTCGATTCGAGCAGGGCCTTGCTCGGGATGCACCCGACGCGCAGGCACGTGCCGCCGAGCACCGGCTCCTTCTCCACGCAGGCGACCTTCCACCCGAGCTGTGCCGCCCGGATCGAGGCCACATAACCGCCCGGGCCGCCGCCGATGACGACGAGGTCGAATTTCTTCGGGCTTTCAGCCTTCAGCACTCAGCACTCATCCTTCGGCGATCAGCCGTCACACTTCGAGAAGCATCGCCGCGGGGTTCTCCATCACGTCTTTCACCCGCCGGAGGAACGTGACCGCCTCGCGGCCGTCCACAAGGCGATGGTCGTACGTGAGGGCCACGTACATCATCGGGCGAACCACCACCCGGCCATCCCGCACCACGGCCCGCTCCTGAACCGCGTGGAGCCCCAGGATGCCGCTCTGGGGCGGGTTGACGATCGGCGTGGAGAGGAGAGACCCGTATACGCCTCCGTTGCTGATCGTAAAGGTCCCGCCCTGCAGATCCTCCGGCCTCAGCGTGTTCTCCTGCGCGCGCTTCGCGAAGTCCGCGATGGCCTTCTCGACCTCCGAGAAGCTCATCTGATCGGCGTTTCGGAGAATCGGCACGACCAGTCCGCGGCCCCCGCCCACGGCCACGCCAATATCGTAGTAGTTCTTGTAGACGATGTCGCTTCCGCGGATCTCGGCATTGAGCTGAGGAATTCGCTTGAGCGCCTCGACGACGGCCTTGACGAAAAACGACATGAAACCGAGTTTGACGCCGTATCGCTCCTGGAAGGCCTCGCGGTACTGGCTGCGGAGCTGCTGGACCGCCGACATGTCGATTTCGTTGAACGTCGTGAGAAGGGCGGCGTTCTGCTTTGCCGCGACAAGGCGCTCGGCGATCCTGCGCCTGATCAGCGTCATGGGCACAACTTCTTCGCCGCGCCCCGTGGCGGCGGGGCGGCTGTCCGTCGCTGCCTGCACGCTTTCCGCTGAGGGAGGCTCCTTCGGGAGTGGCGCCACAGCAGGGGGCTGACCGACCGGCCGAGGGATGGGCGGTTCGCGTTCCACATCCTCCTTGAGCAAACGACCTCCGGGACCGGTGGCCCGCACTTCCGCGGGGCTCAGGCGCCGTTCCTCAAGCGCACGCCTTGCCGCAGGCATCACCCGTGGTGCCGTTACTGTGGAAGGAGCCGGAGACTCCGCTGGCGGCACACGCCCTGCGGATTCCGCCTCCCGCTCCCGACTGCGTCCCGCCGGCTTCTCTGACTCTTCCATCCTTCCGATGGTCTCCCCGACCCTCGCGGACGCGCCCTTCGGCTTGAGAATCCTCACCAGCACACCCGAGACGGGCGCGGGAAGCTCCACCGTTGCCTTCTCCGTCTCGATCACCACGAGGGACTCGTCCTGCCGGATCCAGTCACCTTCAGTGAGAAACCACTCCCCAATCTGGACCTCAGTGATGGATTCACCCACCGCGGGAACGACAACGTCAACGGTCACAGACCATGCCTCCCCTCACGCCAGCGGCCCCAGCGCCCGCTCGATGATCTGCTTCTGCTCCAATCGGTGGCTGCTGCCCGATCCCGTGGCGGGACTCGCGGCGGCCGCCCGAGTGACACCCCGCCACGACCGGCCTCCCGGAAGTTTCTCGCCGAAGCGATGACGCAGATATCGCCAAGCACCCATGTTCTCGGGTTCCTCCTGCACCCAGACGACCGGCACCGCGGCCGGGAAGGGTTCCAAGGCCTGGGCGAGCGTTTCATCCGGCAACGGGTAGAGTTGCTCCAGACGCAGGATGGCCGTGTCCATCCGGCCAAGTTTCTCACGAGCCTCCTCGAGTTCGTAGTAGATCTTGCCGCTGCACAGCAGGACGCGGTTCACGGCGCCCGTGAGCCCGAGGGCATCGGGGATGATGCTCTGAAACGCGCCCTTGATGAAATCGCCCGCCGGCGAGACGACCTTCGGATGGCGCAGGAGACTCTTCGGCGTCATCACGATAAGCGGCTTCCGCCACCGGCGGAGGGCCTGGCGGCACAGCGCGTGGAAGAGCTGCGCCGGCGTCGTGGGCTGAATCACCTGGATGTTGTCGTCCGCGGCGAGCATGAGGAACCGTTCCAGGCGGGCGCTCGAGTGCTCCGGGCCCTGACCCTCGAACCCGTGGGGCAGGAGAAGAACCAAACCGGAGAGCCGCTGCCACTTGTCCTCGCCGCTGACAATGAACTGATCAATGATGACCTGCGCAACGTTCGCAAAATCGCCGAACTGGGCTTCCCACAGCACCAGCCCCTCCGGCGTGTCCAGGCTGTAGCCGTACTCGAACCCGAGCACGCCCGTCTCTGAGAGAGGGCTGTTGGCGATCTCCACGGGGGCCTGCTCCTTCGACAGGTGCTGTAGGGGCGTATGGGTCTCGCCCGTCTCTGCGTCGTGGAGGACGGCATGGCGATGGCTGAAGGTCCCCCGCTCGCTGTCCTGCCCGGTGAGTCGGATGCGGATGCCTTCGATTGAGAGACGCGCCAAGGCCAAAGCCTCGGCCGCGGACCAGTCCAGCGGCCGCTTCCCATCGGCCATCTCGCGGCGCGCGTCCATCCACTTCTCCAGTTTCGGGTGGAGGTGGAAACCGGCCGGCACCTCGGCGAGTTGCCGGAGCAGCGCGGACAGCCGCGGCCGACTCAAGCTCGTCTCCACTCCGCGGTCCTCCCCCAAGGGTCCTCCGTAATATCCCGCCCAGCTCCCGCCGAGCGCATCCAAGCGCATGCCCCGATCCTCGCCGCGCGCGGCCGAAAGCTCGCGCTCCAGCACCTCGCGGCGAAGTTCCGTGATCCGCTCCGCCTCCTCGCGCGTCACACCGCCCAGCTTGAGCAGCCGCTTGAGATAGTCGTCGCGCACCGAGGGGCGCTTGCCGATCTCCTTGTACATCAGGGGCTGCGTGAACGCCGGCTCGTCGCCCTCGTTGTGCCCCCGCCGCCGGTAGCAGTACATATCGATCACGACATCCCGCTTGAACGTCTGCCGAAACTGGAGAGCGAGCCGGACCACTTGCGCAACCGATTCCGGATCTTCGCCGTTGACATGAAAAATCGGGATCTGGAGCATCTTGGCCACACCGGTGGCGTACGTGCTCGAGCGGCCCTCGACGGGCGGAGTGGTGAACCCGATCTGGTTGTTCACGATGATGTGCAGCGTGCCCCCCGTCTGGTAGTGCTCCAAGCGACTCAGGTTGAGCGTTTCCTGGGTGATCCCCTCGCCGGCGAAGGAAGCATCGCCATGGATCAGGATCGCCATCCCGCGCGCCCTTTCACGATCCCGGTTCCGGTCCTGCTTCGCCCGCACCCGCCCGAGTGCGACGGGATTGACGAATTCCAGGTGACTCGGGTTGAAGCAAAGAGTCAGGTGCACCTTCTCGCCGGATGCGGTCACCCAGTCTCGGTTGTACCCCAGATGATACTTCACGTCGCCCCGGCCGAGAAACAATTCGGGATCCGCGTCCTCGAACTCGCGAAAAATGTCGCGGGGGCTCTTGCCCATGATGTTGGCCAGTACGTTGAGTCGCCCCCGGTGGGCCATCGCCATCACGATCTCGCGCACGCCGAGATCGCCCGCCCCTTCGATAGCAAGATCAAGAAGCGGAACAAGGCTCTCCGCCCCCTCCAGCGAGAAGCTCTTGGCCCCGGGGAATTTCTTCTGGATGAAGTCCTCGAAGATGACGGCGTCGGTAAGCCGAGTCAGGATCCGGATCTGCTCCTCGCGCGTGAGCTGGAGCCGGTTCTGCGTCCCCTCCATCCGCTCCTGCAGCCACTTCTTCACAGAGAGCTCGTGCATGTGGTAGAACTCGATGCCGATGAAGCGGCAGTACGTGTTGCGCAAAAGCTCCAACAGATCGCGCAGCGGAATCACCGCCGAGCCGAGAATGGTGTTGATGGAGAACCGGCGTTCCAGGTCGGCTTCGGTCAGCGCGTAGAAACCGAGTTCGAGTTCGGCCTGGGGCTCGACGGGCCGTCGCAGGGGATCGAGGCGCGCCACCATGTGGCCCCGAACGCGGAAGGCCCGGATGAGCTGGTCCACGCGGTCCTGGAGCGCGACCATGTGGGCCACCTGACGCGCGGCCTGCCCGTTGCCCGGCGTCGCCGCCGGCTCGGATTCCAGTTCGTCGAGCGCGGTAAGCGGGGTCTTGCCTTGCTCAAGGGGGGGCGGAGGACCGACGGGGGGAGGCTCGACAGCCGCCCTCTGGAAAATCCTTCGAGGCTTCGCCGTCGGGCCCAGCTTCACTCCACCCGTGTCTCGCGTCCCGTTCCCAAGTTCCTCGAAATACCTCCTCCACTGCGGATCCACCGAGCCGGGATCCCGCAGAAACTCCTCCAGAAGGCTCTCGACAAACGCGAGGTTGGCGACGTTCGGAAAATCTTGCGATCCGCTCATCTGCCTTGCCGCCCCCGCACAACCGTTACTCGCGACCCGCCTCGAAGCCTATCCTGCACCGCGGACATCAACGAATGCGGAAATAGTCCGAGATCCACCTTGCCCCACCATAAGTGTTTGTGATTCTTACAATTTCAACGAGCCTTGTCAACGTCGTCCAAGCTCCCTCCTCTATCCGTTTCGTTTGACTCGATGCACAGGTGAGATAAAATCTCCGCGCGGGCTACGGGTAACCGTTCGGAGAGGCATACACGGTCACTCGCAAAATAGTTGTACACCGGAGGGGGTTTCAATCGACATGAAAGGTACCATTCTATTCAGCTCCGTCTGCGGCCCGTTCGAACGCATTCTCGGCCGCTACGCCGCTACCGACCAGATGGCCTTCCGGCTCACCCGCAGCCAGGGGCTCTTCACACTGTACGAGCACACGCACTTCTCCGCCCTCCACATCCTTGCCCAGAACCTCTCCCGTCCGAGCGTCGTTCTGGAGTACCCGACTCTCGACCAGTTCCGTACCGAAGTCGCGAAGGACTACGAATGGGTCGCCATCAGCTTCAAGGTGTGGGACCTCGACCGCGTGCTCGAGATGTGCGACATCGTCCGCAACACCTCTCCGGCCACGCGGATCGTGCTCGGCGGCTACGGGGCGATCTGCATGCCCCACGCCGTCGCCGACGGGCGGTGGAACGGGAAATACGACGCGATATGCACGGGCGAGGGCATTGCCTTCCTGCGCCGACTCCTGGACGAGCCGCCTAACGGGCCTCTCCGCTACCGCCTCCCGAAGATCGGCTCGACTCTCCCCTGGTTGAGCGCGCGGCCGGTGGGCACGATCGGCATCGTCCTCTCGGGCCTCGGCTGCACGGATCGGTGTCCCTTTTGTGTCACCTCCGCCATGTTCCACGGCCAATACGTGGAGGTCATGAGCGCCGAGGACATCTACACCATCCTCCGGGGCTACTGGGACTGCTCCCCGCTCACCAACAGCGCAACGATTTACGATGAGAACTTCCTCGACCACAAGGAAAAGGTCGAGTCGCTCGGCCGCCTCGTTCGGGCGGACGGCCGGCACGGCCTCCGGGCCATCAACTACTTCGCCTTCGGTTCGGTCTCCGCCCTCTCGAGGTACGACCCCGACGAACTGCTCCTGAACGGCCTGGACACGGTGTGGGTCGGTGTAGAATCCAAGTTCTCCCCTCTCGCCAAGCGCCGGGGAACCTCCATCGAGGAGACCTTCCGGACGCTCCACCGCGCGGGGATCAAAACGGTGGGGTCCTGGATCCTGGGCGAGGACTACCAGACACCGGACAACGTCCAAGAGGACGAGGATTTCTTCCTCTCGCTCGAAGCCACCTTCCAGCAGCTCGCGGTGCTGTCGGTCACCCCCGGCACGGCTCTCTGGCGCAAGATGCACAGCCTGGGTCGGATTCCCCAACCCCTCCCCTGGCACGAGTATCACCTCTTCGGGCAGACGGTCACCTTCGCAAACTTCACCTACGCCGACATGCTCGACCGTCTGGACGCCATGTACCGCCGGATCTACCGCGAGCAAGGCGCGGCGCTCGTGAAAGTTCTCGAAACGAACCTGAACGGCCTGGACTGGTGCCGGCGCTCATCCAACCGCCTCCTGCGCGAGCACAAGGCCGTCTTCTTCAAAAACCGCTGCGAGAGCTACTTTCCCCTTCTGAAGACGGCCCGGGAACACGCGCCCAGCCTCGCCGTGCGATCCCGCATGGAGCAGATCGAAGAACGCTATCGAGAGCTCCTCGGACCGATCCCGTCGCATCTGGCGGGCATGGCCGATCTGATACTGAGAAAAGCGGACGAAGAGGCCCTGCGCCGCGGCCCCGTATGTCGTCCCGAATGCCATTCGGGACCAGACACGGGGCGCGGCGACGCCGAACGCCCCACACGCGAAGAGCCGTTCCGGAGGTACACCTACGCGGGGGTGACGGACCGCTCGCCCCGGAAACCGTACCGTGTCGAGTATCCCGCGGGGGATCGCTTCTTGCGCTCCGCCGCAGCCTCTTGAGACTTCGGGGAGCCCTCAGCCTGCCGCCCGCCCCCCCGACTTCCCCAGCTCCCTCACGCTCCCGACGCGGATGGTTCGCCCTCGATAAGACACCGTCTTCGCGTAGATCTCGACCGGAATGATCGTGCCGTCCTTTCTTCTGGCCGTGGCGCGGTACGGCTCTTCGTTGCCCGCGCGTATCTTCTCCAGGACGAGGGCCACCGATTCGGGTGGAGCCAACTCGTCCATCTCTTTCCCGATCAGCTCGCGGATGTCGTAGCCGAGCATGTCGGCCAGTTTCTGGTTCGCATCCAGAACCTTCCCCATCTCGTGAATCACCACGCCCTCGAACGGCGCCGCCGCCACCCACGCCCGCCACTGCTCCTCTTTCTCGCGCAACTTCTCTTCGGCCCGCCTGCGCTCGGAGACGTCCCGATACTGCCAGAGGTGCCCCACCAGAACGCCCTCCCCGGTCCGGATCGGGATGTAGTCCCGCTCGAAGGCCCGCCCGTCGCCGAAGAGAAGCTCCTCTGCCAGCACCATTCGGCCCGACTCGATCAACTCCCGAATACGCGCGGGGAAGCGCTCGGGGTCGGCCCACAGCGCTTTGTGTTGCTCGGCCGCGGCCTCGCAGTTGGCTCCCAGCATGCGCTCGGGAGGGACGGGAACCGAAAACAATGAGCAAAAAGCCCGGTTGACCGCGAAGATCGTCCGTGCGCGATCCTCAACAAGAACTCCCGACTGCAGGTTGTCGACAAGCACCCTGAAAAGCGACAAGTTCTCCAGTGCCTGAATCTCCGCCTGTTTGCGTTCGGAAATATCCAACATGAACCCCTGAAAGAAGAGGGGATCCCCTCCCTCGCCCCGCACCACGCTTCCTTCGTCACGGAACCAGACCGGCTGACCATCCTTGGCGAGGAGGCGGTATTCCGACCGGAACGGTTTCCCGCTGAGGTGGCACTGCGCCACTTCTGACGCGACACGAACGCGGTCCTCGGGGTGCAGGCGCTTGTCCCAGAGATCGGGCGAGGCCATCCACTCGGTCATGGAGAAGTTGAGGAGCGGCTGGATCTGGGGGCTGACGTAGATCATCCGCCGGGCCTCCGTGGCCGAGGCGATGTACGTGACCGCGGGAATCTGCTCGACAAGCGTCCGGTACTTCGCCTCCGCGGCCCGGACCTCCTGCTCCGCCCTGCGGCGCTCCTGGATGTTGCGGGCAATGATCTGGATATTCCCGTCAGCCAGACGGGCCGCGTTCAACTCCAGCAAGACGATGGATCCGTCGGCCTTGGTCAACGCCCTCTCGAAAAGGACCTTTTCGTCGGTCCCCAGTTCGTCCACACGCAACGGCTGCTTGCGGGATTTCCCGAAAGCGAACATCTCCCGAAGATTGAAGTTGAGGAGGACGTCCCGCTCGTAGCCGAGCAGGTCGCACGCGGCGGGGTTCGCCTCGAGGATCCGACCCTGGTTGTTGACCACGAAGATGGCGTCGGCCGCCTGCTCGACGAGCCGGCGGTAGCGCTCCTCACCACGACGCAGGACCTCCTGCTCGTGCGCGACGGCCGCCAGACGCTCGCCCCTGAGAAGCGACCCTCCGGCCGCCAGAACGGTGCCCATGAGCAAGAGAGAGGTGACGAACTGGAGCGCGAAGGCCCTCCGGGCCCGCCCCACCACCGCGGAATAGGGTGTGTGGAAAAGAACCGCCCAACGTTGCTCCCCGACGCGCACGCTGGACCACGCCAGCACCTGCTTGCGCGTCCCCTTGCCGGTCGCTCGATCGGGAAGGTCGGCCACAACGGCTCCCTCGTCCTCTTCCAGCGCCCGGTGATAGGCGAATCGCCGGCCCCGCAGCTCCGGGTCGATCCCTTCGTCCAGGCGGGCGCCAATCAGTTCAGGGTATTTCGTGTGGTGCACGAAAGTGCCGTCCCGGTCCAGCACGCAGATGTGGCCCTCCGGGCTCGCCATGTCGGCATGGCTGAGGATTTGGCCGAACAGAGGACCTAGCACCTCGGGGGGCATCGTGGAGATGTGAGCCGTCAGTTCCGCCTTCAGTGTCGAAGCGGCGGAACGGACAAGCGCCGCCTGCACGAGGTTGAAATGCTCGGTCTCCGCGAGGACGGTATGACGGTACAGAAAAGCCGTCGCCCCGATGATCAGCGAAAGCGCGACTCCCGTCGCGCTCAGGATGCCCCGTTTCCTGTTCACCTTGCCCGCCTATGCGCAGGGAGCATACACCCGGATGGAGGGCGTGACCAGACGGCCTGCCGTCGCGTCTGGCCCTTACAAGACCAGCCCCGAGCCCGGCCGAGGTCGGCCCGGCCGGAGGTCTCGCTCAGCCTTTCTCTCGAACGTCCGGCGGCGTAGAATGGCTGACATCGTGGCCATGGCACTCGAAATCTACGAGGCCCTCAAATCGGCCGGAGTTGCGGATGCCAAGGCCAAGTCGGCGGCCGAGAAATTCGACGAAGCTCTGGAGAGTCGCCTGGGCCACGAATGGCGGCATCTCGCCACACGGGAGGATCTGGAAAAGCTTCGCACCGAGATCCACGCCGTTCGCACCGAGTTGATCAAGTGGATGTTCATTTTCTGGGTCGGTCAGGTGGCCACGATCACCGGCATCCTCTTCGCTTTCTTCAAGTCGTAGTACCGATCATTCCCGCCGAAGCTTCGTAGGGGAACCTGTTCACACGCTCCCGCCTCTCGAGCCGCATCGTAGGGGAGGGTGCTTACACCCTCCCTCCGTCCGCAGGCCCTTCGTAGGGGAGCATGCTTGCATGCTCCCTCCGCGTGGGCGGGTCTACCTGCCCGCCGACCGGCAGGCGGGAAGACCCGCCCACTACAGGCTTGGAGATATCAGGCTCGGGCCCGGTCGCCCTCTTCCCCAGTGCCCCGAGAATCTGTCCGGACGGACGATCGGCCGGGTTCCATGGGCCGGCCTTACCGTCGAGGCCGCGCCGGAGTCAGGTTGCCCAGGATCAGGATTTACGTATAATAGTACGTAAAGAAAGGAGTACAATTCGTGCAGACAGCCTACCGACGCGATGAGATTGTCGCTTCCTCCCATGCGTCGAAGCATCTGGGGGAACTGCTGGACCGGGTGAAACGGAAGGGACGCGTGGTCCTCTCCCGGAAGAACCGACTCGAGGCCGTCCTGGTCTCCGTGGAGAACTACGAGGAGATCATCGAGGACCTGGAACACCTCGTCACGGCACTGGAGATCGGGCGGCGGAAGACGGCGGGCGGGAAGAGAATATCCTGGGACACACTGAAGTCCCGCCATGGCCTATAGGGTCGAATTCCTGCCGGCGGCGGCGCGGGAATTCGAGGCCCTGGACGGATCGCTCAAGCGGATCGCGGCGAAGCAAGTCGAAAAACTGACCAAGAACCCCTGGGCGGGCGATCCGCTGGGAAACCGGATGGGGATCGACCTCACCGGCTATCGCAAGATCTATTTCGCGAAGAAGGCCTACCGGATCGTGTATGAGGTCCTGAAGGATCGGGTTGTGGTCCTGATCATCGGCATCGGCAAGCGCGAGCGGGCGGAGATCTATCGGGATGTCGCTCGTCGGCTGGGCCTTCGCGGCGGAGGCTGAGGAGGTCGGGCACACCGCTTGTCAGCGCCGGTAGGATTGTCTCCCGGTTCGCAGGAACAGGATCCCACCGTTCACGCAACCTCCTGAACTCTCCCGGTCGACTCCCCCCGGGGGGGGGGCTTGGTGGTCGTGAAGGGCTACCGATAAGCCCGGCTTCGGTGGTCCGCAGCCGTCATGTAGACAATTCGGTTCTTCTCGTCCACCTCATAGAAGAACCGCCAGGAACCGACACGACAACGCCAGGTGGGAGGCTCCCAGTTGATGAGCCGCTTGATGTTCGGACCGTATCGGGGGTCCTTGCGAAGCTGAGGGTAAACGTACTCCTGGAGTTTCTCGATCAGGCGGGGCAGGCCGGATTTTCGGATCTCTTCCAGATCCTGCCGGAACGTCCGCGTTTCGAAGATCCGGAAGTCAGACGGCAAACCGTCCCTTCTTCCTCCGGGCGTCCCTGGAACCCCGTTTCAGTCGTTCGACGAGACGTTCATCGGCCAGGATGCCGGCCATTTCAGCATCGTCAACAAAGGCGGAGTGTCGCACGTGCTCCTTGACGGCCGTTTCGATGAAATTCGACACCGACCGATTCTCGGCCCCCGCCCAACGATTCAGGTTCCTGTACGTTTCATCGTCCACCCGAAGGGTCACGGTCTTTGACACGAATGTGCTCCTTTGTGTTTCTTTGTATTCTACCCTCCTCGGCGAAGGTCGTCAATCCTGAGGGCACCTCCTTCCGCTTCCCCTTCACTCGTGCCCGTGGACCGACGGATCCAGGCATCGCGCCAGCATCCTATTTCCTCAGCCCTTCAACTTGCATGCGGAGTCGGTCGATTTCGACCTGCTGCCCCTGCACCACCTTCGTCAGGAAAACATGTTCACACGCTCCCGCCGCATGGGCCGCCCCGTAGAGGAGGGTGCTTGCACCCTCCCTCCGTCCGCAGGCCCTTCGTAGGGGAGCATGCTGGCATGCTCCCTCCGCATGGGCGGGTCCACCTGTCCGCCGTGGCGGAAGGACCCGCCCCTACAGGCCTTTCGGCCCGCCTTGCCGCTTCACTCAGCTAGCATCCGCTCAGCCCCCCCCCCCCCACTCAAATAGCTGGGGGTCCATTGGTACTGACCATCATAATAATCCCATCGGCACACGCACACCCCTTGCGTTCCTGGGCTCAACGAAGCCACGTCGGTGTCAAAGTAGATCTCTCCAACCCTTCCGGCCACACACGGGTAGGGGGCACTTGCTGAGATGGGCAACTGAATGGTTCCACCCGACACTGTGAGAAGGGCGGTCGGGCTCGTCGTCCCAATCCCCACCTTCCCATCCGTGTACACCGCATCACTCCCGCTCTCCGTCCAGTTCGGGATGCCCTTGATCGCGGTCTTGAGGCTCGAGATCGTCGTGTTGAGGTCGCTCGCCGTGAGCGTCTCGCCGCTCGTCCACGTCTTCACCGTCCCGACGGTCACGGCGGCGGCCACCACGGCGATGAGACCGAGCGCAAAGCCGGAGCCGGCCAGGAAACCCTTCGCAAGCACATGTTTTCCCATCTCAATCTCCTTCCTCTTCCATTCCGAACTCCCTTTTCGTACAATTCATCTGGCGATGGCTATCGCGCTTGAACTTTACGAGGCTCTTCGCTCCGCCGGCATGGACGACGCCAAAGCCAAGTCCGCGGCGGACCGGCTGGACGAGGCCTTCGAACGCCGACTCACCGAGCGGTTGCAGCATCTGGCCACGCGCGAAGACCTGGCCAGGGAGATCGGGCAGCTTCGCGCGGAACTCCAGGCCGTCCGTGCCGATCTGATCAAATGGATGTTCGTTTTCTGGATCGGACAGTTCGCCTCTATCGTCGGCACGATCACCGCCATCCTCTTCGCCTTCTTCAAGCCGTAACCGCTGCCCCGAAAGCCCGTGACACAAGCCCCGTAGGGGGCGGTCCTTCCACCACGGCGGACGGGTGCGCCCATGAAGAGGGAGCATCTAGAGATACTCCCCTACGAACGATTGCGCCTCGCATTTCAGACTTCGCACTTCATCCCTCGCACCTCGAACTTCGCACCGCCGCACTTCGCACTACCCCATCCCCTACCCCAGCGTGCAGGCATCAAGGATCGAGGTGTCCAGCACGCACGTCTGGCTGCCCACGATGATCGCGGCGGCGGACGGCGTGGATTTCACGACCTCGGACTTCCCGCTCTCGCCGCCCGAGGCATCCACCGAAGCCACGGCGAAGTAGTACGCCGTCCCGTTCGCGAGGCCGGCGATCTCGGCCGTCAGCCCCGTCACTCCCACGGCCGTGTCCAGACTGTTCTGCGCCGTGCCGTAGTAGACCTTGTACGAGGCCGCTCCCTCCACGGCGCCCCACGCGAGCGTGACCTTTCCGTCGCCGGCCGTCGCCACCAACCCCGTCGGCGCTGAAAGGATTTTCACCGCGCCCGCGATAGGCGTGGCCGAAACCGCCGCACTCCGAGGACTCTCCTTCTCCCCCGCGAGGGCCGTCACGGCAAAATAGTACGTCGTGCCGTTGGCGAGGCCGCCGATCGAAGTGCTCGTCTCCGTCGCGCGCACAGACTGTCCGAGGGAATCGGCGGATGGGCCGTAGTAAACTTTGTACCCCGTCGCTCCGGCGACCGCCTGCCAGGAGAGGACAGCACCACCGTCGCCCGCCTGGGCGGTGAGACCGGTCGGCGCGGGTATCTCCCTGGGCGCGATGAGCCACCGGAACGAAACGAAGCCCTCCTGGGTGTTCCCATTGCCATCCGACGCGATCACAACGAGCGATCGGCGACCGAACTCAAGGTTCCTCAGCAGGAGCGGGGAAACGCACGGCTCGGACGGGCCTCCGTCCACCGAGCACTGGAATCGCGCGGGTTCGTTCGCGCAGAGCACGAACGTCGCGTAGGTCTGCTCCGTCTCCACCGTGTCCGTGACAGGGTTGGTCTTCCCCGGCTCGCACGCCGGCAGGCTCCCCACCGTGGCCTCGCCGGGGACGAAGCCGATCCCGCCCACCGGCAACCGGTGCCGCGCAAGGCGCGTCAGCTCAGCGTGGGAACCGCGCGGGAGCGGATGATCGTGGTGTCCATCGTGGCGAGGGTCGCTCCCAGGACACGGGCCGTGGCGACGATGATGCGATCAGCGGGGTCCTTGGGAAAATCCGATGGGAGATGGACGAGTTCCGCAGCCACCGCGGGAGTGATCCGGCACAGCCGAACCAAGGGAGGGGACGTCGCCCGTTCCAACCAGTCTCTCAAGGGAACGCGAAATCGCATGCGCCCGCGACCGACAGCGGTGGCGATTTCCAGAAGGCTCATGTCAGCCACAAGCAGGGGACCTTCCGCTGTTTCGATGGCCGTTCGCGCCCTCATGGGGATCCGCGTCTTCTCCTCGACCATCCAGATCAGAACGTGCGTGTCGAGGAGAAGTTTCAGTCGTCCCTCAACATGTTCCAGTCTTCGAGAGGAATGGCCGGCTCGATAATATCGCCGAGCACCTCCACGGTTCCCTTCAACGAGTCTTGGGGGTACTTCCCTTCGTACTGAATGTGGGGCACGACTTGAGCGACCGGCTTGCCCCGCTTGCTGACCGTGATCGGCTCACCCGTCTTCTGGACCTCATCCAAGAGGGCCAGGCACTTGGCCTTGAACTCGGTCGCCGTGATCGTTCTCATCTGACCAGTCTATCTGACCGGTCAGATGATTTCAAGCCGGTGATCTATCTGACGCCGACAGTAATCGGAGCGAGCGTCTCAGGACTTCTCTTCCACCTTGGCCTCGTAGCCGGCGTCGGTGATGGCCTTGGCGATGGCGTCGGGATTGGTCTTCTCCACGTCGTATGTGACGATGGCTTTCTTCGCCTTCACCTCGACCTTCGCGTCCTTGACCCCCTCGACCTTGTCCAGGGCCTTCTTCACGTGCTTCTCGCACGCATCACACGTCATGCCCTCCACCTTCAGAGTGCAGGACTTCTCCTCGCCGGCAAAGGCCGGGTACACCGCGGGCAGGCTCAAACCCGCCACCAGAAACAACGCAAGCAAAACGCCTCTCATAACACTCTCCTTTCCAGGATCCCTCACGCCAGCCCGGCCAGCCAGTAGGGAGATGTGACCAGCACGGCAACGATCACGGCCACCGTCCCCATCATGAACTTGTTTACCGGATTCTTGGGCGTGCACGTGCCCGTTTCGCACGCCTCGGCGGACTTCCGGCCCCGATAGACGTACCAGTAGCCGAGCCCAAGGAAGCCCAGCGAAGCGGCGATGAAGACCGGCCGCCACGCCGCAAGCGTCTCGAATACGCTCCCGACCGATGCCGTGATGAGCCCCCCCGCAGCGATGAAGAGCGCCGGGCCGAGGCAACACATTGAAGCGGCGAACGCGGCGGCGACCGAGGCCGCGAGGCCGGCCTTGAGAGTTCGGCTGTTTTTCGCGACAGTGCTCACGAACCCTTCCTCTCCAGAGCGTACGCCCCGAACTCATGCGTGACAACCTGGGGCATGCCCCCCTCATGCGGGTCCAACACGACTGATTCAGGCATTCTGTTCTCCTTGCCTAGTGAGTGAGGCCCACGGCTCTGGCGTTACCGATGTGACCCCGGCCCAGCCCGCACAACCGTCTTCCGCCCAAGGCCACCCAAACGATTCACTCTCATCTCGACCGGATCGGGATGTTGTGACCATTTGACTGGTCATGAGGGTCGTGATATCTTGTCCTCATGGTCCTCAAGGCGTCGCCTCGACCGGATGTCCACCGCCGCAGGGATCTCTTGAGTGTGAGCGACTTCAAGGCTCGCTGCCTTGAACTGGTCGAAACTGCCCGCTCAGAGGGCCGGCGGTATGTCATCACGAAGCACGGCCGGCCGGTGGCCCGGCTCGTGCCCATCCAGGAGGCTTCACGCTCGCCCCGAGGCCGATGGAAGGGGCTCGTCCAGGTGACGGGTGACATCGTGCACGGCGACTGGGCCGATCTGTTCGAAGCGACCAAGGCTTGAAGCTCCTCCTCGACACGCACGTCCTGGTGTGGTGGTGGATAGACGATTCGGCACTGCCGCCCGCCTTTGCCAACGCGATCGACGGCTCGGCAAAACGCGGTGAGCCGATCGGGATCAGCGCCTTCTCGCTGTGGGAGGTCGCCATGCTGGCCTCCCGCGGCCGCCTGATCTTCACCGGTTCAGCGGATGCGTTCCTGGAGGAGGTCGAGAACGATCCCGCCGTGC
The DNA here is from genome assembly GCA_016190245.1 of Nitrospirota bacterium. Taxonomy (GTDB): domain Bacteria; phylum JACPQY01; class JACPQY01; order JACPQY01; family JACPQY01; genus JACPQY01. Next base: position 10,126 of record JACPQY010000017.1, on the reverse strand, counting down.
AGATCCTCCCTCTCACCGCCCGCATCGCCATGGAGAGCACCCGCCTGGGGCCCACGTTCCCCACGGACCCGGCGGACCAGATCATTGCCGCCACCGCCCGATGTCACGGCCTGCGGTTGCTGACCGCCGACGAACGGATCCGGCGCTCCGGCGTCGTGGCCCTCGCTTGAACCCTGCGCGACAACCCCCGGGACTCCTCCGGCAGGAGCGGAGACCACCCCCCGGAAATGAACCCTATGAGGCCTTCTCATCGCCGCGCCTGACTCCGCTCGCGATGAAGAGGATGCCCCAGTATCGTTCCTCGAAATTCACGCCGTCGAATACATCGGTGAGCATGGTCTTCCAGGGTCGGGGCCGACCATAATCGGCTTCCGGATTGGACTGGCCGTACTTGCGAAGAACGAAGGCCACGGCGGGCCTCACCACGGGTGCGAGCAGTCCCAAGGGTCCCTTCGGCACGATCTGTTGGGCGTCACACACGGCGAACCTTCCCTGCGGCCTGAGAACGCGCGCGACCTCCCGGAAGACCGTTTTCGGGGAAGGAACGAGACTCATGCAGAAGGTGCTGAGGACCGCGTCGAAGGGGCCTTGGAGGAGATCGGATGCCTTCTGCGCGTCGCCCCTCACCAGGCGGACGTTGCTCCATCCCTGACTTCTCGCCCGCGCCTCCGCCCGTTCGAGCATGGCCGGGGTGTAATCCAGACCGACCAGCCGACCGCTCGCGCCGATCTTGCGCAAGACGTGCTCGAAATTGAGGCCCGTCCCGCAGCCAATATCCGCCACCCTGTCCCCTTCCTTGAGGCCGAGCATGTCCACGGCCTCGCTCCGATACGTCACGTCGTTGATCCTCAGCAGTCGCCGGAAGTAGAACTCGATCAATTGGTCGTACTGTCCTGCGGATCTCGAATACCCTTCGAGGGCCTCCTGCGGTTCCATCGCCCTACCTCCCGGTTCTCATTTCAACCGCCGACGTGAGCCCCTACGCCGGCTTCTTCTCGCCGATGTAGAAGCCGATGCCGAGGTGGGCACGATGCACGCGGCGCACGCCGGCGAATCCAGCCTCCTCGAGAAAGGCACCGAGCTTCCCAACCTGGTCTCCGAGGTGTTCCTGGCCGATCACGAGCCCGAGGAAGATCCGCGCGCCAAGAGTGTCCCGTTCGCAGAAATCCACCAGCAGGAGGCGGCCACCCGGCCTGAGGACCCGAAGACACTCGCGAAGGGCCGCGATCTTCTTGTCGCCGGGAATGTGATGGAACGCGAGCGATGTCACCACCCGGTCGAACGACACATCGGTGAACGGCAGCGCCTCGGCGAATCCTTCCTTCCAATCCACGGCCACGTTCCTTTTCGCGGCCCGCTTGCGGGCGATCGCGAGGGCGGACGGCGTCGGGTCGAGCCCCATCATGGTCACAGACGGCCATCTCTCCTTGATCCGAACGGCAAGGACGCCTGTGCCGCAACCCGCGTCCAAGATGGATTCGCCTCCGCGGAGGTCCAGATGACCGATGATCGAGTCGCGGAAACGCGGCCCAATGCCGAACAACCGGCACCCGAGATCGTAGAGCGGTGTGAGGAAATCATACTTCGCCGGAGGGAGGACCTGATAGAGCTGCGGCGCTTCCTGTGAAGGGCGGCCGGGCCCGTGAGACAGACGATCCATCTACTTTTTCCCGTACCCTTGCAGAACGCCGCAGTACCGGCCCTTCACGGCGCCATCCGCTCCGGCCCCTGCCACGGTGCCCGTCCCCGCCCAGAAGGCCATCCCTTGCCAGGGAAGGTATGGGACCACGAAATGAAGCAGCCCAGGACGGGCTGCATTCGACGTGGTCATGTTCATCATCATCGCGAACTCCTGATCGTCAAACGACGGGAGCAGACCCCATTCGAGCGACTCGTCCGGCACACGTATGCGCTTACGGTTGGGATAGAACCTTCCCGTCTTGGGACTCTTCCACTTGCCCTCGATGGACACGTCGAAAGAATCGTACGAGACCCGCCGCCCGTCGGGGAAAGCGAGCGCGACAAAACTCCCCGGCAGGGGCCCCTTCCCCGCCCGATCGTGCCGAAACAGCACGTTCGCATCCGTCCCATCGTCCAGTTGAACCATGAACAGGTCGTGGTCCTCCTCCATCGCGTTGGACCAAGCGTGGTCCATGTTTACGTGGCCGGTCACAGGATACAACGCCCCCTTCCACGCAATTTCCCCCGTGACCTGCGCCCGGGGGAAGGAGTAGCCCCTCGACTCGTGCGTCTCCCACCTGACGAGACCCGTGCCGGCATAGGGCAGCGGTGGACGGGTGGTGCGGATGGCGAGGTCCGCCCGCAGGGAATCCATCCGGATGGAAAGCTCGTACGCGTCGGAGCCGACGCGCCGGATGTGGTTGGGACCGTACCGCTCGTCCAGTTGCCCGGGCGTGTGAACCACCTTTCCGAACAGGGGCAGGAAGAAGTCGTATTCGAACGCCGACTTCTTGTCCTGTTCGTCGGTGAGCCCCAGGCCGATGGCCGTTCCGGACACGACAAGATACTTCCCGTTGAAGAACATGGTCGTGAGTCCGAACGCCCGGCCGTCGGGAGTGAACAGGTGACCGTGCAGGTTCCACATCTCCATCTTGGCACCCTGGTGAGATCCCTCCTCGGGAACGTACTCCTGGGCCGAGGCGGTCAGCGGAAGTAAGGCGACGAGAAGTACCGGTACGGTCAATCGGGCACGCCATCCCATGACCTACTCCTCCTTCCTGTACTTCTCGGGCGACTCGACGAACTTCCTCATGTCCTCTTCGGAACAGAAGTAGTACGTGCGGCCTTCGAGCGTCACGCTCGGGGTCTTGTCCGTCACCTCGACCTCCATGCCGCAGACCGGGTCAACGGCCTTCTGCGCGGATTCCTCAGGGCGATGCTCGCCCTTCGCCTCGTGCTCCTTCTTCTCATGATCCCCGTGCATCATGCCCATCATCTTGGGCATGCCCCAGATCATGAAGCCCATCATGGCGCCCATCATCACCACCATGCCCACGATGGCCACGGCGGAGACAGGCTCGATCACACCCGCTCTCGATCCCGGCCCCGACAACCGGAGCTTCCACAGCGCCTTCATCACGATTGCTTTCACGACATCACCTCCTGGTTGGTTTCTCATCCGAGTTTCGAGTCCCTCACCCGGCCTCTCCGCCGCTGGGCGGACGCGGCGGCCACCCTCCCCGCCTGTCCAGTCCGCCACGGCGGACGGACGGGCGGAAAGGGCTGGGGTGAGGGGACTGTCCCTCGCGGTTTGGAACTTGTTCTCAGTGCATGTGTCCGCCCATGTGGCCTTCCTCGGCATGTTTCTCGCTCGACGGAGAGGACACATTAATCCCCTTGATCGTTTCCAGTTGAATCGCCGCCATTCCGCCTTTTTCGATCCTTTCTCCCGTGATCTCGATGCGTTGGGCTGCGAGCTTTTTCAACTCGTCGTAGAGGGCTTCGCTTCCGTGCTTCGCCGTCAGAAGCAGGACCTTCCCATCGTCCGTCAGAAGCGCGGCCGGGACGCCTTTCTTGAGGCACATCTGGGCGCACTTCTCGTGGGCCTTCCCCTTTTCTCCTTCCGCCAGATAGCACGCGGAATCGAGCACCTCGCCCTGAAGGGTCACTTTCTCTCCGGCCAGGGCCGTGCCCGCGAGGGTGAACACCGCCGCGGCCGCCACTCCGATCATGCGTTTCATGTGTTTCTCCTTTCGGTTGTCTGGCGCTTTCTTGCGGAGCCGCTCGGGAGGGCGCCTTCTTCACCCCCGCCCGGCCTCTGTGGAACCGTCATCTCACGACTCATCCATGACGCCCCAGTTCGAGTTGCACGCAGACCTGGTTGTCAAACGCGGTATCTCCCGCCACAGAAAACTGGTAGCCCAGGCCCAAGAAACCGTCCGACAAGAACCTGCTCCTTGCCTTCAACACCCTGTACTTGAGACCGGGCAGCAGAGTGGCTGAGTTGTCGTCACCGATCGTCGCCCGCGCATCGACCGTCGAGAAGAGATCGCCGCATATCCGCGCCACGATGCCGGCTTCGGGAATGAAGTGCTCTTCGAGGACGTCATAGTGAAGAATGGCGTCCACCGCCGCGCGCCCAACAAAGACGGCCCGACCGGTCAAGCCAAACAAGTAGGATAGCTCCCGCTCCGCGTCCTCACCTATGGAGTGACCATGTTCGTGCGCCGGCTCCGGTGCGGCGGTCTCATCGGCCACGGCAGGCTTCGCCGCGAGGGCAAGTGCCGCGACGAAGAGCCACACCGCGTTCGAGACCGCTATCACGCCGCGCCTCCATCCATCGTGGTCCGATCTGCCCGAAGGCGATTCCACAGAACGATCGTGGAGATCATGTAAACGATCATCAGGGAGCCGTTGAAAACCGTGACGACCAGTGCCAGGCGAAAAGGCGGAGGGGCGAGGGCCGCCAGGACGCCGAGGAACATTCCGAAGACGCCGAGAATGCCGGCCAGTCGGTGGATTCGGAGCTCGCGCGCCTCCATCAGTCGGGAGATCCTTTGGTGGGAAGTTCCGTTGCACCCATCTCTTGTGGCTCGCCGCCCGGCGGTGCAGGTTGGGTGGAACTTTGCTCGGGAGAACCCGCCGCACCACCCCCCATGGCTCCGGGCATCGGCTCCGCATGCGGCCGGGGCACGCGGAGATGGCTTTGCGGATCTCGATCGAACGCCATCACGTTCTCCAAAGTTTGGAAGAAGAAGACCCGCCCTTCCCGCGCGTAGAGGTACGCGTCCGCCTTGTCCACATCAGCGCCGGAGACGGGATCGCGCGCCTTGGAGTAGCGGGCCGGATCCTGCATGAAGCGCGCCGCGCAGCCCGCGCAGCACTGGTGGTAGGTCTTCCCGGCGTACGTGACGGGTATCCCCGGCTGCAACATCAGGCTCTCCTGGATCATGCACACCTTGGTGCGATCCGTGACGAGTTGGCCGTGCGCGATCCGATCCGCTGCGCGCTCCACCGTGAGAGGCCGCTCGGGACAGGCCGGCAGCACAAGGAGGACAAGCAGGGCACCCAAGAGGCCCCACGTCTGCGCAGGCACGGACGTGCTCTTCGAGTCCCCGACGGAGCCTCCGGGGCTGGGACAGGGGGGCTTCGAGAACCCCTGTTCCATCACGTGGCACCGGGGATCCGTGGCAACGATCTGGCTCATGGTTTCACCTCCTTTTTTCCAATCCATTCCTCGGGTGTTCGCGCCACGCCATCGCGGACAGTCCACAGCACGGTCTTCAGCGCGCGCAGGTCCACGAGCGGATCGGCCCGCAGGATGACAAGATCCGCCCGCTTTCCGATTTCAACGGTTCCAACGTCGTTGGCAATTCCCAGCATCTCCGCGGGTATTCGGGTGGCCGACTGCACGATGGTCATCGGAGGCAGCCCCGCTTCTCCCAGCAGCTCCATCTCCCGGATGGTGGAGAAACCGTGGAACTGATACGCGCCGACGGCGAACTGGGGCAGCGATGGCGTATCGCTCCCGACCACGATGGGTACACCTGCTTCAAAGAGCTGTTTCACAGACCACTGCGCCCGCCGGAGCGCCCGACGCACGGCCGACTTCCTGAACGTCATGCGGGCCACGCACGCCTCGAAGATTGAGGGGAGCCAGGGAGCACCCATGTGGATGAGGGCCCGTGCTTGCGCCCGCCCCACCCGCGGGTCTCGCGCCGTTTGCAACTCGACCTCAGGCACGACGAGATTGAGGAAAGCGTCGTCCAGGCGGGAAGGTTCAAATTCCACAAGGTACGCATCCACGATGGAAAGGGTTGTGATCTGGTATGTCCCCGACGCTGCCATGTCTCGGACGAACTCCGGCGAAAGCAGATCGCCGGAGGTAAGCCCGGTCAGATCGATGACGGTATGGGTCAGTGCGCGCGGCTTCATCTGGAGCGCAGCTACTTGATCCGGCGGATTGGTCGCGTGAATGAAGACCGGCAGACCCCGCCGGGCGGCGCCATCCGCGATTGCCCTGCGGATTTCGGGAGAGAGGAGTTCGTAGGTCTTGATCGGTCCCCAACCGCGCTCGAGGGCGACCTTGACGCCGACCCCTCCGAGTCTCACCACTTCATCGAGCCGCGCCTCAACGTCCGACTCGCCGGCCACGGCGGCGGTTTCCCCCGGGGAGTCCCATCCTCCCGCCGGCACGAGCGCCCACCCCATCGCGAGGAACCTCGGTCCCGGGACGCCCGACGCCATCATCTCACGTATGGAGTGGATGGCCTCCGGCGAGGCGCCCGTGTCCGCAACGGTCGTGACCCCGCTTGCGAGATATCCCCGAAGGTGTCGGGCGCGAAGAGCCGTGATCGTTTCAGGAAGATCTCGACGAAACGATTGACCGGGAGCCCAACTCATGTGGACGTGCGCATCGATCAGACCGGGGAGTACGGTGGCGCCGGCCACATCGAGGACCGGCAGTCCCGCAGCCTGCACATCCGGTCCCACGGTCAGGATTCGACCTCCCCGAATCAAAATCGAGAGGTTCTCCCGGGGCGGCGCGCCTGTGCCATCGATCAATCGGGCGTTGGTGATGAGGAGGTCGGTCGCCGCGACGGCCGGGGTGAAGCCGGTGAAGACGATGCCTGCTGCCAGAAAAGCCACCGATGCGAGGCCGAGCCTGTGAGACGCTGCCCCCATCCCGCGCCTCGTCTGCATGCTCATGGGCTGTTCCGGCTCTTGCCCCCCAGGTCGGTCGGACCCAGTGTCCGGAGGAACCAATCCCGAACGGCGGGCAAGATGTCCGATTCCAAACGTCCGACGGCACAGTGATCCTCTCCTGGGAAAAGGATTGCATCACGCCTCAATCCGGTTCGGAGCACCACCCAAACATCTTCGGGGGGGACGATCGAGTCTTCGGTGCCGTTGATCACGAGATAGGGTACGGTGATCTTGTCCAGGTCCGCCTTGAGCGACATCCGTCTCGTGATTCCATAGAGCCCCCAGACCGAGCGCATCCCGAAGGATGCCTTCAAAGCCTCGCGAAGCACATTCGGCAATTTGAGGTAGCTCATGGTGGCAAAGGCGCCGTGGATCGGCCCGCCCACGTTGACGACGGACCTGATCCGAGGTTCGTGGATAGCCAGCCACGTGGCCCAGTACCCTCCGAAGCTGACGCCCACGACGCCCAGCCTTGACGAATCGATCTCGGCTCGTCCCACGAGATGATCGATGACCAGACCGTACGCCCGGCCACCGTCGGGACCCAGCCTGAAGGTATTCTCACCGGTGCCCGGCATGTCTACGTAGAACGCCGCGAAACCGGCGGCATGAAATCGTGCGCCATCGGCAGCGTCCACAAGACGGCCTCTTCCTTCCATCCGTCCAGGCCGCCCGAGACGATCACGCAAGCGGACGGCCCGGGGCCCCTCGGGAGGAAGAGGTATCCGACAACCTCCTCTCCCTTCTCCTGCAGAACCACCCTCTCGAACTTCGCATCGAGCAGCGCCGCCCCCCTGAGGAAGATACGAACGGACTCCTCGTGCGCCTTGCCCTTCGGAGAACTGATCCTTTTGTGGGGGTACATCGCGATGATGTGATGGCCCGCCGCCCTGAAGTAGGTGCGCGCGGCGGATTGCGAATCCCCGGAAGCCTCCCGGACCCGAGCCTCCCGCTCCAATCCGCGGCCACGCTCCATCCAGAATTGGACCCACTCGTCCCGCCCGAGGTCATCCAGAGACTCCCGCCCTTGAACGGCGAGATCGAGATCGCTCTCCTCCGCGCCGATCATCTGCCACCGCGGATAGTCCGTTTTGCGGAAGAAGGGTCCCTGCAATGAACCCATGGAGGCGCACGAAGCCAAGAGCACGCCCGATACGAGGGTCACCCACCGCTTCACCGAGTCACCGTCCCTCATCCTTAACTCCTTTCCGGCCCCGAGGATGAGGAAGATAGCTCCCCCGCCAAGAAAGGATTGGATGAGCCTGCCTCTACTTCTTCTCATGGCCGGTGTACCGCTCCGGGTCCGCGGCGAATTTCTTCATGTCGTCTTCGGAACAGAAGTAGTACGTCTCGCCTCGCAGCGTGATCTGGGGGGTGTCCTCCTTCACGGTCACTTCCATGCCGCAAACAGGGTCCACGGCCTTCTTCGCGGCGGAATCGGGCTCGTGCTCCTTCCCGCTCTCGTGCCCGCTCTTCTCATGATCGCCGTGCATCATCTGCATCATCTTCCCGCCACCCCACACGGCCATGCCGATGCACGCACCCATCATGACAATCATGCCCGCGATCGCGAGGGCCGTGATGGGCTCGATCACGCCCCTCGATCGTGAGGCGCGATGGGTGATGAGTGATGCGAAGGCTCCTCTTCCATTCATTTCACTGCTCCTTTCATGCCGAGGATCATCCGTCGCCTGGTCCACATGGCAGCCTCCTTTGCGGTTTCCTCCCAGGCCAGGTTTCCTCACGGCGCGTCCCCTTCCCGTTGGTACCCTTGCATCATCGCGCAGAAATGCCCCGAGACGGGGCGCCCATCCAGCACTCCCTCCACCCGCCCGACTCCGGTCCAGAACTCGATCGCACCGAAAAGGAAGCTGACCTCCTGGTTCTCGAACGCAGGCGTGAAGTTCAGACGCGTGTCGGCCTCCGACCCGACCAGCGTCCAGGTGGCGGGATACGGCGCGCCGCTCACCGGGCTCTCCCACATGGAGCCCCGGTTGACAGCGAAGGTCGTGCGAGTCGTTCTCGTGCCTGCGGCATCGGCGACATCCATGAAACTTCCGGGGAGGGCGGATCCCCCCTTCCTGGGGTGCCGGAAGAGGACGTTGACGAAGCTTCCGTCATCGAGCTCGAGCATCATCATGTCGTGATCGTGTCCCATCTGCCCGGCCCAGCCGTGGTCCAGATTGACCGCGCCTTCGACCTTGACCGCCCGCTTCTCGATGCGAAGGGTCCCCGACGCCTTGGCCCCCATGAACGTGTAGCCGCGAACGTGGCCCTTGGCCCACCGGCTCTCGCCGATGCCCGCGTAGGGCATGGGCTCATGGGGAAGTTGCAGGTCGAGCGCCGAGGCCGTCGTCCCCACACTCATGTCGAGCCTCACCGTCTGCGGGCCGGTGCGGACGAGGCTTGAGCGGCCGTACTCGACGAGGAGGCCGTTGTCTCCGTATCGGACCTTCTGAAGGAACGGGACGAAGAACGCATAGTCGAAATGGAGCGCCTTCGCTGCCACGTCGGCCAGGCCTATGAGCGCCGCCGTCCCACTGAGGACCAGATACTTGCCCGTGAAGAACATGGCGGTCACGCCCCACTCGCTTCCGTCCTCCGCGCGCAGGTGCCCGTGCACGGACCAGTTCTCCACCGTGGCGTCACGATGTCGGAACTCTTCCGCCGGGGCCGCGTTGACGGGCGCAACGCGCATCAGAACCGCGAGGCCGAGGGTCGCGAACCAGCCGGCGCGTGGAGTGTGGTATCTCATGTTCACGGCTACCTCCTTTCTCCGCGGGGGGCGCGGCTCACAGCTCCGTGATCGCCCGGGCGGCGATCCCCGACAACCCGCCGCGCTCGTACAGCGCGCCGGTAACCTTCACCTTCTTGAGAAGGTACTTCTCGATGTCCTTGTGCGGGTTGCCGTGGGACTCCGAGACGAAGACGTACACCTTTCCCGTACCGTCTTCGAGCAAGCCCATCGGAATCCCGGCGCGCAGGCACATGAGGGCGCACTTGGCGTGCTCGGTTCCCTTCTTCTCGTGTCGGAGGTAGCAGGTGGTGTCCACGATCTCGCCCTGGATCGTGATCACTTTCTCGGCCGGCGTGGGCTCGGCCTCGCCTTGGGCACGGCCCGTTCCCGCCCCCGCGAGCGCGAGGACCGCGATACCGAACAGACCCCACCGCTTCTTCTTCGGAGCCTCGCCCGCCCCACCTTTCGCGAACTTCGCGGGGTCTTTCGCAAACGTGTCCCGGCATCCGGGAGAGCAGAAGAGATAGGTCTTGCCCGCGTGGTCGGCCCGAGCCGCCTCGTGCCCGGGTTCCACGCTCATCCCGCAGACGGGATCCTTCGCGCTGATTTCACTCATGGGAATCCTCCTTCCGTTGCTTCTCGACGGCGCTGGCTCTGTCTGAAAAGCCTTCGCCGGCCACCGCAATCCTTGTAGGGGAGGGTGCTTGCACCCTCCCTCCCTTC
>JACPQY010000001.1 GCA_016190245.1 Nitrospirota bacterium | reverse complement strand
GGACGATGCGCCCCCCTCGTGGCAGGCGAACAACGTGAGCGTAGCCCTCACCGAGTCCGACGCCGGCTCCGGCATCGCAAGCACGAACTATTGCGTGGACACTTCCGACACCTGCTCACCGCTCACGCCCTACAGCTCGCTCATCAGCGTGACCTGCTCCCCGGGCACGGTCTGCAACCAATACGTCCGCTACCAATCCACCGACAACGTGGGCAACGTCCAATCCGTCCAGTCCGGCCTCGTCCGGATTGACAAGCAGCCCCCGACAACGACCGACGACGGGCCCAGCACCTGGTTGAATGCCGACACGAACGTGAACCTCACGCCCACCGACGGCTCCGGATCGGGCGTCTCGACCACCAACTACTGCGTTCAGGACGGCCAGCCGGGGTACATCGCGACTGCCGCCGGGACAGGTACGGCGGGCGGCACGGGCGACGGCGGACCTGCGCTTAGTGCTCAAGTCAACTACGTGAATGGCGCAAGCGTGGATGCTGCGGGCAATGTGTACGTGGCTGATAAGTACAACTATCGGGTCCGGAAAATCGACACGAACGGGATCATCACCACCGTAGCCGGCAACGGCAGTTCGGGTAATGCGGGCGACGGCGGCCCCGCCACCAGCGCCACTCTGGGCCAAATTCAAGGGGTGTACGCCAAACCGAGCGGGGATTTCTACATCCTGGTTAACTACGCCGGCGTGAGCCGCGTGAAGAAAGTCACCGGGGGTATCATTACGAACGAGGCCGGGAGCACAGGCGGTTTTTCGGGCGACGGGGGAGCCGCCACCGCGGCGGGGATCGGGTTTTCGGGCGGTCTCTGGGTGGATTCTTCGAACCATATCTACATCGCCCAAGGCGAGCACCACCGCATTCGCATGGTCGCCGGCGCGAGCGGCACCTTCTACGGGCAAGCGATGACAATCGGAAATATCTACACGATCGCCGGCAACGGAACGGGCACCTTCGCGGGCGATGGCGGCGCGGGCACCAGTGCAAGTCTGTACACACCGACGGGAGTTACCGTGGATTCGCTGGGCAACGTGTACATCGCGGATCGAGCGAATGCCCGCGTGCGAAAGCTCGACACTGCAGGCACGATCACGACCTTCGCGGGTGGAGGCGCGGGGTGTACCGTTCCATGCGCAGCCACCAGCCAGAACTTGTCCACCACAAACGGTGTGGCCGTGAACGGTGCGGACAACGTCATCGTCACCGCCAATGCAAGAGTCTGGAATGTGACGCCAGGCGGGACGATCACCACGCTGGCCGGTACCGGCGCGTACGGCTTCTCCGGTGACGGTGGGCCGGCCACAAGCGCCCAAATCAACCACACTTCCAACGACAGCTCAGACGGCAATAGTATCGGCATCGCTCCGGACGGCGCCATCTACTATGGTGAGGGAAACAACCACCGCGTTCGCAAGATATTCGGATCCTGCACCCCGGCCACCCCCGGCGCCCTCGCCAACGTCACCTGCCCGAGCTTCAGCGTCTGCCAGAAAGCCGTCTGCTACAAGTCCACCGACGTCGCCGGCAACTCAGAGGCCGTCACCTGCTCCGACCCCGTCCGGATCGACAAGCAACTCCCGAACAGCGCGATATCGAGCCCGAGCAACGGCGCGACCCTCTCATCCCTCACCTCGATCTGGGGCTCCGCCTCGGACGCCTCCGGCAGCGGCCTCAGCCTCGTGAGGATCACAATCCAGCGTGTCGCCGATCTCTACTACTGGGAAGACGTCGGTTACACCTGGGTGGCCACCCAAACCTGGCTCAACGCCACGGGAACCTCCTCGTGGTCCTACAACTCCTCGGGCGTCTCCTGGACCTCCGGCAACAACTACACGATCTCCGCGCGGGCGACCGACACCGCCTCCAATGAGCAGAGTCCATCGTCCAACGTCTCCTTCCTGTTCGACAACTCCCCCCCCTCTCAGCCCAACCCCTCCTTCCTGACCGTCACGATGAACGCGCCGGGCACTCCGGACCAGCTCACCGGCGCATCCGGCGCCGTCGAGCCCAGCGCCACCGTGAAAGTCTACTCCGACGGCCTCCTCACCAACCTCGTCGGCCAGACCTCGGCGATGGGCGATGGCAGCTTCCCGGTCTTCAACATCGGCGACAACCAGGCCGACGGATCGAACCAGATCTACATCACGGCCACCGACGCCGCGGGCAACCAGAGCTCACCCACGATCAAGACCAACGACATCACCCCCCCCTCGCCCCCCAGCATCATTTCCACCATCCCGACCAGCCCGGCCAACAACGGCCTGCCTACCGTGTCGGGCACGGCTGAGCCGAACTCCACGGTCCTCGCCTACGATGACGGCTCCCCCATCGGATCGGGACCGGCCGACGGTGGCGGCAACTGGAGCTTCGCCGTGACCACCTCCGTGACGGCGGACAGCCTGAACGTCCTCACGGCCAAGGCGCGGGACGCCGCCCAGAACCTGTCCAATCCTTCCTCCGGCCTCAACTACATCTACGACGCCTCGCCGCCCTCGCTCGGGACGATCAACGACGGCACGGGGGCGGACGTGGACTACTGGAATTCCTCCTCGACGATGGACGCCAACTGGAGCGGATTCGGTGATGGCGGCGGCAGCGGCATCGCGTCCTACGACTACAACCTGAGTTCGAACACCTCCTGCACGGGCGACATCGTGGCCACGGTGAACGTGGGGCTCACCACGGGCAAGAACAGCTTTGGCCTCTCGCTCAGCTCCGGGAACACCTACTACAACTGCGCTCGGGCGATTGACAACGCAGGCAACACCTCCAACTTCGCCTACACAGACGGGGTCACCGTGGACACGGACATGCCGGCATCGAACATCTCCGTCCCGAGCAACGGGGCCTACCTGACCTCGCTCACTTCGATCGGCGGCACGGGGGCGGACGCGGGCAGCGGGCTCCAGAAGGTCGAGGTCTCGATCAAGAGGAACGCGGATTTCTTCTACTGGACCGGTTCCACGTGGTCCGGCAGCATGTCGTGGCTGCTCGCGACCGGGACGACTTCGTGGAGCTACGACTCGAGCGCCGTGACGTGGACAAGCGGCGCGGGCTACCTCATCGAGTCCAAGGCCACCGACAACGCGGGCAACTGGCAGAGCCCGACGGCGAATGCCTCCTTCACCTTCGATAATACCCCGCCCACGTTCGGCGGCGCATTGAAGGCCGAGGCGGGTGGCCTGCCCATCACGATCTCGTGGTCGGCGGGGTCCGACAACGTGACCAGCCCCTCCAACCTCGTCTATCAGATCTGCCAGGCCACAAGCCCGGCGACGTGCCAGGGATCGTTCACGGCGACGTACACGACAAGCGCCGGTGTGACGAGCTACGCCACCGCCCCACTCACCAAGAACACCACCTACTACTTCGTCGTCCGCGCCCAGGACCAGGCGGGGCTCACGGACGGCAACACCGTCGAGAAGGCCGACGTGGCGGGCGGAAACGTGTGGGTCTCCAAGGCGGCGATGACCACGGCAAGGGCCAACCTGGCGGCCGCCATCGTGAATGGTCGAGTCTATGCCATCGGTGGAACAAACGGCAGCCCCCTTTCGACGAACGAGGAATACGACCCCGTGACGAATTCGTGGGCCTCAAAAGCCGGCATGCTCACGGCAAGGTACCGTCTCGCGGCAGCCGCCGTCAACGGGAAGATCCACGCCATAGGGGGATTCAACGGGAGTAAGCTCGCCACGAACGAGGAATACGACCCCGTGGCGAATACCTGGACCGCCAAGGCGGACATGCTCACGGCAAGGGATCTGCTCGCAGCGGCGGCCGTGAACGGCAAGATCTACGCCATCGGCGGAATGAACCCGGGCTACCTGGCCACGAACGAGGAATACGACCCCGTGGCGAATACCTGGACAGCCAAGGCGGACATGCTCACGGCAAGGGGCTATCTCGCAGCGGCGGCCGTGAACGGCAGGGTCTACGCAGTAGGCGGAGAGTCCGGCAGCTACGCCCAGACGAACGAGGAATACAACCCCGTGGCAAACTCGTGGGCCAGCAAGGCTCCCATGCCAACGGCACGTGAGTACCTCGGCGCGGCGGGGGTGAACGGCAGGATTTGCGTCATCGGTGGATCCAACGGGAGCGCCCTCGCAACGAATGAGGAATACGATCCGGCGGCGAACACGTGGTCCACAAGGATGGCGATGAGCGCGGCGAGACAAAGCTTGGCTGTGGCGGCCACGAACGGGAAAATCTACGCGATCGGGGGCGCCAACGGGAGCTTCCTCGCGACGAACGAGGAATACACCCCACCCCCCCCCGCCGTCCCCGTGGACGCCTGGGCCTCCAAAACCGACATGCTCACCGCCAGAAGCGGCGTGACGGTGACGGAGGCTTTCGGCAGGCTCTATGCCATCGGCGGAATGAACGGCAGCAACTTCCTGGGCACGAACGAGGAGTACGACGCCGTGACGAACTCGTGGAGCACGAAGACGCCGATGCCCACCGCTCGCGTGCAGTTTGCCTCCGCCTACGTGAACGGCAGGATCTACTCCATCGGCGGCTGCAATGTCGGAGGCTGTTCGCCGCGGCTCGACGTGAACGAAGAATACGCCCCCACCACCGACACATGGACTACCAAGGCCGTCATGCCCACCCCGCGGGATCGCGTGGCCGCGGCCGCGATCAACGGCCGGATCTACGTCACCGGGGGCGTCAACAACTCGGACACGACGCTCACCACCGTCGAGGAATACAATCCGTATCAGGACACTTGGGCGACCAAGACGGGGATGGGCACTCTAAGACGAGACCACGTGGCGGCAGGCGTCAATGGCAGGATCTTCGTCTTCGGCGGCTACAACGGCTCGTATTTGGCCTCCGTTGAGATTTATGACCCGCCCTTCGACACCTGGAACCCCGGGGCGACGATGCCGACCGCGACCACCTTCCCCGGCACCGCAGTCTCGAACGAACGGGTCTACCTCGTGGGGGGCTGGAACGGGGGCACCATAGCCACCACCCAAGAGTACACCGTATCCACGAACACCTGGATGACCAAGACCAGCGGGCCTACCGCGCGGTACATGGCGGGAGCCGCCGAAGTGTACGGAAAGATCTTCGTCATCGGCGGCAACAGCGGATCCGGCGACCTCGCCACCAACGAAGTCTACGCCCCTCCCATCCCGTAGGCGGCTGTCGGCTTTCGGCGATCAGCAGTCAGCACAGGCCCTCTTGGCCGCACCCCACCCATTCCGTAGCGGCGGGTCCTTCCGCCACGGCGGACGGGTGGACCCGCCCGACGGAAGGGAGCATGCAAGCATGCTCCCCTACACGCAAGGGTCGGATGTCCACTCGTGTCAGGGCCTCATTGTGCAAGTGGTGTCAGGTCTTGCATTCGTTCATCTCTCTCGGATGAGCGGCATCGCTGCCAATGAAGAATGCGACCCGGTGGCCAATGAGTGGGTAACCAAGACGGCCATGACCACAGCGCGATCAGGTCTGGCCGCCGCGGCCACAAACGGCAGAATCTACGTCATCGGGGGAGGCAACCCGGCTTCGCCACCAACGAAGTCTACGGCGTTCCATTGCCCTGACCTCCCCTTGCCACGGAGGGCATGGGGCCATGCAGTGTCGCCGCGCTCAGGATGGCGCGGCAGGTAACATGGCCTGTCAGTGCCTCATTGCGCAGTACCGCGCCCTCCGTGGCGCAGGCATACCCCTCCGATTCCGTAGCCGAAAACTCCGGGGACAGTCTTCATGCCGCACGGCGCCATGCAGACTGTCCCCGGTTCTGCTCAGTAGTGCCCCGGGTCCGTGTAGGTCCCGTGCACCTCGCGTAGCACCTCACAGATCTCGCCGACCGTGGCGTATTCCTTCACGGCCGCCAGAATCTCTGGCATGACGTTTCGACGTTCGGCCCGGGCCGCCGAGCGCAGGTCGCCCAGCCTCTCCAAGACCGTACGCCCGTCCCGCTCCCGGCGCACCTGCCGCAGCCGCTCGATCTGCTGCTCCTCCACGGCGGGGTCAATCTTCAGCAGGGGAACGCTGACGCGTTCCTCGAGCTGGTAGCGATTCACGCCGACCATGACTTTCTCGCCCGCGTCGAGCTGCCGCTGATACCGGTAGGCCGCCTCCGCTATTTCCTTCTGCGGGTAGCCTCTCTCGACGGCGCGGACCATCCCCCCAAGTTCCTCAAGCTTTCTGAAGTACTCGATCGCCCCTTCCTCCAAGCGGTTCGTCATCGCCTCCACCGTGTAGCTCCCCCCCAGCGGATCCACGAAGTTGGCCACGCCCGTTTCCTCGGCGATGATCTGCTGCGTGCGCAGCGCCACTAGGGCGGCCTCCTCGGTGGGCAGGGCCAGGGTCTCATCGAGCGAGTTCGCGTGGAGCGACTGGACCCCGCTCATCACCCCGGCGAGGGCCTGCAGCGCCACGCGCGCCACATTGATCAGCGGCTGCTGGGCCGTGAGCGAGCACCCCGCTGTCTGGGCATGGGTGCGAAGCATCCACGAGCGGGGGTTCTTCGCGTGGAAGCGATCCCGGAGCGCGTGCGCCCAGATCCGCCGCGCGGCTCTCAGTTTCGCCACCTCCTCGAAGAAGTCGCTATGGAGATTGAAGAAGAACGAAAGGCGCGGCGCGAATTCGTCCACATCGAGTCGCCGCCGAAGCGTTTCCTCCACGTAGGTGATCCCGTCGAAGAGGGTGAAGGCCAATTCCTGCGTCGCCGTCGAGCCCGCCTCCCGGATGTGGTAACCCGAGATCGAGATGGGATTCCAGCGGGGCACGTGGCGCGAGCAGAATTCGATGATGTCCACGCAGTGATCCAACGACGGCCGAGGCGGAAGCATCCACTCCCGCTGGGCGATGAACTCCTTGAGCATGTCGTTCTGAATCGTCCCCCCCACTTGGTCCCAGGAGATGCCCCGCTTCTCGGCCAAGGCGAGATACATGGCCATCGCGATGGGCGCGGTGCAGTTGATCGTCATCGAGGTCGTCACGCGATCGAGCGGGATGTCTTTGAAAAGGATCTCCATGTCCCGAAGGGAGGAGACGGCCACGCCCTCGCGTCCGACCTCGCCGCGAGCCCGCGGGTGGTCGCAGTCGTAGCCCATGAGCGTGGGCATGTCGAAGGCCGTGCTCAGGCCGGTCTGCCCGTTCTGGAGCAGGAAGCGGAAACGCCGATTGGTTTCCTCGGGCCGGCCGAACCCTGCGAATTGCCGCATCGTCCAGAGGCGGCTGCGGTACATCGTGGGGTGGATCCCACGGGTGAAGGGAAACTCGCCGGGGAGGCCGATCGCGTCGTCGGCGCCATTCTCTTCGAGGCTGAGAGGAGTGCCCAGGCCCTCTACCTCCAGATCTGAAATCGTGCTGAACCGCGCCATCCGCTCCGGGGCCCGTTCGAGGGCAGGCGCGTACACCTCCTTTTGCCAGGCGGCGTACCGGTCCTTGAAACGATCCGGGTTGTTCACAACCGCCCTACCCGCCGGGGGTCCACGCACTCGATCACGGGGACGAAGAGCCCCTCCACTTCCTCCGGCTCGACGGAGCGGCCCAACTCCTCTTCGATGCTGGCGAACGCCTCAGCGGGCATGCCGCAGCACCGCATGAAGGGCGCCACGCGCGCATCCGGCCGAACATTCAAGGCGACGCCGTGGAGCGTGATGCCTCGGTTCACATTCACGCCGATCGAGGCGATCTTTCGGGACACCCCGCGATTATACACCCACACCCCCGGAGCTTCGGGGCGGTAGCGGCCCCCGATTCCCATGCCCGCGACGGTCTCGCAGACTATTCCGGCGAGGTACTCCACGTACTCGCGCACCGCCATGCGCAACCGTCGCAGGTCGAGGATCGGGTAGACCACCACCTGCCCCGGGTGATGATACGTCAGAAGGCCCCCGCGCGTGGTCTGCGCGAAGTCGATGCCCCGGCCTTGCAACTCCGCCGGAGAAACATCGAGATCACCCAGGGCGCTGGAGCGACGGCCGGCCGTGACCACAGGTGGGTGCCGCACGATCAGCCAGAAACCGGGGTGGCCCGCCGCCACCTCCTCGCGGCAATGTTCTTGGAGCGCCAGCGCCTCGGCGTACCTCAGCAGGCCGAGGCGACGGATCTCCCACGTGTGGGCATGCCCCACCGTGCCCCCTGCGCCCCTGGACGGGCGGGGCAAGATCGCGCTCTCGATGAACGGCCGGAAGAAGGCCAGGCCGAGTGGCCTAGTACTCCTCTTCCTCCCCACCCGAGGGCGGAGCCGCGGCCGGCGCCTCTTTCGGCTTGGCCTTCCCGCCCACGCAGCGCGCGTAGAGCGTAGTCTTGCGGTTCATGAGAAACACGTAAGAAGTCTTCGTCTGGACGGCCTCCACGTTCTGCAGCGACTTGCAGCCGTACTCCGCCGCCATGTCCTCGATCGCCTGATTGATGGAGACCGGCGTCCCAAACCTGAGCAACCCCAGGATGAGGTTCTCGCTGATGGTGTGGTCCACCAGCGGGGCCAGCTTCTGGGTCTTGAGCCCTTTGTACACGGCTGAATCGGAACGGACGGCGAACCCGATGCAGCCCATCATCGAGGCTGTCACCAGCACGAAGAGGGCAATCGGGACCGCGCGGGTCCATCGGACATTGGGTGTCTCGGTGCGCATCGTGGGTACCTCCTTATCTACAGCCTGCGGGCGCTAGACAGAATGCAGGTCTGGCTCGAGAGCCCCGCAGCCTGAAAGCCTGCGCCCACCTCGAATACTCGTTCCGGGTAGCCGTGGGCTTGAGCCCGCGTCATTCCGTTGGTGGCTCTAGGTTCGAGCATGCCGAACCGCTTACTCATACCACAATATTGGCGCCGGTACAGCCGAAAACCGCCGTCCACCACAGAATGCCACCTTGGCACGGCGGGGTCCGAAGCGCGTCAACCTGACGCATCGTGGGGGGGGTGTCCGGCACCCCGTTGCAAGATCACCCAAAGTAATAGAGCAATAGAACTTGCTTTTTTTTTCGCGATGTGGCAAAGGGCTTGCTCTCCACAGGACGCAGACAACAGACATACAGGTGTAGAAAGGAGGAACTCGTATGAAGATCAAGCCGATCGGAGATCGCGTGTTGGTCAAGAGACTCGAAGAAGACGCGAAGACCAAGGGTGGCATCATCATTCCCGACACCGCGAAAGAGAAGCCGGTTGAAGGCCGGGTGGTCGCGGTGGGAGATGGCCGCACGGCAGATGACGGCAAGCGGATCGCCATGACGGTTAAGAAAGGCGACCGTATCATCTATAGCAAATACGCCGGAACCGAAGTGAAACTCGGCGGCGAAGAGCACCTCATCATGCGCGAGGAAGACGTCCTCGGTATCGTCGAGGATTAGCACAAAGGAGGTAGGTTCAGATGGCAGGCAAAGACATACTGTACAGCGAGGACGCCCGCCGAAAGATACTCGAAGGCGTCAACATGTTGGCCAACGCGGTCAAGGTGACCCTGGGGCCCAAGGGTCGAAACGTCATTCTCGAGAAATCCTTCGGCTCGCCCACGGTGACGAAGGACGGCGTGACGGTGGCCAAGGAGATCGAATTCACGGATAAGTTCGTGAACATGGGCGCCCAGATGGTGCGTGAGGTCGCCAGCAAGACCTCGGACGTGGCCGGCGACGGCACGACCACCGCGACGGTGCTCGCCCAGGCGATTTTCCGCGAGGGCTCAAAGCTCGTGGCCGCCGGGCACAACCCGATGGACGTCAAGCGGGGGATCGACCGGGCCGTGGAGACGGTCGTGGACGAACTAAAGAAGTTCGCCAAGCAGACCAAAGACCGCAAGGAAATCGCCCAGGTCGGCACGGTCTCCGCCAACAACGACACCTTCATCGGAGACATCATCGCGGAAGCGATGGAGAAGGTCGGCAAGGAAGGCGTCATCACGGTGGAAGAGGCCAAGGGGCTCCAGACGGAGCTCGAGGTCGTGGACGGGATGCAGTTCGACCGCGGCTACCTCTCCCCGTACTTCGTCACCGATCCGGATCGGATGGAATGCGTCGTGATCGAGCCCTACATCCTGATCCACGAGAAGAAGCTGTCCAGCATGAAGGACATGATTCCGATCCTGGAGGCCGTGGCGCGCTCCGGGAAACCCCTCCTGGTGATTGCCGAGGAGGTCGAGGGCGAGGCCCTGGCCACACTGGTGGTCAACAAGGTCCGCGGCACGCTGCCCTGCTGCGCTGTGAAGGCGCCTGGATTCGGCGACCGCCGGAAGGCCATGCTCGAAGACATCGGCATCCTCACGGGCGGAAAGATGATCGCCGAGGAGCTCGGGATCAAGCTGGAGAGCGTGACCTTGCAGGATCTGGGCCGCGCGAAACGGGTCGTGATCGACAAGGAGAACACGACGATCATTGACGGCGCGGGCTCCAAGAAGGAGATCGACGGCCGCGTCAAGCAGATCCGCGCCCAGATCGACGAGACCACGTCGGACTACGACCGCGAGAAGCTCCAGGAGCGGCTTGCGAAGCTCGTCGGCGGCGTGGCCGTGATCAACGTCGGCGCTGCGACCGAGACGGAGATGAAGGAGAAAATGGCGCGCGTGGAAGACGCCCTGCACGCCACACGGGCGGCTGTCGAAGAGGGCATCGTGCCCGGCGGCGGCGTCGCCTACCTGCGGGCCCTCCCTCCCCTCGAGAAGCTGAAGCTGCCCGATGAGCAGCAGTTCGGCGTGAAGATCATTCTTCGGGCGCTCGAGGAGCCGCTTCGCCAGATCGCCCAGAACGCAGGGCATGACGGCGCGGTGGTCGTCGAACGCGTCAAGCAAGAGAAGGGAGCCTTCGGTTTCAACGCCCAATCTGAACAATACGAGGACCTGATGAAGAGCGGCATCGTGGACCCCACCAAGGTGGTCCGCTCGGCTCTTCAGAACGCCTCGTCCGTGGCCGGACTGCTCATCACCACCGAGGCATTGGTGGCCGAGCATCCGGAGGAGAAGAAGCCCGCGGCCGGCGGTGGTATGCCGGGCGGCGGGATGGGCGGCGGGATGTACTGAGGCCCGAGGCCCTTTTCACGGAAGCCTAGTCAGAAAGCACGCGCCCCCGGGACAACCCCCGGGGGCGTCCTATTTTTTCAGCCGCACGGCGGCGTGCTACGATCCGAGCGTGAGAACCGGAAAATCCACCCCCTCGCCCGCCAAGGCCAAGGCGGCGCCCGTCGGGGAACTCCTCACGGGGCTGAGGGAACGGTGGCCGGAAGCGTCATGCACCCTCCACCACTCAAGCGCCCTCGAGCTCCTCATCGCGACCATCCTATCGGCCCAGTGCACGGATGAGCGCGTCAATCGCCTCACACCGGTCCTGTTCAAGAAGTATCCTTCGGCCGAGGCGTGGGTCCGGGCCGATCTTGCCGCGATCGAACACGATATCCGATCGAGCGGCTTCTTCCGGAACAAGGCCCGGAGCATCCAAGGCGCGTGCAGAATGATCGTTCAAGAGTGCGGTGGGCGCGTCCCGGATACGATGGAGGAGTTGATCAGGCTTCCCGGCGTGGCGCGCAAAACCGCCAACGTGCTCCTCGGAACCTGGTTCAAGAAGAGCGAGGGGATCGTCGTGGACACTCACGTCCACCGGCTGGTCCAGCGGTGGGGACTCTCCGGTGAGGCGGATCCGGTGAAGGTGGAGCGCGACCTGATGGAGCGCGTCGAGCGTAAGGACTGGACCTATTTCGGCCACGCCACGATCCTTCACGGTCGGCATGTTTGCCAGGCGCGCAAACCGCTGTGCGGCGAATGCAACCTCGCTTCGTTCTGCCCCTCCTGCCAGCCCGCCTTGGCGGGATTCACTCCATGAGATTGCTTCGCCGCCTGCTTCGCCTTCGGCTCGCAATGACGAGGAAATGGTGTCATTGCGAGGGACGTGCCCAGAGGCCCGGACCGAAGCAATCTCGGTCCACCGTTGTTCCACGGACCGCTAGCCCCGCCACATCCCGATGAAGAATGACGTTCTCGTCACGCGGATGATCCCCGAGGCGGCTCTCGCCTATCTGCGGAAGCACACGCACGTGGACCTCAACGCCCGCGACCGCAACCTCACACCGGGGGAACTGCGCACCCGACTTCGGGGCAAGCACGGCGTGCTGGCCATGCTCACGGACCGACTCGATCGCGCAGCCCTCGAAAGCGCACCCTACCTCCGCGTCATCTCACTCTGCGCCGGCGGAAGCAACAACGTGGACCTCGAATACGCCCGCACCCGAAACATGGTGGTGGCGAACACGCCTGAGGCGCTCAAGCAGGCCGTGGCAGACCTCGCGTGGGCGCTGATCCTGGCCTGCGCGCGCCGAATCCCCGAGGCCGATCGAGAGGTCCGCAGGGGGCGATTCAAGGGGTGGGCGCCCCTCTACCTCCTCGGGCGCGGCGTACACGGGAAAACGCTCGGGATACTCGGGATGGGGCGCATCGGGCGCGAAGTGGCTTCTCGCGCGCGTGGGTTCAAAATGCCGGTGATCTACCACAATCGCAGCGGCGGCCACCCCCGGCAGGACCGCCCTCTCAACGCCCGATGGGTACCCTTCGAAACGCTCGTTCGGACGAGCGACTACCTCGTCCTGCTTGCGCCCCTCACCACCGCCACCCACCACCTATTCTCGGAGAAAGAATTCCGCGCCATGAAAAAAGAAGCCTTCCTCATCAACCTGAGTCGCGGCCCCGTCGTGGATGAGGCCGCGCTCGTCCGCGCCCTGCGCCAAGGGTGGATCGCAGGGGCGGGACTCGACGTCTATGAGTTCGAGCCGGACGTCCATAAGGGCTTGCTCGACCTCCCGAACGCCGTGCTCCTCCCGCACATCGGGAGCGCCACGGTGGAGACACGCAGCCAGATGGCCATGGAAGCCGCGCGAAATCTGGTGGCCGCCCTCGAAGGGCGACGGCCCTTGTCCACCGCATAGGGGTGTGTTGGACAAGTCTTCGTTGGAACGTCCCCTCATGAGATTGCTTCGCCTTCGGCTCGCAGCTTCGGCTCAATGACGAGGAAATGGTGTCATGGCGAGGGACGTGCCCGATGGCACGGACCCAAGCAATCTCGGTCATGGCCTCCCCGAACCGCTAAACGCCGGAGACCCTACCCCTGACGATACATCGCACCCGCCTCATCACCGGCCCCCTTGCCCTCTTCGACCTCGGCCTCGGCCTCACAGCCGCCCTCATGCCGACTCTCTACTTCCAACTCATGCACGGCGACGGTCCGGGGACGGACCTCTTCATGGTTCAAAGGACGGGCGTGATCTGGCTATTCTTCTCTCTCTGCGAAGGCGCGGCCTTCGCCCGGGCGGAACGGTGGCCCTCACTCGTCGCCGCCGTCGGCCTCCTGAGAATCATGGACGTGCCGGCAGATATCGTGTACCTCTTCACCGCCAATTCCCTCACCACGCTGGGGGCTGCCTCCCTCACCACCGCGCCCATCTTCAATGGTGTTGTCGGCATCCTCCTCCTTTCCGCCTGGCGGAACCGCTCACGCCCGGTCGGGTCGCCGCCAAGCTGAACGTTCTCCCGGCTCGGCACCCGCGCCTGCGCGGCAACCCGATCGGACACCCGTATTGACCGGCTCCGGGGAGGCGGCTACGATCTGCCCGTGACGAACACGCCGACGCCAGCACTGTCGTCAGAAACCGCCGCCGTGAAGATGGACTACTCCGCCTTCGAGTCCGCAGCCGGTCTCAACTGGTACGATTGCGATCCCAACCTCCAAGGTCTCATGCGACGGCTGCTGGATCCGGCCGACCTGCCGTGGTGCGAAGATTGGCTGCGGCGTTGGGGGGCGCTCTGCGGTGGCGCCGTGGCCGAGCGAGCCGAGGTCACGGACAGGAACCCTCCCCACCTCGTGAAATACGATCGCTGGGGAAACGAAATCGACGAGGTTGTTCACCACCCCACGGCAACCGAAACGAAGAAAGACCTCTGGAACACCGGGTTCAACGGCCTTCCGTGGAGCGACGCCGCTCGCGAGCGGGGTCGCCCCGTTCCCGCCCTCCTCATGACCGCGTACACGTATTTCCTGTCCCAAGCCGAGACCGGGATGCTCTGCGCGATGGGCATGACAAGCGGCGTGGCCGATCTCGTAGAGAAATACGCCGACGACCGCGTCAAGGCCGAGTTCCTGCCTCACCTGCGGGCGATGAGCCACGACGAGGGATGGGACGGCGCGATGTTCCTGACCGAGCGGACCGGCGGCTCGGACTTGGGCGCGCTCACCACCACTGCAACCCGCAAAGGCGACCACTGGGTCCTCAACGGGCTCAAGTGGTTCTGCTCCAACGTGGACGCGCGCGCAATCGTCACGCTGGCGCGGCCCACCGGCGCCCCGGAGGGCATCAAGGGCATAGGGATCTTCCTCGTGCCGAAATACCGCCGGGACGGAACCCGCAACGGAATCCACATCCGACGTATCAAGGACAAGTTGGGAACGCGGGCCGTGCCCACAGCCGAGGTGGATTTCGTGGACGCGGAGGCCTTCGCGCTCCAGGGAACCGCCCGCCACCCCGCGGATCACGGCATCAACCGCATGATGGAAATGGTGAACTTCTCGCGCGTTGGGGTTGGAGTGATGGGTGCCGGCATCGCGCGCCGCACGTTCCTCGAGGCCGCCATCTACGCCTCCAAGCGCGAGGCGTTCGGGAGACCGCTCCTCGACTGGCCCATGATGCGGCAGGATCTCCTTCGCATTCAGATCGAGTCCGAGGCCTCTACGGCGATGGTGTTCGAGTGCGCGCGCGCGGCGGAGCAGGTTCGAGCCCGGGCCGATGAGGATGCCGCACGATACCTCCGGATCCTCTCCCCGCTCACCAAGATGGCGGCCACGCGCCAGGGACTTCAGTGCGCCTCACGAGCGCTCGAGGTGGTCGCAGGGAACGGCTACATCGAGGATTGGCCCCTCGCGCGGCAGTTTCGGGACGCCCAGTGCCACACGATCTGGGAAGGGACCGACAACATCCTCGCGCTCGACGCCCTCCGCGGCGTGGCCAAGTACCGGGCCCATGAAGCCCTCCTCGACAGGATCGATTCGATCGTGAAGAAGACCTCTCACCCCTCCCTCGAGACGGCACGCCGCAATGTGGCGGCGGCCACGGAGGTGGCCAGGAAGCTGCTCACCGACCTTGCGTCAGGTCCCATGCAGAAGGCGATTGGCTCGGCCAAACAGGTTGCCTTCCTCCTGGGCAGCTCGCTGCAGGGCGCCCTTTTCATCGAAGAAGCGGCACACGAGATCCGGTCGAGCACCTCCCTGCGGAAGGCCGTGGTGGCGGACGCCTACGCGAGCGAATACCTCGCCGGTGGACGGGTGTCCTCCCTCCCGGATCACCCGGCCGCGAACGAACTGTTCGCCGCCGTGTTCAGCTACGACAAGATTCCTCAGAAGTAGTGCTGACCTGCCGCCGCGGGGCGGGCGGCTCGCGTGTCCGGTTACCCGCCCTTCCGCTCGGCGACGATCCCGCTCGCGATCTTCCTCGCCACGGCCATGATCGTGATCTGCGGGTTCACGCCGAGGTTCCCCGGCAGTGCGGAGGCGTCCACGACATAGAGCCCCTTGGTGTCCCACGCCTCCCCACGGGAGTCGCAGAAGCCCTTTTCGGGACTCCCGGCCATCCGGGCGGACGAGAACAGGTGGGCCGAGGCGAGCGCTTGGAGAGCCTTCGCGGGATGGATGCCCTCCGCCGCGGCATCGAGTTCCTCTCGCTTCGAGATCGGCCCGAACCGCGAGCCCGGGATGACAACTTCCTTCGCGCCCGCCGCGAGGAGACACTCCGCGATGCGCCGCATGGACTCCTTGATCAGGGCACGATCCTCCGGCGTGTAGTCGTACACCGCCACGGCCTGCCCGCCGTCGGTCAACTCCACATGACCCCGCGAGCGATCGCGCAGAATGGCATCGGCCATCGCCGCGTGCCGATACTTCTCCACCTGCGCCTCGTACGGCTGCCCGAACCCCTGCACGAGCATGGACCAGTTGACGGTGTGCACGCCCAGACCCTCAATGATGAAGCCCGGTCCCTTGCGACCGAGCACGTCCGCGAATTGCATGATCGCGATGCTCTGCGGCGCGCCGTATTCCATGTAGATGGGCTCCGGCATGAAACCGTACGCGAACGTGTGCGTGTGGATCTGGAAGAACCGACCGGCCGTTTCGCCCCGACCCCTGAGCCCGCTGCGCAGCAGGATGCCGGGCGTCTCGAGGACGCCGGCCGCCAGACACACGATGGGGGCACGGACGCGAAGCTTGCCGAGCGAGGTTCGGCCATCGCGGCCCACGAGCTCCCCTTCCACGCCAACCGCGCGGCCGCCCTCGACGAGCACGCGACGCACCGTGGCGCCGGCATAGATCCTCGCCCCCGCTTGGTCCGCCCGGGGCACATACGTGAGAAGCATGCTTTGCTTCGCATTCACCGGGCAGCCGAAGAGGCAGAGCCCGAGATTCTGGCACTCGCGTACGTTTCGCGCCATGGGTACCACGTCCCAACCGAGCGCGTTCGCCCCCATCTCGAAGACGTAGTTGTTCCGGTTGATGTGCGTGCGCTGCGCCGGTTCGGCGTTCACCGTCCGCCACACCTCGTCCACGTGGGGCCGGAGCGACTCCTGCGTGAGCCCCTCAACACCGGTCTCCTCCCGCCAGCGATCGAACGCTTCGGCAGGCGGCTTCCACGAGAGGCACATGTTGATGACGGTGGAGCCCCCCACGCATTGACCCTGCAGCAGCGTGATGGCCCCATCTTTCGTCGCCAGGAATCCCCCATTCACCCAGAGACGCCGCAACATCGTCGTCTGGTCTCCCGTGAATTCGCCCGCCTGGTAGTAGCCGCCTTTTTCGAGGACCACCACGTTCATGCCCGTCTCGGCCAGAACCGCAGCCGCGGGCGCGCCGCCGGCACCCGTGCCCACCACAACGGCGTCCGCCGTCACATCCAGATCGCCGTGGAGATCCTTCGCCTCGATGATCACGGCTCTCGGCTCTCCGTCCCGGGGTGGACTACCGGCTCCCTGGGTGGCGGCCACGTGTCGGGATACATCGTGGCCTGTCGTTGAAGCTCCGGCGCCTGCCAGGGCGGTCCCTCGTAGCCGGGCAGTACCCAGGACGGGGGCTGAGCATAAAACGAAGGGCCTGTCAGGAGCTTGCACGCCACGTAGATCGCGTTTTTCGCCTCCGACCGGGAGCCTTCCAGCGACTGGATCACACGATCCTGCACGTGGGTGGAACTCCTCGTGAACCGCTCCCACTTCGGCAGGATCGGCCACGGCGAGAATTCGAGGATCGCGAAAGCCTGATGGAGAGGCTTGTGCAGCTCCGGGTGAACAAGCGACAGCGTCTCGTCGAGATACGCCGCGGGGTCCACCGTCCGCCGATCAATGAGTTGGGCCGCCCGGGGGCCGAGCATCCGTCGCGCCAGCGCAATGAGAAGGGCGTACTCCCACGCCGAAAGAACCTTGAGGGTGAAGCCTGCCGGCACGCGAAGATCCTTCGGCGCCCTCGCACAGCGCAAGGGGATCGCCCCCGCAGCGGCCAAGACGGCACCCGAGAGTAGAAACCGGCGGCGGCTCAGATGGTGGGCTGCGGCCTCGACGGCGGCGGCGCGATCTAACCGGGGCACTGGGCGATCCTACCGTGGCGATCGGAGCGGTTCAACAGCCTACGAGAAAACGGCTTGACTTGGGACGTTGTTTAACTAGCATGATCCACGATGCGCTACCCGGGATCAGGACTCCTGCGGGCCCTAGACCGCACCGAAGCGCACGCCCCTCACGGCGTGGGAGCGGGTGTGTTCAAGGGAATCTTCAAGACACTCGCCATCCTCACGGTGAGCATGCTCGCCGTCTACCTTCTGAACCAGACCCTCCCCGATGCGACCTACCGGGAGTTCGGCCGCGGCGGGGCGCGCATTGTCATCTGGCTCGTGGCCCAACTCCACCTCATGCTCGGCGCCTTCATGCTGGGCGCGCCGATCTTCGCCGTGATCGTGGAAGTCATCGGATGGCGCACGAAGGAGGCGAAATACGACCTCCTCGCTTGGGACTTCACAAAGCTTGTCGCCGTGGCCGGCGCCATCACCTCTCTCACAGGCGGCGCCATGCTGATCGTCTTCGCCGTTTTCTATCCCAAGCTGTTCTCCTACATGCGAGGCATCTTCATGCCGACCTGGTATCTCTATGTCGGCCTCCTCTTCGCCGAAGTCATCCTCGTAGAGGTGTACTTCCTGATGTGGGACCGGATGGCCAGGCGAAAGGGGGCACACATCCTCATGGGCGTGCTCCTCAACCTGGTCGGCACGAGCATCGTCTTTCTGACGAACGCGTGGGCGGCTTTCATGATGACGCCCCAGGGTGTGAGCGACGCGGGCGTCCGCGAGAGCCTCTGGAAGGTGATCCACACCTATTCCTGGATGCCGCTCAACTTACACAGGCTCGTGGCCAACGTGGCGTTCGGCGGCGCCGTCGCCTCGGCCTACGCGGCCTTCCGCTTTCTTTCCGCCAAGACCGACAAGGAGCGCGCCTACTTCGACTGGATGGGCTACATCGGCAATTTCATCATGATCTCGGCGCTCATTCCCCTGCCCTTCATGGGCTACTACCTGGGCCGTGAAATCTACGCCTACTCGGAGCAGATGGGAGTTTCGATGATGGGAGGCGCTTTCTCCTGGCTCTGGATCGTTCAGGCCGCACTGATCGGGGCCCTCTTCACGGGCCTCAACTACTACCTCTGGCTCTCGATGGGGAAGATTGAGGGCGCACAACGCTACCGGAAAGCCATTCCCCCCCTGCTTGTGGTTCTCATCCTCTGCTACGCCGTCTGGCTGACCCCCCACTCGCTTGTGGCTTCGCTCGAGGAGGCCCGCGCCATCGGCGGCACCCACCACCCGGTGCTCGGCGTCCTCGGCGTCATGTCCGCGAAGAACACGGCCGTGAACCTGATGATCCTGACCACCTACCTCAGCTTCCTGTTCTACCGCCGCGCCAACAAGGAATGCACCGCCTCGTGGAAATCGGTGGGCAACGGCGTCCTGTGGTCGCTGGTCGCCGGCGCCGCGGTGTATGTGATCTACCTCGGCGTGAAGGGCTATTTCGTCCCCGCCATCGTGAGGATCGGGTACTCCGTGTACCAAGTGGGCGCCGTCGCGTGCGTCCTGATTTTCGGAACGCTGCTCGACGTTCTGCTCTACAGGGGGGCGAAAGTGGTCGGCCCCATCCGCTGGGGCCGCATGCCGGCCCGTTCGCAGTACACACTCCTCTTCCTCGCGGTGTCTTTCATCTGGCTCATGGGCCTCATGGGCTATATCCGATCCGGCGTCAGGCAATTCTGGCATGTCTACGGCGTGGTGAAGGACACATCGAGCGGCGCCTACCTTCCGGCCCACGGCGTCTCGGGCATGATCGTCTCGTCGGCCGTTCTCATCTTTTTCCTTTTCATCTGTCTCGTCTTCTATCTGGGCCAGAAGATCGAAAAGAAGGTCGAGATCTCGCTGTAGGTTGCCATGCAGGTCATCGGCCGATTGGTCCTCTTTGTTGCCGCGGTGACCTTCTTCTATGCCTGGTTCGTCACCAAGATCCCCCAGAGCGAGTCGCTCCCGCCGGAGGAGATCAAGCTGGACCCCGAAACGCTCACGTGCGCCCAAGTCGTCGAGGCCGGCAGGAAGACGCTGACCTCGAAGGGCCAGTGCCTGGTTTGCCACAGCATCGAACCGGATCCGAAAGCGCGCGGCCCCGCGTTCTCAGGCGTGGGCGCGCGCGCCGCCAAGCGCCGGCCGGGCCTGACGGCCCCCGAGTACATCTATCAGTCGATGACGCAGCCTCAGGCCTTCGTGGTCGAAGGCTACCCCCCGATCATGCCTCCCGCCAACAAGCCCCCGGCGGACTTGAACGAATTCGAGGTGTCGGCCGTGGTGGACTATCTCCTAAGTCTGGGCGGATCCCCGACGTGCGAACTGGATCGCCTGAAAGAACTCCTGCGCGCCGCGGCCCGAGAGGCCCCGAAACCTGCCGTGGACATGGCCTCGCTCAGTCCCGCTGACCGCGGCAGGGAAATCTTCCTGGGCAAGGGGACGTGCATGGCCTGCCACATCACCCCCCACAACCCCAATCCCCAAGCCATCGTGGGACCGGACCTCAGCAAGGTCGGTTCGAGACGCGATGCGGACTTCATCCGCAAGTCCATCCTGGATCCCAATGCCGACGTGACCGAGGGCTATCCGCCCGGCGTGATGCCCCCCATTTTCGCGTCCCTCCTGACCCCCGAGGAACTGAACGACGTCGTGGCCTACCTCTCTTCACTGAGATGATGGGCGTTCTTCGTTCCCCCCTTCTGCACGCCGTTCTCATCTTCGGCGCGATCTACGGTGCCCTCAAGCTCGTCCATCCCCCCATTCCGAGCTTCGTCATGGCGATGTACTCAGGCCTCCTGCTCATCGCCATCCTTCTTTACCTGTCCACGGACGAGGACCGCTTCCGCCGATTCTCGAAACCCATCCTCGACACGTTGGCGGGACGAACCGGATCGCTCAAGGTGGTCCGTTTGGCGGCCTTCGTCGCGATCCCTCTCTGCGTCGGATACCTGGCGTTCCAGAAGATGACGCCGCAGTACACGCCTCCGGCCGAGGCCCGCACGGTCCATCCCGAGCCTCCCCTGGACATCCAGTTCAAGGGAAGGCCATACCACGTCCAGGGCGCCACCAATCCCTACCGAAGCGACAAGGGGAACAGGGAAAAGCACGTCGCCGAAGGCATGAAGATCTACTACCAAAATTGCTACTACTGTCACGGCGACAATCTCAACGGCAAGGGGCCTTTTGCCCCGGCTCTGAATCCGATCCCGGCCAATTTCCGCGATCCGGGAACGATCGCGCAGCTCCAGGAATCGTTCGTTTTCTGGCGTGTGGCGCTCGGCTGGCGCGGCCTTCCGAACGGCGCCACGCCGTGGAACTCGGCCATGCCGGCCTGGGAAGACACCCTGTCCGAAGAGGAGATCTGGAAGGTGATCCTCTACATCTACGAAGCCACGGGGTTCGAGCCTCGGACGTGGGGAGAGGAACACGCCACGGCCCCTTCCGGGCCGGCCCCACGGTACAGCCGGCTCCTCGCCACGACGTCCGCCCACGCGGAAGCCTCGGCCGAACCTGCAAAGAATTCTGACCGATCCGGCACCGAACGCCTCTATCTCGAAAAGTGTTCCGGCTGCCACGGGGAAAAGGGCGACGGCAACGGGCCCGCACACGATTTCATGTTCACGAAACCCCGGGACTTCACACGCGGCATCTACAAAATCCGAAGCACCGTGGAAGGTGCCGTGCCGGCCGACGAGGATCTCCACCGTGCCATTGCGTTGGGGCTGCCGGGCACGACCATGCCCCCTTGGAAAGGCGAACTCACGGACGCGCGGATCCGGGACCTCGTCGGCTACGTCAAGGCATTCTCGCCCCGATTCGGACCGGAGCCGCCCAAGAGCATCCCCGAGCCCCCCGAGCCGCCGGACACCCCCGAGAGTCGCGCACGCGGCAAGGAGTTCTTCGATGGTGTCGAGTGCTTCAAGTGCCACGGTCAGGAGGGCCTCGCGGACGGTCCCTCCGCCCACGAGCTCAAGGACGACTGGGGAAACAGGATCTTCCCCGGCAATCTGTCCAAGCCGTGGAACTTCAGGCGAGGCACTGAGCCCAAGGCGATCTTCCGTGCTCTCTTCGCAGGCATCCAAGGCACGCCCATGCCCGCCTTCGGCGAATCCCTCGAAAAACCCGACGACCTCTGGGACATCGTCCACTATATCCGCGGGTTCTCCATGGAACCAAAGAGCAAACCGGCCACCCTTCTCCTCGCCGAATTCTCGCAGAGCCTTCCAACCGGTGTGGATGATCCGCAGTGGGACAAGATCGCCTATGCCCGCCTCCCTCTCCTGGGTCAAATCGTGATCCCCCCCCGGAACTTCACCCCGGCCAACGATATCGTATTCGTCAAGACCCTCCACGATGGTCAGTCCCTGGCCCTCCTCGTCGAGTGGCATGACAACAGCTCAAGCGTGACCGATACGGAGAAAGGAACCTTCGCGGATCGGATCGCCGTCCAGTTTCCGGCACAACCGCTCAAGGGCATGGAAAAACCACATTTCGTCATGGGTGATCCGCTGAAGGCCGTTAACCTCTGGACCTGGGACAGCGATTCCAAGGCGATCCAGCAACACAATGCCAACGGCGTGGGGGCATGGAAGGCCCAATCACAGCAGGACGTGAATGGAAGCGTCTCCTACCTGAACGGTCGCTACAAGGCGTTCTTCACGCGGAGACTCGTGGTCGAGGACGAGGAGGATCTCCCCTTCCCCGGCGGCGCCCACATCCCAGTCTCGTTCATGACCTGGGACGGCCACCGGGGAGAGACCGAGGGCAAATGCTCGATCTCCGCCTGGTACCACCTGATGCTCAAAGAGAAACCGACCAAGCGGGCCTACGCCTTCTCGCTCCTGTGGGCCCTCGTCGCCGCCGTCGGAGAGGTCTGGATCGCGAAGCGCGCCTCGCGCGCGTAGGCCGCGAGCCGGAAACCGATCCGAAAGCCCACTTTTGCCTTCCTCCTTTCCCCTTTGGCCTTTCAGCTCAAACGTCGAACACCACAAACGCCCTCCACTGTCGCGGGGGTGCAGACCGGCTTGACCGCCACACACGCAGCCGATGGAGCGTTACGGCCTTGATTTCGTCCTTCAGTTCGTGACGCCGCGCGCGGTAGGTCTCTCCTCTGAGCTCAACTTCGACCGCCAGCGGGCTCCAGCCGACGCGGCGAACCCGCGCGGAACGCCCCAGCCAGCCCTCCGCCGATTGGCGGTAGTGCACCTCCCGGAGCAGTTGATAAAGCACGTCCTCCGGCGTCCCGCCGCTCACCCGGAAACGGAGGATCCTTGCCGAACGAACTCGGGCACGATCCGTCACGAGCTCGAAATAGGCGATGACCGCGTGCTCCAGAAGTGTCCGATACGTCCGCCCAAACACTTCCACCGCCAGATCGGCCGTGTGCTCCGCAAGGCGAAAAACAACCCTCTTCAGAGGCCCTTCCAGTAGGTGCGGAAATGCGCCCTCAGAGTGTCGAGATACGACCCGATGGCCCCGCTCGGCTCGGGAACCTCCCCCTCTCCATCCCCGAGCAGCTCCCGCACAACCGCCTGTGTACTCTCCTGCAAACCCCGCATGGAGTACCCCCCTTCGAGGGCCAGCACCACTTTCCCTCTCGCGCTCGACGCCGACACTTCGAGCAGGCGTTTCATCATGTAGGCAAACCCCGTACCCGTCACCCTCATGCCCCCCAGCGGGTCATCCTCGTGGGCGTCGAAGCCGGCCGACACCATCACGAGCGCCGGACGAAACTCCGCGGCAATGGGAATGAGGATCTCATCGAAAACCGAACGAAACTCCTCGTCGCCCTGTCTGCCCGGTAGCGGCACATTGATCGTGAAACCGTGCCCGTCCTTCGTGCCGACCTCCTTGTGGTGACCCGTGCCCGGATAGAAGGGATACTGGTGCGTGGACATGTAGAGCACGCGGGGATCCCCGTAGAACGCGTTCTGTGTCCCGTTGCCATGGTGGACATCCCAGTCCACGATGAGGACCCTCTCCATCCGATGCCGCTCGATGGCGTAGCGAGCCGCCACGGCGATGTTGTTGAAGAGGCAAAACCCCATCGCCCGATCCCTCTCGGCGTGGTGGCCCGGGGGTCGAACCATCGCGAACACCGACTCGAACTCGCCGCTCACCACGAGGTCCACTGCCTTGCAGAGTCCACCCGCGGCCTGGAGAGCTGCATCGTAGGATCCTGCGGAGGTCTGCGTATCCGCGTCGAGCTGCGCGTGCTCGAAGTCACGCGTCTTCCGGATCGCCTCGATGTGCTCCGGGGTGTGCACCAGGGCAAGTTCTTCTTCCGTGGCCTCGCGCGGCAGGACTTTGGTTATTCGCTCGCTCAGGCCCGACTCATCAAGACCGAACATGATCGCCCGCAGGCGGTCCGCCCTCTCCGGGTGATCTCTCGTCACATGTTGGAGAAACACATCTGAGTAGAGGACCGCAGCCCGACCCATGGTTTGGCATGCTACGCCGTGAAGAGGGGACATTCTACTGGCGGAAGCACAACGCCGGCTCAGCCGGCTTCTGCGAGACGGTGCCTTGACCATCGCGCACCCTGATGAACGATGAAAATGGTCTTGTGGCAGACCCCTACCAGTCTACGAGATGTTGCGGTGGGCCGGGCATTCTCGACGTAGGAATATCCGGACCGGATTTCCATCAGTTGCGATCTCCCATAGAGATGGCATAATGGAGTGAAGTAGGAAGGATGCTCATGCGGGAACGTACGGTTGTCACAATCGACGCGAAAATATCGTGGCGTGGGTTCCAAGATCGCAAGAGTCGACGCTGGGTAGGTGTATGCGATGCGCTTGCCCTGACCGTTGAGGGGAAGACGTGGGCGGAATTGGCCGAAACGATCGCGGACGCGCTCAATGGGCTTTTTCGAGACCTGATGGACGAGCGCGAACTCTCTCGCTTTCTCCAAGACAGAGGATGGAAGCTGGTCGGGAAGATGCCCGCGGCACGAAGGCAGGACGTCCAGTTCGACGTTCCCTTTCACCTTGCTCGGATGTCCTTGGATGATCAAGCGAGAGAAACTCGTCAATAAGCTCAGAGAAATCGGCTGCACGTTCAAGACACAGACCAAGAGATGCTATCTGTGGCGAAAAGGCAGCCAGCGGATTTTTGTTCCGAAGAGCGACCTCTTGTCTGAAACCTACGTACAAAGTGTCCTTCGCCAATGTGGTCAAGACGAGGAACAGATAAAGGCGTTCATTGGACGGGAGTCCTCGTAGGAAAAAGCGGAAGACACAAAACAGCCACGCAGCGCGTAGGGCCACGCCCTGTCAGCCCTTGATGACCCCCATGGGGCGGAGGCGGACGACCTTTCTTGAAATTCCCGCCGTGTGAACGACATCCACCACGTCCGCCACGTCCTCGTAGACCTCCGGAGCTTCCTCCGCCAGTCCCGCCCGCGTGGCCGAGTACGCTGCGACGCCCCTCTTCTCCAGTTCCTGTTCCACGTTCTGCCCCCGAGCCACCTGTTTCGCCCTTGTCCGACTCATTTGCCGTCCCGCGCCGTGGCACGTCGCCCCAAGAGCCTCCCCCACCGCGCCATCAGTGCCCACCAGCACGTACAATTACCTCCCCATGTCGCCCGGAATCAGCACCGGCTGACCGAGCTGTCCAGAGTCAGAGAGACCAAACCCGCTATCACCTCATCTATGCAACCCGGAATGCAAAAGGCGTCAATGTGTTCAAGGATGCCGAGAAGAAAGCCATGCAGGTCCGAGAAAAAGCCCGTGCCGATGCCCAGCAACGGCGGCGCATTTCGAAGACAGGTCAATTCGAGATATTCAAGAGCCAGGAGATGCACGATTCCAGCTACCACAACCGATTGATCGAGCAGGGTGTGAAGACGCGGCGTGCGGATCCTGGCTGCGCATCCTGTTTTGCGCTTCGCTATGCGGAGATGGTGCCGGAACTCTACGCGACGTAAGACCGGCTTCGGCAGGATATCCATCATTTGGAGAGGCGTTTGACGGAGGCGGGTCGGCGGCATGGAGAGCTTCGGGACGAGATTGACGAGCTCAAGGAAAAGATACGGGGCTTGATGAAGGAGGGTCTGGCGGGGGGTGCCATCAAGAACCCCGTTCCTTCTCAATGCAAGCTGGGAAACAACGTCCCCCTACACGTGGGCGCTCACGCAGAAGTATGTGAGTGAGGATTCGGGCGTCCTGCTGACGCGCGCGGAACATGCAGGGCTGGGGATCACGGTGCATCAGTACGCCCATGTGCTCCCCGGGAAGGACGTCCTGGTCCACCGCTTCGTGCTGGAGCGGACGGCCGACTCGCCGGTTGAAAACTTGAGCCTGATCTACTACGAGAATTTCGCCCCCTGTCTTCAGAAACAGGAGATGGTCCCCTTGGGCTGCTGGTCGAACGACGCACAGAACGACTTCGCAGTCCTATACGATTCCCGGCGGGATGCCCTGATCCATTTCCTGCCGGAACAGGCCGACTACACACCGCTTGAACCGCTTGTGAGTGGGGGCGCTCTTCCGACGCAGGAAGTCGTTGACGCATGGATCGAGGAGATCGACAAAACCTTCGGATCCGGCATCTACACGGCCGTCGGCGGAGACACGGACTCAACCGGGCATCAGTGCGGGGCGGACTCGCAGACGCGCTGCAAGACGGAACGATTTCCCCGCCCGGAGGACGCCTTTCCAGATGCCCTCGACGGCTCCCTCTCCGGCTCTTCCGTGGCCGCCTGCCAGGCGAATGCCGCGCTGGCGTTTCCCTTGGAGTTTGACGTGGACGGGCGCGCCGAGGCGTCCGTCTACGTGGCCTTCTCGAACACGGCGGACGCAGCCTTCTCGCTTCTCCAGGAGACGAGAAAGATTCCGGCGGTGGAACACATGGAAATCACGGATCGCTGGTGGGGGGATTGGATCGGTCGCGCGATTCTCCCGCGTTCGGACGATCCCGCGTTGAGAGCCTTCAGCAAGCGGGCCTTGATCACGCTCAAGATCTACTCGGACCGGGACAGCGGGGCGACGGTTGATTCCATCCAGCCGCCGTGGCAGGTGTGGCCTCTCGACGCGGGGGACCACGCCTTCGCGCTCGATCTCGCGGGCTATCATGACATGGCTGAAAAGGAAAACCTCTTTCTTTCCCGGGTCCAACGGAAAGAGGAAGGGAGCCTGCCTTTTGGCCCCTTCCCCGCCGGCTCGCTCGCGGAGGCGTACTACGCCGACGGCACTCTCGCCGCCCCCATCCCGTTCATCCTCTCGTGGACGTCCAGAACGGTCTGGAGCTGGTGGACGCACGCGCAATTCATCGAGGATTCCTGCGACCGGCGGATGTACCTCCAACGGGTGTATCTATCCATTCGACCGGCCGCCGAGATGCTGGCCGCGTGCAAGGACGAGTCCAACAACCTGCCCTGTCCCGCCAGTTGTTCGGAGACATTCGAGCCTTCGCAGAGCCTGTGGGACGCCGCGGGAGTGCATCTGGCATTGGACTCGGCCGTTCAGGCGGGACGGCTGATGGGCGAGGGTGAAGCGGTGTTGGGCCGATGGCGGGAGAGGGCGGAGGAGCTTCAGGAGGCGATCCTGTCAAGCGGGGACCGGGGGGATGAGGAGTGCGAGTTGTGGTGGGGCTGGCCGAGCCGGGTCCGGCCGTCGGACGACTCTTCCGCGCAGAAGTTGATGGACGTGCTGTGGCGAAAGGTGGAGCCGGGGATCGCCAAGGAGGCGGACGTCACCGGCATCTTCTATTCGGGTGGGCACCTGACGGCGCTGGCGAGGGCTTGGCGGGGTGATCCCGAAAAGATGGAGCGTCTCGATCGTGCCCTTCGGGTCTTCACGGTGGAAGCTCCGACGCCGGGGACACTCCACCTCGGAGACGACCTTCTCATCGTCACGGATGGCGGAGGTGAGCGGCGGTACCTGAACGTCACCTCCACCCCCAACGCCTTTTCTTCGACGAACGTCTTCATCGCCGCGATGGCCTTTCACAACCCGGAACGGTTCGACGCGCTTGATGAGCCCGTCACGCAGGCGGAGTGCGCGGGCGGATGCAGTTGCCGGGCCGTCGGCGCGGTGTCCGGGGCCCCGCCCGTTCTCGATGCGGGGGGCGCACTCGCGGGCCTCTTCCTTCTCGTTGCGTTCTTCGTCGTTGCCCGTCGCCCCCCGCGAAAGGCCCGGCCTAGCGGCGTTTCACCTTGATCTCGAACCGGTGAATGCGCTGCCACGACGCGCTCTCGCCAACCTTTCCCCCGGTACAGACGTTCTCGGAGACGACCTCGACGTACTGCCACCGATAGGCATTCAGGTCCCTCCCTGAGAACTCCGCGCCGCGGTCGAGAAGGGCCTTCAGATCAATGACCCAGTGCTGAACGCCGTCGGCGTCGTCGGTCCGGGTCCAGTACTCCGGGAACTTCGGGATTTCGATCTGGTAGGCATACCAGTCGATCCCCAACGTAATCCTTTCGTTTACGATTTCGTTATGTGGCGCGGCCCGCTCGCCGAACCCCGCGTTGAGGCCGACCGTCTCGAAATA
This sequence comes from Nitrospirota bacterium, assembly GCA_016190245.1. Lineage (GTDB taxonomy): Bacteria > JACPQY01 > JACPQY01 > JACPQY01 > JACPQY01 > JACPQY01. The sequence continues at coordinate 17,976 of JACPQY010000001.1, read as the reverse complement.
GAAATCGGTGACCCAGCGGGCGCCCGTGTCCGGGTTCTGGAGCCAGAAGTTGATGATGTTTCCCGAACCGACAATCCCGGAGCAACCCGTTGCCCCCGCGTCAGACCGGTTGAACAGGATGTAGGCTCCCTCCACCTCGCTCGTCCGGATCGGGTCCAGAGCCGTGCCGCGGTTGTTCCCGTTGAAATCGAGGCCCTGGGTCAGCGCGGCGACGTCGGTCCCCAAGTCACCGGTGTTGTCATCTTCCGCGCGAAGGTAAATGTTCCCGTCTTCGACCCATTCGGCCTTGCTGAATTTCACGTCGTCCGGACAGTCCCCGCCGATGGTCCAGCAGAACGTGCGCGCCTCCCACAGGCCCACGTCCTTCTCCAAGCCGGGGTTTCTCGTCCACCCCGGGAGATCCTCCGGCTTCAATTCCGTCTCCTCGCCGTCGCAACCGCAGACGAGGGCGAAGAGGAGGACGGCACGCAGGGATGGACGTCGCATCGTCTCGGGTTTGACTTTCGTTCGCGATCAGAACCCTAGTACCGCGTTGAGTAACTCATTGAGCAGTTTCCAGCCTGCTCGCGGTACGGTAGCCCCGCTCTCGACACTCTATGTCCGAATAGGGGCGGGGCGTATGTACCATGTTGCCACACCGAACCGATTTCAGAACCGCTCAAAGACTTGGTCAACATGGTACCAGGGCGAACAGGAAGGCGGAGCGAAGCTCCAGCATCTTGCGGGCACTCAGCGTTGCGATCAGCGCCCCCAATCTACCCTTCGAAACCGTCTGAACGTGATCCAGGTTCACCGCGCACTCCCTCGGCATGCCGTCGGAAGACGTCAGCCGTACTTCCGACGGAATCCCCCGAATCGTGCTCGTGATCGGGGCCACGGTGACCTCACCCAGATACTCGAGAATCGAATCCCTCGTGAGGATCACGACGGGACGCATCTTGTCGGGTCGCCGAAACCGGTACCAGCGGATTTCTCCTCGCCTCACTCGTCGCCCCAGACCTGTTCCGTCTCCCAAACGGAGAACTCGCCGCTTTGCGCGCGTTTGCGGGCGTATCCGTCCCGGTGCTTCCGCTCCAGCTCAAGGGAGCGAAGTTTCTCCAAGGCTTCCCGCAGAGCCCTCCGCGCAAAGGCCGAGCGCGTCGTCCCCAAGCGGCCGGCCGCTCGATCCACCTGAGAGACCAAGTCTTCATCCAACGTCATCTGTACCGTCTTCATCGCTCGTCCCCTCTCATCATAGCTATGACCATAGTGATGCTACTCAACATACCTATCCCTGTCAATGCAATTCCGGGGAGAGTGCCACCCTTGACCTTGCATCCCCTCAAGCCTAGACTACCGTACGGTAGATCTCGTAAGGAGGGACCGAGTCTGATCCGGTGGGCTGCTTGGGTGTCCGCCCTCGGTTGTGGTGCCGTGGTCGCAGTCCTGGCTGGGGGTTGCAACCGGGGGAAATCGAGAGCCTCCGCTGCGCCTGAGGGGGCGGTGGTGGACTCCCTCCAGGGCGGGAGACTTCTTGTCGAGCGGCTGGGACCCGATTCCTCGTCTCCGGACGACACTCGGACGCACTTGGCCATCTCCGTTCAACTCGAGCCGCAGGAAGCGATCGCTCTCGCACAGATCGGCGTGCTATCAAAGAAGACGCAGGTCGGGGCCGACATCGAATGGAATTCGGAACATCTGTCCCGGCAGACCGTCGAGGTGCACGCCAAGACGGGCCTGATCGAGCCCCAGGCGCTGCCCGGGGCCCCACCTCGCCGCAACACAAACGGCGCGGAGTGCGCCCGAGACTCGCCGCATGAGTGCATCTTCCTTCGGCTGACCGCCCAGGTGCCGGCGGAGAGCATCCGCCCGGGGGCGAACGAGATCAGTGTGACGCTCTCCGTGGCCGCATCCGAATCCGTGCCGTCAGACCTCCCTCTCCTTTCGCTTTCCGCGGCCCTCACGTTCGAGTACGAGGATCCCGCAGGCGCCCCCCAGCCGCCACGGCTCACCGGGCTTCAGGAAAACTCGGTGGACCAAGTGGACTCCGACCTGGACGGCCGTTCGAACCTCGTGGAAACAGCCATCCTGATTGCGCTCGGGAAGCCCGCCGAGGCCGCACAGGCTATTCTCGATCCCGACGTCTATCCATCCGCTGCCGAGGCCGAGGCTGCACTACCCATCCTGGTCGCCGAGTTCAAAACGGCCTTCGTATCTCTCCTGGGCGAGGAGATAGAGGCTGCGGGAGTCGACATCGCGCCGGAGCAAATCGTCGGTGATCTCGATCAGGTTGTCGCCGATCTCGGAATGGACATCACTCCCCCAGAGACCTCGATCGACCCGCCGAACGGCCAGATCCTCGCGGGACAACCCTTCGCCCTCTCCCTGTCGTGCAACGAACCCTCCTGCGAATTCCGCTGCGCAGTGTCAGGTCCTTCGGGCTCCGGTCCCGCGGTGAAATGCACCTCGCCATGGACGGTCCGAATCAGCGCGTCCGGGAGCTACAGCCTCTCCGTCGCGGCGGTGGACCTCTGGGGCAACCGGGATCCGACCCCGGCGACGGCCGCGCTCACGGTCCTGCCCGCCCCGACTTGTGGCGATGGCGCGTGCAGCTTCGGCGAGGACGAAACCGCCTGCCCGCTCGACTGTGATCGAACCCCGCCGGATACCGCCCTCGTGAGCAGTGAGCAATCAACCGTGAGCAGTCAGACCAACCGAACGCTCAGCTTCTCCAGCCCGGATGCATCCTCCGTTTTCCAGTGCTCTCTCGACGCTTCGGACTTCTCCTCGTGCAGTTCGCCGTTCACGGTCTCTCTGCTCACTGACGGAAGCCACACTTTCTCCGTGCGAGCGGTGGACCCCTCGGGCAACGTGGATCCCTCTCCCGCCACGCACTCCTGGACTCTGGACACCACGCCTCCCGTCATAGCTTTCCAGAGCATGCCCGCCGATCCCTCGCGCGTGACCTCGGCCACGTTCTCGTTCTCTGCCGACGACAGCCAGGCCATGCTCCAGTGCCGGCTCGACACCGGCTTCTACGAAGCGTGTACCTCACCCGCCGCGTACACCGCGCTCGTGGACGGAGTCCACACGTTCCAGGCTATGGCCACGGACGCGGCCGGCAACGTCTCAACGGCCTCCCGCTCCTGGACCATCGATTCCACACCCCCCCAAACCACGCTGACCTCGACACCCAACAACCCATCGCCCTCCTCGATCGCCACCTTCTCTTTCTCCTCCTCCGACGCCACACCACTTTTCGAGTGCACCCTCGACGCTTCGGCCTTTGCTTCATGTACGAGCCCCAAGAATTACACTTCGCTCACCGATACCCTCCACACCTTCCAGGTGCGCGCCCTGGACGCCGCGGGCAACGCCGACTCCACGCCTGCGCTCCACACCTGGCAGGTTGACGCGAACGCCCCCACCTTTGCCGGCCTCGGATCCGCCACGGCCGCCTCGGCGAGTCAGATCAGCCTGACGTGGCCGGCCGCCACGGACGCCGTCTCCGCCTCCAGTCAACTCGTGTACGAGATCTGCCAGGCCACGACGGCCGGCGCCTGCGCCACCTTCACAACAACGTACACGAGCTCCGCTGGCGCGACATCGTACGGCGTGACAAGCCTCACCATGGGGACACGTTACTTCTTCCGAGCCCGTTCGCGAGACCCGTTGGGCAACACGGACCAGAACACCGAGGAAAAGCGCGATGCCACCCGGGCCACCGGCCAGATCGTCTACACCATCGAAGGCTTTGGGCTCCCGAAGTCCAAAACGTGGAGTGGCGTGGAGTTCGGCTCCACCGCCGATAATCTACCCTCGGCTCCAGGGGCCGGCATGCAGTTCATCGTCCTCCGCCAGTCACCCACCCGCAACATGAAGCTCCTGGGCATCCTCGCGGCCAATGGTGAATTCATGCTCCAGTGCTACGATGCCGATGCCAACGGATGGAACACGGGGGGAGGCACGAACTGCAACGGCCAGTTTCCCGCCTCCTGCACGACCTGCGTGAACTCACCGGCCAACGACGACTACAGGGGGTTCGATATCGCCTTCGAGGCCGCATCCGGCGACGCCCTGATCGTCTATGAGAACCAGGTCGCCGCGGATACTCTGCTTCGCAGTCATCGGTGGGACGATTCGACCCGAACCCTGAGCGGTCCCGTGACCTTCTCCTTCTTCTCCGCGGCCACAACGGCCCTCTGGGTGAGGCTTGTGTCCAAAGCTGCACCTTCCGACAGCATCCTGCTCATCGCCACGGACGTGGGAGACCAAGGTGCCCAGAAGGTGGGCGCCGCCCGCTGGAACGGGGTGACCAATACCTTCGAAACCGCCGCGGAGCTGACGAACACCGGCTGCACCTCAGACCCCGCCAACGCCGCCGGCCAAAATCTCGAAGGCTTCGGCTTTGCTTGGGAGACCCAATCAGGGGAGGGGCTCGGATGCTCCGGCGCGTATGCCGCGACCCCCGTCATGCAGTGCTGGACCTACCCCGGAACGGGCAGTTCCTGGACACCCCTCGCCCCAAACACTCCCTACACCCCCACCGGCTGCGCCGAGGTCCTGCGCATGGCTTCGGACCCCCGGAACACCTCAAATGCGATCGCTCTGGCGGTGCGCGATTCCGCGGGCGAGCTTTTCGACGGAATCTGGAACGGAAACGCCTTCGAGACCACGCCTCCCCCACCCGCTCGCGACACCTCGATCACGCGGCCCAGCGCGACCATCCCCAGTTCCACGATCGATGTGGCCTGGGGCCGGGACAACGGGCAGGCCCTTTTCGCCTACGTGGACGCGGGTTCCACAACCGTGAAATTCGCCACGTACACCTGCTGTGGCGGCGAAGCCTCCTGGTCCACGACAGACCTCGCCGCCAACGCCGCGGACGTGGGCGGCGACAACTGGCAGAACAATGTGACAGCCATCAAACTGGCGTCCAGCCTCAATGACAACCTGATGATTCTCTGCGGCGTCTCCGCCCCCGGCGGGGGGACGGACGACGATATGCGTTGCAAGCTCTGGACCGGAACGGGGTGGTCCCAACCTTCGAACTTCGAGATTCACGCGGACACAGTGGCGAGCTCGAACTATGAGACATTCCATTTCTCGCTCGATCGCTACTGAACCCGGGGTTCGACTCACCCGGGCCGATCGGCCCCGAAGGCCCAGGTGATACAGCGCGGTCGGGGCCGATCCGGCGTTCCGTCCCGCCGCCGGCGCCCTGCGCAAGGGCGGGCAGCGCCGTCCGGACCGCCCTTCCACCCGCATGTCGTCCTGAGCCGCCTGGAGTTGCTGGAACCCCTCGGGCAAGGTGCCTTCGGACGCGTCTATCGGGCCTTCGACCGCGTCCTCCATCGGCAGGTGGCGGTCAAGGAGTTCTTCCTCCGTGACACCAGCCGGGGGTCAGGGTCCGCGCGGCGAGAACTCGAGATCCTGTCCCGCCTGCGGCACCCCAGCCTGGCCCAAGTGCACGACGTGCTCTACGACCCCGAGAGCGGAACCCGCTATCTGACGGAGGATCTCGTGATCGGGCATCGCCTCGACGAAGTCCTCGCGCGCGCCGACTGGGATGAACGTCTGCGTCTGTTCGTCCTCCTCCTCCAGGGGCTCGAGTACCTCCATCAGCAGGGAATCGTGCACCTGGACATCAAGCCGGCGAATATCCTCGTGCCCGACAAGGCCCCCGATTCGCCACCGATCCCGAAGATCCTGGATTTCGGGATCGCCTGCGACGCAGCCACCTCGCGCAGGCAACGACTCCTTGCCGGAACCTTCCCCTTCATCGCCCCTGAGCTCGCGCAGGTCGGATCCATCGATGGTCGCGCCGACTTGTATTCACTCGCGCTGACCTTCTACCAGGCGGCCCGCGGTCTCGAACGACGCGGGAAACGCAGCCGCCGCCCCGTTCCCCTGGACGTCGCACAGATCGTCAATGAATTGAAGAACCGCAGCGCCCCATCGCCAGGAGAGTTCCCGCCCGACACGCCGGCGCATTTCCGGGATGTGATCGTCACCCTCCTGCAACCCAACCCGAGGGACCGGTTCTGGTCGGCCAACGACGTGATCCGTCGCCTGAACGCCCTCTCGGGCCGATCCTTCCCCATCGAACCGGGTCGGCTCCGCTTCCCGGACAAGACCACGGCCGTTCTCGCGGGTCGCCAAGAGGAGCTCCAACGGCTCGTCTCCGCCTTCGAAACCTTCCGGGGGCATCCCCGATCGCTCTTCATCGGCCTCCTCACCGGACCGCCCCTGAGCGGAAAATCCCCCCTCCTCGACGAGTTCCGGCGCCACGCCGAAACCCACGATTTCGACCCCATCGCCCTCACCGAACCCGGTCAAGACCTTCACACGCTGTTCGAGCGCCTTCTGGATTCCTCCGACGCCGCAGCCGTCGACCACCACGGCCCATTCCTCAAGGAACTCCTGCCGGCACGATTCGCTTCATCACCCGACGCACCCTTGCTGGACACAGACCCCGGCCTCAGGAAGGCCCAGCTCCTCGAGAAGTGGGCGGAGGCCCTCCTTCACCTCTGGGGCGAACGCGACCGGGTCCTCCTCGTTGACGATCTGGACCGCAGGGACGGACTTCGCGCCTTCCTCGCCTCCCTCGCGCAGCGCCTGAGGGAGGAATCCTCCGCCCCGCAAGGCCCTTCAAACCCCCGACTTTTTGTCCTGGCGACCGTCTCATCGCGAGAGTGCGGCGCGGCGCTGAGCCCCGATCTCAGACTCGATCTCACGGCGTGGGGTCATGATCGAGCCCGTTCCGTCATCCGCCGCCTCCTCGGAATCCCCGCCGTTCCGGAACGGTTCGTGCGAATTCTCCTGGACCGGACGGAGGGCGTCGCCGGCCTCGCCGTCGAGTATCTCCGACTCGCGGCAACGAACCTTCTCCGACCCGGAGAGGATATCGAGGGCCAACTGGACGCCATCGAGATGTCCCGGGACAGAGGCGTCGCCGGCCTGGCTTCGTGGCACGCAGAAGAGCTCCAGCAACTCCCCGAATTGGAGCGCGCCGCTCTCCGTTGGATGAGCGTCACCGCGGTCGAACTGACCGAACACGATATTCTGACCCTCCATGCGGAGGACGGTGCGGATCTGCTGTCCGCCCTCCGCCGTCTCGCGGAAACCGGCTGGGTTCAGAGAGGGGCGCGGGGATGGCGGCCGGCGACCGATCTGCGCCGATCCGCCGTGCTGGCAGGCCTTTCGCCTCCCGAGGCCCAGCGGATGCACCTGACACTGGCCGAGAAATGGGATCGCCTGAGCCCGTCTTCCATCGCCCGAGAATCCGACTTGCTGGGATCATCACTCCAGCGCGCCCGGCACTTCATCCTTGGCGGCCGGCCCGAAACGGGCTTTCAGATCGCCGGACCGGAACTGGCCCTCCTTCTGCGCCTCCAACAGGCCGAGCGGGTCCTCCGCTTCTTCGAGGACCAGGAACCGCACCTCACGCGCGTCGAGGCGCCCTATCGCCAGGCCATGGCACGCCTCCTTGCGGAGGCTCAGCTGGCCACCGGGCGCTTTCCGGAGGCGGGCCGGACATACGCAACGCTCCTCCATGAGGCCGCCGCCCCGGACGAACGTATCGACCTCACGCTCGGCCTGGCGCGCTCCCTGCGATTCGGGGGCGACCTCGCCGGCGCCACGGAGCGGGTCGCCGACCTGCGCCATCGGCTCCAGAACCATGCCCGCCTGCCGGAAGTTGACGCGCTCCTCGCCGACATCCTCCTCGAACAGGCCCGCTACGCCGAGGCGACAAACATGTGCGCTCTCTACTTGTCAGGAGAACGGGCCTGCACCATGGACCAGACAATGTCCTTTCGTCACGTCCGCGCCAAGTGCCATTTCTATCGAGGTGAAATCGACGCCGCGCTGGCCCTCTTCCGCGAGAACTGCACGGACAGCGAACGGTCGGGGCACCTGGCAAGACGCGCGCTGGCCCTGAATTCGCTCGGATCCGCCTACGTCGCATCAGGCGACATCCGCCAGGCCGCCCCGCTCTTCCAGTCCTGTGCCGCCCTCTGTCAGGAGATCGGTGATCTGCGGGGGCTGGCCCTGGCGGATGTCAACCTCGGCGTCTGTTCGCACCGCCAAGGGGACATCGAGACTTCTGCCAAGTCGTACGGCCGGGCGCTCGTTCTGTTTCGCCGGATCGCCGATCGCGCCTACGAGGCCCGAACACTCTACAACATGGGCGCCCTCCGCACGCTCCTCGGCGATCTCCAAGGCGCCGAGAATGCCCTGTCCGAATCCATCGGGCTGGCCCAGAACCTCGGGATGCCCCAACTCGAAGCCCTGGCCCGCCTGGGTCGCTCGGAGAATTTTCAGCGTCTGGGCGATCACCATCGGGCCCTCTCCGAGGCTCAAAAGGCGGCAGGCCTCTTCGATCGCCTGGACCTCGCCCCCGATCGCATGCGCACGCGCCTGAAAGCCATCGAGCTTCTCCTCGATCTCCATCGGGACGAGGAGGCCCGCCTGGAACTGAAAACCGCGAATGACGAAGTTGCGCGCCACCCTTCCACCCGAGCCGAGGCCCTCTTGGCCTATCTCACGGCCCGCGCCGTGCTGCCCCAACAACCGCAAGCCGCCGAACTGCTTCTCACCGAGGCGCTCGGGCGCGCCGATCACCTGAGTCCCTCCGACCCGGAACTCCGTCAGAAAATCGTGTCTCAGATGGCGGTGGCCCGCAGCCACCCCCGCACCGAACCTGTTCCATCACCGCCCACGCTGCCCGGCATCGCGCCGCTCCCCGGAGGCGGCTCCACGGCGGGGCATTTCCCACGGCGGGACGAACAGAAAACCTCCGGCGCGGAGGGGACCTCCCTCCTCGGCGAGGGACACGCCCCCCCCCCGCACGCCGTCCGCCGCCGGAGCGTGGGACATGAGCCGCGAGATCGAACCACCTCCGATACCCTGCACCTTCTCGTCGCCCTTCGCGCCTTGCTGGCCCCGCAGCGCCCTCCGGCAACGGCCCTGACCGAATTCCTGGAGGCCCTGAAACGGTTCTTCGGCGCGGAGCGCGCGATCCTCGCACTGTGCGAGGGCCCGCGAGTCTCTTCGCCCTGGACGGGAGAACGGCAAAGCCCTGCGACACCCGAACCCGGGCGATCCTTTTTCGATGCCGCCCTCCAGGAAGCGCTGCGCGACCGGAAGCCTGCGATCGCACGCGTTTCCCCGCGGAGACCCGCCGACGTCCGCGCACGCGGCCTCGCCGCCGCCGTCTGCCTGCCGGTGATCTCAGACAACACCGTCCGCGCCATCGTCTGCATCAGCCGCGCTTCCCGCGACACGCCCCTCCGGCCCTTCGAGGACAACGTCCTCACCGTGCTGAGCGACCTGGCCTCCTCCCTCCTCAATCCCATCCTGGATCGCCTCTGAGGGGACCGTAGAATGCGGCTCGCCGCGGTGACGCGAACCGGGCAAGGAGCCCCCCTTTGCAGATACGTACGAATCAGGCATACTAATATGCATGAGAACTACGCTGATCCTCCGAGATGACGTTGTCGGCCGCGCCGCGGCGCTGACCGGGATCACACAGAAGACGGCCCTGGTCCATGCCGGTCTCGAGGCCCTCATCGAGAAGAAGGCCCGGGAGCGCCTGGCGGCGCTCGGCGGGTCCGAGCCCCGACTGCGAAGGATTCGTCGGCGCCGGTGATCCTGGTTGACACATCCGTCTGGGTTGACCACCTCAGGAAAGGCGAAGCGGGCCTGACCGATCTCCTCGCGGAAGGGATGGTGCTCACCCACCCTCTCGTCATCGAGGAGTTGGCTTGCGGTCATCTTTCGCGCAGGGCCGAACTCCTGGATCTTCTTCACGCTTTGCCGGCGGCATCGATCGCATCTCACGGCGAGGTGCTCGACTTCATCTCTGACGAGCATCTCCCGGGGACAGGCATCGGTGCGGTGGATGCCCATCTGATGGCTTCGGCACGCCTGAGCCGGGCCCAGATCTGGAGTCGGGACAGGGCCGTGTGCCGCGCAGCACGAAGGCTCAATCTTCTGGCACCCGAACCGACAGGGTGGCACGCATAGCGCAGCGACTCAGCGAGAATCCTCGCGAACGACCTCCAAGACCGCCCGTGTCCCTTTCGTGCCCCGAAAGCGAACGCGACGTCCCACGGAATCCCACTCCGCGTCAGCACCGTGAGCCAACACGCCGACGGACCAGCCGGCGGGCACCCGGATCTCACCCTCGGCGCCGGAATCGTCCAACCAGGCGAGTCGAAGCCTTCGCGTGGACGTGTCGAATGACATCTCCTCGATGGGGCCTGGGACCGTGACCGGATAGGGCCGCTCGATGACGCCCCGCGCCCAGGCACCCGCCGTGCCCTTGCCTAGCGAGAGGTAGTCCTCTGGCAATCGCGAGTAGTTCCACACCGCCCAGCCTGCGGCGTACTGATCGAAAAGGTCGAGCACGTCGAGCAGAAACTCCTCCCCGCGCGCCGGGCCGTAGTCCGCTGTCCACACGGCGCTCCACTCGCCTACCCAGAGTGGCGTCCCCAACCGATCCGCCTCCGCCTGCATCGCCTTCACGCCTCGCTCGAGCCGATCCCGGCGGCCGTCGTAGGCCACCTCGGCGGTCACGACGGGATCGTAGAAATGCGGTGCGAACCCAAGATTCGGCAGCTCGATCGGCCCAAACGCATCCGGGAACCCGTCCGGTGCCATCACGTTCGTTCGCATCGCGCTGGGCTCGAAGAATACGATCCGGTCGGGGTCCTCTTCCCGGATCTCCCCCGCCAGCTTCTCCGTGAACGGACCGAAATACTCCCGGTCGAACCGGTCCACGTCGAACATCAGCGACCCGGGGAACGGCTCATTCATGATGTCGTACCCGACCACGTTGGGCCGGGCCTTCACCCGCCGGACCACTTCGCGCCACGCGGCGGCGTACCGATCCTGAAGGCCATCGCTATTCTGCCAGAAATGGTCGAATGCACGCTGGACAGCGGGATGGGCGTAGTTGACGAACCATGCCCCGCTCGGCTCGTAGGGGATCCCGTCGTCCCGCACCGCCCAGTCGGGTGCCCCGTTCCCCCCGAACCGGCGGGCATAGACATCCTGGTGCATGTCCACAATGACATAGAGGCCGGCCTGCTCCGCCCATTCGACCCACTGAACCACCACGTCGAGGTAGCTCTGGTCGTACACGCCCGGCGCCGGCTCGATCGGTTCCCAACTGATCACGAGCCGCAGCGAGTTGAGCCCCCATGAAGCAATCTCCTGGAAGACGTCCGGTCCCATCCACGCCGGCACGAACGAGCCCGAGGCGCTCGGCCTCTTGTGCTCGTCGCTCAGATTGATCCCGCGAAGCAGGACGACGCGGCCCTGGGCGTCCCGGATCCAGCGACCATCCGTTTCGAAGCGGCCGCCCCTCACCCCGGCGTCGGCGCACGCGACGCAGACCAGCGCGGCGGCCACTGGGAAAAGCCGCCTCATGGGATCACCCTACCGACGCTCAGCCCGGCGAATCGTCGGCCGCGGCCGGAGGTCGGCCTTCACCGAGGGATGGGCCCTGAGGTACTCGTCGAGGTGGCGCCAGCCCGCATCGAAGATATCGCGCTCGAGATCGTCGTCCCCGTCCGCCGCAGCGGACCAATCCTCCAACTCGACCTCGTGTGAATCGCGACTCAGTCCCTTCAGAAGCGGCGATCCGGCAGGCGGACTTCCCTTCCGATACCACCAGAGCAAGTCTCCGAGCAACGGATTCCGGTCTGGCCCCCTGAAATCCATCCTGGCGGAGACGGCGGCCCCCACCGCGCGCGGGGGATTCACGGCGTCCGGAACCGTACGCGGGAGAGCCGAGTAGGGTTCGAGATCGGGCGTGGACGTGAACGCATCCCAGAGCGGCGTCGCGAGCAGGTCGAACCGATTCATGGGCGGCAAGCCGAGGATCAACTCGAACGTCCGGAACAGGGAAGGGAAGGACGTGTGAACGGAGCTCACGTAGCCCCGCTTCGCCCACGGGCTGGCGATCACCAGAAACGACCGGTGGTACTCCACGTGGTCCGCGCCCTGCTGCGGATCGTCCTCCACGATGAAGATCGCGGTGCTCTCCCAGTACGGCGAACGGCTGATGGCATCCACAATCAAACCTGTGGCGTAATCGTTGTCGTTGACCATGGACTCCGGCGTGAGCGCGCCCGGCGAGGTGCCGTGCGTGTGATCGTTGGGAAGCAGCAGAAACACGAAGGCCGGTAACTTGCCGTCCTCGATCAGCGTTCGAATCACGTAGCGGGCCTTCTCCTCGTCCTTCACGTCCGTGTTGAAGAAAACGCCGGGGAACCCGAGATCGGTCCGGCTGAGCACGGACTCTCCGGCATGGCGACCCAAGGTGCCCACCACTTCCCCGAAGTTCGTGAACGAGACCTTGTGCTTGAGGAGGTGGGTGAAGAAGGTCCCGAAATCCGGCTGCCCGCGATCAAGGGCCGCATCCTCCGAGAACCCACCCACGCCGCGGTAGTCCTCGAACCACGTTCGCTCCATGTAGTCGTTTACGAAGGACGAGGTGAGCCACAGGTGCCCCTGCACGCTCGTCTCGGAGTCGTTGTAGAAGTTGTCGTGGAGCGCGAAGCGCCGCGCGAGCGAATGGAGGTTCGGTGTGATGTCTTCACCAAAAAGGACAAGGGAGGGGTCGCGGTCGCCACGGTCGAGGTCGCCGAGTTCTGAATCGTAGGTCTTGTTCTCCCGGACGATCAGGACGACGTGCTTGATCGGCGTCTCCCCCCCCGGCCGCGCGGGCACGGGGAACATTCGGTCGCATCGGAATGGGTACACCTCGCTCGGGCGCCTGACGTTCCTTTCCACCTCGGCCGTGAGGGCCGGAAGATCCAGACCCTCAAGCGACACGAGCGAGACCGTGCCCGTCATCTTTTGCTTGCCGCTCTCGTCGCCTTTCTTGTAGCCGAGGAGCGGGCCGGTGCCCACCCCTTTGCCGTTGGCCACAACCAATCGCCGGCCGCCGGCCGCCGACCCGCCAAGGTGGGTGAAGGCAACGGCCGTGGGATACCACCCCACCGGGATCGCGGCGACCGGCATGAACGTCTCGGCCTCGTAGATCGCGACCGCGTTGTCTCCGGCGCGAACGACGTACAACCACTCCTCCCCCGGATCCAGCGCGATGCCGGTGGGACTGCTCCCGGGCAGCACCTGGCCCGCGTCGTCCGCAATCGCCGGCTCGCCCACCGCGACGGTTTTCAAGACGCTCCTCGTGGCCGTCTCGATCCCCACCACTTGGTGGCCATCGGAGACGGTCACATACACCATGCGGCCGTCGGGGGAGACCGCCAAACCCTGCGGGCTGCCACCCACACTCAACGTTGCTGCAAGGGTCCCGCTTGAGAGATCCACGACGCCTACCTTGTCGTCTCGGAAACCCGTCACATAAAGTTCTCCCCGCTGCGGCACTTCCGCGACCGAGTAGGCCCCGAAGCCGAGCTGGATCTTCCGCGCCTCCGTCAGCGCGGCCGCGTCCACCTCCACGACGTTCCCACCGATGAACTGCCCGATCCACAACTTCTTGCCATCGGCGGATGCAGCGATCCCCGCCGGATAGCCGCCGATCTCGACCTGGCCTGCGGCCGCGAGCCGCCCATCGGGACCGATATCGTAGACCTCCATCAGAGACGAATGGCCGCCGGCCGCGTAGAGGCGTTTCCCGTCGGGCGAGAGGGCGAGACCGTAGAAGGCATCCTTGCGTTTCACCTCCTGGACCAGCTCGCCCGTGGTGAGATCAATCACCTGCACGGCGCGAAGGCTGTAGCCCGTGTTCGCCACGTACGCGAACGGGAGGGAGGGATGAACCCGCACGTCCACCGGGAAACCACCGACGACGAGGTGTTGACCGGTCGGAGTCAGCGCCCGCCCGCCGGGGAGGAGAAAACTCCCTTCCGACTCGCCCGCTTTTCTGAGCGCCTCGGCTGTCGGCACGGAAACCTCGCACTGGCCTGCGTTCTGGGCAGCGCTCTTTTCATCGCACCCCGAGAGAGTCAGGACACCGGCGAACAAGCAGATCGTCGGCCAACTCCCGGATCTCTGGCGCATTGAACTCATCCCCGGCTCATAGCACACCCCCGCCCGCGTTCAAAACCATCCGGAGTCCGCTCGAGCAGCTTGACGCCACGGGAGGGCGATGGTACGTGTCCACCGATCATCACTCAAACGTACAGCCGGGACACCCGAACTCTCATGCGCCACTTCACCCCAATACTGGGATTGCTTCTACTTGCCCCTGCCTGCAGCGAGTCGGAATCGTCCTACGGCCCGCCTTGGGATTCGTTCCAGGTCAAGACCGTTGCAGACCATATCCGGGCCTTCGTCTCGGAGATAGATCCGACCAATCCCCTCCAAGGGGTGACCTTTCAGCCTGACTCCTTCGGCGGGTCCCAAGTGGTCTACATTCCCAATACTGAGGCTCCCGATACCAACACCTGCCTCACCTGCGACCATTCCAAGTCACCCTTCAACTTCAATGCCGAGCCCTACTACATGCCGGACGGCCGACATCTGCTTTTCCGATCCGATCGCGATCGCCCCGAGGGTTCCAATCCATTCTTGATCAGGGGCGGCGGTGAAATCTACATCATGAAGACCGACGGATCCGATCCTCAGCGGCTGACGTTTTTCGATGGGATTGCCCGCGTTCCCCGTGTGAGCCGTGACGGCTCCAGACTTGTCTGGACTCAGGTGACGACGGACAGCCGCATGCACTTGGTATTCGCGGACCTCATCGAGAAGGATGGGCAGTTTTCGCTCGGGGAGGTCCTGGAGGTCCGCTTCCTGGGACGAGATGGGGATCCGTTCACCGCTCTTTCCCGCTCGCTCGCCCTCGTGGAATGGAAGGATCCTTCCCCTATCGGCGACTGGTGGTCCATTTTCGCCACGTTCGGCTCCACCATGAACATCGACGCCTACGCGCTCTCCATCGAGGCCCGCGAGGCCCGCCGCCTCACGTCTCATCCCGAGAACAATGAAACCGCCACGTGGGATCCCACGGGCCTCGGGATGGCCGTTCAATCCGGGCAGGACTACTACCAAGTGCGCCAATTCTTCCCGCTGCCCCTCCCCACGTTCATGGACGACATCATGGTGTTCCTCGGCGGGATACTAGCCCAAACGGGCGGCGCGGTGCCGTGGGTCCACGACCTCTACTACATGGACGCAACGGGAGAAGCCGGCATGACCAAGCTCGTTGACGGCTCTCCGGAGGGGCTGTTTTCGTTTCAGAGCGGGTGGATCGATCACGAAACCCTGCCCTTCAATCAAATCCGGGCCGGACTTCTGTCCAGTCCCGACCCCTCCCACGCTCTTCGCCGGTATGGCCTGGTCAAGTTTTCAGGCCGGTCTTCAAACGCACACATGGCCGCCGGCAAACCCGCCTTCCTCGATGGAGCCACCCTGGAAACCTACCCCGTCGAGATTGTGCCGTTCGATATCAACGACGTTCATCCTTCGATCGAATCAACGCTGCCGGGACACAAGGCGGGGAAGATGATTCTTTCCATCCGCGATGCCGAGCTCAACGCCAAGACGGCAAGAGGACAGATTTCCGTGCGCTTCGAGAACTTCAACAACAGCCCCTCGCTGGACGGCGACTACACGCTGGACGGATCGATCGAGTGCGACTATGAAATCGGGAACGATCTGACGCGGCTGCGCTTCACACTTGGCGGCGAGGTCGGGTACACCGATACAGAGGGGCTTGGGCTGCGCGTAACCTACGACTGGCGAATCGAGGATCTCATCGTCAAGGCGGACACCATCTCCGAGCGGCCCGGCAACACGGAGCGACGGGAGATTCGTTTTCCGCTGACGACATTCCTGTTGGGTGGATAGTCCGGGCTGTTGCACATGAGACCAGTGAGCCCACGGCAGGCGGCCGCTTCCCCGGGAGCCGGCCACGCGATACACGGCTTCTGATTTCAAGCACCAGATGATGAAGCGGCTCACGTCCCATTGTCTGGCTTGGGTGACGCTCTCGCTCTGGCTGCTCCAAGGCTGTTCAGACGGCTCCTCCCCATGCGATCCCGCTGCGTTCGCGCCCGATATCGCCGCAGGCGGCATGACCGAGATCATGGTCCCCATGAGGGATTGCATCCGACTCGCCACAAATGTCTATCTCCCGGGCACGAGCGGCCCCCACCCCCTCGTCCTCATCCGTCTCCCCTACGGCAAAGACGCGAGCGGGGACACCCTTGACGTCACATCGGTGCTGGCCACTTTCTTCCTGACCACAGGCCTTGCCGTCGCCGTGCAGGACACGCGGGGCCGGTTCCGCAGCGATGGCGAATGGGAACCGCTCCTCCACGAGCAGGCCGACGGAATCGACACCGTCCACTGGATTGAGGCCCAACCGTGGTTCGACGGGAACTTGGCCACAGCCGGTGCTTCGTACTTCGGCTTCACTCAACTCGCGCTGGCTCACCAGCAACCCGCCACTCTGCGAACGATCGTCCCAATGATCACCCCAAGCAGCGCCTACAGTCTCTTCTATCACAACGGACTTGTCAGGTCCGACATCACCGTCGGCTGGTCGCTGGGGATACGGGAGCCGACCGCCCAGACCCGAGTGCCGGGCCAGACCGTTGAGGCGGCCGCGATGCATTGGCCGCTCGTTGAGGCCGACGACGCCTTCGGGGGAGACATTCCCTGGTACAACGAGTGGCTCGATCATCCTTTCGACACCGAATACTACGACCGCTACCTCCCCCGCGATGTCTACGATCGCATCGACACTCCTATCCTGATGATTTCGGGTTGGTTCGACATTTTCAATGCGACTCAACTGGCGGATTTCGAGCGGGTTCAGGCCAGGGAGGGGGGAAGCGGCGCATCACGGATCATTGTCGGACCGTGGACGCACAGCATGGGCGTGCTGGAGTCCCACGATCTGGTCTTCGAGCACGGTGGAAACCTGCTCACCTTTCAGGACAAGCTCCTTGAATGGTACGGCCACCACCTGAAGGGCACACCGATGTCTGCCTGGGGCCCGGTGATGCTGTACGATCCGGGGCTCGACGAATGGATCGAGCGGCGAACCCTGTGGCCGAAAGATCGCCCCGAACACCTGCTCTACCTGGGCGGGGATCGGGGCGCCGCGGCCTGCGGTGAAAAGGGCGTCCTCTCGACAACGCCCTCCGTGGAGACGCGAGCCCTCACGTATGTCTATGACCCGCGCGACCCGATCATCCGCGAGGGCGGCGCGCTCCTTTCCGCCGAGTGGGCGGGGGCGAAGCGACAGAAAGATCTGTGCTCCCGCACGGACGTGCTTGTGTTCGAGTCCGAAGGCCGCGCGACAGATCTCACGCTCGACGGCGCCATCTCCGTTTCCCTCTCCGTGGCCAGTTCGGCGCCCGACACCGCCTTCGTGGCCCGGCTCTCACTCGTCAAACCTGATGGACAGGCCTTCTACTTCCGCGAGGGCTATGCCACGCTCTCCCACCGCGAAGGCAATCGAATGCAGACCCGATACAAGCCAGGCGAGAGGGTTGACCTCCACATCGACATGCCACCGATCCTTTGGACCCTCCGACAGGGCGATCGGCTCCGGCTGGAAATCTCCAGCTCGAACCTCCGCGCCGTGGCCCCGCATCCCAACGTGGACCATGACTGGAATCGAACGGCCGAACCCCGGGCGGCCGCGCAGACGATTTTTCTCGATCGCGAAAACTCCTCGGCGCTGAGACTCGAAGTTCGCCCGTAGCCGTCCTCCGCACGACCAACCGCTCCTCGTCGCACGCGACCGGGTGGCCTTCTCCCCCCCCCCAATTGCCCCGCCACTGCCCCAACTTCGGCGAGTTAAGGGATCGTCCGCAAATAAGGTTCACAATTTGGGTCGGCAAGCCCGCCGTGCCAGTTAGGGCGGGCACGCCGAGCCCCTACGCGTAATTGTATGAAAGCGGCTGCCTCCCGTGGGATGATCGTGGAAAAAGGATTGTCCCAACTGAAAGGAGGCAGCGATGCAAGGGGATTATATCGCAGGCTTGGACCTGCACAAGAGAT